>CAYPOT010000005.1:72976-100202 GCA_964412455.1 uncultured Nitrospiraceae bacterium | reverse complement strand
GGGTAAGAGCACTTTTCTCAAAATGTGGGTGGACCGAATCGTCAGCAACAGGGGTGCCGGCGAGGGACCACTTATCGTCGAAGTAAATGCTTGGAACGATGACTATTGTGGCGATCCGCTTTTGTCGCTCGTGTCAGCTCTCATTGAGGCCCTCAATAAGAAAGGTAAGGCATCTCAGAGTCTTCGCGACGCCGCCAAAGATGTTGCTTGGTTTCTGACTGGAATAGGTAACCAAGTTGTCAGTAAGTTGACCGGCATAGATGCTGTTGCAGCCGGGGAATTGGCGGAGAAGAAAAAGGCTGCGAAAGAAGGGAAACAGCAAATACAAAACAGTCTTTTTGATACATTTGGAAAAAAGAAAAAGGCCCTCCAAGCTTTAAAGGCGGCAATTAGGGATGTTGCTAAAGGCGACAATCCGAGCATCTTGATATTGGTCGATGAATTGGATCGCTGTCGACCTGATTATGCAATTTCTTACCTGGAGACAATAAAGCATATATTCGATATTCATGGGATTGTCTTTATTTTGGCGGTAGATCGTAAGCAATTGGAGTGCGCAGCAAAGGCTTCTTTTGGTATCGATCTGGATTTTCCTGAGTATTATCGCAAATTCGTCCAGCGAGAAGTCGCAATACCAACACCGAATGAGCAAGCATACGGTAGGATCGCAGCCAAATACGTAGATTACTATTTACAGAGAGAGCGGTATTGTTTTATGCAGATAGACAGTGATCGCGTTAACACTATTGCTGGATTATTAAGTTCTCTGAAGATGACTCCTCGCCAGGTTCAGGAGGTCTTCAGGATTATGGGGCACATTTTTGAAACGGATGAATCAAATAAAGGGAGATTGCTTTGGTGCCCAGGAGTCGGAACTATTTTGATGGCTGCCTTGAAAATTAGTGAGCCAGATGTTTATGAGACATTGGGGAGGCGCGGTTTCAAGATTGCCGAGGGTGCGGCTTTCTTTAGAAAGATCAGCCAAAAACATGCTGATTGGTGGTTCACGCTCTGTTACACCGGCGGCGGTCTCAGTTCAGAAGATGTAAAGGGCAAAGAAGCGGCAGACATTTATCGCGAAGCAGGGTTTATCTCAGACGATGAAATACGACGTCTGAGCCATCTTGGTGAATGGAGTTGGGGATGGCGCCGTTCATCCAGCAGCGGCTTTGAAGAGATCTACTCCAAAATAGAGCAAATATCGTCCTGGAATTAATGAGAAGTCGACAGGGTCACGACTTTTTCCTTGAAAATATGACGCCGCAGTGATTCCAACCAGCCGGTCAACATCGACTCGCCTAGCGGCGAGTTACCGGCATGTTATTTTTAAAAAGGAAGATGCATGGCCTGGAAAAAATCATTTAGTATTTCTTTAATTGCCCCCGCACTCTTACTTGCAACTCTTTCTGCAAACGCAGAGACAATTCAGTACTCGACTAGTTTTGACTGTAAAAAGGCCGCCTCGCAAATTGAGAAAACGATTTGCGAATCGAAACCATTGGCGGATGCCGATGTCGAGCTTGGACTAATTTATAAGAACTTGATTTCTAATCTCGATCCCCGCGATAAGCGTTTATTGAAAAAAGAACAGATTGAATGGTTAAAGAAGCGGAATACCTCTTGTCCAAGTTCATCAAATGTTGCCTGCATTCAGGCTTTATATGCCCAGCGTATAGAAGCACTGAAGAAATGGAAACAATCAACGAAGGACGTTTCGTCAGGGACAATATCCGATTCAGAGGATAGACCACGAATCACTTTATTCAACAGAGGAACAAAAATTGTTCAATCTATAGATGAGGCGAAATCCGACATTAACGTAGATAGTAATACGTCAAGTGTGAAAGATTCTTTTTCTTTTGCTGGTTATTCAAAAGCTACTTCCTTTCTGACATTACTTTACCAAGGTGAGAATTATTTAGAGAGCCGCGACGTTATCCGTATTTGGAAACAAAGTGGACATATTTTTGAGTTACTGGGTGAAGTGATGGCGCCAGAAATCTCGGCAGTATGTTCTTTCGAAGAGTCGAATTATTTTAAAATCAAAAATCGCTTATTTATCGATGTACCTCTCATTTATAGCGGTACGGGGCATTTTAGAACTGACACAATACTTACATTTACACCGGAAAACGAGCTTCGTGTTGTTGAGTTTGAAGATGCGGGTGAATGGCTTTCTCCTCTCATGAAAAATGATGAAGCACCTGATGGCGGAACGCACAACTGGTTCGAAACAGATAACATGCGCTTTGAGGTTCTAGTCGCCGATTACTCCGGGAGCTTTAGGAAGCCGCTTTATTGGGTCCGAGGAACTTATAAATTAATAGAAATGAAAGAAAAGTCTGGAAATCACTACAAAATAACAGTTGATAAATATAATAGAGAACCGTTTGAATAACTCAAAATAACCTGGCGCTCGACTGCGACGCGCCAAAGTCGGCGCGTCAGCGCCGCGTTAGTTTTAGAGGAGACTACTATGGAAAACCCAATTGAACATCAGGAAATATGCAAACTGTATGAAACGGATTCATATATTAAGGCCAATGATTACTTGAGCCTCGGCTGGCTACTAATAAGCACACACTTGACTGATTATGGCCACCCGGTGGAAAGGCACCAAAGAACTATCTATTGCCTCGGTTGGCCAAAATCGCTCGGCGAGCCCAAACAGCCCGAGTAAAAGAGAGGGAGAACCTTGACATGGCAATATTCGATGACTTACGTGCACAATATTCAGTGTGGGATGAACGCCACAAGCAGTACAGGTTTGCGTCAATGCAATTTGTATTTAAATTGGCCAGCGAATTTACCAGTTATATTGGTGCTCCGATAACATATCTCGATTTTCGCGATAAATCTACAAAACGATATATTGAACCGCTGCAGGCTGTTAGGGACGATGAAGGAAATATTCACTATAAAGAAGCAATGACACCAATTGATGCTATAACCCATGATAAAGATGGCTATTGGATATCTGGCATAAAGTTGGTGCTCGATCATGGAGATAAAACATATCCCAAAAGCTCCTTTCATATTCCTATCCGCTTCATGTTGCGTGAGAATCAGTGTGAACTGAAAATTGGAACTGATAATGACGGAAGATTTGAATTCGATTTGTCAGATCCAAATAACTTCAAACCAGCCTTTGACTACATGGTTTTACTTTTGAATGGCGTTTTAGAACTAAAGCCGTGGAGTACCATCGGGAAATCTCCGATTGGTTTTACGATGCCTCAACCAGAGACAGGTAATGGTAAATGATTATGTGACAAGTAGTAAGTCGGCAAGAACAATAAAATACCTAACGAAGAGTCTAACAATGCGGGTCGAGTCCGACGCGCAAAAAACGCGCGTCTCACCCGCGCGTTAGGTTCTATAAATAATATGGATATACCATCATTAGAAGTTGTTTATTATCCCAAGCCTATACCATCCGGTCCGGCATCTCTTACTTTTATGGGGCTAATATTCGATAAAATACATTTCCCTCGTGTTTACTTCCCACATGATAATTATGACCTGACTGATGTTATTAAAGAAGCCGAAAGGTTAGAGAATTTAGAACGCATCGATTACAACACGGCGGTATTAATTGGTTCATTGCGCTTTCTACCAATTGCAAATCAATTAAGAGAATTTTGCTATTTTACTGGCAAGGAAAGTGAAGCTTTCAGTGATGACGAAAAAGGGACGGACGAAATAATAAAAGCATTAGATGAAGAGCTATTTGGGCCTCCAAAGAAGAATTTTATACCAATATATGAAAAAAATTATGTTAAAGGATTGCCTGGCAATGAAAGCTCAATACATTATCCAGGTTCTCTTCAATATCCAGCAAATGCATTAATTTATAGCGCTAAGCATGGCATTCCACTTATCAATGATGATCTGCATATGCCTGTGCCAGCACGAGGTGGCGACAGCCCAAAGAATAATTCCAAATTATTAGCAACAATTCTAGCTATGGAATGCGCTAGCTTTGTACTGCCTAAGTTGAGACCCATGAATCCGCAAGAAATTTTAGAAATGCGGCATGAGCTATCTGATTATTTATTACCTTTCAGATTAAGTGTATTAAGACTCGCAGGAGAACTCAATAAAGCTATTACTACTGAAGGCAAAAGTGAAGATGTCATACAGGCAGCTAAATTTCTCGTTGAAACAGAAGTGCAGCCATCTCTAATTGAACTTCAAAATATAATCAATGCGCCAAACAAAAAATGGTACTACCGTGCATTTGATGCGGCTAAGCAAGTGCCTGAGCTAGCTACAGCGTATGCAACTATGCCCCCAAATCTGGCTATTGCAAAAACACTAGCCGCAATTGGAAATATATTAGTTGACGTACATGCAGATCAGGCAGAAAACGAAGCTAAACGTTCCGGCATGTATTATTTGTTAAAATTGAAAGAAGCGAATGAATAAAAAACCTAACAAGACGCTCCAGCCGACGCCAAAAAACGGCGCAGCTGAGCTTTAACGTTAGACTTCCACATGCCTATTGAATTTACTGAAAGAGACTACAAGGAGGGGTACTGGTACTACCGCCCCGGGGAAGCATTCCCTCCGCCCGGCCTTTCCGACCCGGACAAATATTCTGGTGAAGGGAGGTTGAGCATTACTGGAGCGCCGTCCATCTCATCAAAGGACCAAGCAAAGTTAACCAAACGCTGGATACAGGTTCTTCCCTCACTAGTAAATGTTCGTATCCTTTGGGTATCGGACAAAGTGTCACAGGTCATGTTCGAGGCCATTTGTGGGATGCATGGCCTTGAGGCGCTATGGCTTAAATGGAGTGGTATCAAGTCAATTGAGAGTGTACTCAAGCTTAAGCAATTACAAAGCCTTCACATCGGAAGCTCATCACAGCTCCAGTCCGTTACACCGCTCACACAACTTAAGCAGCTCAGGTGGCTTGAGCTGGAGAACATCAAACACATTCAGGATATTTCACCGATCGGTGAATGTACCCAGCTTCTTGGTCTTGGCATTGATGGGAGCATGTGGACAACGCAGAAAATAAAAAGTCTTGGCCCTTTAGGCAATCTAGGCGAGTTGAGGTACTTAAGCATCACGAATCTTCGCTCAGAGGATAAAACTCTCAAGCCTATTTATAGGCTCCGTAACCTACAGCGGTTCCACGCAGCGAAATGGTGGGAGCCTGTTGAGATTGAGGAACTAAAACGCATCAATTTACGGTTGGAAGTCTAACTTTGCGATCAAGAGGGGCGCCGCGGAAGCGCGGCACCCCTTAGCTCCACGTCATCATGATGCTGATATGATTCTAACCATCCAAATCGAGGCGATAACCGGGTGTCACGGAATATAAAATGGAGATCGGAAATGAAAAAGATTGCTATATGTTCTATCGCGGTTATGCTGCCTTTTTTCTTCGGGTGCGGCTCCTTTGTGAAGCCGCTTTCAACAGGAGAGGCAATACCTGAAGGAAAAGTGCTGCTGATCGGCAAAGTCATCGTCAGTCCCAAGTTCGGCAAGGTCAAAGAGGGCGAGCGGGATTACATCATGATGTCGATGAACGACGACCTCAACAGGTCCATCAATTCGATCGATGACGCGATCGACCCTGATCTGGGTTCGGTTTTTTATTTCCCGTTTCTCCCGGCGTTAAATATTTCCGGGTGGGGCAGATAATGATCCCCAGCGGGGTACGGGCCGCCCCGAGAGGCGACTCAAGGACGACTTATGACGTTCTGCGGATGCCCCGGAACAGCAAAGTTACGATCCCCGCAAAAGCGCGCGCTGTCCATATCGGGACGATCACCTATAAACATAATGGGGAAAAAGTGAAGGATGTTTCAGTACGGGACGAACAGGAAGAAGCAATGCAGGCTCTCGCTAAAATGCGCTTCCCCGGTTTCGGTCCGAAAGACGTGGTGAAAAAACTGGCGGTTGTGCTGAACGAGTAGGTCCTCCAGGGTCAGGTTCGGGATACAATACGGGTTGACAACTTTGCCTTCATGCGAATACTCCTTAAATCCATCGCCATCTTCCTGCTCCTTACCCTGTACGCGCTGGCCGCGCTCGGCATCATGGCGCTGCCCGCGGGCCGATCACGCAGGCTGGCGCGCCTGACCGGGAACGTCATGTTCTTCGCTCGCCTCGGCCTTCGCGTGCTGGGCATCCGCGTGCATTCACGCCGTCTGAAGCGAAAGGGCGCCCGTCAGCGCCGTGCGAACCACCTCATCATCGCGAACCATCTTTCTTATGCGGACATCCTCGTCGTTGCCTCTCTCATGCCCTCGGTGTTCATCACGTCCGTGGAACTGAAGCAGACCTTTCCCCTCGGCCTGTTTGCCTGGCTCGGCGGGTGCCTTTTCGTGGAGCGAAGGAGCCGCGCGGGCCTGACGCGGGAGATCGAGGAGATCGAGAAGGTGCTCGCCCGGGGGACCTCGGTCGTGCTGTTTCCCGAAGGCACGACCTCGAACGGCGACACGGTGCGGCCCTTCAAAAACTCACTCTTCACCGCGGCCGTCACGACCGGCGCCAGCCTCCTCCCGGTCTGCATCCGCTACCGGGCGGCCAATGGACACCCGGTGGTCCCGGCAAATCGAGATTCTCTTTATTACTACGGCAACACAACGTTCTTCCAGCACCTGCCGAGGTTCCTGGCGCTCCGGTCCATTGACGTGGAATGCGTTATCCTGAGGCCCATCGCAACGCACCAGCATCTGTCACGGAAAGACCTCGCCACAAAGGCGCACCAGGTGATCAGCGCGGCATACCATGAACGGCCTCCAGTTCGGCACCGATTATAGCAAGATAAATTTAACGCGGATTTGCGCTGATTTCCGTATGATCCAAAATGAAGTGGCCCTTTGTCCATAAATCGCATCAGATTCTTTTCGCCACAGAGATCACCGAGGACACCGAGAAAAGACTAAACCAGAGTCGTTTTTGTATTTCTCTGTGCTCTCTGTGCCCTCTGTGGCAAATCATTCTATTAAGATGTTGGTCTGTCATTACATCGTTCATCATGACTGCACCGGAATCATCAGCGTTGAATAGTGCGGATGCAGAGGGGGGGGGTATTCGCGGGAAAGGGCTGAAAATGAAAAAGCCCCGGATCGCTCCGGGGCTTGAGGTTGTTGTCGCTTATGTGTTAGATCTTCTGGACATTGGCGGCCTGGAGGCCCTTGGGGCCCTGCACAATGTCAAAGGAGACGCGCTCGCCTTCCTTGAGCGACTTGAAACCCTCCGTCTGGATCGCGGAAAAATGTACGAATACATCTTCACCGTTCTCCTGCTTCAAAAAACCAAACCCCTTGCTGTCATTGAACCACTTCACTTCACCTTCAGCCATTTCTTGTTACCTCAACCTTTCATGAGTATTTATCCGCATTTACTGCGGATGCTGATAATAGTACCGATTTCCGAACCCACTGTCAAGCTGATATTTCTTTTCCGGACGGTCTATGGTATAGTTAGGCATTGAATTTCAATCCTTTCTGAAAGGAACAGGGACGCGCGCTCCGGTGACACGCAGCCGCCTCTCAGGGGACGTCATGCTGATCAATTACCTCAAACAGATACCTCTTTTCGCCCACCTCAAGGACACCCAGCTCAAGGCGGTCGCCTCGCAATGCAAAACGGTCCTGTTCAAGAAAGGATCGGTCATCTTCCAGAAGACCGACATGAGCACGGACCTGTACATCGTGAACGCGGGAAGCCTGAAGGCCATGCTGTCGGACGACGAGGGGGACGAGATCGTACTCGCCAATTTCGATAATGGCGCGTTCTTCGGTGAATTCAGCCTGCTTGACGGCAAAGGCAGGTCGGCAACGATCGTGGCGGACTCGGATTCTGAACTGTCGGTCCTGAGCCAGGCCGATTTCCTGGAGCTCTTGAACAAGGACCCGAAGATCGCCGTCGCGCTCATGACCACCCTCGTCGAGCGGCTGAGGAAGGCCGACGAAAAGATCGAGTCGCTCGCGTTCCAGGAGGTCAATGAGCGGCTCATCCGGGCGCTTCTCGACGGAGCGAAGCACGACGACAGCAGCGCCAAGGGGTTCCTCAGACGCGGCAAAGTGACCCACAAAGAGCTCTCCGGCATGATCGGCTCGTCCCGCGAAGCCGTGTCGAAATGCATGAAGCTGCTGACCACGAACGGCATCATCAAGGAGTCGGATGGGCATCTCCTTATCGCCGAGAACGCCCTGGACCACCTCAAGAACCGCTCCTCGCTATAACCCGCCTAAACAACTCGCAAGCAAGTTCTTTTCAGGTCAGGATATTTTTTCTCGCAGAGTCGCAGGGTTCGCAGAGAAAAGATTAAAACACTGTTCTGGGTTAAAAACAAGACATAAGGGTCTTGATTAAACTCTGCGTGCTCTGCGAGCTCTGCGAGAGATGCTTTTGTTATTATAAATATCTCGGAATCTTTTCGGTCAACATGAGCAAATATGACCGTAGGGGAGCGAAGCCTGTGAGAACAGTTCGGGGGAGCCGGTTAACCGGCCCCCCCGTTCTTTTTATATCTTGGGGAGTTTCGCGAGGGACTTCTTGATCTCTTCGGCGGGGTACTCGAAATCCTTCAGCTTGCCGTCGTGATAGTCGGCATAGGCCTGGAGGTCCATGTACCCATGGCCGCTCAGGTTGAAGAGGATGGTCTTCTCCTTCCCTTCCTCTTTCGCTAGGAGCGCCTCGTCGATGGCGGCCCGTATCGCATGGGCGCTCTCGGGGGCCGGGATGATGGACTCGGTGTTCGCGAACTGCAGCGCGGCCTCGAACACCGGCACCTGATTGTAGGCCCGGGCCTCGATAAGCTTGTCGTGGTAAAGCTGGGAGATCAGCTGCGAATCCCCGTGATACCGGAGCCCGCCCGCGTGGATGCCCGGCGGCATGAAGTCATGGCCGAGGGTGTACATCGTCATGAGGGGCGTGAGCCCGGCAACATCGCCGAAATCATAGCGGAACTCGCCCTTGGTGAGCGTGGGGCACGACGCGGGCTCCACGGCCATCACGCGGACCTTTTTGCCGCCGATCTTGTCGTGCAGGAAAGGAAAGCCGATGCCGGCAAGGTTGCTTCCGCCGCCGCAGCACCCGATCACGACGTCGGGATAATCGCCGGCGATCTCCATTTGCTTCTTGGCCTCGAGGCCGATGACGGTCTGGTGCAGGCAGACATGGTTCAGCACCGAGCCGAGCGCGTAGTTCGTGTCATTGTGCGTGGCGGCGTCCTCCACGGCCTCGGAGATCGCGATGCCGAGGCTACCCTGGCTGTTCGGGTCCAGCTCCAGGACCTTTCTGCCCGAATTCGTCAGCTTGGTCGGACTGGCGTGGACCGTGGCTCCCCAGGTCTCCATCATGATGCGACGATAGGGCTTCTGGCCGTAGCTCACCTTCACCATGTACACCGTGACGTCGAGGCCGAAGAGCTTTCCCGCGAGGGCCATGGACGAGCCCCACTGGCCCGCGCCGGTCTCGGTGGCGATGCGTTTCATGCCGGCCTTCTTATTATAATAGGCCTGGGGGATGGCGGTGTTCGGCTTGTGGCTGCCGGCGGGGCTCACGCCTTCATATTTATAATAGATCTTCGCCGGCGTGCCGAGGGCCGCTTCGAGCCGATGGGCCCGGAAGAGCGGCGACGGCCGCCAGAGGGAGTAGATGTCCAGCACTTCTTCGGGGATGTCGATCCAGCGGTCGGTGCTTACTTCCTGCAGGATCAGGTCCATGGGAAAGATCGGTTTGAGGTCGTCGGGCCCCACAGGCTGTTTGGTTCCGGGATGGAGCGGCGGTTTCGGCTTGTTCGGCATATCGGCCATGATGTTGTACCACTTGGTGGGGATCTCTTTGTCTGAAAGCACGATCTTGGTCTGTCTCATTGCTTCCTCCTGCGATCTGATATAAGGAACCGGATGCGGTTGCGAAAAAGTGCGGTTATTCTATACTATTTTTCTGGCATACACAACGGGATTTTGAGCGGATCGAAGAGATGATAGCCTCACCACGCGCTGTCATACTTGACGTAAAAGGCTTTATGACCACTGGCGGCTTCGCCGCACACGGTTAAATGCTGGTTCTAAAATCAAGATTGAAGCTCCCTACAGATAACCGCATGGAGCTTCGATCCTCAAGGAAGTTGTTATTCTAATCGCTCGCTAACCCCGAAGCAATCTTCGGGGAATACGCTCGCTCCTGGATTTAAAACGGTGGTTATCTGTGTGTCCCGACGAGAACAACCCCCACCCTTTTTCCCTCCCCCTGAGGGGGAGGGGCAGGGGTGAGGGTGCTGTTGTCTTTCGGGACCCGTGGTTACATAAAAGGCTTTGTGGGGATGTTATTGACCGCCGCGATTCGATCCCTGCCGGGAACTCTCGACAAAGTCTGCAAGCAGCTGTTTGATCTCTGGGGCAATGTCCGTGAACATGAGTCCGTATTGGAGGTCTTCACCTCCGGACGTCTGTTGAATGATCCTGACGATCTTGCCTGTCGCCTGGATCTTTGTTGCATCAGGAAGATAGAATTGACACGTCAGCCGGGCGCCTTCGACAAGACGCTTCCTGGTCTCGATCATCATTCCCGTGGCGCTGATGTTCTTCGTACGGCAGTAGAACGCTTCCTCCCCGAAACGACCATCCACGATCACGCCCAGCAGCACGCGGATCGTTTCCCGGGCGGCAATATCAAGGAGCTGCTGTGCTTTTGCCATGAGCAGGACGGAATGGAGCGGCTCCAGGAGCACCGCGTTCACCCTGCAGTGCGAACTTTTCTTGATCGCCTCGGGCGTGTTCGCGCAGCACAAGATCGTCGAGACCGTGCGGAGCGCCGCATCCTCCCGGATCAGACCAAACAGCTTCTCACTGGCCATGCCCGGCAGGTCTAGCTTCGACATGATGAGGTCCACGCGCTCCGCGCGGTGGATAGCGAGCACCTCGTCGTTCGTTGCGGCAACGAACACCTGCATGTCCGTCCGGCCCAGAAAGGAGCGTTCCTGTTCCAGCAAGGCGAGGAGATCATGGGCGATCAATACTTTTTTCATAACAGAGGTTGGTTCGTCATCCCCGTGCAGACGGGGATCCAGAGATAATTTGGAAACCCTGGATTCCCGCCTTCGCGGGAATGACGAAAGAGACGTCCAAGACCTTTTGTCAGCAGCCCAGGTTACAGCGTCATCACCACCAGCTCATGAGCATTCAGCTCCCGGTAGAGTGCGTCCAGCTGTTCCCGGCTTGTTGCCGTGAACGTAGCGGTTACGGACAGATACTTGCCGCTGCTGCTGGGCCGGCTCTCGTACAAGACCGGTGCATCTTGCAGGTGCTTCTTGATCATCCCCTGCACTACGGATTCGAATGGCCCGCCGTTCAGCCCCATCACCTTAAGCGGAAAGACGCAGGGAAATTCCATACACGTTATCTTGTCATGCATAAGTGTTTTCACTATACCATACATCAACCGCCGCGCCAAGAATGACCGTTCCGGCGGCGGTCAATAAAAAAAGGCGCAGGCATCATGCCTGCGCCCCGATTGCTCATTTGTCTCTCTACTTTTTGAAGATCTTTTTGAAGAACTTCTGCATATCCGCCCAGGATTCCTTGTCCGCGGCGGCACTGTACGCAATGGGCATATTGAACTTCTTGCCGGCCTCGGTGGCGCCGGGGTTCGTGAAGCTGTGGACCGCGCCAGGATAGTTCGTGAACTTGAAGTTCACCTTCTGGTCGGCCATCTCTTTTTTGAGCGCCTCGATCGCCTCGACCGGCACAAACTTGTCGTCGGCGCCATTATAGACCCGCACCGCCGCCTTGATCTGCGTCGGCTTCTCCGGCTTTACGACCGCCAGGCTCCCGTGAAAGCTGGCCACGCCCTTGAGGTCCGCGCCCTGGCGCGCCATGTTCAGCACCACCCCGCCGCCGAAACAGTAACCAATGGCAGCGATCTTCGTTTGATCCACGGTCGGCTGCTTCTTCAGGAACTCCATTGCCGCGAAGAAGCGTTCCTTTGCCACCGGGAAGTTCTTCATCACTTCGGACGAGAACTTGCCGGCATCCTCGGGATGCGAGGCCATTTTGCCTTCGCCGTACATGTCGAGGGCAAGTGCCGTGTAACCCAGCTCGGCCAGCATGCGCGCCCGCTTTCGGACGTATTCATTCTGACCCCACCACTCATGGACCACGAGGACGCCGGGCCGCTTGCCCTTTCTGTTCGCGTCATATGCCAGATACCCCTTCAGCGTAACGCCGCCGGCGGTGTATTCCACGGGCTTGGCCTCGATCTTGGGGCCCGCCGCGGCAAGACCGGCGCAAACCACAGCCAGCGCGATCGCCAACAATCCTGTCTGTATGTGTTTCATGGTTCCCTCCTTTAACAGAAAATCGTAATGTCAAATCTTTCACCGCAAAGGACGCGGAGGACGCAGAGAACATCTTGAATTACAGCACATTAAACTCCTTCCCAATTCCCTCCACCTCTGCGAGCTCTGCGATCTCTGCGGTAAAATACCTTTGTTTTTTTTCCTAGAACTTTAACATCACCGGAAAACAGGGCCCCCATGGCACATACCAAGTACACCATGCGCTTTCCTATTGCAGTCAGAGAGGGGTGCTTCAAGACGGCCTGCTTATAAGTGTAGCAGAAAAAAGAGGTGTTGGGGACTACCGGTGCCGGTCCTTCATGACCCGCTCGACTTCGCGCTTCGATTCCTTTTCCTTGATCGTATCGCGCTTGTCAAAGGACTTTTTGCCCTTGGCCAGGCCGATGAGCACCTTGGCCTTGCCGCGCACGAAGTATATCTTGAGTGGAATGAGCGTGAAGCCCTTCTGGGACATTTTCCACGTGAGCTTGACGATCTCCGCTTTGTGCAGCAGGAGTTTGCGCGTCCGAAGCGGCTCGTGGTTCGCAATGTTGCCGTGGGTATAGGGGCTGATGTTCGCATTGAACAGGAACGCCTCGTTGTTCCTGATCAGGACATAGCTGTCCGTCAGGTTCGCGAGGCCGAGGCGAAGGGACTTCACCTCGGTGCCTTTGAGCGCAACCCCCGCCTCAACGGTCTCTTCAATGAAATAGTCGTGGCGCGCCTTGCGGTTCGTGGCAACTGCGGTATCGTGTTTTTTTTCTGTCATGGAGGCTATGATACACGACACGCCCGCGAGAAGCAATGGAAGAGCTGTGCTGGTGGCCGGATGGCTATTTCGAGATTATCGGCTTGCCGCTAAGGACATTCAGCATCTCCACGAGCCGGGGTTTTCGCTTGTTCGCCTCTGTCAGGGCCGCCAGATAGGCAGCCCATTCAGCCGCTCCGCCGGGCCCGTCCAGGGCCTGTCGCGCTTTTCTGAGATAGGCGACTGCCTCGCTGTAAGCGCCGACCTTGGCCTGGGCGATGATCCCCTCGGCGATCTTTTTCCAGATGGTAATAGCCCTGTCGGGATATTTACTGGCAACGGCCATCGCGACCTCGTCGTCTCGATGCGAGCCGAACCAGGCGTTTGCTCTTTGCTTCTGAACGTCATACCATTGCAAAACATCGTCAATGCGTTTCTCGTTAATGGCGATATCAATCAAAACATCCGTGAAAGGCTGTTTTTCTCTTCGGGGCTTTTCAGGTTTCCCGAAGCCGGTGTCAGGAAAGGGCCAACCGGCCTTGTCACCCGGATAGACGCCCGTTTCCAGGTATTCCAGGCAAGCGTCCCGGACAGGGAGCCAAACCCCGGCTTTTTCAGCTGCAACCTGAAGCTCCTTGAAGGTTTTCAGGCATGTCTGTTCAAAGAAGTCATCAGCACGGAGCGCTGCGGCGAACGGCCAGTCTTTCTTCCGCTGCCGGATGTCCAGCAGTTCCTTTTTCAGGGAGGACGCAATACCCGGCAGTTTATTCTGCGTTACCGTCACCCCTTTGCGAATCCACTCTTCTGCCTCGGTCGTTCGGCCTGCCTTGCGGAGTTTCCTTACCAGACGCTCATAGCTTCCGGTCGCTTCCGCCTCCCGTAAACACAGGCCAATGGCTTCCTCTTCTCTTCCGGCATTCTCCATAGCCCGGACAACCTCGCCGGACAAGCGATCACGCTTGTAATCACGGGAAAAAGCCCCTTCTCCCGTCTCCGGTTTCATATCTCGAAGCCTTGCAAGAAGACGGTCTGCCAGATCGCTCCATGACTTTTTCGCGAACCTGCGCTGCAGGAACTCATCTAACCCCCTGCAAAGATCGTAATCGTCCCTCAGAACGAAATCAACAGCCCGCTCCAGCTTGTCCGTATCAGACAATGAGCATTTCGCAAGGGCCTTAAAAACGATCGGCATGGTGTCGGAGAGCTCAGTCGCGGTCTCACCTTCGTCATGAGATTGCTCAACCTGTTCAATTCCTTTCACAAAAAGCTTCTCCCCCAGCCGCACCACGTCGTCCGGACAGCCCTCGTCGAGAAGCCGCTGAAGTCCATCGCGTACAGGCGAATAGTCGGGCGTGTGCCCGGTGTGCTTCCAGTAGTTGCGCCATGCCGGCTCGCTGCTGATCATGACGATGGCTTTCGTGACGGACTTGGTCAGCGCGGCACAGCCCTTTTTCCCCGGTGCTGGTCGCGCAAATCCTAATTCCTTCTTCAGTTCGGGATGTGATTTCAGAATGCCAGAAAGCGTGGCCTGCAATTCCTGCTTCGACTTCTTCTTGAGGGAGGCTTCTATGCCTGCAAGCGCGCGCTCAGCTTCCGGGATGAGGTCATCGTCCTCATCTTCGTCCATATGCTCTTCTTCCTCATAATCTTCCCATGCAAGAGACGCATCCTCCAAAACAATTAACCGCTCGTCATCCCCGTCAGCTGACGGCACATCGGCTTTTTTCTTCAAGCGCTCAAGATATTCAAGCACGACGGCGACAGCGTGCTTGCAGGTCCCCTCGTAGGGGCAGGAGCAGTCCGACGAAAGCCGCCCCTTTTCGAGCGCCGCTTTTGTCGCATAGTTTCTCGAGCCCCGCACCCAGGCGAGCAGACCGCCATCGGAGGTACGGACCAGGTCCCGCACGGACCCGCTCTTTTGATACGATGTCCCGCGGGATACGATCCGCGATCCGGCCCAGGCTTCCAGATCGGCCCAGGTGAGATCAGACAGTGTTTTCTTGGAGTGTTTGCTCATATGTCAATGAAGTTGCTTTCCAGATTTGAGTTGGAACACATATCATTCCGGCCGTGGTAGAACGACGAGTTCACACGCCGCGTAGCGGACGGCGTGGAACACAGGTTAGATTTATTCCGCTTATCGAAAGACAGGGCGCATGAAGCTTCGCTCATAGCTGAAGAAACACTGAGTTTCCTCGTAATATTTCATCGCAGCTTGGCACTCAGGATCAGCAGCAGCTTTGGCTCGATACTCTTCATAGGACGCAAGATTGGGAAACGAAAACAGCGCGAGCGCAATATTGCTTGGTCCCTCATGTGGCATAAAGTAACCGTGATGAGTGCCGCCGAATTTCTCAACCAGAGGAATCCACATTTTCCCGTAGATTTCGAACTCATTTAGTTTCTGCGGATTGACAACGTATTTGAGATAGCAAGTGACCAAAGCAATAGTCTCCTTTCGTGCAACAGGGTTGTTTCCCAGTTCGGTGCAAGGCAAGGTTAGATGTCCTCTACAAATATAACCCTTACAACAGCCGTTAGAGTCCTTGCCTTATGCTTATGTTCTTCTCCGTCAGGGATGAAGACCCCATCACCTTGCTCAAAGATCAGGACTCTGTCCTGGAACTCGATCTCGAATCGGCCGTCAACGATGTAGCCAAAGTGTCCCTTCATACACCAGTGTTGGGGCATTGCCTTGGTGTACTCAACAAGACGCAACTTCTTCCCGTGGTGGGTGATCACCTTCTGACGTACCCCGGTCTTTGGCGACTCCCAATCGAGTAAGGTGAAATCGATCCGATAGTCTCTCATCTTCTCCATAAAATCTGCATGCATGTGTATTTCTCTTAATATTTATTTGCTGATTACCGATCTTGATGTGTCAAAGGCAAGTCCATAATAGTTTCTATCCGAGAATTCAAATTCATCAATTACAGTTAATCCTAACTTCCGAGTATGCGCCATGTACGAATGCACATTTATACGATTTATGAATGTAACGCCAATCGGATAACGAGACGAAAATTCAAGCCGCATTTCCTCGAACAGTTTTGGGAATAGTCCTGTTCCACGATGAGAAGAATTTATGCAAACAGGTCCATACTGAAAACTTTGCCCTGGAAGAAGGGGCTTGTCTAAAAAGACGAGTGATCCAAGTCGAGAAACCATGTATGGGAATATCGGCCAATCGGCAAAGAAGTCCCAACTGCCGGCCATTGCATAAGCCGCAACTTCGCCTCTTTCTACCGCCACAAAGATCCCGCGTTGCGCTAACAGCTCTTTTAGCTGTGCTTCCGAGAATGGTGTTGTAACAAAGCCTCGCTTCCTTTCGTCAACAGAAAGGTTATCATGTAAATTTGCTGTTTGCAGCTTGAGTATGCCCATGAGGTCCTTTGTTTTTCCGAGTCTTATACTCATGTCACCACCAAAATTTAGAATTAGAGAATCGCTGCAATTTAACGCGCGCGTGTGGGGCCGCGCAGCGGACCCTCACGACGCGCTTGTTGGAATCACCGCATCAGATCTACAGCTTCTTTGTCAACTCCACATCTGAGGTTTGATCACACAAACTCAGGCGTCACGTTAAGTGAAGCGCCTTGTTGGAATATATGGCTACGATAAACTTGGTCCTGAATCTTCGACTTGTTTAGCTATGCGTCTGATTATTTTCATGTCTTCACTTTTAGGATCACAGCAATTTGTAAAATCAATTTGATATGCGTGAGCGATAATATTTTCATTTTCTATTGAAGTAGGAGAGCTAAAATAAATTAATGCTCCGATTGTTCTTTTGTCGCGGGGTAAAAACCATTTTGATTTGTATTCTGTTTGAAAATCATCCAGTATTCGCTCTGTTGATGAATGTAGCGTCTCTGTATTTTTGACAACAAGAATGTCCTGTGTAGGATTTAAGACTTTCGTGAGAGAAATAGCCATGATGCCGCGTGGTTGACTCGTGCTGTTATGCGATTTATATCTTTTTTCTAGCTGAGAAAGAGCACCGTTAATATTGCTATTAAGTTGGTGATAATATTGAGGTCGTTTACATTCAACATAGATAACGAAGTCTCCCAAAATAACTTTTAAATCAGCGTTTGTCCCGAAATCAACTATTAAGCCTGCGCTAGCCAGTTTAGCTGCCACTAAGAGTTCAAAAGCTATGTTTCGTGCGACATTTGAAGAGGTCTTTATATTTTCGTCTGTGTATGATGTTGGTCCTTTGAGAAACATTTGAAAACGAGACGAAAGATCTGCAGTCATCAACGGTGAAAGGCCATCGTAAATATACACAAGCTCTTGAACCTCAAAAACGATGTTGATGTATTTAGGAAAATATTCTCGATTTTTATCTTCATTGAACTTACCCGCCTGATATAGAGACAATATCTCTCCAAAAATCCTTTTATACTCCCCAATTCTAGTTGGCTCGACTCGCAGACCCTGTTCCGTCAGCCACGCTGCTGCATCGCTGATCTTTCCGTACATATTTTCGTAAGAACTTCTAATGAGAGGAGAGCGCATATGTTATCATTTATTTCACAACGATTTGGGCATATGCCACAATCACCGTGCCGAGCGCGAAGGGAACAGGGAGCACAACCGTCGGCACAAAGCCCTTGTTATCCGCCTGCAAGAATCCTCTTGCGGAGATCAGCCTGCCCACGAACGTACTTGTCGGTCAGTTGGCGTTCCCACGTGGAATAGTCTCTTCGCTGAACATCAGTCCGGCGCTGCTCAATGTGGCGAAAGTGAGCATCGAAATCCCGTTCGAACGTTGGTTTTGAGACCACAATATCGTGAATACAGGCACATAGCGACTCAATCATCGCTGCCTTGAACTTCAAGGTCAGGATGTTTTCTTGTCGCAACATCCTCATCTGTGCCTCAGCAACGTCATTTAGAGCGTCATTCAGCGGGTAAGCCCACTGGCCATGTGCGAGTTTGTTGCGGAGAGTAATAATGGAACTCAGATCGTCATCAAGGATAGAGCGAAGCTTCTGCAGGCGTTCGGCGGCAGTAACAGGAAGAGCAGGTGGCTTCAGGCGCGCTCGGGGAATGCCATAGTGCCGACGGTATGCTACCTCAAGCACGGCATGCCAACGAAGTAGGGCCTTCTTGGATAGGACCGACCTACGCGCGGCGTCGTCAAAGGCATTCGGTTCGTACAAGAGCTTGAGTAACCGACACTCCGCCCACGCACCCAGCAAGAAGGCATAGAGTCTCAAATGTGTCGCTGCGCTCGCCTTGCGTCTCCGTGCGATTGCTGACCGCGCTAATACGAGAATGTCGTCCAACCCCGCACCGACTGCTCGGAGGTTCTCTGCGTGGAACTGATACAGTTTCTCGGGCGGTTTCACAGATGGGACCTCCGGTCTCCAGAATGTCGGAACAGTTCCGACGCTCTGGAGACTGGGAGTCGAACCCAGCTAGACTCTCGCTTGCGCGAGCGCGTTTCCATTACGCCATCTCCCTCTGTCGAGTCTATACCAAAGCATCCTCCGATGCCATCACCAAGATTTCTGCTGCCGGCACCCATATCTGCATATCAACAAGTGTTTATATGAACGGGGCCGCATCATCGCTTTCCTGTAAAGTCAATGAGTTACGCTGATTTCAATTTGACTAATCCAGAAAAACCGTTATACGTTTTATAAATCAACTATTCCGCTATTACGGTTTATATGATTTAAAAATCCTGCGCTGAGATTGGAGTTGCGCTGCTCCCCATCCCGGAAAAAATATTGAAACCCTTCGACGCTGTCTTGGAACAAAAGCCTATTCCCCTCGCTCTTCGCACGTACTACCGAGAAATCTTGGGGACATACTATAACAGTGTTGCTATTTGACACTTCCAATCAAAGGATAACAATTTTGGGTTGAACCGTGCGATTTTGAATTGCCGCAACTACTGAGGAGTACAGCACCCTTCAAAGTATCAGGTCCTTTGTTATGGTATTCATCCGCAACAGCATCAGGAAATAACGCCTACCGTATCGCCATTCCTCTACGCCGCCCCCGGAGAAACAACCGCGAAAAGAAAAAGCCGGTCAAAGATGAATTTCTTCACTTCCAACCGGCCTCGCGCTGATGTTCGCAGCGGCACTAAATAAACGCGACTTTACAATCAAACACGTCCTGAATGGCCTGAAAGTCTTTTTTGTTCTGCGTATAAAGCACCGCCCCCATGCTTCTCGCCGATGCCGCGATCAGGCAATCATTGGCAAGGGATGCGCTCTTTTTTATGTCATAGCCCTTGCTTCTCTGGAGACCGGCAAGTATCTCGCCCGCCGTCTCATAATCCTTCATCGAAGGCGTTACGATCCTGCCGAGCCGGACAAACAGACTGCGAATATCGTGAACGGCTGCATTCGATTCTTTTGTATGCGCCCCCGCCTTCAACTCCAACAAAACCACCGCTGAAAGGTATACAAAACCCTCGGAAAGGAAGATGTCATGATGGAGTGCGGGGTTTGAGAGCCGGTCGATGATTATATTGGTATCAACGAGCTTCTTAAGCATAGACCTTCTTTATTCTGGTCCCTTTGTATCTTTCAAAAATGCTCTCTAACGCTATTTTCCCGGCTGCCACGTCCAATGCCTTTTGCATGGCTTCCACATTGTTGCTGACCTTAAAAGCCTTTTTGACCTTGTCAATATCGCTTTTTCTCACTTCAAGATGCTCTATCGTCACTAATCCTGTTTTTGACATGGGAAATCACCTCTTTTTGCAGAATAGTACAAACACTCATAAAAGGCAAGATTAAAAGCCGGCGAGAAACTATTTGGGGTCGCATTTGTCACATTAAGCTGTAGTCGCGAGGCTTCGTAAGCGGGAAACTCACATCAGATTCACCGGGTCCACGTCCACGATCACCTGGACCTTCCGCCCGTACTTCTCCTCCACCGCCTTTCGGGCCTCCAGGGCCAGCATGCGCAGCGTTTCCCGTTTCGGCGACAGCAGGAGCATCTGGAACCGGTGTTTGCCCCGCACTTTCGCAATAGGCGAAGGCGCGGGTCCCAGCAGCGCCGTCTCTTTTCCCTTGAGGAGATGGCGGATGCGGTCCCGTGCCGTCATTGCCGCCTGGGCCGCGATCTTCTCCTGGCCGCTCTTCACCTCGATCTTGATGATCCTCCGGACAGGCGGATACCCGAGCTCGCTCCGGTATGCGATCTCCTCCCGGTAGAATCCCTCGTAGTCGTGGGTCATGCTGTGCCTGAGGGCGTAATGGCCGGGGTTCATGGTCTGGATGATCACCTCGCCCGTGGCAGCGCCGCGCCCCGCCCTGCCCGCGGCCTGGGTGATGAGCTGGAAGGTCTTCTCGGCGGACCGGAAGTCCGGGAGATTCAGCCCCACGTCGGCGTCCACCGCGCCCACCAGTGTCACGGCGGGAAAATCGTGTCCCTTGGCGATCATCTGCGTACCCAGAAGGATGTCGATCTCTCCGCGGTCCACCTTGCCGAGCAGGCGGTCATGGGCGTCCCTGCCGCGCGTATTGTCGCTGTCCATCCGTGCGACGCGCGCGCCAGGAAAGAGAGCCGCGACCTCTTCTTCGACCTTCTGCGTACCCGTGCCGAGGGGTTTGAGATTGATGCCTCCGCACACCTGGCACGTCGCGGGCGGCGGCATATGGAAATCGCAGTAGTGGCATTTGAGCCTGCGCTCGCTCTTGTGGAAGGTGAGGGAAACGCTGCAGCTCGGGCACTGGATGACCTTGCCGCAGTCGCCGCAGATCAGGACGGACGAGAACCCCCGGCGGTTCAGGAGCAGCAGGGTCTGTTCCTTCTTATCCAGCCGCTGCTGCACAGCGGAAACAAGGACCGGCGAATAGACCGACTGTTTGGCCAGGCCCTTAACGTCAATGATCTCCACCAACGGCATCGGACGGTGGTCAACGCGGTTCGTGATGGGAAGATACCGGTACTTGCCGGCCCTGGCGTTGTAAAAACTTTCCAGGGACGGCGTGGCGGAGCCGAGGACGCAGACTGCGTCCTGGAATTTAGCGCGCATCACCGCCACGTCGCGGGCATGGTAGCGCAGGCCTTCGTCCTGCTTATAGGAATTTTCGTGCTCCTCGTCCACGACCATGAGCCCCAGACGCGGGAACGGCGCGAACACGGCGGACCGGGCGCCGATCGCCACGTCCACAAGGCCCCCGCCGATGCGGCGGTACTCATCGGCCCGCTCCCGATCGGTCAGGCCGCTGTGCAGCACCGCCACGCGGTCGCCGAAACGCTTCCGGAACCGGCCCAGCAACTGGGGCGTGAGCGCGATCTCGGGGACCAGCACAATGGCGCCTTTGCCGCTCCCGGCGAGGCGTTCGATGCAATGAAGATAGACCTCGGTCTTGCCGCTTCCCGTCACACCGTGGAGCAGAAATACATCGAACGTTCCCGCGGCGGCCGATTCCCCGATCATTCGCACCGCCTCTTCCTGCTCGGGCATGAGCTTCGGCGGGCTGTCGGCGATGAATTCCCCGGACCCCGTCACTTCTTCAGCGGCCTTCTCGACGATCTCCGCCATGCCCTTGTCGCACAGGGCCTTGATGGTGGCAGGTGAAAAACCGTCCAACGCTTCCCACGGGATAACCTGGCGGTCGCACAGGAGCAGGAGCAGCTCCGACTGCTTCGGCCCCCGGGCCGCAGAGACATCATGGCCCCCGGAGAGAAGGCTGAGATATTTTTTCTTTTTGACCTTCGCGGTACCGAGCGCGCTTGGCACCATGGTCTCGATGGACAGGCCAAGGGGATGGAGGTAGTAATCCGCCATCCAGCGGGCAAGCTTGATGAGGTCCGGCGAGAGCGGGTCTCCCAGGACCTCGATGACCGTCTTCAGGCCTTCCTGAGCGGACACGGCGGGAAAGCCGACGACTGTTCCGGTCACGCGTCTGCTGCCGAAGGACACGAGCACGCGCGAGCCGACGGCAAGCGAGCTTTTCAGTTCCTCGGGGGCGAGATAATGGAAGGTTTTCGGGACGGAAACGGGGACCGCTATGTCGACAACGATGGGTGGCATGGGAAGACGTTCAAACATCAGACCGACAGACCGCAGACTGAATCATAATCCGTCATATGTCGTCTGTCGTCTGCAGTCTGTCCTCTGGAGTGTTCCTTCTTACTTCTGACCTTTGACTTCCGGCTTCTGAAGGCTCTTCATTTCCTTCTCGCTCAGGATGTCCTTGAGCTCGCTCATGAACTCGTTGATGTCCTTGAAGGAGCGGTAGACCGACGCGAACCGGACATAGGCGACCTCGTCGAGGCTGTGAAGGCGGTTCATCACTTCTTCGCCGATGGCCTTGCTCGGGATCTCCTTGTAGCCTTTTTCCTGCAGGAACTTCTCGATGTCGTCCACGGACTTTTCGAGAACATCAACGCTGATGGGGCGCTTCTCGCACGCCTTGGTGAGCCCGTGCAGGATCTTCAGGCGATCAAAGGGCTCGCGACGTCCGTCCTTCTTGATGACCGACGGCAGGATCTCCTCGACGCGCTCGTAGGTGGTGAAGCGTCCCTCGCACTTGAGGCACTCCCTCCGGCGGCGGATGGTCTCGCCTTCCTTCCCCATCCGGGAATCCACCACCTTGTTGTCGACACTGGAACAGTAGGGGCAGCGCATAGGAACCTGACCTCATTGCAAATATCAAATTGAAGATTGTAAATTGCAAAATGAACGACCGTAAGCCGACCCCGCCCAATCACTTCAATTTGCTATTTGCAATTTCCAATTTGCAATCTGCAATTCTTTTCAGCCCTTCTTATACTGCACGACCTCGAGTCCCGATTCCTTGATCATCTCCGCCGCAAGCCGGTCGGGGTACCCGTCATCGAAGATAAGCTTTTTGATGCCCGCGTTGATGATCATCTTGGCGCAGATGCCGCAGGGCTGGTTCGTACAGTAGAGGGTCGCGCCGTCGATGTTCGTGCCGTGCTTCGCGGCCTGGATGATGGCGTTCTGCTCGGCATGGAGGCCCCGGCAGATCTCATGGCGTTCGCCCGAAGGGACGCCCATTTGCTCACGAAGGCACCCGCGCGTGAGGCAGTGCTCGATGCCCGACGGCGTGCCGTTGTATCCCGTGGCCAGGATGTTCTTGTCCTTCACGAGCACCGCGCCCACCTGCCGTCGCAGGCATGTGGCGCGCTTCTTCACCAGGTGCGCGATCTCCATGAAGTATTCGTCCCAGGCAGGTCTATTCATGAGGCCTATTGCAAATCTCAAATTGTAAATTGCAAAATGCAAATATGAGAACAGACATAAAAACTCCGCACTTTTAAAATTTGATATTTACAATTTGCACTTTACAATGCTGTCGGGGTTCTTTCCATGGCGAACATGGGATACTTGGCGCAGAATGCCTTCGTGCGCTCCTTGATGGCCGCGAGCTTTGCCGCGTCGCTGATGTTGGCCAGCGTCTCGCAAATGAGGTCGCCAATGACCTTCATTTCGGGCTCGCGCATGCCGCGCGTGGTGACCAGCGGCGTCCCGAGCCGGATGCCGCTCGTGGTGACCGGCGGCTTTTGGTCCCAGGGAATGCTGTTCTTGTTCACCGTAATACCCGCGGCGTCGAGTGCCGTCTCCGCGTCCCTGCCCGTGATGTTCTTGGGCGTCAGGTCGACCAGCATGAGGTGGTTGTCCGTGCCGCCCGAGACGATGCGAAAGCCGTCCTCGGTGAGGCGCGTCGCAAGCGCCTTCGCGTTCTTGATGACCTGGCGCTGGTAATCCTTGAACTCCGGCAGGAGCGCTTCCTTGAAGGAGACCGCCTTTGCCGCGATAACGTGCACGAGCGGGCCGCCCTGGATGCCGGGGAAAATGACCTTGTCCACGGCCTTGGCGAACTTCTCACGGCACATGATCATGCCGCCGCGCGGCCCCCGTAGCGTCTTATGGGTCGTCGTCGTGACGAAGTCGGCGTGCGGCACCGGGCTCGGATGCTCGCCCACGGCGACAAGTCCGGCGATGTGGGCGATATCTGCCATGAGGTACGCGCCGACCTTGTCGGCGATCTTCCGGAACCGCGCAAAGTCGAGAATGCGTGAGTACGCGCTGTACCCGGCAACGATCATCCTGGGCTTATGCTCCACCGCGAGCCGCTCTACCTCGTCGTAGTCGAGCAGCTCTGTCTTCTTGTCCACATGATAGGAAAAGGACTTGTAGAGCTGGCCCGAAAAGCTCACTGAGGCGCCGTGCGTCAAATGACCGCCGTGGGGCAGCGCCATGCCGAGAATGGTGTCCCCGGGCTGGAGCACGCTGAAATAGACCGCCATGTTCGCCGAGGAACCGGAGTGGGGCTGCACGTTCACGTGCTCCGCGCCGAACAGCTTCTTCGCGCGCTCGACAGCCAGGTTCTCGACCACATCGGCGTATTCGCAGCCGCCGTAGTACCGCCGGTTGGGATACCCTTCGGCGTATTTGTTCGTGAACACCGAGCCCTGCGCCTCCAAAACCGCCTTGCTCACGCAGTTCTCCGAGGCGATCAGCAGGATCTTCTCAAGCTCGCGCTTCTCCTCGTTCTGGATGGCGTTGTAGACCTCGAGGTCAAAATCTTTCAGTTCCGACATATTCTATTCCTTACCTATCGATGAATTCTAAATACCCAGGAAGACAAGGCATTCAACGCTGAGTTATGCGCTATAAAGTCATAACAGCGTTCATCAAACTCATATCATATTTTGTCTGCGTTGAATTCTTACTTTCCAGGTGTGATCTCTTCGATCTTGTCGAGCCGCCGCTGGTGCCGGCTTCCTTCGAACTCGGTCTCGAGCCAGGTCTTCACGATATCCAGGGCGACGCCCCTGCCGATGACCCGCTCGCCCATCACCAGGACATTGGCGTCATTGTGCAGGCGGCTCATCCGCGCCGTGAAGTTGTCATGGCAGAGCGCCGCACGTATCCTGGGAAAGCGGTTGGCCACAATGGACATGCCGATCCCCGTGCCGCAAATGAGAATGCCCCGGTCCGCTGTTCCGTTCGATACGGCTTCAGACACTTTCCTGCCGTAGTCCGGGTAATCCACGGATTCCGGGCCGGAGGTGCCGTAGTCAGCGACCTCGATGTTCCCGATCTTGCTGAGGAAATCGACGATCTCTTTCTTCAATAGATACCCGCCGTGGTCCGCGCCGATGGCCAGCTTCATTGTGGTCTAAGGCCCTTTCCCCTGCATGTAGAAGGAGATGATATTAACATTCAAGATGTTGGGGTGTCAATTGATATTTGGACTTATTTGCTGCTTGTTTCATACAGGATCATGCTCAACACCGCCACGGCGGCGGTTTCGGTGCGCAGGATGTTCGGACCGAGGCTCACGAGATGAAAGTCCCGCTGTTTCGCCAGGTCCGCCTCTGTCCGCGAGAACCCGCCCTCGGGCCCGATGAGAACGACGATGTTCTGAGCGCCTGGAGTTTGACGGAGGACATGCTTGATCGGAATCGTCCCCTCCTCCCAGGGAAGAAGAAACAGGGTCTGGGGACCGGGGGCAGAAGAATCGGGGGCAAGGGTCAAGGGTCCAGGGTCCAGAGAAAGAATAAAATCGCGAAATGGCTGGATCGTTTCGACCTTCGGGATGTCCGGCCGGCCGCTCTGCATTGCCGCTTCGCGGGCGATCTTCCGCCATCGTTCACTGCGTTTCTCTTCGTCTTTCACCTTCATGATGGTCCGTTCGGTAATGAGGGGCACGAGGGAAAAGACGCCCAGTTCCGTGGCCTTCTGGACGATGAAGTCCATTTTGTCGGACTTGGGAAGTCCCTGCCCGAGAGTGACCCTTGTCGCGGGCAGTTCCCGTTTCCGCTGTTCCACGATCTCGGTGTTGATCTCCGTTTTCTCGATCGCCGTGATTTTGACGGTGTACTCCCTCCCCTGCCCGTCGAGAAGCGTCAGCAAGTCACCAGGCTGCTTCCGGAGGACCGTACGGATATGACGCAGGTCGTCACCGGTGACCGTGATGTAAGGTTCCCGGACCTGTTCGGGGGTTATGAAGAATCGGGGGGGCTTGGACATGAGGGTCACATTCAAAGGTCAAGGTTCAAGGTTCAATATTTAGCGTAGGGGTAACCCCATGTGGTTACCCCTGGTCCGGGCGGCCACACAGGGCCGCCCCTACAACATTCAAAACCCCTGTGGCGGTTTTACGTTTTCGGTGCTCCCGGCTTCGGTCCACGTCTCCTCGGCCGCCTCCGTCTTCCGTCCGGCCGTCTGGCCGGCGCTGTGGTCCTTTTCTCCCGCGCCGGCGCGGCCTCTCCCGGCACGACCGGATGGGACCGGATGAAGTCCTTCCACCACCCGCGAAGCTCGAGCCGCTCGCCGGTAAGCTCGGTCGTGAACCGCAGGTACTCGAAGGCGTCCGCGAAACCCGGCCGCCGCAGGAAATAGAGGGGGGCCTTCCCCTGCGTCTTCTCGAACCGCCCCTGGTTCCAGAGGATCTCCCTCATGGCAAGGGCGACCTTGCGCGGCACCTGCACCCGGGAAACGATCTCGGCGAGGAACTCCGCCACCGCTGTGTCCAGCGCATCGAGCGGCGCCATGCCTCCCGACCGCAGCCTCGCGGCCTTGTTCTCCACATACTGTCCGAACATGAGGCAGAAGAGGATGTGGGGCTGGACCTTCCGTCCCGCCTGTATGCAGGTGTCCACCCAGTCCAGGGCCTTGCCCACCCAGGTATGGGGGAACCCTTCTTCCTCCGTGTCGATCCACGCATTGATATGCGGGAACAGGACGCCGAACATGCCGGTGTGGCGCAGCATCTGGTACGTCTTTTCGCCCTCACCCAGGAGAAAGAGCTTCTGCACTTCTTCATACATGCGGGCGGGCGAGGCCAATGCGATCTTATCCTTGTGATCCAGCAGTGCCTGGTAGGTCGTCTCCTCGATCGTGAAGCCCAGCACTGCGGCGAACCGCACGGCACGGACCATGCGCACCGGGTCCTCGGTGAACCGGACCACGGGGTCGCCGATGATGCGAATGAGGCCCTTCCGGAGGTCTTCCATCCCGCCCACGTAGTCAATAACGGCATAATCGGCAATGCCGTAGAACAGGGCATTCACCGTGAAGTCGCGCCGGATCGCGTCCTGCTCGGGAGTGCCGAAGATGTTGTCCCGGAGGATCATGCCGTCCTCGGTCTTGAGCATGCGCGGCGGCCGTGGACGTTCGGGAGGAAGAGAACCTTGAGCCGCAGGGGACGCGG
>CAYPOT010000005.1:65282-72966 GCA_964412455.1 uncultured Nitrospiraceae bacterium | reverse complement strand
GAGGAAACCGCGGATTCAGGGAGAACGTCGTCCGGCATTGCGGTCTCCGTTTGAGGAGCTGCCGGCATTGAAGCCAACGCGTCTGCCTCGGCCTTGACCGCTGTCTCGACAGCGGACTCCTCCTCGGTGATGTTCGAGCGGAACGTGGCCACCTCGATGATCTCGTCATGGAAGTGGATATGGGCGAGCCGGAACCTCCTGCCGATGAGCCGGCAGTTCCGGAAGATCTTCTTGATCTCGTTCGGCTTGGCGTCGGTGGCAATATCGAAGTCTTTGGGCTCCCGGCCGAGGAGAAGGTCACGAACCCCGCCGCCGACAAGGTACGCCAGATGGCCCGACTCCTTGAGGCGGTACAGTACCCGGATTGCGTTCTGGCTGATCCACTTGCGGGAGATGGGATGGTCTGATCGGGGGATGATGATGGGCTGATCGCTCACGGGGGCATATTAGCACAGACCGGAGGCGAAGGTAAAGGGGGGAAACGCGCATGGGGACAAAAAACTGTTTATTCCTCTCCACAAAATTTTATAAACCTGTTATAATCCTTGCCATGGCTGATGATTCCTGCGCCGACCGGCTGCCGGTACCCCTTTCGGGGGATATCAAGCAGATGACCATTCCCTGGTTGTTCCAAAGCATCCGCGCCCGGTCCGGGACAGGCACGGCCGTCTTTGACTACATCCAGGACCAGACCGCGGAAAAGGTTGTCAAGAAGGTCTACTTCAAGAACGGTGACCTCACCTTCGCCGCCTCGAACCTGCAGGAGGACTGGCTCGGCAGGTCCCTGGTCCGCGCCGGCAAGCTCACCGAGCAGCAATGCGCGGCATCGGAAGAGCTCGTTGCCAAGACCGGCAAGAAGCAGGGCGCCATCCTCGTGGAACTCGGGTTCCTGACGCCCCAGACGCTCGTGGAGGGCGTAAAGTTTCAGGTAAAGCGGATCATCCTGACCCTGTTCTCCCTCCGGATGGGCAGCTACAGCTATGAGGAGGCCCCGCTGCCCATGGCCGACATCATTCCTCTCCAGATGAGCACGGGGAACGTGATCCTCGAGGGCGTCACCAGCCTTGAGTGGCAGGCGATCCGGAAGTCCCTCCCCGCCCCCACGACCATCGTCCGTCCTGCCACCGATCCGTCATGCCTCTTCCAGGACGCCTCCCTGACCGACGAACAGAGAACGGTATTCTCCTTCATCGACGGCAAGCGGAGCATCGAGGAGATCTGCGGTCTCTCCGGCGTCGGCGACTTCAATGCCCTGAAGGCCGTGTACCTGCTGCTCGCCCTCCAGATGGCGGAGATCGGGAAGATCAAGACCGACGCCGAAATGGAATTCGCGCGCGAGTCCGTACGCGAGGCCGTACGCCCCGCCCGGGAGAAGAAAGCGGAAACGAAGCCCGAAGAGCCTTCACGTCCCGCCGAGCCCGAGGTCGTTGCCACGCGGGAGACGATTCAGCAGGCGTTCGACGCCCTCCCGAAGCAGGACAACTACCAGGTCCTCGGCGTCACCATAACGGCGACCACCCAGGAATTGAAGAAGGCTTACTTCCGGCTTGCCAAGTCCTACCATCCCGACCGGCATTTCGACCCTGCCATGGCGGACATGAAGAGCAAGCTCGAGGCCCTCTTCGATCGAATTCACAAGGCATACACCATCCTGAGCGACCAGGTCAGGCGCGCGGAATACGACATGGCCACCGCGCAAAAGGCCGCCGCGAAGCAGCCCCCCCGCTCAACGCAGGATAGTTTCGAGGAAAAACGGCCCGAAGGCTACCAGGAGGACTACAAGGAAAAGGTCGCGCGGGCCGCGGAACAGTTCAACAACGGCTTGCGGGAGTTCAAAACGGGGAACTACTGGGGAGCTGTGGAAGCGTTCTCGTGGGCTGTCCGGCTGGACCCCATCAAGGCGCCCTATTCCTATTATCACGGCCTCTGCCTCATAAACATACCTCGAAGGCGGCATGAGGCGGAAGAGAATTTTCAGAAGGCGATCGATCTCGATCCGACCAAGATCGAATACCACATCGAGCTCAGCAACCTCTATATCAGGATGGGGATGAAGACAAAGGCCATTGGCGTGCTCAATGCTGCCCTCGATCAGGTCTCATGGGTGGACAAGATCCAGGAGGCGATCATCGCAGCAGGTGAAGGCAAGCTCTCCGCCGTGGCAACGGGCGAGACCACCAAGCAATCGTCGGGGGCACGTCAAAAGGTCTCTAAGGAAAAGGCGGAGGAGGCGCTGGCGAAATTCAACAGCGGCATGAAGGAGTTCCGGGTGAACAATTTCGGCGCGGCGGTGGACGGGCTCTCCGCTGCCGTCAGGCTGGACCCTACGAAGGCGCAGTACCACTACACTCTCGGCATCTGCCTGCTCAATATCGCGAAACGGCGGGTGGACGCGGAAACGCCCCTGCGAAAGGCCCTCGAGCTCGATCCTTCGAAGCTGGAGCATTATCTCGATCTCGGGAATTTCTACGTGAAGAGCGGACACAAAGCGAAAGGGCTCGGCATCCTGAACAACGCCCTGTTGCGCTACCCCGACTCGCCGAAGCTCAGGGAGTCCATCACCGCGGCCGGCGGCTCTGTCGTGGGATCAACCGCCGATGAGAAGAAGACAGGATTGTTTGGCAAGCTTTTCAAGAAGTGAGCCATCGCCCTGTCGCTTACTAACCCGCGACCGCTTTCACCACTTCCGCGATCCGAAGGTCCGCCTCGTGGACCTGTCCCGCCCGCAGAAGATACAGAATGTCCGCATCGACCAGCGCCTGGAAGACCTTCCGCCGCACATCCTCGTCCGGAACGTCCTGCAGGAGGCGCCTCCGCAGCAATGCCATCTTCTCGAGAAATAATCCATATTCCGGCCCGTAGGTTTGTTCCAGCTCTTCCCGGACCCGCCGGGCCAGCGCCGGGCTGTCCCCGCAGGTCGAAATGGCGATCAGCAGGTCGCCCCGCTCCACCACCGACGGAACGATGAACGTTCCTTCATCGGGAGCGGTCGCCACGTTGACGAGTACACCGTTCTTCCGGCAGGCATGAGCAACAGCGGCATTCACCGCGTCATCATCGGTCGCGGCGACCGCCAGGAACATACCCGTGAGGTCATGCTCGTTGAAGTTCTTGGGTTGATAGGCGATCTTGCCCTTGTCGGCAAGCTCCCGAAGGTGAACGGTGAGCGTGGGGCTCACCACCGTGAGGTCTGCGCCCGCGTCAAACAGGGCGATGGCCTTGCGCTCGGCGACCGGACCGCCGCCAACGACCAGACAGGGGCGCTCGCGCAGATCGAGAAAGGCGGGATAATACTTCATGGGGTACGCAGTTTGGCGATGCGAGAACTTACCTTTTTGGCCATGTCCGGGTACTTGGCGATGAGGAGCTCAAAGTTCTTGAGCGCCTGCGCCTTCCGGCTCTTTTTTTCCGCGTTGATCGTTTCCCTGCTCTTTTCCCCGGTCTCCGTGTCGCCTGCCTCTGCTTCGGACAATTCCTGGTAGGAGAGACCGTTATAATAGAGCGCGTCTTTTTCCGAGGAAAATGCGGGATAGTCCTTCAAAAGCTTCTCCAGTCGTCCAATTGCCGCCTGGTAGGACCCCTTTTTGTAGTAGAACTTTCCCACGTACAGCTCGTACTCGGCAAGCCGTTCCTTGCAGGTGGCGATGTATTTCTTCGCCTCCTCTTCGTAAGGGCTTCCCGGGTACTTCACGAGCAGGTCCTGGAACTCCTTGAGCGCGGCGCGGGTGACCGAGGGGTCGCGGTCGATGGTCGTAAGCTCCTGGTAGCTGCACATCCCGATCTGGTACTGCGCGTAGGAGGCGTCGCGGTGCACGGGGTGGAAGTTGATGAAGGCCTGGTATTCCACCAGGGCCTCGCTGTACTTCTCCTCGCCGTAGTACGTGTCCGCGATCCTGAGCATGATGTCCGCGTCGTAGCTCCGGTCCGGCGCCTTCTCCTGGATCTCCTGGTAGGCCTTGCGGGCGTCCTCGTACTTGAACTTCTGCATCTTTTCCTCGGCGTCCTTGAACTTCTCGACCGGGTCGAAGGGCGGTTCCTTGGCGCAACCGGCGAGGAGCGCGAGCAGTAATAGGGTGATGAGCTTTTTCATGGGGAAGGGCCTGCCTTTTCTTTGAAGGCGCGAAGGGACCAGGGAAACTTCGTGAAGCGGCTCCGGATGAAGAATGGTTCCGCCTGTGCTTTCCTCTGCGTCTTCGGCTGAGAAGCGCTTACTTCTGGCTGCGGTAAATGCGATGATGAAAGAAATGGTGCCGAAGGGGGGACTCGAACCCCCACAGGATTGCTCCCACTGCGCCCTGAACGCAGCGCGTCTACCAGTTCCACCACTTCGGCACGGGGCTCATATTAAAAGGAACGGGGATGATTGTCAAGCGTTGTTTTCCCTCACGTTTTTCCATGCAGAACCATTGCCGTGTCGGGCGACGGTTCTGCTGCTGTCCGGCAGGCGGATGCGCCACCCGGCGCATGGCCACAGGAACGATCCGCAGTGAAAAAAACGTCCGCGTCAGCCGCGTCCTTGACAAACAACGGGTGCGCGGCTACAATGGCCATCATTCCTGTTTGAGAGGTCACCATCGATGAAAACCATGCGCACCGCGCTTCTGTTGTCCGTCACCGTCTTCCTTCTGCTGCCGGGAGCGTGGTCGCCGGCCCACGCGAACTTCAAGAAGACCAAAATAGCTGTGCTCGACTTCCAAATGCAGGGTGACCAGAGCGCCTCTTCGAAGGACATGGGCAAGATCGTGGCGGAATGGCTCATCACCGGTCTTGTGGAGACCGGCAGGTTCGACGTGATCGAGCGCAGGCTGCTCGAGAAGCTGCTGGAGGAGCAGAAACTCGGAGTTACCGGCGCCATCGACCCGAACAGCGCGGCCCAGCTCGGAAAGATCCTGGGCGTCAAGACCATTGTCTCGGGGACCGTCACCAGCCTCGAAGGCTACACGGAGATCAACGCGAGGCTCATCAACGTGGACACTGCGTCGATCGTGGCGGCCGAGAAGGTCCGGGCCGGCAGCACTGAGAGGCTTCGCGATCTCGTCCTGAAGATCTCCGAGAGGATCGCCCTCACCTTCCCCATGGAAGGGTACATCGTTCAGCGCACCGACAAGAAAGTGACCATTGATCTGGGCAGACTGATCGGCGTGAAACCGGGAATGAAGTTCGTCGCCTTCAAGGAAGGAAAAGTGATCAAGCACCCGAAGACCGGCGAGGTGCTCGATATCGAGACGATCGAGATCGGGATCATCGAGGTAAGGGACGTGCGGGACAAGACGTCGTCCGGCATGATCCTGCGGGAGACCGCGCCGAACTCCGTCATTTACGGGAACATGGTCAGGAGCTCGACCAAGGACAACCTGGGCGATGACTCATCGGAGCAGTCCGTGCAGCAGGACTCCGGGGAGCGCCGGGGGATCATCCCCGTGCCAAACTGGTTCAGGCGGGAATGATCTCCGGGCCGCCGGATGCCTTCCTCGGCAACCGGCCCCTCTCCTAACCCGGACAAGCCGGAACCAACTCTGCCACGAAGACACAAAGGCACGAAAACATCTAAATATCTTTCAGCCGCAAAGATTCGCAAAAAGCACAAAGTATCCCTTTCCTATTTGCGTCTCTTGCGCTTTTTTGCGGCAAATATCCCTATCATTTTAAAAAGAAATTGATTTATACCAACTGACGATAGAAACCGCAAAAGCCGCGATCATAACGCGGCTTTTTTTCATGTTCCCGGTCATCGTGTTCCTCGAATGAGCCTACCTTATTAATCAGTAGTACCAGTTCCCGCGCAGTACGATATCGGTCTTGTAGATGTTGAACGACCGCTCACGCACGGCGTCGAGCGATATGCTCGTGTCGGTCGCAATGCGGAAGTTGTTCTGCAGGCCCGCTACAGCGCTCCGGTGCTCATCCCCGGCGCCGTAGAACAGCGCCTGCGTCCAGAGGTTCACCTTCCAGTCCTTCGCGATGTTCGCGATCATCCCGGCGGTGCCACCGACGCCGAAGGCGTAGTCCTTCTCCAGCCGAGTGCTCGCAAGGAGATCCCCTTCGCCGAAGAGGTAGAAACGCACGTTGTTCCCCGGCCCCAGGGTCAGCCCTCCTCCCGCGTTCAGGCGAGGCACCGGGTGGTCCCTGCCGTCCCTGAGCAGCATCTCATCGACGCCAAAGAGCACCTTCCAGGAGACCGGCTTGAAGATGTTGTTCCACGGGAAAAGCGACACGATATCCACGATGCGCCATCGGTGCAGCCGGAGCTTTTCATCCTCAACGTAGTACCGGAACGACAGGTCCATGAAGTTGATCTGCGCGCCCCGGACATAGCCCTCGTCGAAGTCCGCGAGCTCATGATAGGCGGCGCGCCACTCGAGCTCGGTGAACCACGTGTCGGTCCGGTAGCCCCCTCCCAATCGGAAGCGACCCGACCGGTGCCCCTGGTCCGGCCGTATCGGCATCGCGACAGCATGGTCGCCGGCCGGGGAAGCGCCCAGGGTGCTGCGCACCGCCAGAATGTCGAGGAACTGCTTCTCGTAGAGTTCCTTTTCCAGCTTTCGCTTTGAAAAACGGAACTGCGTCAGCTCGGTGGAAAGGTCCAGGACCTCCCGCTTCCGGTCGTCGTTCAGTCCCGATGACAGCACATCCCGGGGAGGCCTCTTCGCCTCGGCGATATCGTAGCTCATCCGCACAAGCCCGTCGTCCATTCCCCCGGCAATGCTCAGGATCTTCGTTGCCCGCGACGGCCGGTAGGTTACCCGGTCGATGATGCCGAACTTCTGCGCGGCGCGCACCGTGTCGACCGGAATCACCCAGAATCGCGACTTGCCGTAGAACTCGTCGGTGAGCCGAAGCGAGGGCCTTCCCGCTTCGATCAGAAAGAGCAGGTTGAACGAACAGTTCTGGTCGAAGAAATAGTAGTTCGCGTAAAAGTCCTTCATCTCCCAGATGTGCAGGAAGACGCGGTATGCCTCGTCAGGCGTCAGGTTGAGATGGTATTCCCAGATGTCCCGGTGTTCAAGGTCGCTGTACTCCTGCACCTTCTCGTAGTACGGCAGGTTGGAGTATCTGCCGTGATAGAACCCGAAGATGCCCTTGAACACGTAGAAGAGGCCGAGACTGTCCCCGGTTATCGCCGCGTAATTGACGGCGTGGGACAGAAGGTCGTTCTGATATGCCGTGTTGATCCGGAGCAGGGTGTGGCCGAACATGGATGAGGGCAGGTTCAGCAGGGTATTGGGGAAGACCAGCACCGCGGAGCGCGGATTGACCACGGACAGGGCCTTCTCGAACTTCGTGCATGGTGCGTGCGGGAGCCGCCTCTCGTCGATGCTCAGCTCCTCCTTGAGCCAGGTATAGCGGGCGATGAACCGGCACCGGGGATGCTCCTCGCCTTCCTTCACCGTCCCGGTAAAAAAGGACGCGAGCGTGGCAAAGAGCTCGGCCTCCCGGTCCCGGCTGCCGTTCGGCGCGTTGAAGAACGACGGATCATCCACCAGGCTGATGGTACCGGAGCCCTCAGACTTGTAGTGGAGCAGCACCTCCCACATCCTGTCCGCCGCGAGCCCCTTATCCCGGGCCAGCTGCTGCAGTTCGCCGAGGTAGCCCTCGGCGGCGGCGACGGCTCCCGGCAGCAGAAGCGCGGCCGTGAGGCAAAGAAAAAGGCATGCAGAACGGAACGTTCTGCATGCCCCTGCGA
>CAYPOT010000005.1:0-65272 GCA_964412455.1 uncultured Nitrospiraceae bacterium | reverse complement strand
CCCCTGCGAAACGAAGCTCGATCACCGTCATTATTTCGAAACGGTCGAGATGTTGTCCATCACGCTCGCCATCTGCACGCCCGGGGACGTGAAGATCTTGGCGAAACCGGACTGGAGCTGGCTGTAGAACTCGGGACGCTTCTCCGAAGGTACACCGAGGAGCTCAGCGAAGGCATCGAGTGTCTCGCCGCGGCCCTGGGCAATGTCCTTCGCCAGGTTGTCCATGTTGGCGACCATGAACTCGTTGATCTGCTGGTTGCTCGCAAAGTTCTTCGGCTGCTGGCAATCGGAGGTGCCGGTGGTGATGCCGAAGGTCTGGTTGCCATAGATACCGTTGGTCGTCGCCTGGAACGTCTGGAGCAGGATCGAGTTGTCAGCGGCGCCCTTGAACAGCATGGTGCCGAGACCACAGCCCGTGTTCGTGTGAGCCTGGCCCGCAGCGAACGCGGATCCGGCCAACACAAGCGTTACTGCAACTACTACTGCGAAAACTGCAAGTTTCTTCATAGTGCCTCCTTCGAGAATTTAAAAATAGGAACCGTGCATTAGATTAAAGCGTATTTTGCCGTCTTTGTCAAGGGTCAAGAACCTTTCGCGGGCGGACCGACGGTTGGCTTCGACCGCAACACGCTGGAAAGATAGTCCACGAAATTCTTTCTTAGAGCTTCGTCGCCGAACGATTGGACGTGCCCGGGCCGGGCCGTGAGCCAGAGCTCCTTCGGCTGCACAGCGATCTCGTTCAGCATCCTGCCGTGATGTACCGGCACGATCGGGTCGTCGAGCCCGTGCAGGATGAGGACCGGCATAGGTGTGACCTGCCCTATCCATTTCTCGGCGCTGTAGCTGTCGTTGACCGTCCAGGACAAGGGATACTGGAACGGCCAGGTGAGCCAGAAGCTGCTCAGCTTTTCCCGCGCGATGCAGCGATAGCCCGAGAACACACTGTCGATGACCAGAGCCCGGATGCGGTCCTTATGCGGGGAATGCGTTACGGTATAGATGGCAATTGATCCACCGAGGCTCTGGCCGAGGACAACGATGCGGTCCGGGTCCGTTTCCGGCATGCTGAACAGCTTCTCGAGCGCGGCGTCGGCATCGCGGTGAACGCCTTTGAGCGTCGGCTCCCCGCCGGACCACCCGTATCCGCGGTAATCGATGATAAAAAGATTGTAGCCTTCCTTCACGAGCCACAGGACGCTGTTCACATGGGTGCTCAGGTTCTGGGCGTTGCCGTGCAGGACCAGGATGCTGCCGGCCGCGTTCTCCGCCGGGAAGTACCAGCCGTGGAGCACCATGCCGTCCGAAGCCTGGAACACCACGTCTCGGTGGCTGAACAGCTTCACTGCGGGGCTCTCCTGCATGTCACGCGAGGGATAGAAGAAAAGCCCGCTGCAGCCCGTGATCGTGAGCAGGAGGAGAAACAATATGAAGCGAAAATAAACTCTCATAACCATTGGAACGATCCCGGACACGGATGAGCACTGATACCACTGTTATCACCGACCGTCATCCCCGCGTGCTCCTATCGGGGTTCCAGTGGTTGTGCTCTGGATTCCCGCTTAATATCACCGCGGGAATGACGCTGTGAGATGCCTAGATAAAAAAGCCCCTTTGGGCAATACCCAAAGGGGCCTGGTTTGCATGCACGGTCAGTTCTAGTTCGCCATCTTCACGACGTCGCCGGCATTGAAGCCGGCGCCCGACGAGGGACTCGCAATCGAGAGGTCGGCCTGATCGCCCAGGTCGTTCTTGGTCACCAGCGCCTGGCCGATCTTGGTCTCCGTCGAGCCGAGCTTCATTCTGGTCACCGGGTCGATGATGGCCTTGCCCGCGCGGTAGATATCGAGCTTGGTCCCTACCTTCAGACCGGACTTCTCGCCGGCGTTGATGTAGAGGTCCCGGCCCTCGACCTGCGCGATCCTGCCGGTCCACTTGCGCTTGCCAAGCTGCTTCGTCATGTTGACCATGGCCTTCGTCAGCGCGTCGCGAAGCGCGCCGTCGCGGAGGTCGGAATCATAGGACGATTTGCCGCCCATGCCGAGCACGCGGCCCACGCCCTTTTCGTAGATGCCCGCTCCGGAATCGGCCATGAGCTGCACACCCGTGGTCGTGTCGACGACGCGGTAGTCCACCGTCACCCGGGCGATCTGCTTCTTCGTCTTGTATACCAGCATGTCCTGGCCTTCCTCAGCCTCGGAATAGGCCGTCACTGCTCCCGTCACGATGGCGTTCAGGCCCATGATCTCGCCCATCTTCGCCGCTGTGTCGGGATTGATGGCGCCCGTGGCGCCCATGTGCTGCTGCTGCATGATGGACTCGATGTCCTGCTGAGGGATCACGATGAACCGGCCCGTCTTCTGCAAAATTGTGCCCAGGATGTCGGCCGCCGCCTCACCGATCCCCAGCACCTTCGAAGGGGTCTTGTTCTGGAAGTTGACCACGCCGACCCGGAGCTTCGGCCCCTGGTACTCATCGACGTCGAACGACGTCTTGGCCAGTTCCTTCGACGTCCCCGTGACCGTCGTGTCGTCCTTCACCGCGCCCGAGATCTTGGGCGCACATCCGGTCATCGCCAGCATACCCATCACGATCATCAGTACAACCATCAACCGAATTGCAGCTTTCATTGTATCCTCCTTAATCATCCGAATAACGGTATGTCTCTCTTCTATATAATATTTATTCTTTCGGCTGCGCCGGCATCATGATCTCCATGAAATCCTTCGACTCGGCATAGCCCTGCGGGATCTCGAAGACCGACGCCGGCGACGACTTCAGCACGATGTTCTTGAGCTCCGTCGTGACCTTGAAGTCCTTGTTCTCCACCTCGCTCTTGATGGTCATCCCGCCCAGGTCTTTGGCGTTCCAGATGAACCCTTCCTGCGGCTTTTCGTTCTTGTAGGTGATAACGACCTTGTACTTTTCGCAGGGGTGGCCGTCGATCGTTTCGCTTCCCACCCTGGTTTTCTCCACCTTCGGCTTCTCGTCCTGCTCCTCGGCGTCGGTGTGGACCATGTACTTCTTGACATTCGGGTAGAGCGTATAGCTCGTCTTTTTGTCGCCTCGGTTCAGCATGGTCATCCGGCTCATGGGCGACTGCGATGCATCACTTGCACCGGCGGCCTGCATCATCTTGGTCAGGTCCATCTCCATCTTCATCTTCGGTCCCGTGATCCAGAGCGGCGCGTCCATGACCCAGCTCTTGTTGTCTCCCTTGTTGAGGTTCACCGAGTGCACGACCGCGTAGAAGTTCTTCTTGCCTTCCCAATCCATGTAGCCGAAGGACGGCGGCGGCGGGGCCTTGATCTCCGGCATGGCGAACTTCATCGCCGCCGGGGCAGCGGGCGCAGCGCCCGTTCCGGGGCCCCAGCCCAGATTGTTCGTGACCAGTCGGGCAAGCTCCTTGGACTCAGCCTCGAGATGGATCCCGACGGCCTTTGAAAGCAGCTTGGTCCCGAGACCCATGATGAACGACTCCTTCATGCTCTGGTTCGTCGTGGCGCTCTGCAGCAGGACCCACGGCGCATCCTTGTCCCGGGCATCGGCCGCCCTCGCGCCAAGCTTCACAAGGCCGCTCGCCAATCCGGATGTACCCTGCTCCTTTTTTACGCCCAGTCCCCGCTCCCACACTGTCTGGCCCGTAGCGGTGTTCACGATCTTGAACATACCGCGCACCTTCTTCGCATTGTAGAGGCCTGTCGTGGTCTCGTCGAAGTCCATGAGGGTACCGTACAGCACGCCCTCGACGCCCAGGGTCTCGCCCAGCTTTTGCGGCGTCGTCAGCTCAAGCTGGCCGCCCAGGTTGATCCCCATCCGGTCGCGAAGGATCTGGTCCGATTCCTTGATGTCCATGACCACGTAGGACCGTTTCGTCAGGGCCTCGGCCATCTTCTGCCGGACCACGTCGGGACCGTCCACATCAGTCGTGTCGTTCTTCATCGGAAGGACCGCGACTCGCTTTAGCGGGTTGCTCGGGTCCGTCGGGAGCGGCGCGTGGGGGATCGCGCAACCGCCAATGACCATGGTCAGCACGACAAGGAGAAAGAACCAACGGAACCGCGTCTTCATTATTGCCTCCTGAAATGGTAGTTGGAAAGATCTATCATATAATAATTATGAAGGGGTGTGCCCGGGAAACCTGACGCTATCCTTGATCGGCAGAGCAACAGACTCAATCGTACCGTAAGATACCTGGACTGTCAACCCCAAAAAGAAAACCAAAAAGCACGGTGGATCTATTTTGCTGTCGAGCATCGAACAGCGATGAAACCGTTTGCCTTCTCCCCTCCCCCGTGGTACTGTACCTCCCCATGAAGATCGCGGACATCCTCGGACGGACAGGGCTCGTCGCCGATGCCATGGGGCAGGCCTACGAGTTCCGTCCCCAACAGATGGAGATGGCCGAGGCCGTCCACAAGACGCTCCGGAGCAAGACCCACCTCGTCGTCGAGGCGGGCACCGGCGTCGGCAAAAGCCTGGCCTACCTTGTCCCGCTCATCCTCCGGGCGCGCGACGAGAACTGCCGCGTCGTCGTTGCCACCTACACCAAGGCCCTCCAGCAGCAGATCATCAAAAAGGACATCCCTTTTCTGAAGACCGTCCTGGGCGACTTTCGCGTGGCACTGTGCGTTGGCGGTGAGAACTACCTCTGCCTGCGGCGTTTCGACCAGCTCCGCATGGGCGACCTCTACGAGCAGGCCGAGGTGGAGCCCTTGAACCGGCTCTTTGAATGGTCCACGCACACGCGCACCGGCCTCCGGAGCGAACTCACCTTCGAGCCGCCCTGGGGGCTCTGGGGGAAGGCCTGCCGCGAAGCGGACCTCTGCTTCGGCAGGGAATGCGCTCACCACAAGGACTGCTTCTACCAGAAGGGAAAGCTGATCGAGCAGCAGGCCCAGGTGCTCGTGGCGAACCACCACCTCTTCTTTGCCGACATGGCCACGGGCGGCAACGTCCTGCCCCCGTTCAAAGCGGTTGTCTTCGACGAGGCGCACCAGATCGAGGATGTGGCCACGGATTATCTCGGCGTCGAGGTGTCAAATTTTTCGGTGCGCTATCTCCTCGACAACCTCCTGAGCCAGCGCACCCGCAAGGGGCTCCTCACGCGGCTCAAGATCCAGGGCCGGGAGGTCCACGTCGCGCGGGACCTTGTGGACGATCTGCGGCTCACGGCCGAGAATTTCTTTCTGAACCTCCACGACGTGCTGAAGCAGGAGACGGTCCTGCGCGTGCGGCAGCCCGGCATCGTACCCGACATCCTGAGCGGGCCGCTCACGATGCTGAAGGACGCGCTGCTGACGCTCAAGGTCGACACCCTCGAGGAAGAACAGGAAGTGAAGGCATTCGCCGGCAGGGCGGGAGGCCTTGCCTCCGCCATCCGGCAAAACCTCGTTCAGGGGCAGGAGGGCTACGTGTACTGGGCCGAGCGGGAGAACAAGCGCTACCGCCTCGTGGCCTCGCCCATTGATATCGCCGGGACCCTGCGGGAACACCTCTTCGGGAAGTTGGACACCGCAGTCCTCACCTCCGCCACGCTTTCGACGGCCGGGTCCTTCAATTATATAAAGGGAAGGGTCGGCCTGGACGCGCCCACGGACCTGCTGCTCGACTCTCCCTTCGATTTCGAGAACCAGGCCATGCTGTACATCTCGCCGGGCCTCGACGACCAGCAGGCATCGGGCTACCAGGAGCGGTTCGACCGGGAACTGATGGCGATCCTCGGCATCACCCGCGGCAGGACGATGGTGCTGTTCACCAGCTACGGCCAGCTCCGGAAAACAAAGGAGACGCTGCGCGCCTCGATGCAGGACCTCGGCATCCTGTGCCAGGGCGAGATGCCCGCCTACCGCCTTGTCGAACAGTTCAAGGAACAGCCGAATGCCGTGCTGCTCGGCACCGCGTCGTTCTGGCAGGGCATCGATATCCCCGGCGAGGCGCTCCAGTGCGTGGTCATCGCCAAGCTCCCCTTCGCCGTTCCAGACGAGCCGCTCATCGAAGCGCGCATGGAGCGGCTGAAGAACCCGTTCTATGAATATCAAGTCCCGCAGGCGACGTTATTGTTCCGTCAGGGCTTCGGCAGGCTTATCAGGACGAAAACGGACAAGGGCGCAGTGGTGGTGCTCGACACGCGCATCATGACAAAGAACTACGGCAAGTCATTCCTCAAGTCCATCCCCAAATGCAAGATCACCGACGACCGGGAGGAGTTCAGGAAGTTCTTTGAAGGCCTGCGGTAAATAGACCAATAAAATACGGCAAGGGCCTGTTCCCGTCCTTGCCGTCCTTGTCGCCTTTTCGCCATCCTCAACCATCCCCATCGGCAGATGCAGGCCGCAGCGATTGCCCTTCTTCAGGGCTGTTTCTTGGTTTTCAGAAGAGCTAGCTGATCGTAGTATGTCTGCGCGCAATCCGGGCAGAGGCCGTGGGAGAACTCCGCGTCAGAGTGTTCCCGGACGTAGACCTCGATCTGGTTCCAGTAGCCCTTGTCATCCCTGATCTTCTTGCAGGACGCGCAGATCGGCAGCATCCCTTTTAGTGTTTTGATGTTGGCAAGGGCATCTTGCAGCTCGGCGATGAGTTTCTTCTGCTCCCCGGACAGAGACGATAATATCTCGTTCATGCCCCGGAGCTTTTCCCGGGATGAGGCCATTTCCTGGAACAGCGGCTGGATCAGATAGATCCCGGCCACCATGGCGCAGGAGATGACCAGACCGACCACCTCGAAGAGCACATCAGGCGTAGAGGGCGCTTGCCCCGAGGCCAGGCGGACCAGGGATTCGAAGCGCCGCACCGTCATCAGCGAGATCGCGAGCGCGATGAGCAGCCACGCGGTCATTTTCCCGGTGATCGGGATCAGCCGCAGGGCAAAGAGCGCCGCGATGAACTGAAGGAGCATGGATGTTGCAACAATAACGATCACGGTCGTGTGCAAGGAAACCTCCCGAAACCTACTTCCTGTTGTCCAGGCTGAGCGGACCTGAGCCGAAATGCGCGATGAGCAGCGCACCGCCCAGCATCGAGACGTTCTTCATGAACATGATCTGCTGCATCTGCGCCATGTTGGGGTCGGTCATGGCCCAGAAGTTGTGCATCATGACCGTGACCGGTACGAGAAAGAGCACGATAAGCCAGCCGCCCCATTTGGCCCGGTATCCCAACGCGATGCTCAGTCCTCCCGCAAGGGAGATGATGCCCGACAGAGGCACAGCGATCGACGCCAGCGGCACGCCCTTGCTGGCCGCGTAGGCGATCGTGTTCGCCGTGAAATGCCCCGGCCCGGCCATCACAAAGATCAGCGCGTACAACACCCTTCCTGCTAGTACCGCGTAGTTCATAGGTTCCTCCTTGATCGGGCTGTATGGTGGATCTCACGCATGCAGCGTCGTTCTTCGATTTCCCGGTGGCGCTGTTGTCCGCATATCGTAGAAAGTATAGCATAAGCACTGCAGGCGTATCCCGAACACGTCTAAACAAAGCGTTGCTATTCGGGGCAAAAAGTGCGAATATGTGATATACTCTTAAAAGATCTGACACAGACAGGCCACAAAGACCTGCGTCTTTGTGGCCTTCATTTTCCCTTGGGTGAACGGGAGCGGTTGAAATTATGATACAAAAACAGAGTTATAAAGACAAAATGGAGCAAAAGCGGATCGTTCTGGTCGCCGCCGGCCTGGTCTCGGAGCGGTACCCGGGGGTGTCGAACATAGAACTTCGTATGACCTATTACCAAAAGACCGTGGACCCGATCCTGATGAAGCGCACGGTCAGTTTCACTCCCACCACGTACGCCTGCTTCCGCATGGACTGCATGCGCGATGAATGCTCCAACGGCGGTTTCGATCTGACCCCGGTGATCACCAGCTTGGTGAAGAACCGCAAGACCTCGGTCAAGGGAAATATCGCCTGTCAGGGGAAGACCGAGAACCTCGGCCATAATCATGCCAGCATCGCTTACGAGGTCAGCGTGGAGTACAGCAAGGGCAAAAAATAAGGCCTATCCTGAGACGGTCCGTTCGCTATTCTGTTGCAACCACTTTCCCCGTTTCCTTGTCACCGTGTCTCCCTGTAACCGTGTCTCCGCGTCTGCTTTGCCGTCCCCTTATTCCCATCGGAAGATCAGCGAACCGACAGCGAGAAAGACCACGCTCATAAGTGAGAGCACGATGATATGGGGCGCGATCTCGGCGAACCCGGCTCCCTCGGTCATGATCGCCCGCGCGCCGTCCACGATGTGCGTGAGCGGAAGGAACTGCGCGATCTTTTGGATGACCGGATTCGTGCCTTCCAGGGAGAACCAAACGCCCGAGAGCAGCATCATGGGCCAGGTGAGCAGGTTCAGGATGCCGCCGGCCAGTTCTTCGCTCGAAAGACGCGCGGAGACCAGCAGACCGAGCGAGATCAGGCAGACCGCTCCCAGTAGCGAGATCAGGAACAGGTTGGCGTAGGAACCGCGCATCCCGAAATGGATGAAGTAATCGCACCCGGCGTACACAGCGATGGTGATGACCTGGATCAGGATCAGGCGCGACGTCATCTGGGCCAGCAGGAACTCGAAGGGCTTGAGCGGCGTCGCCTTGAGCCGTTTCAGGAATCCATTCTTCCGATACCGCACGATCACGTACCCCACGCCGAAGAGGCAGCTGAACATCATGTTCATGGCAAGTACGCCGGGTACAACCCAGTCCACGTAGCGGATCTTCCTCCCCTGGACCTCCACGCGCTGGAACCCCTTTCCACCTTCACCGCCAAGAATGCGTTCGAGCAGGTAGCCGCCGGGCGAAGTACCGTTCACCCAATAGCGCCGGCCTTCGCGCACGTCGACCAGCATATCGAGCTGAAAGTGCTCCACCTTGTCGATGGCCTTGTCGAGGTCGGTGACTGGAATGAACTGGATGTACCGCGTGGCAAAAAATCCGCTGTCCCGAGAGCTCAGGCGCGCCGGATCGCCCAGGATGCCCACTTTGTACAGCGGCTTTTCGTCGCCGGAGAACACAACGGCGAACGCCAGCACAAGCAGAATCGGGAACAGGATGTTCCAGCCCAGGGACGACCGGTCCCTGATGAACTCCATGTTCCTGGCATGCATGACCGCGAGAAATCGTTTCATAGCATCACTTATTGGCATCCGGAGTGGATACAGGGCCATCAGACCCTGATGGTTCTTTAAATTTCTTGCCTATCCCAAACCCCGGGCATCTCGGTTGCGACGACTGTGCGTTATGCATGCCCTTTTTCGTCGCGAACAAGAACCGACTCGAAAGCAGCGCGTCCGCAGGGGAAGCGCTGCCAGGACAAGCCCGTTCCAGATAGAAACGCGTAACAATATCATGCATGCTTAGCACAGCGGAGCACCGGGCTGCCCATAAAACCGCCTTCCCGTGTCCGCCTTTTCATCCCCTCAGGTCCTTCCCCGTCAGCGCGATGAACAGGTCCTCCAGGTTCCATGACCGCATCTTCATCCGCGACAGGGACACGCCGCGCTCCAGCAGCAGTTTCACGGTGCGGTCCACGTCGTTCGTCTGGATCTCGATCTCGCCATCCCGACGGACAGCGGGAACAGTAAGGCCGTCGAGCCTTCCCTCCACGTCCTCTTTCGGGAGCTGAAGGATCACCGTCCCGAAGTGCTCCCGAAGCAGCTGCTCCGGCGTGCCCCGGGCGATGAACCGCCCCCGGTCCATGATGGCGATCTCGTCGCACAGCTCATAGGCCTCTTCCATGTAATGCGTCGTGAGCACGATGGTCCTGCCCTCGGCCTTCATCATGCGGATGAGGTCCCAGAAGTTCCTGCGCGCCTGGGGATCGAGCCCCGTCGTCGGCTCATCGAGGAACAGCACGACCGGATCGTTGACCAGGGCAAGGGCCATCAACAGCCGCTGGCGCTGGCCGCCGGAAAGCTTGCGCGTGTCGCGGTCCAGGATCTCGTCGAGGTTCAGGAGTTTGACCAGGTCGTTCATCGCCATCGCCTTCGGATAGAGGTCCCGGAACAGGGTGATGGTCTCCCTGACCGTCAGAAACTCCTGGAGCGACGTGGCCTGGAACTGGATGCCCGCTTCCCTCCGGAACTTCGCGCCCACGGGCGCGCCCTCGTACCGTGCGGTGCCGTAGTCAGGCCGCTTGATCCCTTCCATGATCTCGATGAGCGTGGTCTTTCCCGCGCCGTTCGGCCCGAGCAGACCGAAACAGGCGCCCGGCTCGATCGCGAGGTCCACATGGTCAACAGCGGTGACGCCGGGATAGGTCTTGACGATGCCGCGAGCTTCGAGGATCGGTGCCATGCAGCAACGTACCACCTGGTGCCGGCACTGTCAAGACGCTCCCTGATGCGTTGTTTGGCCTTGAGTCAGCGCGCTGACTGGTGTAAAGTGATAACCGCATTCCGCAGGCAGTATCCATGGAAGCTGCGCACCACCATCCGTACGGGAAGGAGCCCGTTCATGGCACAGCCCTGGCATACCGTAGACAAGATCGATAAAGAGGACACCGTTCTCGAACTGCGCAAGCGGGGCGACCGGGACTTCCTGCTGCTGGTCAATGGCCGCGTGCTCATGAACAGCAGCGCGAACCGCTCCGAGGTCACGCTTGGCGAACACGCCTGCAGGCTGGTGGCCGGACGCGACCTGCCGCGGGTGCTCATCGGCGGCCTGGGCATGGGTTTCACCCTGCGCGCGGCGCTCGATGCTCTCCCCGGTTCAGCGCAGGTGATCGTGGCCGAGCTGAATCCCGTCATTGTGGACTGGTGCTGCGGGCCCCTCGCGGACCTGACGCAAAGCGCGGTGAAGGACCCGAGGGTCACGGTCGAGACCGATGATGTCGCCGCCGTGATCATCGGCGCTTCGCTGAAAGGCGCGAAGCGCTTTGACGCCATTATCATCGATCTCTATGTCGGTCCCGGCGCGGACACCGAGCCGCACTATGACCCCTTCTACGGGAGCCTCGCCTTATCAACGACTGCTGACGCCCTTTCCGCAGGCGGTGTCTTCGCGGTCTGGGGGGAAAATCCCGATACGGCATTCGAGAAGAGGCTGGCTGCCGCGGGATTTACGTTCGAGCGTTTACGTCCGGGACGGGGCGGCTTGCGGCATGTGGTGTATGTTGCGAGGAAACGTTAATTATTCAGCTGAAGGACCGGGGTCACTTCCCGGGCGCCGACGCGAATAGCGGCCCGGGAACCGAGGATCGCTCGCATTCCCTGCACTTTGTTGCGGGGAATGCGAGCGATCAGAGTATAAAGTGTCACCTAGGTCCTTGGACGAATCTGTTGTCTATCAGTATGAACCATACACTCCCCTCGAGGGTGAGGGGGCTCAGACAGTCCGAAATGCTTAACCCTCGGACTCAATCGCCTGTCTAATTTTTCGAATGGGACTTCGTTGACTGCAAGGGCCTTTAAACAGAATCGCACTTCGCTTCCAGCATGTGCCGTACCCAAACGCCGGGTAGCCTGGTGCGAAGTCTGTGCGTATGCATGGCCGATAACCACTCTAGTATCTACCGACTGAAAGCAGCGCGTCCGAAGAGGAAGCGCTGCCGGAACAGGTCATCCAGAACAAAGAGCGTGAACCTCTTTCTGCATGCTTAGCACAGCAAGCCACCGGGCTGCCCAAAAAAACAAACCTCTTACTAAGTTCCCTTGCCTCTGTTCTCACCGTCTTCCGATATTTTCCTCTGAATCATTCTTCGGTGAATTGACCCCGGTCGACACCTCATACAACTCCAACTCGTCGTCAGGACAGGGCTTGAGCACTGGCAGCAGCTTTTCTTTTTCATGGAGGGAAGGGTCCAGCCAGAGAGCGACCGCATCCCTGGCAAGGATGACCGGCATGCGGTCATGGATTGGCGCCAGGACCTCGTTCGCCCCGGTGGTGATGATGGTGCTGGTGCAGACCTTCTCTCCTTCAGGTGAGGTCCAGAGGTTGTACAGGCCTGCCATGCCAAAGGGTGTGCCGTCCCTGCGATGAATATAAAAAGGTCGCTTCTTTCCGCCCTCGCTCTTCCATTCATAGAACCCGTCGGCCACGACCAGGCACCGGTGGCGGCTGAAGGCCTGCCGGAAGCTCGGCTTCTCCGCGACGGTCTCGGCCCGGGCATTGATCATCTTGTAGCCTTCCTTCAGGTCCTTTCCCCAGGACGGGACGAAGCCCCACCGGCAGGCGGCGATCTTGTTCTTCCCGCCTTCGTTCACGATGACGGCGATGTCCTTGCCCGGCGCGATGTCGTAACCCGTGGGCATCGTGAAGCTGTCGCCGGTCAGCCCGAAGAGCTTTGCGATGATCTCGAAGGCGCTATGCAGCTCGAACCGTCCGCACATTGGACCCCCTGTCCTTATCCTTTTATGAGTTCCTGCGCTTGAAATATTTCTCTGTCTCAACCGCATTGAAGACGATTGACGTGAGCCCAAGCACCTGTGCCAGTTCCCAGGCAGCGAGCGGCCCGGTCTTGAACGCTGGGGTCAGGACCGGGATAGAGACCGTGGCAAGCCGCAGGAGACCGTAATCGCCACGGTCAGCAGGAGGGCCTTGTTCGACAGGACCCACTGCTGGAACAGGGACAGTTTCTCGGACCGGATGGCCATGACGGGCCGGCCGGTTCATGACCTCTTTCTCCCGCAGCTCCAGCCAGAGAAAACGCCAGCGCAGGGAGCCCGTCGGTCACGAGGTTTATCCAGAGGATGTGTATCGGCTGGAGCGATATCGGCGCGCAAGTAATGGGGCCTGGGCGGTATGTTTTCCCTCGCTCGTCGGCGTCATTTTCCCTTGATCTGAACATACCGCGCAATACCGTTTCTTGTGATCAAGCCGCTCAGCACTCCGTTCTCGATAGTAACCAGCCTTCCCTTGTCTTCTCGTATCATTAACTCAAGAGCCCTCATGACGTCATCTTCAGGATAGACCTCCCCTTTTCTGTCATGGGGAACCAAAACATCAACCGCCCTCACCGTTCCCCAGTCCGCTTTCGGGACATCCTTGACCTCTTTCAAGGTCACGAGGCCGAGAAATTTTTTGTCATCAACGACGGGGAATCCGCCGTAGCCGTATCTGAGAAAATAACCGTTCACGGCCTCATCGACGGTCATGGACGAACTGAGCGTCACGATGTCCTTCACCATAATATCCTTTACCTTAATGCCTGACAGGCTCTCCTGAAGGGTGGACTGCTGATAGCTTGACTGGGCTGCGGTGTAAAGGAACCACCCGATGAACATCAGCCACAAGCCCCCCGGCATGCGGGTAAAAATTGAAAAGAGCCCGAAAAATATGAAAAACACGGCGATCTTCCGCCCGATGCTCGACGCCATCTGGGTTGCGTAGAAAAAGTTCTTTTTCCTCTTCCATATTGCGGACCTCAACATCCTGCCGCCATCCATCGGAAAACCGGGAATGAGATTGAACACCGCGATGATAAGATTTATCTGCGCAAGATAGGAAAAAAGGGCATTCATCCCGCCTGCGGCAGTCATCGCCAGAAAAAGGAACAGAACGGAAAGGAGCAAGCTCGAAAGCGGGCCGGCAATTGCGATCCTGAACTCCGCCTTCGGGTGCGGCGGCTCGCCCTTCATCTGCGCAACCCCTCCAAATATGAAGAGCGTAATGCTCTCTATGGAGACCTTGTATTTCTTTGCCACAAATGAATGTGCAAGCTCGTGGAAACCGACAGAGGCAAAAAGCAGGAGCGCCGCCAGAACGCCCTTGACCCAGTACGAGGCGGCCGGAAGGTCCGGCGCCGCCTGGGGAAAGTAGAACGTCGAGAGAGACCAGGTTATCAGGCCAAATATGATAAACCATGAGAAGTGCACCCGGATCGGTATCCCCATGATCGTGCCGATCTTCCATGAGCCCTGAGATAATGTACCGTTCATTTTTCTCTCCTCTTAAAAGCGCCTCAAAATCCCTGTCCATAGCCGACCATGGCGAAACCTTTGACGAACGGTATTTAGACAGGAATGTCTGCTCCTGATGTTTTTTTCGACGGCGAATTCAGCTTGCGCTACCTTTTTCGACGGCGAATTCAGCTTGCGCTACCTTTCACTCCTATCGGTCCCCGCCCGGCCCACAATCTCATACTTGATATTGTTCTTGCCTCCCGTCTTCACGGAATACATGAGGGCATCGGCCCTCTTGATCATCGCATCCACATTTTCAGGAGGGCTCAGGTAAACGACCATGCCTATGCTCAGCGTGATCGCCAATCCCCTCTTCTGCGAAAGGTCCTGGAGGTCAAGAACCTTATCGACTACGTTCAGGGCCGCGTCCGCGCCGGTCTCGGGCATGAGCAGGGCGAACTCATCTCCGCCAAGCCGTCCGACAACATCGGTTCTCCGCATATTGCTTCTGATGCTTTCCGCTATCTGGGTTAAGAGATTGTCGCCCTCATCATGACCGAAGGTGTCATTGATCTGCTTGAAATTATCGATATCAATGTAGCAAACCGTGAAAGGATGTCCATATCGCTTCAGACGGTTTATTTCCGATTCCGCGAGATCGTAAAAGTGTCTCCGGCTTGCGACTCCGGTTAAGGGATCCCTCCGGGACAATTCGGTCACGTGATCCAGCAGTTTCCTGATAGCGGTCAGAAAATATGCTCCCGTCAAAAAAAAGCCCAGTCTCATAATTGAATTCCAAAGCGGGATGGCATAATGAGAGTATGTGTGTCCTGAACTCAAATCGGCCAGCAGCCATATGAGCGCGCTCAATATTGAGATATAAATGGCGGGTTGTCTGCCCACAAACCAGGCAACCAGGGAAACCGGCAGTAAATAGAATATCGAGAAAGATATTTCATAGCCTGTAATGTAATCGATAACGCCAAGGATTACGCACAGGAGGATACCCAGGACCGTCAGGAACGATTTGGGTTGTTTGCTGAAATATTCCATTTTATCCGTCAACATGATGCCTCGCATAATAAAGCATGGTCCTCATTATCTGTTCCGTGGAAAGAAATACAACCGACACGACAACACATTCTATCTGTTTTCACTTCAGAAGTCGTTACCCCTGATTATCATACTGCATTCCGCTTCTGCAAGGTGACAAGTTCTTCCACGGCTTTCTTCGCCCCGTCGGCGAACGGTGACAGAATTACGTCCGCCCCCGCACGCAGGAGGACTTCTGCGTCTTCCGGACGGTTTACGCGCACCGCCGTTCTTCCCCTGAATCCATGATGACGCAGCGCCGCCACCAGCGCCAGGTTGACGGAGCGTTCGTGCGCCGTGCTGACCACCCAGCCCGCGTGTTGCAAGGGGATCGTCTCAAGAAATTCCGGATCTTCCGCATCTCCGTACCGGACGGGCAACCCTTCTTTGCGCCAGGCGTGTATCACGTCGGGATCAAAGTCGATCCCCAGGATTTTCCACCCTTGCCCCCTCAAGCCCTTAACGATTTCGCTGCCATATCGCCCCATGCCAAAAATAACGACATCGGGGGCGAACAAAGCAATTTCGCTGTCTCCCGCCTGTTCCCGATGGGGTATCCTCCGTTCAAATAGCCGCAGCCAGTGCGCGAGACGATCATATAAGGGATGAGAATAGAGTATCATGTACGTTGACAGGCCGATGGTAACCAGGCCGACCAAAGTGACCAACCCCATCGTTTCCGAGTCGATATGCCCGAGGGTTACGCCTACTGCCGCCAGAATCAATGAAAACTCGCTGATCTGCGCCACGGTGAGTCCGGTCAGAAAACCGGTGCGCTTGCTATACCCCATGACACCCATAATGATCATGACGATGATGGGGTTGCCGATCAACACGAACAGCGATAGAACAAGAGCCGGGCCGATATTGGCGCCCAACAGGCTCATGTCCAACTGTGCGCCCAGATCAACAAAGAAAAAAACCAGCAGAAAATCACGCAAACTTACCAGACGTGAGGCTATGGCTTCCCGGTACGAAGTTGAGGCCAGGGATATCCCGGCCAGGAATGCGCCGACCTCTTTACTGAAGCCCAGATAAGCTCCGATCGCGGCAAGCGCTATTGCCCAGGAAATGGCGAACAAAACCAGCAGTTCGTGGGACAGCGCCAACCTGTCGAGCAGGCCGGGCAACACGTAGTGCATGATCAGGACCGTAAGGACCAGGAAGCCGACGCCTTTTAATAAAACCGTCGCCAGCTGATAGGTCAGGCCTGCGCTGCCGGTCTGGCCGGCACCGAAGGCGGACAGGCCGATCATGACCACCACCACCACGATATCCTGGACGATGAGAAGACCGACGGCGATGCGTCCGTGCAGGGCGTCGATCTCACGTTTATCCGACAACAGCTTCACAATGATGATCGTACTGGAGAACGTCAGCGCAACCGCCACATACAACGCCGCTACAGGCGCAAGTCCCAGGGCAAGGGCGATGACGTAGCCGATCAGGGAAGTAAAAATTACCTGTCCCAAGCCTGTCGCCAGTGCCACCACACCCGTACTGCGTATGAGGTCAATGTCGAGCCTGAGGCCGACCACGAACAGGAGCAGCGTTATGCCGAACTTTGCCAGAAGATCGACCTGATCAGCGCTGGTGACCCAGCCAAATCCTGCCGGACCGACCAGGAGACCTGAGACGATAAACGACACGATCAGCGGCTGGCGCAGTTTTACCGCCACTGCGCCAATAAGTGCCGCTGTCAACAGCACCGCGGCGATCTCTGAAAAAACATTATCGAACATCGGCATCGTCCTTGTTTGCGCCAGGCGCCTCGGTCAGGAAATAATATATCGAGAATATCATCTTAGAACTTATTGATACCAAGGACCGTGCACAGGCTGTCATGATAAGCATCCAATTTCACTGTGGAAAGAAATACAGCCGATAACATCATAACCAGGGGCGACAAGACTATCACTCTTTCAACCTTCTCCCGATATTTCATATGCGCTCCTAGGTGGCCGTCTCTATGTTTTTACCGGCGTAACAAACCCTGCGGGCTTGACCGTCAGCACCGAACAATCAACTTGCTGAAGGACCCTTTCCGCGGTGCTGCCCATGAGATATCCCGCAATCCCTGTTCTGGTTACCGTACCCATGACGATGAGTTCGGCGCCATTTCTTTTTGCCAAAGCGGGAATCGCCTCCGCCGCATCACCCTTCAGCAAATGAATCCTGCTCGTCGGTGTATCCGGAGCGTATGCATCCACAAGTTCACGAAGCCACCCTTCATGTTCTGCTCGCATGGCACGTGCCATCCTGTCCACGTCACTATGGCTCAGTCCGCCGCGCAACACCAGCATCTTCTCGCTGGAGAGATGCCAGGCATGGACTACATGCAGCTCACTTCCTTCCCTGCGGCCAAGGGAAGTTGCCAGCTCCATGATTTTGGCATTAAGAGCGTTCCTTTTTTTGTCATGTGGGTCGGGGTCCACTGCCGCCATTATCCTGGCGTACTTTTTTCGATGCGTCGGCTTGATCACCCAGACAGGGCACGGGCACTTGCGCATCAGGTGCGTGGCAGTGCTGCCGAATAAAAGCCCTTTTAGCCCTCCCTTTCCTCTTGCCGTTTTAATCACCAAGTCATGACTGTTTCGCAATACTTTCCTGATAATCTCAAGAAAAGGTTTTCCAATAAGGACCCCGGCGGAGACGTTCACTCCTTTATTCATGGCCGGCTCTATGAGATGATTGAGATCTTTGAGTCGTTCCGCAACTGCAAGCTTCTGGAGATCGGCAAGATCCATTGATGTAAGCAGCCTTCGCATTTCCCGAGGCAATTCCTCGACAACGTCAACCACGGATAAGCGGGCCCGGTTGTTCTTTGCAAGGGCTACAGCCCTTTCAAGGGTGTTCGCTTCCCAGCCCGTCCCACCGGCAACCAAAAGGATATTCTTGAATCGCTGCATAATCGGTTCCGCCTTTCTTAATTATTGAGCTTTGCATAATAAATGGAAATAGTTTTTCCCCTCCCTCGATGGGAGGGGTTAGGGGAGGGTGAAATTAGCCGCCTATTTCACCCCCACCCCAGCCCTCCCCCATCAAGGTGGAGGGAGTATTGGCACAATGTAACTTTCCTTTATTTTTGCATTACTCAATAATCGGAACAGTAAAACGCTTCGGACAAATAAATCACCGTTTCCCCGAACTCGGTTCATTGGCACAAAAACAACGGCCGATCGGCGTTTCGGATGATGTGCAAAACTGTCTCCCCAAGGACCCCTTTCACCACTAGATTGCGGCCGTCAAAGGGCTGTTATGGGGTGAAGATGGGGCAAATAACCGTAAAGCGAATGAAAATCCCTGGAGACCCGTCAGGCGACCATATCGGGCTCCACCAGTCGCGCCAGAATCCAGCCACGCGCGGCATCGCGCAATTGCAATGCGGCTTGCCAGTCTTCCCCGTGCGCCGGGATCGGCTCGCCGACCAGCACCTGAAGCTTGCTGTAACGCGGCTGCAACTCCTGACCACGCAGCGGGGTGCGCGTGCCAGTCAGCGTGACGGGAACCATCGGCGCGCACGGCGCGCGCTCGCGCAGTCTTACATCGGGGCGCAGGGCCTGGAACACAAGGGCCTCCGCCGCCGCAGGTAGCGCGCAACCCAAACCGCCGCCAGCGCGGCGATCGCGTGCTTGATCGTGTGTCCGCCGACGAGGCCGCCGGTCAGCGCGAAAACCGGGCGATCGGTGAGGTCGAACAGCAAGGCCAGAAGATACAGTCCGATGACGGCGAGGATATCCCGCCCGGCGCTGTAGCGCGGCGGATACAGCCGGAGGAGCAGCGGCAGCAGCAGCATGAGCCCAACCTTGAGGCTGACGCGCTCGCACACAATAGCCGAGAACCAGGCCATGAACGCAAGCGCGATCGCCGCCCGGTCCCACACCAGCCGCGCGTTGTCCGGGGCCAGGTGGTAGTATCCCGAGGCAAAACCGGTGAGGATGACGGCGATGAAGAACAGCACATAAGGCCACGCCTCGCGCGCGTCGAGGAAAGCGCGCCGCCGATGTTCGCCGCGCAGGAAGAGTAGGCCGAGCGCGCCCGCCAGCACGAACAGGGCATTGGAGACGGTGTCGAGGAAATTGGGCAGCGCGCCGCTGGCGCGCTGGTCGGCAAAATCATGATACGCGGAGGGCTGCGGGATGGGCGGCAGCATCAGGGCAAGCCCCGCCAGCAGAATGAGGAGCGTGACGACGGGTATAATGGCAACAGGGGGGTAGTGCTTTTGCCAGAGGTGAACCATGGCGGCCTCCTTTGACAACGGGTGAACTTTCAGCCGGCGACACCTATACATACATCTCGACCCACCTATTGCCTATAATCATAGCAGAGACCAGCAGTGTTTTCTCCTGAACGATTATTTCACCTATGGCTCAGATCACTGGCACAAGAACAACGACCGGTCGGTGTTTCGGATGATGTGCAATGCGGTCTCCCCGAGGACCCGCTTCACCAGCAGATTGCCGGCGCTGTTGCCCAGCACGATCATATCCGCCTGCCACTGCGTCGCCAAGGGCAACAGGAGGTCCTTGGGAGAGCCTGGATTCGATTCATGCTCAACATGAAATCCATGCGCCCGGCAATACGCGGACGCATCATGCAAAAGCCGCCGCGCCTTGTCTTCCGAACTTTGATACGTCACGATTTTCAATTGTGCGTCGGGCCACATGCGCAGCTGCACGAACTTCTTCATGGTCTTGGCCGATTCCATGGAGCCGCTGTATGCGATCAGGACTTTCCTGACCGGCTGGAACGTGTCCGATACGGCGATGATCGGCCGCACACCCGCGGCGATCAGACGCGCCAGCGTATCTTTCGGCTCCTCGATCGACAGATCGACGATCGAAACGCTGTATTCGAAGAGGCTCTTCAGTCCGAATATCATGAGGTCGTGATAGCGGGCAAGGGAGATCATCAGGTCGAACGAGGCCTCTTTCTCTTCCTGTTTGACCTGGTATTTGATCCCCTCAACAGCGCAGGCGGATTCGAACGCGCTGATCGTTTCCTCGACCCGGTCTCGTGTCAGGACGACCCGATGCATGGCGGCAGGTATCGTTTCTTCCCGCGCAAGGCGGACCTTTGTCAGACGATCGAGGTCGAGTACGGTCACTCCTGTTATTTCGGCGTCAAACCGCCTGGCAATCTCTACAGCGCGCTGGATCGCAACCGTCGTATAGGGCGTGCCGCCTAAGCCAAGAAGGATTCTCTTGATCATTTTTTTATCCTCCATACCCGATTTCATTTACTGAAACACGCCTCTCCACAGCCTTCGCCATTTCTATGATAAACAGCAAGCTTGAGGAAACAAGGATGATCCGGAGCCAGCTCATCATGCCGATCGGGGCCACGTGAAACAGCGTATTCATGAGAGGCCAGTAGGTCAATATCATCTGGAACAGAACAACGACGCCAATGCCGAGAAGCACGATTTTATTGCCGAAGAAACCTTTAAGGCTTAATACTGAATCCCTGAGATAGCGGGCATTAAAAAGATACACAGCCTCAAAAAAGACCACCGCATTGACCGCAACGGCCCTTGCCGCGGCAACATCGACGCCGCGCGAAAGCTCGTAATAAAAAAGGCCGAACGTTCCCGCCGCCATTACCAAGGATACCAGCGCTATTCTCCGGACAAGGGACATGTCTATTAAAGGGGCGTCCGGCCTGCGCGGCGGTCTCTCCATAACGCCGGCTTCCACCGGTTCAAAGGCAAGGGTGATCGCGAGGGCGACGGTGGTAATCAGGTTTATCCATAAAATCTGCAGCGGCAGCACAGGCAGGACCGTGCCGAGCAGGATCGCGCTTATGATTAAGAGACACTCTCCGCCGTTTGTCGGCAGGATAAAGAGAATGGTCTTCTGGAGGTTGCTGAAGACCGTTCTTCCCTCTTCAACAGCCCGTTCTATGCTCGCGAAGTTGTCGTCGGTCAGGACCATGGCGGAGGCTTCCTTGGCAACCTCGGTTCCTGTGATCCCCATGGCTATTCCGATGTCCGCTTGTTTTAACGCCGGGGCGTCGTTCACCCCATCGCCTGTCATGGCCACAATCTCACCGTTAGCCTGAAGCGCCTGAACGAGCTTGAGCTTATGTCCGGGGTTCACCCTCGCATAGACATCCGCATCCCTGACCAATCCCTGAAGCTCTTTTACATCCATCCCTTCCAGGTCCCGGCCGGAGACGATCTTTTCACCCCTGATGCCGATCTGTTCCGCAATCGCCTTTGCCGTCAACAGGTGGTCGCCTGTTATCATCTTCACCTCTATGCCCGCTTTTTTGCACAGACCAACAGCCTTTATCGCCTCATCCCTCGGCGGGTCAATCATCCCCACAAGACCGAGAAAGAGAAAGCCTTTTTCAACATCCCTGAATTCCAGCAGCTCATGCCTCGTTGGTATGTATTTAACGGCGAGGGCAAGTACCCGCAGGCCTCCGGATGCCAGATCTTTTGTTTTTTCTTCCCAGAAATGTCTATCTATATGTTTATGTTCATCGGTCTTTGCTTCACCATGAAGTTCACCGGAACAAAAAGAGAGTACCTTTTCCGGAGCGCCTTTCACATAGATATATCCCCGCTCATGATGGTCATGATGGAGGGTCGCCATAAACTGGTTTTCCGATTCAAAGGGGATCTCATCCGTTCTCGTCATCTTCTTTTTCTCATCCCCGGTGTTCATCCCGGACTTCATGGCGGCAACGATGAGGGCGCCTTCGGTCGGATCGCCCTCTATCATCCAGGAGTCCCTTTCCTGTTTCAAAACCGCGTCATTGCACAAATAACCGGCCCTCAATAGCTCGAAGAGAGCGGGTTCGTCCAAGGGCTCTATCTCCCTCCCGTCTTTCATAAAAGAACCCGCAGGGGCGTATCCGGCTCCGGTAATTGAATAACCGCCGCACGGCGCTTCCAGAGCGACAACCGTCATCTCGTTGCGCGTCAGGGTGCCTGTCTTATCTGAACATATCACTGTTGCGGAGCCGAGTGTCTCCACCGCGGGGAGCCTTCGTATAATCGCATGTCTCGTCGCCATTTTTTTTACGCCTATCGCAAGGGCTATGGTCATTACCGCAGGTAGCCCTTCCGGTATGGCGGAGACCGCAAGGGCGACGGCTGCCATGAACATCTCTATCGCGGGATTGCCCCTCAGGACCCCGAAGAGGAACAGCAGTCCCGCCGCCGACATGATGACCACCATGAGGACCTTGCTGAATTTATCGAGCTTCCTGATAAGCGGGGTCTCAATCTCCCTCACCTCCTGGAGCATCCCCGCTATCCTGCCTATCTCGGTATTGTCGCCTGTGGCGGCGACCACGCCCGCGCCCTGACCATAGGTCACCAGGGTGCCGCTGAAGGCCATGTTTGTCCTGTCCGCGACAGGCAGTTCCTTGTCAATCGCCCCGGTCGTCTTGTTCACGGGAAGGGATTCCCCGGTAAGGGGGGCTTCGTCGATCTGGAGATTTTTTGACTTGAAAAGCCTTGCATCAGCGGGCGTCTTGTCCCCTGATTGTATGAACACAACATCGCCCGGCACAAGCTCTTCAGCCGGGACAACAACCTTCCTGCCGTCCCTCAGAGCCGTCGCGGAGGGCGAAAGCATCTTCTTCAAAGAATCTATCGCCTTCTCAGCCCTTGACTCCTGTATAAACCCTACGACTGCATTGATGATTACAACTCCTAATATCACTCCTGAATCAACATACTCTTTAAGAAGCGCGGTTATGACGGCGGTAACAAGAAGGACATAGATCAGGGGATTATGGAACTGGAGCAGAAAGCGCAGCAGGGGGCCTTTCCCCTTTTTCCCGGTGATCACATTGAGACCGAATTCTTTCTGACGACGTTCGACCTCGAACAGATCCAGCCCTTTTTCCTGATCACTCTCCAGGAGGCCGATTACTTCATCCGCCGGCAGGTGATGCCAGTGCTTTTCGATCAAGGTTTCCATTTTCTAAAACCCCTCTTTATTTATAATCAGGATAAACCGCCCGCTCAAGGGCTGCGATCCTGTCATCAAGGTCGGGATGTGTCGCAAAGAGCGCTTTCAGCCCGCTTCGTTTCGCGCCGGAGATCCCAAAGGCGGCAAGCTTGTCAGGCAAATGGGGCTGGCGCACGGATGCCTTCAAGGCTTCGAGCGCTCCCATCATCGGTTTTTTGCCGACTAACGCCGCAGCGCCGGTGTCAGCCCGGTATTCGCGCTTTCTTGAGAAGTAAAAGACGATTATCGAGGCTAAAACGGCAAGGACTATTTCGGCGATAATCGTTGTAATCCAGAAGGCGGGGCCGTGTCCCCGTTCGTTCTTGAATACAACCCTGTCAATGGTGTGGCCTATTACCCGTGACAGGAAAAGAACAAAGGTGTTCACTACCCCCTGAATCAGCGCGAGTGTGATCATGTCACCGTTGGCGGCATGGGCCACCTCATGGGCAAGAACGGCCTTCACCTTTTCACGGTCCATCCTCCTGAGCAGTCCTGAGGATACGGCAATCAGGGACTTGTTCCTGCGCATTCCAGTCGCAAAGGCATTCATGTCATCCGAGGGGAAAATGGCGACCTCCGGCATTCCGATATTCGCCTTTACCGCCAGTTCGGACACGGTCCTTACAAGCCACCGTTCCGTCTCATTTGCGGGCTCTTTTACGAGCTGCGCTCCGGAAATCCTCTTCGCCGTCCATTTAGATATGGCAAGACTTATAAATGAGCCGCCCATACCGAACACGAGCGCGAAAATGAGCAGTGACTGGTAGTTAAGTCCGTATGCGGTAAGATACGGCTCTACGCCAAAAAGCCTCATTGCCGTACTTAAGACCAGCAGAATAGCGATGTTTGTAATTAAGAAGTAAATGACCCTGCGCATTTCTTGCCTCCTTTCCATTGTGAATATTTTAGCATGTCCCGTCTTTGCATGCTTATGTCCACTCACCTATTGTTATACCCCGACACCGAGAGCGAGGAATTCTGGTGATTAAATATCATCGGGAATCTTGTTTTCCACGCCATACATCCTGTTAACAGGCTGTTGAAAAAGGCGTCGAAAAGCTGAAAACGCACCCTGAAGGGTGCGGCTACCTTGCGAGAAATCAATACGTTACGATTTGGTAGCCGCAGGCTTTAGCCTGCGAAATTAGTTTTCCAACAGCCTGTCAAGCCTCAACGGCATTCCGTCTGCTCTGCCGCCTCTTTATGAGCTTCTCGATCTCCACGGCAATAAAAACGATTGATGACAATGCGAGTGTGAAGAGCAGCTCATTCAGCGTCAATGGCTCCGTCTTGAAAATAGGGTTTAACACCGGCACATAGATGGTTGCCATCTGAAGGCCGAACGTTAAGAGAAAAGCGCCCACCAGCGGCTTGTTCGAGAAAAAGCCCTGGGTGAAGATCGATTCCTGTTCAGACCGTATGGCAAGAACGTGCCCCATCTGGCTCAGGCACAACACGGTAAACACCATGGTCTGCCAGTGGCTATGCCCTGTCTTCAGGGACCATGCCTGGGTGAACAGGGACACGGCGCCCATCAGCAATCCGACCCAGACAATATGGACGCCGAGCCCGTGAGCGAAGATGCTCTCTTTGGGATGGCGCGGCGGTCTTTCCATGATCCCTTTTTCCGAGGGCTCGGCCGCGAGCGCGAGGCCGGGCAGGCCGTCGGTCACGAGATTGATCCAGAGTATGTGAATGGGCAGCAGTGGGATCGGGAGCCCCAGGAACGGCGCGAGAAAGATCGTCCATATCTCGCCCGAGTTGCTCGTCATAGTATACTTGATGAACTTGCGGATATTGTCGAAGATCCGCCTGCCCTCCTTTACCGCCTTCACGATAGTAGCGAAGTTGTCGTCCAGCAGGACCATGTGGGACGCTTCTTTTGAGACGTCCGTTCCGGTGACGCCCATGGCAACGCCGATATCGGCCCTCTTGAGCGAGGGGGCGTCATTCACGCCGTCGCCGGTCATGGCAACGAACTGGCCCTTGTCCTGAAGCGCCTTGACGATCTTGAGCTTCTGTTCCGGCGCGACCCGGGCGTAAACGCGTATATGCTCGACCCGCGCCTCGAACTCCTCCATCGATAATTGATCGAGCTCTCTGCCGGTGAGCACCGCCCCGGAGTCCTGTTCGAGAATCCCCAATCTTTTGGCAATGGTCGTTGCGGTAAGGGGATGGTCTCCGGTTATCATCACCGGCTTGATCCCCGCAGTCTTGCATAAATGTACGGCCTCTTTGGCCTCCTCCCGCGGGGGGTCCATCATGCCCACCAGTCCAAGGATGGAGAGGCCGGATTCAACATGCTCCGGCGACATATCGTCGGGCAGTGCATCCCAGGTCCTCATGGCAATGCCGAGGACCCTGAGTCCGTCGGCGGACATCCTATCGTTGACCTTTTGGATCTCCTCGGCGTCAACGGTCTTCAACCCTTCGTCGGTCACTATGCCTGCTGACCTGTCCAGCAGAACATCGATCGCTCCCTTGGTAAAGGAGACGATTTTTCCATCCCGTCCCCGATGGAATGTCGTCATGCATTTTCTGTCGGAATCAAAGGGGATTTCGGCCACTCGCGGGAGGTCCTGCTCAAGGGCTTTTTTGTCGAAGCCCTTGTTTTTCGCTATGACATACAAGGCAGCTTCCGTCGGATCGCCGATCACCTTGCCTGCTGCGTCTCCCTCCGCGTCATTGCTTACGGCAAGAGCGGTCATCAGAAGCGATTGCGGATTGCGGATCGCGGATTGCGGAATAAACTCATTCGGCTCTTCGTCCTTTTCACTCCGCACTCCGAACTCCGCACTCTGAACTACTTTGCCGTCAACATACACCTCTTCCACGGTCATTTTGTTCAAGGTCAGGGTGCCGGTCTTGTCGGAGCAGATATAGGTGACTGATCCGAGCGTTTCGACGGCAGGAAGCTTCCGTATCAGGGCGTTCTGCTTGACCATCTTCGTCGCGCCAAGGGCGAGGGAGATGGTGATCACCGCGGGAAGGGCCTCGGGGATCGCGGCAACGGCGAGCGAGATCGCCGTAAGAAGCATGAGCAGCGGCTCCTCCCCTCTCATGAGGCCGACGCCGAAAACAACGGCGCAGATGGCAAGCACGGCAAGGGCGAGTTTCCGGCCGAAGGACGCAAGCCTTTTCTGGAGCGGAGTCTTTACCTCCTCTTCCTCCTGCAGCATGGTGGCGATCTTTCCGAGCTCCGTCGCCATGCCCGTTGCCGTGACCATCCCTTTACCGCGGCCATAGCTCACGATCGTGCCTTTATAGGCCATGTTCTTCCGGTCGCCGATGGACAGATGCTCATCGTGCAGCGGCTTGGTGTGCTTTTCAACGGGCAGGGATTCGCCGGTCAGGGCGGCCTCCTCGGCCTTCAACTGGGCCGTCTCGATCAATCTCATGTCGGCGGGGACGATCTTCCCCGCCTCCAGCATGACGACGTCGCCGGGGACAAGCTGCGACGCCGGGATGTTGACGGGGTTTCCGTCCCGTATCACCAGGGCGAACTGGGCGGCCATTTTTCTGAGCAAGGCCATCGCTTTTTCCGCCCGGTATTCCTGAACAAAGCCGATGACCGCATTTAACACCACGATCACGACGATGGCTATGGTGTCGGTGGCATCTCCGATAATGCCGGATATGATCGCGGCGGCGATCAGCACGAGGATCATGAAGTCCTTGAACTGGTCGAGGAACATCATGAACAGGGACTTTTTCTTTTTCTCCGTCAATTCGTTGGGGCCGTGCTCCAGGAGCAGTTTTTGCGCATATGCCGCTGAAATGCCCTGGAGAGACGATCCGAGTTCCTTAATGACTTCTTCGATGTTCTTTTGATGCCAACGCATGGTTTTTCTTATCCTTTCCTCTACAATGATATAAAGCGGCCGGAGACGCTGTTCACCGAAAAGCATACAGCATCCCGAGATTGATCAAAAAAACGAACACGATCCCCACGGAATCCCATGCCAGGAACATCGGCTTTTTCTCCGCGCGATAGGTCAATCCGATCACCGCGATGGCCGTCATCATGATGGCTGAGAGGGCGGAGATTGCGTGATTTTGACTGACAAAGGAAAGCAGGGGGCCTTTGACATAGAGAACGTCGTCGATGCCGAGGATGAGAATGTTAAAGATATTGCTGCCGAACAGATTGCCGATCGCGAGGTCCACGGCGCCCATTTTCACCGCGGCCAGGGAGACCACCACCTCGGGCAGGGATGTGGAGATCGCAATGAAGATATTGCCCACGAAGCTCTGGCCCAAACCGGTTGTTTCCGCGATCCCCTCGCCGATCTTCGGCAGGAACATGGCGGCAACGATGACGATCGCGGCATTGACCGCGTAATTGACAACGGCGCTTCTCGCCGTGATGTCCCCATATTGGAGTTCGATCGCCGCTTCCTTGATGAACAGGGCGATCTGTTTTTTTTCGTAAAAATAGACCATTCTCATGGCGAATAAATAAATAACAATGAATATAAGGCTGTATATGCCTATCCAGCCCAACGGGGGAACTGCGCTCGCAAAGAATATGCTCATTGCCACGACGCTCAGGAGGAGCATCCCGAACCCTGCGGAGAGGACATGGCCTTGCTGGGCTTTCGCGCATATCGGCATCGGCCTGTAGACAGCGTCAAGGACGGCGAGGATCAGCATATTAAAGACGCAGCTTCCCAGCACATCGCCCACCGCAATATCCGGGACCCCCGCGTAGGTGACCGAGCTTATTCCGGTCACCAGCTCCGGCAGCGAGGTGACGCTTGCCATAAGCACTACGCCGATCCACGTCCTTCCCAGCCCGGTCTTTTCAGCGATGATATCGCCATACCGGGAGAGTCTTGTGCCCGCGTAGACGATCGCCGAGGTGCAGAGGATAAATGCAAGCCAGAGAAACATATGCATCTCCATTACACGCCATGATTCCCTTCGTGGTGATTTATACAGGCGCGGTTATTACTTTAGCATCATAAGCGGCGGGAGAGAGACCGGCATTTCGCGGATTCGCAGCGGAAAACATCCCGTTCGCAAAAAAAAAGGGGCTGGGAAACACCACTATGCGACTTGTTGTTCCCGGCCCCTCGATCCTTCTAAGTATCCACGCGGTCAAACCCCTGCCATCGTCCGCGTCAATGCTCATTTACTTCTTGTCATCGACCTGGATGAACGGTACGGCGCCACCGGTCACATTCGGGAGCTTGCCATCCCACTTGTCGATGGCCTTTATCTGGGCATCGATCTGGCGCAGTTTGATGAGGTCCGGCGAGATCACCTGCTTCTGGAGACGGAGCGCCTCGGCGTCGGCCTGGGCCGTGGCGATCTTCTGCTGCGCTTCCACCCTGATCCGGTCCAGGTCCCGCTTGGCCCTGAGCGCGTGCTGCTCGGCGGTCTGCTTCGACTCAATGGCCTCGTTGAACTTGGACGAGAACTGGAAGTCCGTGATGGAAAGCTCCACCACCACGATGCCGAAGGGCGCCAGGCGGTCGCGGAGATAATCCCGCACCTGGGTCTTGAGCGCCTCGCGTTTTGAGATCAGCTCCTCGGCGGTGTACCGCGCTGCCGCCGCTTTGAAGCTCTCTTCAATACTGGGATTGATGATCTTCTCCGACACATCCCGGTTCAGTCCGAGGGTCCGGTACGTCTCGCCGACCTTGTCCGGCTGGAGGCTGTAGTTCAGGACCATGGTGGACTGGACGATCTGCAGGTCCTGGCTTGCCGCTTCGGTCTTGGTGGTGGTCTTCTGCACGCGCACGGTCATGCGGACGATGTCCTCTATGAAGGGGAGCTTGAAATGAAGCCCTTCTGACTCCACGCGGTCAACCGCGCCGAATCGCAGTATGACCCCGCGTTCGCCCGCGTCGATCACAAAGTACGATGACATGACGAGCATGAGGCCGAGAAGCCCCAGAATACCCAGTGCAGCTACTTTCGGAACCTGTTGCTGGTCCATCGATACACCTCCTGTGGAAAAAGATCCGCGCGAAAACGCGGTTGTTGAGAATAGTTTAAACTATAGCAAAAGAATGGGGCCTGTGCAGGGAAAGTGACCGTCCGAAGCCGCTTGCCCGCGGTCCGGCGATCGGCCCATGCCGACCCGGGCTTTCAAGCAAAAAAAAAGACCACTACCGCCGCAAAATACAGTGCGCGGTAAAGGTCTTGCTTGTTAGTGTACGACTAACTCGCGGTTCCGGGCTTGTTGCAAGCCGTGCTGACGATAACCGCAATCCAGCTACTCCCCTTTACACAACGATAGTACCAAGACCGCACCATCGTGTCAAGGGAATACGGAAATTACTTCGCAAACACGCTGAACAGTTTGTCGAGACCGCCCTGTTCCATCTTCGCCACCTGCTCCATCTCGCCCGCGTCGAGCCACACGCCCGAGCAGGCCGAACACTTGTCGATCTTGATCTTCTTATAATCGATCTCGATGAGGTCCATGCCGCACTTGGGACACTTCATGAAGTGAAGCTCACGGGCCTTCGTCTTCTGGTCAGCGGCCAGGGCCTTTTGTTTCTCTCCTTCGAGCTTCTTTTTCTTCTCGAATTCCTCCCGCGCGAAAAATTCCTCTTCCCGCTCACTGGGCTTCATCAGGGTCATGACCGTTTTCCTCCTTATGACAATTCAATTCGATGCGATGCGAACCTTGATCAACCACGGGTCCCGACGTTGTCGGGACACACGGAAGTTGCCGACCTAGGGGAAAATTCCGATCCCGGGTTTTATTGTTTACCGTGTGTCCGCGGAGCGGACCAGTGGTTACATTTCCGTTGTGAATATGTCCCAATCGCTACGTCTTCTCGATCACGAACAGCAGCTGTTTCTCCCGCACCGTTTCGTTCAGTTTCACGCAGACCTCGGCGATCCGGCCGTCAAAGGGCGCAAGAATGGCGTTCTCCATTTTCATGGCCTCGAGGTTCGCCATCTCTTCGCCTTTTCGGACGACGTCGTCAACTTTCAGGGCGCCGCGGCCCGGGTTGCCGATCCGCCAGACGCTGCCGTTGATCGGCGCGCCGACGTCGCCGGCCGCCTTGGCCATCCGCACTTCGACCTTTTTTGCCCTCGGAGTATCCACCGAGTACACCCGTGTCTTATTGTTCACGCGCATCACCACGTCGATGATGCCGTCGTGTTCGGCGCCGACGGAAACAAGCTCAAGGGAGTGCGGCTTGCCCTCGAGCTCGAAATCGACGCGGGTCCCCGGTTTCCGGAGCCCTTCGCGCCATACGTTCGTGGGAAGCACGAGCGGTGCCTCGCCGAACTTTGCGTGGAACGTGAAATACTCGAGGGCGTCCTTGGGGTGCATGAGCCAGAGGATGAACTCCTCGTCCGTCACGTCCCGCCCGAGGTTTTCCGCGAGTTCCCTGCGGAGCCGTTCGAGATCGTCCTCGGCCACCGATTCAAGCGGGGAAAGTTCCTTCCGCTCCTTTATCTTTGCCTGCCATTCCTCGCCGAAGGCGCTCCGGTAGACCCATTCGGCCGGCCAGCCCATCGGGAGCTTGCCGTACCCTCCCAGCAGAAGGTTCTTGAAATCGCCCGGCGCGGTGCGGAACAGGCTGAGAAGTTCCTCCCGCTCGTGGTCCTCCATCGCGTCCAGGTTCTGCTCGACCCTTTCGACGAACTTGGCAAGCAACGCGATGACATGCTTCACGCCCGCCTCGCCCCGCTCCTTCGCGTACCGGTTCACGATGCCGCTGCAGGTGACCCAGGTGATCTGCGAACCGGGCGTCACATCGAAATACCGGATGATCCGGTTGTAGAGAGACATCACGTTGAGGATGTCCGGCATGAGATGGAGGAACCCTCCGTTCGCCGCCTGCTCAAATGAGCTCGGGAAGGCGCCGCCCGGCATCCGGTGGCGGATGACGGTGTGGTCGTATCCCTTGAAGGGCGACTCCGCCCACTCGTAGTGCCCGATCCAGTTCCGCACTTCCTGCACGGCGGATTCGGCCGCGCCCCGGTCAATGTTGACGGGGATGCCGGATTCTTCGATGTAGGCCTGCAGGCCGAGGATGGGGGCCTGGCCGTAGAACCGCGTGATGGAGTCCTCCTGGACGTCGATGATCTTCGCCCCTGCCTGCGCCGCCGCCAGCAGCGCCGGCATGACGAGCCCGTCCGTGGAATGCCGGTGATACTGGACCACCAGCTCGGGATAGGACTGTTTGATCGCGTCCACAAGACTGTGGATACGCTTCGGGCTGCCGACCCCGGCCATGTCCTTGATGCAAAGGATGATCTCGTCAACACCCCCGCTTAGGTCGACGATATCCTTCACGACGCCCAGGTAGTAACCGTTCGTCGTCCAGTCGGCCTGCGTGAAGGAGATGGCCGGCTGGAAGAGACGCCCCCGCTTCATGACGACCTCGGCGACGGCGCGCATGTTGCGAATGTCGTTCAGGAAGGAAAAGCACCGCCAGACATCGATGTCGACCTTGGCGACGGCGCGCTCGATGACGTTCCGGGGATAGGGCCGGTAGCCCCAGAGGTTCGTTTCCCGGATGAGCGTCTGGAGCATCACATTCGGCATGAGCGACCGGAAGGTCTCGATCTCCTCGAAGGGACTCTCCCGCCGGTTCATGACGCCGACGTGCCATTTCGCTCCGCCGTGGCACTCGGCGCTGAACAGGCCCATGCGGTCATAATGGGGCGCCAGCGTCTTGAGGTCATGGATCCGGTGGCGGTTCTTGTAGTCCGACTGCCCCGCGTCGCGCATGCCCGTGGAGGTCAGAAAAATGCCGGTGGCGCTCCTGACCGTCCTGACGATGTCCGCCGGTTTCGTGCCCGGCTTGATGAAGGTTACCATGATGCTTGCCTCACATCCCTGTCTGAGGCCCGGGCGCCGATATCCCGGCCAGGGTGCGCTTTCACACTCTCCCGGGCTGACATTCCTGGTCTGACGAATACTGGGTCGTTCATGCTTGTTCTATCCTTTATTCCTTGCTTTTAAGTTGCCCCTCGCCGGAGCCGCCTTCTGGGTCACCTTCAGGTCCTTGATGAGCCCATCCGATATCGAATAGATCCATCCATGGACATAGAGCTTGCGGCCCCGGTCCCACGCCTTCTGGACGATCGTATTGTGCGCCAGGTTCTCCACCTGCCGCTTCACGTTCAGTTCGCACATCTCGTTGAGCGTGATCCGCTTGTGCTTCCTGACGGACACCCGTACGTTCTCGAGCCAGTGCTCCAGCATCCCGTAGGTGGCGTTCTTCTTGACGGCCGCGATGCCGCCGCATCCGTAGTGGCCGCACACGATGATGTGCTTGACCTTCAGGACCTCGACGGCATACTGCAGCACGCACATCAGGTTCATGTCGGTATTGATGACCTGGTTGGAGATGTTCCGGTGGACGAAGACATCGCCCGGCAGCAGCCCCGTGATCTGGTTCGCCGGAACCCGGCTGTCCGAACAGCCGATCCATAGGTATTTGGGCCGCTGCTGTTTCTTCAGTTTGCTGAAGAAGCCGGGGCTCTCGATCTCTACCCGCCGGGCCCACTCCCGGTTGTTGTTCAGCAGTCTGCTTATCTCATTCATATCCGGTTTTCCTGACTGTCGTTAAACGTGAGAAGTGAAACGTGATGTTCGTCTCGCCTTTCACGTCCTGTGTTCACGTCTGACGTCTCACGTCGTACGTACATCACATCCACTTCTGCGGCCCCAGCGCCGAGATCTCGGCGACGTAACGCGCGACCTTCAGGATCTCGTCCTCGCTGTTGTCGTCGCTGAACATGGAGATCAGCTCGTCCAGGTGCTCTTCGATGAACCGCGTGGAGAACTCTCCCGCGATGAACGACGGGTGGCGGATGATGCTGAGCAGAAGCGGCTGGAGCGTCTTGACGCCCTCGACACGGAGGTTCCGGCCCAAACAGCGGTCCATGACCCGGATCGCGTCCTTGCGGTCGGCGCCCGCGGTCATGAGCAGCATGAAGAGGGAGTCGTAGTACGGCGGTATGTCTTCGCCCTCGTAGACGCCCGAGGCGACCCGCACGTTGGGTCCCATGGGGGTCTGGAGCCTGCTGATCTTCCCGAAGGAGGGGCTGAAGTTCTTCGGGTCCTCGGCGTTCAGCCGGACCTCAAGGGCCCACCGGTTCGGCCGGATATCGGCCTGCTTGAACGGCAGCTTCCTGCCCGCGGCCGTGTCCAGCATGATGCCGACGATGTCGAGACCGGTGATGAGCTCGGTGATGCCGTGTTCCACCTGCAGGCGGGTGTTGACCTCGAGGAAATAGAACTTCTTCGTGGCCGAGTCAAAGATGTATTCCACCGTCCCCGCGGTGACATAGTCGATCTCGCGCATGAGCCGGGTGGCGGTGAAGCAGATCTCATTGCGCAGGTTCTCGTCGAGGCTGGGCGACGGCGCTTCCTCGATGATCTTCTGGTTCCGGCGCTGCAGGGTGCATTCACGCTCGTAGAGATGCACCACGTTTCCGTGGCTGTCGGCCACGATCTGCACTTCGATATGCCGGCCCCGCTCGATATACTTTTCCACCAGGATGGTCTCGTCGCCGAAGGATTTCTTCGCCTCCGAGCGCGCCTGGGCCAGGGCCAGGGCAATGCCCTCGGCATGATCGACCTTGATCATGCCCTTGCCGCCGCCGCCCGCGGACGCCTTGATGATGATGGGGAAGGCAACGTGCTCGTCCTCCATCCACTTCGTGATCTGGGATGCATCGGTCACGTTGTTGACGCCCGGGATGACCGGCACGCCGGCCTTGCGCGCCAGCTGCTTTGCCTGGATCTTGTCCCCCATCAGGTGGATGACCCTGGGCGGCGGGCCGATCCAGAGAAGGCCCGCATCGATCACCTTTTGAGCGAAGGACTCGTTCTCGGCCAGGAAACCCCAGCCGGGATGGATGGCATCGGACCCGCTCCGGAGCGCCGCGTCGACCATACGGTCCATGTTGAGGTAGGACTCGACGGGCGGGGCTTCGCCGATGTGCACGGCGGAATCGGCCATGAACACGTGGTGGGCCAGCCGGTCGGGCGAGCTGTAGACCGCCGTCGTCGGGATGTTCCGGTCGCGGCAGGTATGCATGACCCGCACCGCCGGGACGCCGCGGTTAGCGACAAGGACCTTCTTGATCGTTCGTTCCATCCGCTTCTCTCCTCATGCCCGATCGCAACGCGCCCCTCGGGGTCCACGCCGCGCCCTTCCCCGGGTCCGACCTGATCAGCAGTGCACGACCCGGGAAAAGGAGCGTTCAAAATACCATTATTTTCCGTTCTTGTAAAGAGCGTGTTTTTCGCGCGGGCACGGCACGAGTGCGCGGTTTTCTGTTCACAATCCCGGGCTCCATGGTATAATGGCCTCGTTCCGGACAAGCGTATTGTTGTCAATCTTCATACTCATGATGAGGGGGACAGATAAATGAAACGTGCATGCCTGAATCTCGGCGCCGTCCTGGTGATGATCTTGCTGATCTCGGGCGCGGCACAGGCCGAACTCTCCAAGGCGGAAAAGAACCTTGGGCGGGAAGCGAAACGCCTGACCGAAACAGCTTCGAAGCCTGTCGGTGAAAAAGCGGTGCTCAAGAAGATCGAAGTGGAGTTCAAGGTCAGTGACGCCCAGGTCCAGGCGCTCCGGGACCGGATGCTCGGTTACGGCGAGGTAGCCATCGTTCTCTCGTTGGCGCAGAAGATGCCCGGGGGCGTTGCAGAGGTCAACGTGCAGAAGGTCCTGTCCCTGCGCCAGGGACCGCCCGTAGCGGGCTGGGGCCAGGTAGCCCGTCAGCTGGGGACCAAGCTCGGGGCGACCGTGAGCCAGCTCAAAAAGATGAACAACGCATCGAACCGCGCTATCAAAAAGGACCATGCCCGGGCAGGCAAGCCCGTCAAGAAAGCGCGACAGGAGCAGCCGCAGGAAAAGAAGGACCCCGAACCGCCGAGCAAATTCGAGGGTGAAGGAAAGCCCATGACCCGCGGAAGCAATGCGATGTAGCGGCCGGCATCATGGCTTGTACGAACACCTGCTGCTGAGTAACTTCGTTTAAACACCGCGGCAACGCCCGGTGATCATCTTCAAGGGTTTGCAAAGGAGAATAGGGGGGGCTGTTCTGGCCGGCATTGCGCCGGCAAGGATGGCCTTTCTTTGTTTTCGAGAGCTCCTCATGACATCCAGGGTACGCATCCTCCATCCGATCCTTTTCGCTCTCGCGATGCTCCTCGCCGGGTGCCCGGCGCCCCCCCGGCCGGACCGAGTGGGTCTTTCCGCCCTGTCGTTCTTGATCCTCGCCCCGGACGCCCGGACCGTTGCCGTCGCCGGGAGCTTCAACCGGTGGGACACGGCAAGCCATCCCCTGTCAGGACCGGACCGGAGCGGCAGATGGACCGCCACCCTGCGTCTTCCACCCGGCCGATACGAATACCTGTTCGTCATCAATGGCGACACCTGGGTCCTGGACCCCGGTACGGCGTTCGTGGAGAACGGCCTCGGTGAACGGAATTCGATCGTGACCGTGCCGGACGATCACGATGGGGCGAAGTGATCCGGTAACCTTTTTCCCGCAGCTTCGTCTAATAGGCAAACAATGAGCGCACTTTTGCAGAACAACGAACACGATATCATCAAGCGGTGCCAGCAGGGCGATGGCGATGCCTACGCGGTCCTGGTGGACCGCTACCAGACGCTGGCTTACACGGTCGCCGCAGGATGCTGGGTGACGCGGACACGGCGAACGATGTGGCCCAGGAGAGCTTTATCTCGGCCTACGAAGGCCTCCGGCATTTCCGTTTCAGCTCGAAGTTCTCCTCCTGGCTTACGAGCATCGTTCTGAACAAATGCCGCGACCATATCCGTTCGAGACGGCCGACCGTCGGCGTCGATGAGATCGCCGAGATCAGGGAGACCAGGCGGCGGGATCCCGAGCAGGAGGCCATGGCCGGGGAGTCCGCCGATGCCCTCCAGAAAGCGCTGAGCAGCCTCCCTCCGGACTACCGGGAGGCCATTATCCTGAAGCACATCGAGGAGCTTGATTACCAGGCGATCTCGGAGATCCTGGGCGTCAGCATCGCGGCGCTCAAGGTCAGGACGCATCGAGGAAGGGAAATGCTGAAGGACCTGCTGATGCGGTCAGGGGTGACACTATGAAGAACGGGAACGAAGGGATCCACCGGCTGCTGGACGGCGACGTCGCCGTCGGGGACAAGGAAGCGATCATCGGACAGATCCAGGGCGATCCGGTCCTGAGAAAGGAGTTCGACGACCTGGGCGCTGCCGTGGACTTGCTCGAGCGGGAGGGGCGGATGCAGCCCCCGCTCGCCTTCACCGCGTCGGTCATGCGGAAGCTCCCGCGCCCCGCGGACCCGCTGCCGTCCAGGCTGAAGCGGTTCCTGTTCGGCAGCCGCGTGCTCCGGTGGAACATGGCGGCGGCATCGGGCATCGCCCTGCTGACGGTCGTCGCGGCATTGCTTATGATGAGCCAGCTGACGAACATGAACAGGAACTCCCTCTCCCCGGCCTTTCCGTCCGGCGAACAGGCGGCAATGGTGCGGCTCACCTTCGTCGATCCGGCCGCGCAGCGCGTCTCCGTTGCCGGGGACTTCAACAAATGGAGGACCGACAGCCATGTCATGAAGCGGGAGAACGGCACGTGGGCCATCGATCTTCCCTTGAAGCCCGGTGTTCATACCTACATGTTCATCGTGGACAACCGGCACTGGGTCACGGACCCCCACGCCGAATCCTATCGCGACGACGGGTTCGGGTTCCGGAACGCCGTCATGAGGGTGTCGTTATGAAAATGATAAACCGGACAATAATGGGAGTACTGATCGCGGCCGTTGTGATCGTTACCGTGGTCATCGCGGCGCCGGCGGTCTCAACCGCGGCCGTTGCAGGAGAAGCCGGCAGCATCCTCAGCGCCCTTGAACGATCCCCGCTGACCGGGGAGGAGAAGCAGTTCCTGAACGGGCAGGTCCAGGCGGCGCACCAGGCCGGGGTCCCGGCTGACGATATGGAGATCATCGTGGCGCGGGGCCTCGAGCGCGGCGTGGGCGCTGCCCTGCTCGGCAGTTTTCTGGAGACCTCGACCCGGGTGGCGAGCCAGGGACTTCCCGTCCGGCCAGTCCTTGACCGGATCGAGCAGGGGCTCTCCAAGGGGATCCCGCCGGAGCGGATCGATGCGGCAAGCAAACGCCTCGCCGACGGTCTTGCGAAGGCGAAGCCCCTGGTCGACGGCCTCCTGCAGAACGGCTTGCGCGTGGGCAGCAGCGGCGCGAAGGACGCAGCATTGGAGAGCGTGGCCCGCGCCGGCGAGCAGTCCCTGTCGGCCGACACGATGCATGCCCTGGGGGAAAAGGTCCGGGCGCAGGGCCAGTCGCTGGACCAGTTCGAGCGGACAGTGAGGACACTGTCGTTTCTCGCCGGTTCCGGCATGCAGGCCGATGCGGCCGAGCAGGTGGTCCACGCAGGCATTGAACACGGCTTCACGGAGCGCGACTATGCGCGGCTCGAACGGAACGTGAGCGACATGGTCCGCCAGGGACGCAGCATGGACGAGATCGTCCGGGCAACGGACAGGGAGGTCCGTGAGGGCCGCGGTCCCGGCGACAGCCGGGGCAGCGAGCGCCAGGACCGGGGCATCGGCGGCGGCAGGGACGCCGGTGGACATGGCGGACGGGGACGATAGAAGATAATTGAACGACACGAGATACCGCTCTCCGGAGGAGCGGTTCACGAGGCAGCTTCCGGAAGATGCCTCGACCGGCACCACCCCCGGAACAACCGGGGCACTTCACCACGATAAAGGAGGGATGACCTATGTTCAGAACAATGACAGCCATAGGATTGGCCCTGGGGCTCCTTCTGCCAGGGTATTCGGTCCTGGCACAGACAGCACAAGAGCGGACCGAGAAGCAGGAACGGACTGAAAAACAGGAGATGCTCCAGAAAGGTTCAGCAGCAGCGGGCGAGCAGGAGCGTGAACGGACCCGCGAGGAGAAGCAGGCCCGCGATCAGTCCGGGGAAGCCATAAAGCAGCAGAAGAGCTCGTCAACCGATGCTGCAGGCGACCAGCTCCGTGATCAGGACAAGGACAAAGACCAACTCCGTGACCGCGACAAGGACCAGCTCTACGATCGCGACCGCATCCGGGAGCACCAGGGAAGCGGAACGCAGACCCGCGGCGGAAGCCGGTAAAAAACTCGGGGCCGGAAAAGCGGATCAGCACCCTCCTTCCGGCCCTTTTCTTTATAAAAAGGATAGCGCATGATAGTGAACTGTTCTGACCGCCCGTCAGGGCGCTTTCGTTTTTTTTGGTCCGTCATCGTTGCCGCGTTCCTTCTCTTCCTGTCCTCCACTGCGCAGGCGGAACTTATCCTGGGCGCTGAAGTGCGCGTCACCGTCGAGGACAACATTGTCGGCCTTCTGTCGGGGGGCGGCGGTTCATCAGGCACCGGCAGCAGCGGTGCCACCATGGGCGGCTCGATGTTCGCGGCAAGCGGTAAGGGCTTCGCTGGGGGCACCGGGACGGGGAGTGGTACGGGAAATTATACCGGCGGCGGCAATCGGTCCCCGGGCGACCTTTCCGTGACCGCCGCTGCGGAGCTTGGTGGTATGGTGGAGAAGGGAAGCAGACTATCCTTTTTCGCCAAGGGATTCGCCGAACGGACAGACTATCAGCAGTATTCGGAATATGATTCGAACAGTGCCGGGGTGATTGCGGGCATAAGCGCGCGGTCGGGCGACATGCTGTCGATGCGCGTCACCGGTTTCGACAAGGTCCGTCGCTACGACAACGATCCGGACCGGGACGGCACAGGATATGGCGGCTCCGCCAGCCTGAGGCAGCTCGTCACCGACGACCTCTGGCTTCGCGAAGCTGTGGAATACGAGACCTATCGCGCCTCATACCGGGACTTCAGCTTCCGCGGGACGACCTATCGTTTCGGCATGGGGTACGATATGACCGACGACCTGCTCCTGACAGCGGGATACCGTTATCAGGCGCAGCACTACCAGGACAGCGCTGCAACTGCCTTGCGGACGGACACAGCATCGATCGGCACGGACTACGAACTTTCACTGCACTGGAGCGCTGGACTTCTGTACGAGCGGCAGACGACCGGAGCAGGCACGTCCGACATGATCACCAGGAACAATATCCTCTCCCTCGCGGTCCGCTGGGACTACTGACCACGCCGCACCAAGAAGTACCGACCCATCACCTTTTCCAGGTTCCTGCTGATGCTCTCCTTGGCGTTCACGATGAACAGCCGGTCCTGCACTGATGGGAAGAGTTCCGTCCCCTGTCCCTTACTCCCAATCAAGCAGCCGCTGTTGGCCTTCGAGCTTCCTGATGTCCGTCACGTCCTGGCTCACCTCGAGCGTGCCCTTGTACGCCCCCTTCTCGTCGCGCACGGCGAAGTACTGGATCAGCAGGAACCGTCCCTTCATCTGGATCCAGAAATCCGCCTTGTGACGGCTGCCCGCTCGGAAGGCGTCCAGGATCTTCTGGACCATTTCGAAGCTCTTGGGCGGATGGCAGTTCTGGACCTTCCTGCCGATGACACCGGGGCTGCGCGGGAAGATGCGGTCCTTCGTGGCAGAGTAGTACCGCACCTCGTCGTTCTCGTCCACGAACGAGACGTCCACCGGAAGGTGCTTCAGCATCAGATTGACCTGCTCGAAGGTCATCCGGCCCGTATCGAGCCCTATGGTCCCTTCCACCGCGCTTGCCGTGGCGGTCGCAGCGCCTGCCCCGCCGGTCCAGCCCTGCTTCGGCGTGATCCAGGCGTAGCCGATCTCTTCCTCGCCCTGACGAACCTTCCGCCATTCCGCGTCGGTCAGAAGGTTGTTGGCCATGGGGAACAGGATGTGCTCTTCTTTATAGATCATGTCGCGGACGCTCTTCGACAGGTACCGGAGGGTGTTCACCACGTCGGGAACGAGCGAATCCCTGATGCCCGCCTTCGCGCTCTTGAGCGCGATGCGTATGTCGTCGTGAAGCGCCCACATGACCTGCGACGGCCCGGTGATGCTGTGGACCTCGAGCACCGGGAAGAGCTGGTTCTCCTTCCGGAGGTAGTGGAGGTCGAGCGCAGACAACCGCTCGATAAGCTTCGCCAGGCCCTCCTGCTCTTTCAGGAAAACGGCCTTGTCCGGGGCATCGCCGAGCTTCGCCAGAACGTGGTCAAGCTCGTGCAGGATGCCCTCGGCCGCCCGGTTCTCGAGCATATGGGTGTGGAGCGGATGGCCCGGGGGCATGACCGGCGCGTCCTGCGCCGAGAGCGATTCTTTGAACACCTCCACGTGCACGTCGCACAGCCGCTTCACCTCGCTCTCGGGCATCCCTTCGTCCATGAGCCGCTGCTCCATCTTCGCGATCTCCGACGGATCGATGTCCTTGATCAGCTCATGGAACCGCCGCTTGAGGATGCTCATCTCCACGCCCCCGTGCAGGTCCCGCATGATGTCCTTCAGTACCTCCTGGCGGGCGTCGGCGTCCATGATCGGAAAGCCTTTCTCCTTCGCCGCGCTCACGGCAACATCCTTGCCGGTCCTCTTCTTGATCTCCCCCGCGATGTCCTTGAGCAGCCGGCCGGTGTCGATGCCTCCGATGGCCGCCGCCTGCGACAGCGTCGCGACCTTGCCCACGGTCTTCCGCATGACCGCGCTCTCCAGCAGCTTGAACTTGGGTGACCGGGCGATGAGATACTCCATCAGAAAGGGATATTCCTGCAAGAGATCGTCGATCTTGCTGTTCGTGTTCAGGTCCATGGTGCCTCCTCCTCGAATACTATAAGATATCGTAGCACAGTTTTCCGTCCCGTGCATTCTTGCGTTCATTATGGGGATTATACGGATTTGACGACCAGAAGGGTATGATACACATCATCAAGGGATATGACTCGTCAATCTTGAATCCGCGGCAGAAAAAAAGATCTGTATCTTAGGCATCACAGATGTTCAAGATTATTTTATTTGGGTAGCCCGGTGGCTTGCTGTGCTAAGCATGCAGGAAGAGATTCGCGTTCCGACATGTAATGTAGCCTTCCACCAGCGCTTCTCCTGCGGACGCGCTGTTTTTTAAGCCGGGGGTTAGTCCAAAGCTGGTCGATGCATGCATCACGCACAGTCTTCGCACCAGGCTACCCGGCGCTGGGAACGTCAAAAGCGTAAGACTTTTTAGTATTTCCAAAAGCGCCTGCATCCCATGAACAGGTGCACGCACAAGCATGCCCGGAATAGATCCGGCAAACCACAGATCATGCCTGCGCGTGCGAAGCGTAAGCGCACTTGGCTGACGGTATCGTCAGGTAAAACAGAAGACATCGTGGCATGCCTGCGTGGACCGGTGAGTGGCGGTGCAGAAAAAAGAAGGATTTTGAATCCAGGAACGAGCGCATTCCCCGGAGTTTGCTGTGGGTTTTTGAATATTCCGGCAGGTTCAGGCTTGCAATCAGTATTACTTCTCGCACACGCCTTCGATCAATAGGTAGGTGTCGTGCTTGATGAAGCGAGTTGCGGTGACCGTCAGGCCGGGGGTGTTCCTGACATGGACGAGGGTGTTCCGGTCGAAGCGCGCGCCGTAGACCTTCTCGACAAAGGGTGCGAACCGGTCCTGCCGCCGCCGGAGCGCGGGGTCCTTTGAATACACCATCTCGAGCAGCCGGAACTTTCCGCCGGGCCTGAGCACGCGGCTGAACTGGGACAGCGCCTCATGCTGGACCTCTTCGGGCAGCACGCAACAGAGAAAGAACGCCACGACCCAGTCGCAGCTCTCCGACGCGAGCGAGGCCATGGTCGTCGCGTCATCCTGCACGAACAGGACCGGGCAGGTCGCCCCCTGTGCGCGCCGCCGGGCGCGCTGGAGCATGGAAAAGCTGAAGTCAAGGGCCGTCAGGTGCGTCACGCTGGGCGGGTAGTGCCGCAGGTTCCGGCCGGTGCCGACCCCGGCCTCGAGCACGTCTCCGCGCAGGCCCTCCAGGAGCCGGGGCCGCCACTTCCGGTACTGCAGCTCCCAGGGATAATCGAGGATGTCGTAGAACCAGGCCGTGATGTTGTATCGGTCCCGGTTTTCCCTGTTCTTTTCCTGCGGTGGGTCCGTTCGTTCGTTGCTCATGACAGTCCTGTCCTCATGTGCAGGCTCCGGGGTCCTTCTGGCACCGCGCTTCGCTCCGTTTCTCCGCAAGACGCATCTCTCTCCGCGCCTTTGCCTCATTGTTCCGGCGGCGGTCCTCATCGGTCTCGAGAATGAGCGGCGAGATCTCCCTCGGCTTCCCCAGCTTATCCAGGGCGACATAGGTGAGATAAGCCGAGGCCACGTGGCGGACAGCTCCGGTCATAAGATCCTCGGCTTCCACGCGAACGCCGATCTCCATGGAGGTCTTTCCGACGAGGTTCAGGCTGGCCTTGAAAAAGAGGAGGTCTCCCACAAAGATCGGGTGAAGGAAGTCCATCCGGTCTATGGAGGCCGTGACGACATTCGACCTCGCATGGCGCGCCGCGACCACGCCCGCGGACTCGTCGATGATCTTCACCACCACGCCGCCGTGCACGTTGCCGGCGGGATTGGCATCCTGGGGGATCATCATCTGGGCGGTGATGACGCTGCTGTCCTTGACGCGTTTGCCTTCCATGGAATCACCTCCGGTTGGCGGGTTGGCGAGAATGTCGCATTGTAGCAGAAACTCCGGCGAAAAAGAACAGGATGATGCGTGTGCGGCGGCCCTACGCTGTACCGCTGTTGTCCAGCACCTGGCGCACCTTGGCGGTAAGTTCCCGGACACTGAAGGGTTTCCGCAGGAAGTTGGTGCCGCCGTCAAGTACGCCGTGCGTACCGATCACGTCGGCCGGATATCCTGACATGTAGAGGATCTTGATGCCTTTCCGGACCGCGCTGAGCCGCTCGAACACCTCCTTTCCGTTCATATCAGGCATGATCACATCAGAGATCACCAGATGGATGTCTCCCGGGAAGGAACCGGCCGTCTCCAACGCCTCCCGGCCGGACAGCGCGGTCAGGACGCGGTACCCGTTCCGGGTCAGCATCAGGGACGCGAGCCGCAGGACCTGCTCCTGGTCCTCCACGACCAGGACCGTCTCGGTCCCCCTCTGCAATTGCCGCTCTGGCGCCGCTTCCGCGGCCGCGCCGCCAGGCGCGTCGTTCGCGGGAAGGAAGACGGCGAACTCGGCCCCGGCGCCCGGCTCGCTCCTGACCTCGATGTATCCTCCATGCTGCTTGATGATCCCGTACACCGTGGCCAGGCCGAGACCGGTCCCCCGCCCCGGCTCCTTGGTCGTGAAGAAGGGGTCGAATATCTTCAACATCGTCTCCCCATCCATGCCGATGCCCGTATCCGTCGCCAGGAGCTTTATATAGGTCCCCGGTGTCATTCCCGGCCGGCTCGCCGCAGCGGCTTCGTCGACGACGATGTCCTGCGTGGCGATTGTGAACGTGCCCCCCGACGGCATGGCGTCCTGGGCGTTCACGGCGAGGTTCATGAGCACCTGCTCCATCTGGCTCTTATCGGCCAGGACGGACCGGACCGAAGGCGCAAGGCGAACCGTGAGGGCGACGTTCTCGCGGAGCGTCATCTGGAGCATCCGGGTGAATCCCGACACCACGTCGTTGAGGTCCAGCCGGGAGATCTCAAGCGTTTGCTTGCGCGCAAAGGCGAGCAGCTGCCGCGTCATGTTCCGTATGCGCAGCGCCGCGCTCGTGATCTCCCGCAGGTCCCCCTGGTTCGGGTCCTCCGCCGGGATATTGGACTCCAGCATCTCCGCATATCCGAGGATCGGCGTGAGCATGTTGTTGATGTCATGCGCAACGCCCCCTGCCAGCCTGCCGACCGATTCGATCCTCTGGGCCTGCAGCAGCTGGGCTTCGAGCTTTTTTCGCTGCTCTTCGGCGTGCTTCCGGTCGGAAATGTCGGTGAACATGCCGAAGCCTCCGCGAGACACACCCTGCTCATCGATCAGCGGGGCGGCCGAAGCGTGCGTCCAGATCACGGACCCGTCCTTCCGCCGAAAGCGCCGCTCGTACTGCGAAACGGCCCCCTGCTGCTGCAGATCCAGTTGCTGTTCGTGGTCCCGCCGCTCCTCGTCGACCATGAACTCGAAGATGGACCGCCCGAGGAGCTCTTCGCAGGAGTAGCCGAACATCTCCAGCAGCCGGGGATTCACCAGCGTAATAACGCCCGTCCCGTCGTTGGCGATGATCCCCTCATGCGCCGTATCGACGATCATGCGGTACTGCGCATCGGCCTTCCGCAGCATGCGCTCGATCTCCTTGCGCTTCGAGATGTTCCGCGCCACGACCTGCACGGCGTTTGTGCCGCCGAACAAGAAAGGCATCGTCGTGAACTCGACGTCCACGCCGCCGCCGTCAAGCCGGAGAAAGACCCCATCGAGAAGCGATGCCGGTGCGCTGTCACCCTCACGTAGGGGACTGCCTTCACGCACGGCGCTGCGATAGGTGGGATGAACGAATTCACTGAACGGCCGTCCGTACAGGTCCTCGGCTCGCTCCGCGCCCAGCAGGCGCGCGCCCATGGCATTGGAAAAGACGGTCCGGCCGGCCACGTGAACGTAGATCGCGTCCGGCGAACGGTCAACAAGATTTCGGTACTGCTCCTCGCTTGCCGACAGCGCCCGTTCCGCCCGCATTCGTTCGGTCACGTCCCGGGTGATGCCGAGCAGCGACTCCACTCTCCCCGTTGTATCCTTCAATGGGACTGCGCGAGTCTCGAGCCAGCGGCGCGTCCCTTTGAAGCCGGTAATCTCGAACTCGAGCGAGCCGCTTTCGCCGGCGAACACCCGCTCGCACAGGCGGATGAAGGCCTCCCGGTGCTCCGGGACCACGAGCTGGTGGACCGGCTGACCGAGCACCGCATCGATGTTTTCGGCGTCGATCATGGCAAGCCCGGCCGGATTCATGAACTTCACCACGCCCCCGGGGCCCAGGATCTTCACGCACTCCGGCTCGTTCTCGATGATCGACTGCGTGAAATCCAGGTTGCGCCGCAAAGCCTCTTCAGCCTGCTCCTGCTCCTTGATGCGCCGCCGGACATAGGGGGCGGCCATCGACAAGCCGATGATTCCCAGCAGCCATATGCTTCCGATGTTCTTTAACATCGACGAATGATGTTCGCGCAATACCGGGGAGAACGCATTCATGGGGATGGAAGCGCCGATGCCGCCGCGCAGATCGCCCAGCTTGTATCCCTGTTTCTCGTGGCAGGCCAGGCAGGGCTTTACGATGTAGAGCGGATACAAAAGGCGGTAGTGCGGCGCCCCGTGGAAATCGACGATTTCGCCGAACTCCTTGTCGCCGCCCTCGATGGTCTTGAGGGCCTTCGCCTCCCATGCATCCGGGGCATTTTCCGGGCGCAGCGGCTTCAGGCTGGTGGTGTGGCCTTGGACATTCGTGAAATCGCGTCCCAGATCGTGAATCTGGCGCGTCATAGAGGCGGGATGCATCAACGTCAACCGCCTGCCCGAGGGAGTGGTAATGTCGCGTTCCTTGACGCCGGCAAGATAGGGACTCGGCCGGGTCTGATCCGTCACAGGCACATAGAAGCCGCCGTGGCCTGCGGCCCAGTATCGGTAGAGCAGGTCCTTTTCGATGCTTTCGCGGGCCGTCTCGCGGGCGATATGCTCGATATGCCGTTTCGAGTCGCGATGGAGGTACAGCATCGATCCCAGGCAGACCGCTGTCCACAGGACGACGGTCAGGACAAGCATCCGGCGGAACGTACGGCGCAGCTGTACGGGGCCCGTTCTGCGTATATTCATCGATCTCCCCTTTCACGCATGGAGTGACACCGGGGGCGGTGCACGCGCGGTTCAACGATTGTGCATTATACCACAGCTATTCTTCCTGTCGCGTCTCTTCAGCAGCTCCGGGCCAGGGGCTCATCGGCGCATCTGTTTCCGGGTCGGGTCGCATGATCTCCGGGGAACAACGGGGCGGACAGGGATTTCAGGCGGGACACAAAGCGTGCGGCGCGCCGCATCGGGCGCGGCGAAATGAGGCGCAGAGGCGCATGTAGGTGAGATCTATGTCAGCGGTGAGCATCCTGGCCGTCTTGGATAGCTCGCTTCGGATTTCGGCGGCGGGCCGGCGCCTCCGGACCCTCTGAGCGCCTGATGCGGAACAGCAGACACCACAGGTCCTCAATCACCGCGGACAGCGCTTCGGCCTCTTCGGCGCTCGAGGCGCCCAGCTCGTTCAAACACGACAGTTCGCGTGCCAGGCGGTCGATGAGACGGGTGAACTCGTTGAGCTGCGCTCCCTCCATGATCTTGACGTCCGCTTCCCTCCCCATGGCAACCCCCACGGCATGGCCTGCTCGCCTATGACCGTTTGTTTCCCGGTACTGCCGATTTTCCTTTTCGCCTGCTCAGCCGCCCTGTGGCTGTCCAGCCTGGACCGCTTTCAGGGTCTTTTCGCACAGCCCGTCTGCAACCACGTCCCGGACGGTCCGCTGCAGTTCGCGCAGCCCGACCGGCTTCCCGATATACCGGACGACGCCGAGGCCCGTGGCACAGAGATAGCTTTCCAGGTCGCCGTGCCCCGTCATAATCACCACCGGCAGGTCCGGCGTCCTCTCCTTGATCCGGCGAACGAGCGAAAGGCCGTCCATGCCGGGCATCAGGTAATCAGCGATCACGAGATCAATATCATCACACTCCTGCAGCGCCGCAATCGCGGAGCTGCCGTCCTCAGCGGTGAGCACGCTGTATCCCGACCGCTCCAGCATGTCCCCGACGGTCCTTCGCACGACAAGCTCGTCGTCAACGAGCAATATGGTGTGCATCGCGGTCATCCTCTCCTGCTTCCGTCGTTGGCATGCCGGCGGCGTCTGCCGGCTCTGCCGTCCTCCGGCACGTGAGGTCCCGGTAAAGATCGTCCCGCATCGCCCGGATACTGCTTTCCAGTGCGGCGAACCGTTCGGCCATGTCACTGCCGGCGCAGCGCTCCCGGATCTCGATGCGTTCCAATTCGTTCAGGACCAGCTGCGCCCGGGTCAGGGAGCTCGCCGCCTTCTGAACATCCTGGAAGCTCAACGGTCCTGATTCGCGCAGCCTGGCCACCTCTTCTGATAAGCGCTCGATGGCCAGAGCAAGATCATCGGCATTCTCCACCTTGCGGAGAGGTGTCATGCAGTGATATTCAAATATGGACATAGGATAGATATTTGAAGCTAACGGGCTTCCTGTCGCATCGCAGCAGCGGGTACGGCTGCGGCGATCCCCTCGCGAAAATTTTTCCTCGGCTTCAGATCTTTTCAACGCGGTGAAACTTTCCCCTTGGTCGAGGCGAGCGCTCACGTGCCTGACAATCGGCTCTCACTCCGGTATCGTCACACGCCGACGGTTGCCTGATCTGCCTGGAGGGTCGCCAGTTCGTCGGACGAGAACACCTTGTCAATGTCCAGGATGATGATGAAGCGGTCGTCCCGCTTTCCCATCCCCTTGATGAACTCCGTCTTGAGCTTGGTCCCGATCTTGGGCGCAGGCGCGATATTCCCGGGCTCCAGGTCCAGCACCTCCTGTACCGAGTCTGACAAGGCCCCCAGGATCGTCGTGTCGTTGTCCACGGTAACCTCGGTGATGATGATGCAGGTGTTCACGCCGCTCTCGGTTTTCGACATGCCAAACTTGAGCCGCAGGTCAACGACCGGGACCACGCTCCCCCGCAGGTTGATCACGCCCCGCATGAACTCCGGCGTCCGCGGCACCCTGGTCACCGTGGTGAAGTCCAGCACCTCCCGCACTTTGGTGATGTCCAGGGCGAACACCTCGTCGCCAAGCTTGAAGGTCAGGAACTGGGTTGTCTGGGTCATCTCTGCTACTGCCATGGCAGCCTCCTTGTTTTAACTTCAGGACGGTAAGAAGGTATGAAGAGCAGAAGGTAAGAGTTAAGACAAAAGCCTTAATCGTTCTTTCTTACCCTCTTACCCTCTTACCTTCATCGCTTCTCTAGAATCTCTCAAACTCCGCGTCCCTGCTGTCGCCCTTGGCATGGGGCGCATGCCCCAGGTCGAGATGGACGCCCTTTGCCGCGAATCCCGGCTTGGCCGCCTTGGGAGCCACGTGCGCGATCTGCATGCGGCTTACAGGCTTCACCGCTCTCTGGATCGTGCCGGCAAGTGCTGCCCGGCCGGAATCGTTTCCGTTGACCTTGAAGAACGAGATCGTATTCTGAAGCTGGTCGGCCTGGCTTGCAAGCTCCTCTGCCGTGGACGCCATCTCCTCGGCCGCGCCCGCGTTCTGCTGGACGACCTGATTGAGCTGCTGGATGGCGCCGTTGATCTGGTCCGCGCCGCTTGACTGTTCCTTGGACGACGCGGTGATCTCCTGCACCAGTTCGGCGGTCTTCTGGATGTCCGGCACCAGCTTGGCCAGCATTTGGCCTGCCTGCTCGGCTATCTGCACGCTCGAACTGGACAACTGGCTGATCTCACCGGCGGCAGTCTGGCTCCGCTCGGCGAGCTTCCGCACCTCGGCGGCCACCACGGCGAAACCCCTGCCGTGCTCGCCGGCGCGGGCCGCCTCGATGGCGGCGTTCAATGCAAGGAGATTCGTCTGGCGCGCGATCTCCTCGATGATCGAGATCTTCTGGGCGATCTCCTTCATGGCGATCACGGTCTGGGAGACGGCCTTGCCGCTCTCCTGGGCGTCGATCGCTGACTTGAGGGCGATCTTCTCGGTCTGCATGGAATTGTCGGCGTTCTGTTTGATCGTCGCGTTCATCTCCTCGATGGACGATGAGGCCTCTTCCGTGCTTGCCGCCTGCTCCGTCGTGCCCTGGGACATCTGCTGGGCCCCGGCCGAGAGCTGCTCGCTGCCCGAGGCGACGTTGCTCGATGCGGTCTTCACATCCGTGACCACGTTCCGGAGCTTGTCCACCATTACCTTCATGGCCTCCATGAGCCGTCCGATCTCGTCCTTGCTGTCAACCTTGATCTCGGCGTTCAGGTCGCCTTCGGAAATCTTGCTCGCGAACGCCAGGCTCTGTTCAATCGGCCTTACGATCGACCGGGCGATAATCAAGCTCGCGACAACTCCGACCAGCACGCTCAGCACGGCGATAATGACGACACCGATGCGTGTCTTTCCAGCCCGCAGTATCATGCCTTCTTCGGAAAGAATTTTCTCCTTCGACAGTTCGGCCATTGACTTGAGCGATGATTGAACGCTTTCGAGCTGGGGCAGCGTTTCTGCGTTATAGACCCGCTGTGCCTCGCGCGTATTGTCCTCCCGGTGCAATCGATCGATCGCGACCGCTGATTCGTGAAGCTTGCGGTGAGGCGCTTCGATGGCCCCGAGATATTGCTTCAGTTCCGGCAGCATTCTTTCCGCCGCCGTTTTCCCGTCCCCATAATACCATTTGCCGAATCCACACAGCGTATGGTCGAGCTGTACACTCAGACGTTCCGTTGAATCGGAATACACATATTTTCCCACTGTTTGTGCCCACGCGAGGTGGTCCACCTCCCGCTGGAGGAGCTCACTTCGCAGCTTGTTCCCGCCGGCAACTTCCGTTCCATTCGCCACGATGGATCCAATGCCGTGGAACGCCCATGCCATTCCCACGATTAACAACATCAAAACGCTGCTCACCGCAACCATGATTTTATTACTCATCCTCAAGTCGTTCCATTTCATGATGGCACACGCCCTTTCTATATCGGCTCACTGACGAGCCTGAATTTTGAGCAAATTCTCGAAAGGCTGATTATTTTACTAATGCTTGAATCCATCACGCTAATGTCTTCATTCCCTTATTTTATGATTAGCTATGAAAATATAATTGCAATGTTAACTGCATGATACATGCCGAAATATTCCGGTATATAACCAGCTAATAAAGCAGGACTTCTCTGAGGGGAGCCATAGTGATTATCAGAGCGGATGATAAATGATTATCAGTTTGAGAAATGATTGAGAAACAAAAGGAAGAGCGAAGGGCTGGAGGATCTTACGCGTCGGACGGTTTCATGGTCTTGATCCGCCGATAGAGCGTTGCCTGGGACATGCCGAGGAGATTTGCCGCCTTGACCACGTTGCCGCCGCACTGCTTCAACGCGTTCTGTATGGCATCGTTCTCCAGAGCATCGATGGTGCCCGGACCTGCCGCGCGGTCCGCTTGCGCCGTGTCCCAGAGCCCGGTGAAATGCTGCTCACTCAGTTCCTTGCCCCGGGCAAGCAGCACGGCGCGCTCGATCAGGTATTTCAGCTCGCGGATATTGCCCGGCCAGGAATAGGAAGCGAGGAACTGCATGATGTCGGGAGAAAGATCTCGGTATTGATATTTACACTCGGCAAGGAAATGGCGGGCCATGGCCGGAATGTCGTCCCTGCGGTCCCGGAGTGCCGGTATATGCAGGGGAAGCACCTGGAGCCGGAACAGCAGGTCCTTGCGGAAACGGCCGGCTGCGACCTCTGTCTGCAGGTCACGGTTCGTGGCGCAGATGAGCCGAAAATCGCTTTTGCGCACGCGCATCTCGCCCAGCCGTCGGTAGGTCTTGTCCTCGATCACCTTCAGGAACTGGGCCTGGATGGACTGTTCCATGTCGCCGATCTCGTCGAGGAACAACGTTCCACCATCTGCGGCTTCGAGTAGGCCCGGCTGGTCCTGCACGGCGGAGGTGAACGATCCTTTCGCGTGGCCGTACAACTCGCTCCTGAGCAGTTCCCCCCGGAAGCTCGGACAGCTGACCTCCACGAACGCCCCTTTCCTCCGGTTCGAGCTTTCGTGGATCCATCGGGCCAGGACTCCCTTTCCCACGCCGGTCTCGCCGGTGATCAGCACCGGCCCGTCATTCTCCACGGCGACCTGTGCTATCTCCAGCGCTTTTCCCATGGCCGCGCTCATGCCGAAGAAGAACGGACCCTTTTTCTTCAGCAGGTCGCTGGTCTGCGCGAGCCGGCGCAGCGATACCACTTCAAGGCTTTTCTCCAGGAATACGGCGAGTTCCTTGAGCCGCACCGGCTTGATGAGGAAGTTGTCCGCGCCCTTCTGCATCGCCTCCACGGCGAGCGGAACGTCCACCTGTCCGGTGATCATGACGACGGCGGCCGTGGGATTTGTGGCGCGAACGTCATTGATGAGCTCGACCCCTTTGCCGTCGGGAAGGTGCTGGTCGATGATGACGGCGTGAAAATCCCTGGTGGACAGGATAGTGCGCGCTTCGGCGAGGGTTGAAGCCGCCGAGACCGCGTAGCCCTTCCCGGAAAGGAATTTCGTGAACAGATCGAGGATAGATCGTTCGTCGTCGATAAGAAGAATGTTCTGGTCCATAGGGAGCCCCTCATGTGCCGGTCGGAGACCGGCGGGGAAATTGTCGCCGACGGGAGGTCCCGCCGACGAGGTTCGGGCCGGCCTCGAAAAAGAGCGGGTCACCCACGACTGACGCAGTGTACCACAACCACGGCAAAATAAACGGGCCCGCAAGAGAGCGGGAAGATCGTCAGCTGCGCCGTTGGAGCGTCGTACGCCGGACCCCTGTGCCGGCCTCGTGTTCCAGTCGGCCCCCCGCGCCGTCACCATAGACGAGTCTGACCGCTTCCACGAATGCCGGAGAAAGACCTTTCGTTCCTTTCCGGCGGGGAGCGGTGCAGCGGAACGAAAGCGCATCACCGGCAAGCGACAGGACCTCGTCGCCTTCCGATAAGCTTATCGGCCAGAGCAGACAGGACTGCGGCTTGACCTTCCCGAGGGGAATTCCAAGGTCCGTCCCGGCCCTGTGCAGTGAACAGCGGATCTTATGATCGGCCACGTAGGCGAGAAGGCAGAGTCCGTCCTCGGTCGTGTCCAGGGCATACAATCCGGGCTCCACGTACTCGAACAGGTTGTCGTAGCCATGGTCCGTTCTGAGATGGGGGCAGAGCTTGGCGGCCTCGGGCAGGACCTGGATGATCCGCCGCATTTCCGCAGCGGTGACGCAGACCTCGTAGGATGAGCAGCAGCAGGGCTCATTCTGCGCGCAGCCGCCGCACCGGTGCTCGACCTGACGGAGCGACGCAAGATCGACGGACACGGTCCTATTCCGCCCGGCCCGGGGCGGTTTTCGCTTGCCGGCTTTGGGATGGTTCGTTCTCATTCGTTGGTTTCTCTACACGCTGGAGGCGGTCGGGAAGTTCTTCCGGCGAGGGCCGGTCCCGGGCGGCCTTTCAGGAGATGAGCGGCAGATATACTGCGAAGGTGCTGCCCTGGCCGGGCCCGCTTGTTACCGTAATATACCCCTCGTGTTCCTTGACGATGTCGTAGACCATGGACAGGCCTATGCCGCTTCCCTTCCAGTCGCCCCGCGTCGCGAAGAACGGTTCGAAGATCCGCTCCTGCTCAGCCGCGTCCATTCCCTCGCCGGTATCGCTGACAGAGACCGTGCCATACTCGCCGATCTTTCCAAAGCCGGTCCGACGGATGAATTCGGCGTCGATCGCCGTCCTGCCGGTGGCCACGGTGACATCGCCTCCCCGCGGCATCTGGTCCCTGCCGTGGGCCACGAGGTTCATGAGCGCCCGCTCCATCTTGATGGGATCGGCCATGACCTGCAGTGCCCCGGAGGAGGGCCGCATGACGAGCGCGTGCTTCCCGGTCAGCAGCGAAGCAAGGATCTGCTGTCGTTTGTCGACGAGGTCGTTCAGGTCCTGCAGGGTCCGCTTCGTATTCGCGCTCGCGCTGAACTCCTTCAGGGTCCCGATCAGGACCTCCGCCTGCTCTACCGTGGACAGGACCTTCCGCGCCAGTTCGGCATGACGCTGACCGTCCTCGCCCTGCTCCGGGGGCCCGGCGATATGGCGAAGGTCTTTCATGATCCCTTCGAGATCAGCGGAGAGGTACGATGCCATCCGTCCGACCGCGTCCCGTATGCGCTCATAGCGAAGCTTGCCTTCGGCCCGTTTCTGTTCCGTCAGGTCAAAAAGGATCCGCAGGGCCGCCGCCCGTTCCCCGAACTCAATGACCGACGACGTCATGACGGCCCATCGTTCGTTCCCGCTCTGCTGGAGCATCCGCACTTCCTTTACGGCATCATGCGTCCGCGGCTCGATCCTCTCGAGACCGTTCAGCGCAAAGGCCTTCCGGTACTCGGGATGGATGATGTCATGCATGTGCATCATCATCAGTTGTTCACGCGGATATCCCGTCATGTCCTCCGCCGCGGTATTGGCATAGACGATCAACGCTCCCCGGTGGATAAAGACCGCGGCGGGCATTTTCTGCGCCAGCGTCATGAAGCGCTCTTCGCTCTCCTGCAGGGATGACCGTATCTTGCTGGCAATCTCGGCGAGCCGCGCGTTTTCCAGCGCGCTCGCCGCGTGCGCCGCCAGCGTCTCGAAGAATCCGACGTCGCTCTGGCCGAACGTCTCGCCGCCCACCTTGGCGCCGAGGACCAGCGCCCCCTGGAGCTTTCCCTGGAACAGGAGAGGAACGAGGGCCTTGGCCCCGATCCCCCGCATGTAGGTCTTGAGGTTGAACATCTCGGGGTCCTCTTCCGCCCCGGTCATCGCCGTCAGGATGAGCGAACGGTTCGTCTCCTGCAGCTTCTTCACCGCCACATCGGCAAGCGAGCTCCGGTCTTTCATGTCCAGGAAGAGGCCGATCCCCTGCCGCAGGATATAACCGTCCTCCACGTGATGGAGGAAGACCCCGGCGTTGCTGATGCCCGGCCCGGCGGTTGTCGTCTCGATCAGATAATCGATCAGTTCGCGCTCTTCCTTTTTCTCGTTCAGGGCCACGATCGCCTCACGCATCAACGTCCCGTAATTGTAACGATCGCCGATGATGAGGCTGTTGACAAGGGACTGTATCGTCCGGGTGACCGGTGTACCGAAAAGGAAAAACCCGAGGATGGAAAGAGAAATGAAACTTGACAGCGCTGTTCCAAACGCTGGCGCGATCGCGGTCAGCAGGGCCGCCTGAATGCCCGAGAACACGAGGATCAGGATAAGGATGCTTAATACCCGCGAGACAATGACGCGCATCTCGAAGAGGCTGTGCCGAACGATGGCATAAAAGGTGAGGACCACCCACGGCAGACCGAAATAGGACCCCAGTCCCGGCTCTACCCCGGAACCCCGGATCGCCGGCATGATGCCCGCGATCGTCACGCCGCCGATCGCGAAGATCAATGCCCCGTAGAAAAAATGATCCAGCTGGAACTTCTTGATGCCGGTCAAATGGCGCCGGGTGCGGACGATCTCGACGATAAACCAGATGATGATGAGCGCGCCGCTGACGCGCGCGGGGACCTCAAGGGGGCCCGGATCGTTCCGGTAGGGGATCAGCGAATACCCGGGCGTGACGATCATATCGGTGAACAGGCAGAGGGCCAGGATGGCCGCCCAATAGGGATACAGGATGTATCCCACCCTGCGCGCGGTCCGGTTCGCATCGGACCTGAGGTAAAAGATGAATTGCAGACCGGCGGGAATGGCGAACCACCCGATCCAGTTCAACCGGGCGAAGAAGATAAAGTCATGCCCGCGGGAAGCCATGAGATACATGACCGCGGTGTTCAGGGCGTAGGCAGAGGAAAAAAATGCGATGGCAGCGACCGACCGGTGCACAGGGCTGCTTCGCCGGCTCTGGCCCAGCAGGAGGAATCCCAGAAGAAGCTCCATCGCGGCAATCGGCAAGAGAGGGTAAGCGATGATCTCAAAACTGTTCATCCGGTAAAGGCTCCTCGCCCGGGGACCTTGCGGGTATGCGCTGCATACGGGCAGCCTCGACACGCAGGCACATGAGCAACAAATTATAACACATTTTTAACACAATTCGGACTTTATGACCCACGGGTTCCCGCCCCGCGGAAAGACAGTTTCCCTGTCAGTCCTCCAGGAGCGCGAGGGAAAAGACCTGCTCCCCATACGTCCGGCGGCGATCATACCAGGGCGATCCTGTCCCACTGCAGCGCCTCCAGCAGGACGCCGAAGGCATGGTCCAGGGGGGCTTGAATGGAAAGCTGCCGGCCCGTCCGGGGATGGATGAACGTGATCGTAAAGGCGTGCAGCAGCAGCCGGTGGCAATCGAACGCCCTGCGAAAGAACTCATTCTGCTTTCCATCGCCGTAGGTCGTGTCGCCGACGACCGGGTGAAATATGTGCTTCATATGGCGCCGTATCTGGTGCGTGCGGCCCGTCACGGGAGCCGCCGCAACGAGTGAATACCGCGCCGTGGAATAACGCCCGACGGCCTGCGGCAGTTCAACGGTCGCCAGGCGCCGATAGTCCGTGATAGAACGCTTTTCAGGCTGGGCCCCCTTCTCCTCCCGGCCGGACATCTTGTCCCAACGGTCCCGCAAGGGATGATCGATGCGGGCTCCCTCGCCGGTGAAACCCCGCACGATCGCGAGATACTCTTTGGAGACCTGTGCCTCGGTAAAGGAGCGGGTCATGTGCCGGGCGGTTTCCTGGTCCAACGCGAACACCAGGGCGCCTGACGTTGATTTGTCGAGACGGTGGAGAGGATAGACCCATTGCCCCAACTGGTCCCGCACGATCTGCATGGCGATCTCGGTCTCATGACGATCGATCGCGGTCCGGTGGACCAGAAGGCCTGATGGTTTATTGACCGCGATCAGCTGTTCGTCCTGATACAGCACGGGCAGCGATCTCATGGGGAGCCCTCGCTTACGGCAACACCGGGCTGTCCGGGTACGTCGGACCGTTTGTGAAAGAACACCACATCCCCATCGGCGAACGTCACTTCCGCGTTCCACTGGAGGGCCATCCAGCCAAAGGTCTGTTGGGAGAAAAAGCAGACATGGGTGGGATCGTTCTTGTAGTACCACTTCGGAAAAGCTTCCTGCCCGACCGCATGGCTTGTCATGATGCCCAGCCAGCCGCCCTGTTTCAGACAGGCCCACAGCCGGTCCAGCTCCATTTTGGGATCATGCAGATGCTCCACCACTTCGGTGGCCGTTATGAAATCATACTGTTGTTCCAGCACTGCGGGAACGCGTTCGTAGAAATGGTCGAAGATCTTCATGGAATGGCCCGCTTCTTCGAACATCAGGGAGAGCGTCGGTCCGGGGCCGGAGCCGAAATCGAGGCCGTCGCTTCCCGGGGCCAGCCATCGCTGCAGAGGGAGGAACACGCGGCTTAAGAAGCGGCGGTAGTCCGGGTCATCGGACGAGTTCCGGTGCTGGTCGTATCTCTTCTTTTCCTCTTCCGGCGACAGGAACTGCCGGGGCGGAACGAACACCAGGCCGCAGACCTGGCAGTGATAATAGTCCCGGCGTCCGTCCTGGAAATAGCTGAGCACGTCATCTGTCCGGCACAAGGGACAGGTCGTGGTTTCGTTTGCCGGTCCCCGGGAAGATCGATCCGGGATCGAAACGCAGCGGCTCATTGCGTCCCCTGGCCGGCGAACCGCGCTTTATGCCGTTGTTCGATCGAGCGCGTCACGAAGGTGAGCACCGCGGCGAGCACAAGCACCGCTGCTGCCGTGAGATAGGCGTCGTTGTAGCTGCCCGTCCCCGTGGCCTTCTTTGCCGCCTCGAACAGTTTCCCGGCGAAGAGCGGAAAGACGAATCCGCCCACGCCCCAGGCGGTGAACACCAGCCCGTAGTTGATGCCGAAGTTCTTCAGCCCGAAGTTGTCCTTCACGGCCGAGGGGAACACCGAAAGGCAGGCCCCGTAATTGAAGCCCAGGAGCATCGAGACGATGACAAAGGCGGTCATATCGGTGAGGCCCGTCCGGAGCACCATCATCAGGCCTGCCTGGAACAGGAAGATGATGCACATGGTCCAGAGGCGGCCGATCCGGTCGGAAAGCACTCCGGCGATGATGCGGCCCGCGGCGTTTCCGACGGCAAGCAGCGCCACGAGGATGAACCCCGCCTCGATCTTCCCGAGCTTCGCGATGGTGGTGATGTTCCCGATGATCATGAGGCCCGCGCCGGCAGCGAAGGCGTACATGGCCCACAGAAGATAGAAGAGCGGCGTACGAAGTATCTCGGTCGGGCCAAGGTTCAGCGCGGCCGCGTCAGCCGCCCGCTTGCCGCCGGTAACCACATCGGGCGGCTGGTACCCGGGCGGCGGCGCGGCAAGAAGCTGGGCAAGCCCCGTAACAACGATCAGGAAGCCGATCCCGAAGAAGAACATCGTCCGGTGGATGTTGCGTTCCTTGAGGGCGAGCAGCAGGGCTGCCGCGTCCTTCCGGGCCGTATCCTTCTCCGCGAGGAACGGCGATCCCTGGAATATGTCGGCGCCCCCGAGCTCGGCCTGAGAGAAGGCCAGCACCCGCCGGGCCTTTTCGAACTCCGCATCGGCCAGGTCCTTGGCCCGGCTGAGCTCGACCACCGCGGGAACCGGCAGGCCGGTCAGGCTGAACCCCGTGAGGTGATTCGCGACCGGCGAGATGTACACCGAGGCAAGGCCGAAACCGGCGACCACCAGGCCGGCGATGAGTCCGGTCTTCCGGGCGGAGAACCACTTCACCGCCGGGGGCGTTGCCGAAGCGTACCCCAGGCCGATGCCGGCGCCGGCGAAGACCCCGAAGCCGATGACGAACCAGGCCACCGTGACTGCGTAGGACGCGATGATGCAGCCGATCCCGGTGAGGACGCCGCCTGCGGTGGCAACCCACCGCGGCCCGATCCTGTCTTGAAGCCGGCCGGCAGGAACCATCACGAACGCGAAGACGATGCACGCAATGGAGTACGGGAGCGCTTTATCGGCGTCGGACCACTCCCACTCCGCGGGGATCGCCTTTTTGATGACGCTCCAGGTATAGAGCACCCCGAGCGCGAGGTTGATGCCTATGCCCGCGAGCGTCACGGTCCATCCTTTATTCAGCATGGTGGTTGTCATCTCCGATCATTGCCGGTGAGCGTACGTGTCAGGTCTCCTCCGGGTTTATCCTGCTTTATCCTGCACGGTGTGGCTGCCGCTGGAGAGGGTGACCGTGGGATTCGCGCCCGTGGCGATGACGCTTCCGCTCTCGGTCAAGGCGTAGGTGAGTTTCTCGTTGTCGGGATCGGACGATGCAGGGAACGCGCTCGCCTGAATTCATGAGGCCCTACTGGTCATGCACCATCCCCTTTAACTGCAGTATCCGCTCCCGGATCTTGACGAGCCTGCCGAACCCCAACTCACTGACATAGGGGGACAGCGCGAGCGTGATCGTCCGCGAGGTCAATCTTTCTTTGGGGATCTTCTTCAGCACTTCCGCGACGATCTCCTTGACCCTCTTATCGTGCAGCACGTCATCACCGACCGGCGCGGCCCCGGCCGGCTCCCTTGTCGCGGCCGTGATCTGCTGGTGCAGCGCAGCCTTGTACTGCGCATCGATCATGCCGGTATATTCGAAATAATCGAGCGCTTTTCGTATCTCCCGTGCCGGCGTTCTGTTCTTCCGGATGTGGTCGATGATCGCCCCGGTGTTCTTGCTGAAAACGGCCTCGTACGGCAGGATCCCCTTGTCCAGTTCCTGTCGCCGGTCGATCACATGTTCCACCTCGTCCGCCATGAGCCCGAGGTCCTCTTCCGTCCTGCCTTTGAGTTCCTCCGGATATTTCACCAGGGCGATCAGGTCAGCCAGGAACTCCTTCATCGAATAGGGCGTTTCGTCCCTCCGGGACCCCCGGAACTTCCTGACCATCCTCCCGTACGCTGCCGGATCGTCGTCGCTCCGGTGGACCAGGAAGGTGAATTCCAGCCGGTTCAGCTCCTCGATGGGCCGGAACCGCTCGCGGCCCGTCAGAAGGACCTCGATCCCGCTCCGGGCGTGGCGATACCGCAGGCCGGGGAAGTCCTCGGCATCGACCCAGTTGTCGGGGTTGTCTACCAGGCCGGGGACAAAGCCGAGGTTGACGAGCGCGTCGATGTTCTGCTGGCCCCTGACCATGATCTTCTCTCCGCTTTTCGCCTTTTCTATGGTCTCCAGGATTGCCTCGAGCCTGCTCTCGCGGGTCATCCGTATCTCCGCGCCGGCCTTGTCCGCGGCCAGCCTCAGCTCTACCCGCCGATATTCATCGGCAACGCGCTTGTAGGCATCGCGGATCACGAGGGTGTCGGACACCAGGCGGGCGAGCGGCACTTCCCGGGCGTCAAGCAGATCGTCCATCGACGTCAGGTGGGGCGTCACGACGATCAGAGCCCCGGCGAGCTGACCTTTGGCCTTGACGACCCTGAACAGGGACCCGTCCCTGAACTTCAGGACGTCCTTTTTTCCCTCTGCGATGACCTCATAGGAGACCGTCTCGTTCCTCTCGTTCAATTCCCCCCGGGTCAGCTCATACAGGATCTGCGAGAACTCTTCCGGGGTGCCCTGGATCGGCCCGCATATCGCGGCCCGGTCATGCACGAGCTGAACGAGCGCGTTCTGGTTGTGGCCCCCGAAAAGATTTCTCCGAACTTGTTCATACATTTCCGTGGTCATGTCTGTTCCTTTTGCTCGAACTCCACGAGAATGTCCACCTCACCGGCCGCTGACGCTTCATCTCTTGCAACGGATACGAAGACGCCGATCTTTTTTACAGGAGACCGGTTCCTCAGATACTCTTCGTTCTTGTCCTGAAGTTCGAGAACGTCCATACATAATACCTCCCCGGGGGGTCTCCTCGGGAAAACTGACCTTTGTAGGTATAACTTTATCCTGTAATTAACCATTGCGTCAAGGCCAAAAAAAGCCTCCCGGTGATCCGGGAGGCCTCGCAGGAACAATATATATCTGATCCGCTACACCATCGCGGCCAGGTCGCGGATGAGCTTCTCCGAGTCCTTCCAGCCCAGGCAGGGGTCGGTGATGGACTTGCCGTAGACCGTGCCGTCGGTCTTTTGAGCGCCCTCCTCGATAAAGCTCTCGATCATGAAACCCCGGATCATGTCCTTGAGCACGGGCGAATGCCGGCGGCTCTGCATGACCTCCATGGCGATGCGCGGCTGCTCGGCGTACTTCTTGTTGGAGTTGGCGTGGTTCGTGTCCACGATGATCGTGGCGTTGGCGAAGCCGCGTTTCTGGTAGGCCTCGGCGAACCAGATCAGGTCCTCGTAGTGGTAGTTGGGGACGTTCACGCCGTGGGGGTCCACCGCGCCGCGCAGCACGGCGTGGGTCAGGGGATTGCCCGTGGTCTTGACCTCCCAGCGGTTGTAGCTGAAGACGTGGGGCGCCTGGGCCGCCTGGATGGAGTTGAGCGTCACGTCGATGTCGCCGGACGTCGGGTTCTTCATGCCCACGGGGATGTCGAGGCCGCTGCAGGTGAGGCGGTGCGCCTGGTTCTCCACGGAGCGCGCGCCCACGGCGACGTAGGAGAGCACGTCCTCGAGGTAGGGATAGTTCCCGGGGTAGAGCATCTCGTCGGCGGCGGGAAGGCGCGATTCTTTGAGCGCCCGGATATGCATGTTCCTGATGGCCTTGATCCCCTCGACGATATTCGGCTCCTCGGCGAGGTTCGGCTGGTGGGCCATGCCCTTGTAGCCGATACCGGTGGTGCGGGGCTTGTTGGTATAGATGCGCGGGATGATGATGACCTTCTCCCTGACCTCATCCTGCACCTTCGCGAGCCGGCCGATATAATCGCACACCGCGTTCTCGTCGTGGGCCGAACAGGGGCCGATGATCAACAGCAGTTTGTTGTTCTCCCGGGTAAAGGCCGCCTTGATCTCCTGGTCGCGTATTTTCTTGATGACCGCCAGGTCCATCGAGAGCGGCATTGCTTCGAGGATGTTTTTGGGCTGCGGGATCTCCTGAACGTATTCGAAGCTCATACACTACCTCTCTTAGTCACACATTCTTTGCCACTAAGACACCAAGACACGAAGAAAAAAAGTTTTTTGCAACTGTATTGCTTAGTGCCTTCGTGACTTCGTGGCAAGATTCGGTCTCGTCGTGTTCCGTGTGTTTTGCAGTATAAAAGCCGGAGTGCCTCCAAGTCAAGCCAAAATCGCCGCGGCGGCCTGAAATAACGCTGGTCTTTTCAGCGCCAATATTGTATAAAATGCCTGTTATGGGAAAACAGGGTACACAGGCGAAACGTCCAAGAAAGAGGAAGAGCAACCGCTACGACAGCCTCGTCTTCTGGGGGATCATCGTTGCCGTCGTCTCCATCGCCCTGCTGCTCTGGGGCCCCTTCCACAAAGCGAAGAAACCAGCCGGCATCAAGCCGCCGGTGGCGGGAAAGCAGCGGGAGATCACCGCCGTCGTGGCCATCGTGATCGACGACCTTGGACAGGACATGAAACCCGCGCTGGACCTGCTTGCCCTGCCGGACCGGATCACCCTGGGCGTCATGCCCCGCCTCCCCTTCTCGAAAAAGATCGCCGAGACGGCGCGCCGGAGAGGACGGGAAGTGCTGGTCCATATCCCCATGGAGGCGAAGGTCAGGACGGAGAAGCGCGACTCCCCCGGCATGCTCCGGTCGGACATGACGCCCATGGAGTTCATCTCCGCGGTCAACGAGGACCTTGACTCCGTTCCCGGCGCCGCGGGCACGAACAACCACGAAGGCTCGGCGCTTACCGAGAACCGGGAGGCCATGACGTTCCTGATGTCCGAGCTTAAGGCGCGCGGCCTGTTCTTCCTTGACAGCAGGACGAGCCCGAACAGCGCGGCCTATACCGTTGCCCGGGAATTCGGCCTGAGATCGGCCCGGCGGGACGTGTTCCTCGACAACGACGGCGACAACCCCGCGGAGATCAGGAAGCAGCTGGACGAACTCGCCCGGACGGCGAAGCGGAACGGCAGGGCCATCGGCATCGGCCATCCCCACCCGGCGACGATCGCCGAGCTCAAAAAATGGCTCGCCACTATTGACGAGCAGGGAATCGAGGTCGTGCCGGTGTCGGCGCTGGTGAAGTGAACCTGAAGGTAAGAAGGCAGGAAGGTACGAGGGTAAGAAGTTAGGACGATTCTGTTACTGCCTCGCCTTATCTTACCTTCCTCCCTTCCTACCCTCCTACCTTCATTATTCGTATCTATTCAGTTGGCTGAAAATTACAGATTAAACCAGCGGGTTCTGATCTGCCATACCACACATTTTCGTCATTCCCGAGTGATTTAATCGGGAATCCAGAGGTTTTCAACGTCCCTGGGTCCCCGATAGGAGCATTCGGGGACGACGGATATTGGGGTGCTGAATAGTTACCATTATTCTTCCTTATAAACTCATGATAACCCTCGGCATAGAAACTTCCTGCGATGAGACCGCTGCGGCGGTGCTCAGGGACACGACCGTTCTTTCGAACATCGTGTCGTCTCAGGTGAAATTGCATGAACAGTACGGCGGCGTGGTCCCCGAGCTCGCTTCGCGGGAGCATTTGAAGAACCTCATGCCCGTCATCAGCGAGGCCTTGTCGGCGGCATCGGTCACGCTCCCGGACATCGACCTCATCGCCGTAACGTCAAGGCCCGGGCTGATCGGCGCGCTCCTCGTCGGCGTCTCAGCTGCCAAGGCCATAGCCTACAGCCTCGGCATTCCGTTCATCGGCGTCCACCACGGCGAAGGCCACATCCTTGCCGCGCACCTCGAATATCCCGATATCGGCTATCCCTACGTCGCGCTTCTCGCCTCGGGCGGACACACCGCGCTCTACCATGTCCGGGAGTTCGGGAAGTATGCCCTGCTGGGACAGACGCGGGACGACGCCGCGGGAGAAGCTTTCGACAAAGTGGCGAAGCTGCTTGACCTCCCCTATCCCGGCGGGCCGGTCATCGACCGCCTCGCGCGTTCCGGAGATCCGCGGGCGATCGCCTTTCCCCGGGGACAGCGGGAAGGATATGACTTCAGCTTCAGCGGGCTCAAGACCGCGGTCAGGAACCATGTTGTCCTCTTCCGGTCGAAGGACAAGGGATTGGATCCGTCGCTGAACATCAACGATGTGGCTGCAAGTTTTCAGGCGGCCGTGGTGGAGACCCTGGTGGAAAAGACCATGAAAGCGGCAAAAGAACAGGGAGTGAGCAAGATCATCGTGGCGGGTGGTGTGGCGGCGAACAGCGCGCTCAGAAATGAGATGCAGCGGTCATGTGGGCAGGCGGGCATCACGCTGTACCTGCCGGGCATGGGCCTCTGCGTCGACAACGCGGCCATGGTGGCCTTTACGGGATATCTCCACTACCAGCGGGGGGAGCGGTCGGCCCTCGACCTCAATCCAGGAGCAAGCGCTGCCCTGTAGTATTATGCAGGGTTAGCGAGCGATTAGAATATCGACAACCTCCCTGAGGATCTATCTTCCTGCAGTCTGCTGCGGGAAGATGTAACCCGCGGGCAAGCACGGCGCTGTAGCGAGGACCGAAGGGAATACCCGAGGGTCCGTTACTCCGGAGATACAATCGCTTCTATACGGCAACGGCCTTCTTGCGCATTCGTCCCAGCAGCACGGCGGAAAGAAAGAAGTCAGGGAACTCCTCCTTCCTCACCTTCTGGTAGAAATCGCAGGCCTCGCAATTCTTGAATTTCTGCGCAAAGGTCCCCTGCACGGCTCCCTGGCAGAGCGTTCCGCTCACCACCCAGCAGGTCCGGCCGGCATTCGTGCCGTCATGGATACCGTCCAGCGCATCTTCAGCGGTGGCCGGACACAGTCCCTTGTCGTGAACGTGGTTGCCCTGGGGCTGCCGGCCGCACTTCTTGAACTCCCAGCAGTTCAACTTTGTCACTCTGTCTCCCATGTTGGCCCTCCCCCATTCCCTCGTCGCTGCTCTTGCTTTCCGGAAAAAACATTGCAGGCCCCGCGTTCACGATGGCTCCCACGGGGCCTGCTGCCATCCCCTGGCGCCCTGCACTTTTGATCCGAGATACCGCTGTTTCCCATTTCTTGTCAGATGCGAATGAATCCTTCGATCGTATCCGCCATTATCATAAGCAAATCCGCTTCTTCACTGGCCAAAGGCTTTTTCTCAAGTTAATAGCTCTCGGCCCGGGTGCTGTGCGGGGTCCTACGCCGCAGGTTGAGCGGACCATGCTGTTTCCGTGACGTCCCGAATGTCCTGCACCATGCCGAGTTCGTCAAAGGAGAACACCCGGTCGATGTCGAGGATGATGATGAACCGGTCGTTCTGTCGGCCCATCCCCTTGATGAACCCGGTGTCAAGCCTCGTTCCGATGCGGGGTGCGGGCTTGATGCTCTCCCGGTCCAGGTCGAGCACCTCCTGCACCGAATCCGCCAGAAGCCCAAGAACGATCGTCTCCCCGTTCACGTTCGCTTCCACGATGATGATGCAGGTGCTGACCGTGACGCTCGCCGCAGGCATTCCGAACTTGAGCCGCAGATCGATGACCGGGACGACGCTCCCCCGGAGGTTGATCACTCCCTGCATGTACGAAGGGGTGCGCGGCACCCTGGTGATGATCGTATGGTCCAGCACCTCCCGCACCCGTGCGATCTCCAGGGAAAATATCTCTTCCTCCAGAGTGAACGTCAGGTGCTGCGTCGTCTCCATCACCGTTCCATTGCTCATCGCTGCTGCCTCCTTCCCCGAAAAGGGGACGTCCCTATGACTCACTGCCTGTACGAAAGGCCGCCCGCGGTGCTATCCCGGCGACAGGGGGACGACCTTCGTCTTCGCCATGCCCGTCATGCAGGTACTGCTTCCTCTCGTCCCGGTCGATTCCCAGGCTCGCGATCGTGCTGACGGATTCAGGCTGTGTGTCCAGGCCCAATAACCCAAGATCGTTCAAAGCACCTGAAAGCGTCCTGAACGAGACCGGCTTCTCAAAATAGTAGTCGGCGTGGAGATGATAGGCGTCCTTCATCACCTCGGGTCCGCCATAGCCTGTCATGATGATGACCTTGGTAGCCTTGTCACGTGCCTTGATAAAGTCGAGGATCGCCAGCCCCTCCCGGGACATCGCCCCCCCCAGACGAACATCGGCTATCACCGCGTCATAGCGCATGGTCCTTATCAACAGCATCGCCTGCTCGTAGGTGTCGGCGGTGTCCACATGGAGCCTCGGTCCATTCAGCATCTTTCTCATGGGATGTAAAAAAGCGACCTCATCGTCGACGATCAGGATGTTCCGGTGCATAGAAGCTCCTCCCCGTATTTCACTTAGCCTTAACCCTTCTAAGAGCAAGGGGCATGCCAGATAGCAGGAGCTGGGAAAAGGCTTTCTTTACAGCGGGTTGCCACTTTGAAGGCCTTCCGGGGAGTCTCATTCTTGCGTAATGACGGTCTCAGGCGTGAGATTGTACGGATAGATGGCAGGAAAGAAAGAGTGGATACTCGAAAAAGGAAAGGGAGCTTCGATCCAAAAGGAAGCAATTTATTCCAGTCGCTCGCCCCTGGATTCATGTTTAGCGTTTTGGGCGACCTGTGCTGCATTGCGCAAGGCAGGGATCTTACCTGCGAGGGGACGGGGAAACACGCTCCCTTTAACCCGTACGAGCCGAACCAAAACATTGGAACCGCCAAGACACAAGGAGCGAGAAGAAAATCATTACCCGCAGGGGTAACCCTATGTGGTTACCCTGATCTGGGCGGCCACGCAGGGCCGCCCCTACTAGTC
>CAYPOT010000004.1:104310-104979 GCA_964412455.1 uncultured Nitrospiraceae bacterium | reverse complement strand
GATCAGAAGTTGTCTCGTCATTATGTTTCATAATTAACTTGTTGCAATACTAGTGTAGTGTCTCTCAATTAACTGGTGTTATGCCATGATTTGTGATAGAATGTCGTTCATGGCACGACACGCGATAGTTGTAAACCTTACGGCAACGGACCGACAAGAGTTGGAACGCTGGGTGCGAGCGCATCGTACCCCTCAACAAGTTGCTCAACGATGTCGAATAATTCTATCAGCAGCGAGTGGCAATCAAGACAAAGTCATTGCCAAGCGTCTACGCATTAATTATAAAACAGCCGCTCTATGGAGGCAGCGGTTTTGTAGCGAAGGTCCGGACTGCCTTTGGGAAGTAGCGGCAGGTCGCGGTCGCAAACCGGAGATATCGACAACAAAAATAAAAGCGATTATCGGTACCACTCTGCAATCACGGCCTGCCGGCGCGACCCACTGGAGTTGCCGGACAATGGCTGAAAAGCACAACCTATAGGGTCAAGTCTTTCTTCGTGCATTTCCCTTTTTTTAAACCTATAGTAAACCTATAGGGTCAAGTCTTTCTTCGTGCATTTCCCTTTTTTTATGCTATAGTTTCTTCATGGCTCGTCCTCTTCGCATAGCGTGTTCTTTGGGGACGTTGCGTGTTCTTTGTGTTCTTTGGGGACGTTGTGTCCTGCGTGT
>CAYPOT010000004.1:0-104210 GCA_964412455.1 uncultured Nitrospiraceae bacterium | reverse complement strand
CATAACGCTTGACAAAGCGCCGGCATTCCCTTAGATTTGCCTCATGCCGCGTCAAACATTTTTGGGGACGTTGTGAACATTTTTGGGGACGTTGTGTCCTGCGTGTCATAACGCTTGACAAAGCGCCGGCATTCCCTTAGATTTGCCTCATGCCGCGTCAAGCCCGATTAGATGTCCCCGGCGCCCTGCACCATATCATGGTGCGAGGGATCGACAAGACGGATATTTTCAGGGACGATGAAGACAAATCGCGCTTTCTCGAACGGCTGGGCCAAAACGTCGAGGAGGGTAAATGTTCAGTCTATGCCTGGGTCCTCATGAGCAACCATGTCCACATCCTTTTCCAGAGCGGAAAGGATGGTATCTCCACGACCATGCGAAAGCTCCTCACGTGGTACGAGCAAACCTATAGGAAACCTATAGGGTCAAGTCTTTCTCCTTGCATTTCGCAATTTCTTGTGCTACTGTCGCTCCATGCATGGCACGCCCCCTCCGCATTGAATACCCCGGCGCCGTGTACCATGTGACGTCGCGCGGCAATGAGAAAAAACCCGTCTTCAAGGACGATACCGACCGCCTGAACTTCCTGAACACCCTCCAACACGTTAACAAACGGTACAATTGGATCTGCCACGCCTACTGCCTCATGACCAACCATTATCATATATTGGTCGAGACCCCGGAGGGAAACCTCTCCATCGGCATGCGGCAGATGAACAGCGTGTACACCCAGCTCTTCAATAAACTCCACGGCAGGACAGGCCACCTGTTCCAGGGACGATACAAAGCCATCCTGATCCAGAAGGACAGCCATCTTCTTGAGGTCTGCCGGTATGTCGTGCTGAACCCGGTCAGGGCAAAGATGGTCGAGCGGCCTGAAGACCATGCGTGGTCCAGTTACCGTGCGACAGCAGGGAAGGCCGATGCTCATCTGTGCCTGACGACAGACTGGGTGCTGCGGCAATTCAGCGGGAAGCGGGGCAAGGCAGAAAAGGAGTATCGGAAGTTCGTATCATGGGGGATCGGCAAGCCCACCATCTGGACCGAGGTGCGCGGCCAGGCGCTTCTGGGTGAAGACGGGTTTATGGATCAACTGGTCGATCGCCTGAAGAAGCACAAGGACATTCCCGAGATCCCCCGGAGCCAGCGGTACGCGACGCGCCCGGCACTCCCGGTGCTTTTTCCGGACGGGATCGTCAACGATCGTCGAAGACTGCGAAAACGACTTTCTGAAGCCGTAGAGCGGCACGGGTACCGGCAGAGCGAGATCGCCCGTCAGGTGGGCGTGCACTACTCGACGATCAGCCGGTGGCTTCGGGAAACCGAGAATGCACGGAGAAAGACTTGACCCTTAGGGCACTGAGAATGCACGGAGAAAGACTTGACCCTTAGGGCACTCGAGAATGCACGGAGAAAGACTTGACCCTTAGGGCACTCTTAGGGCACTTAGGGCATTGCGGAGAAAGACTTGACCCTTAGGGCACTCCTTAGGGCACTCTTAGGGCACTCTGATGATATCAAAAGTTGATTGAAATGATATCATATATATGGTATCGTAAATTGTAATTCATGGGATACAAACGGTAAGGAGGTCGGATATGTCACGCACCGTAATAGACATTCAAGATGACCTGCTGCGCAAAGCGCAGAAGCTGACGGGTATCAGTAAAAAAGTGGAGATCGTCAACTATGCGCTTAAGCGGCTTCTTGAACAAAAGGAGTTTGAAAGGGTCCTGGAGTTAAGGGGTAAGGTGAAATGGGAAGGCAATCTCGATGAGATGAGAAAGGACCGTCGTGGTTCTCGTTGACACTTCCATCTGGGTCGATTATTTCCACCATCCGGTCTCATCGCAAGCCGATAGGCTCGAAAGCCTCATCAGAGAGCATAATCGGGCCGTGGTCTGCGGCATCATTCTCCAGGAGGTCCTCCAGGGGATACGAGAGAACAAAAGCCATACAGCAACGAAGGAACGGTTGACGAAGCTGCCCTATCTCGATATGAGCAAGGAAATTCATCTTGCGGCAACATCACTGTACCGCTCACTCCGGGCAAAAGGAATAACCGTCCCGTCCGCAGATACCTCGATAGCCGCACTTGCGATCTTCAACAATATTCCGCTTTACACGATGGACGGTCATTTCAACAGTATCGCAAACCATACGAGACTCGAACTCTATTCGCCATTGACGACGGGCCGGGAATAAAAGCGAGCAAGGTGCTTGGGATGCGGCATATCACGGCGATACACTTCCTGCTTCATCTGTCCTCTCATAACATAGGGAAGAGTTTAAATAAAACGTTCCGTCCTTGACCTTGGAGAGATTATCGCCTATTATAACAGTGAGTTAAAGATATAAATTAGCTGTCCGAAGGAGGTATGTGCATGAATAAGATTCTATCGGTCTTCGTGACAGCAATGCTTGGAATGGCGGTATTTTCTTCAGCAAGTTTTGCCGCGGGGTTCCGGCTGCCGGACCAGGATTCAGCGGCCTTGGGCATGGCGGGCGCCTTCGCGGGCCAGGCCGACAATCCCTCGGCGGTCTGGTACAACCCAGCCGGTATGACCCAGCTCGACGGGACAAGGATGTCCGGCGGTGTCATCGGCATTTATCCGACGCTCACTCACGAAAACAACACCGTCAATCCCGGAACGACCGACGTATCCAAGCGCGAGTTGCACCTCCCCGTCCATCTCTACGGAACGCATAAACTGGATGGCAGAGTAACGCTCGGCGTCGGCATCAACAACCCCTTCGGCCTCTCCACCGACTGGAGCCAGACCAGTTCTACGCGCTATGTGGCCACGTTCAGCAAGATCGTCTCGACGGAGGTCAACCCGAACATCGCGTACAAGCTGAACGACGACCTGTCGGTCGCGTTCGGCATTGCCTATGTCCAGTTGCGTGCGACGCTTGAGAAAACAGTGAATATTATTTTGCCCGGTCCGGTTCTCTTAGGTGATCATAATTTTCGGCTGAGCGGAGAGGGTGACGGGTGGGGATTGAATGCCGCTGCTCTGTATAAAATTGCTCAGAACGTAAATATCGGCCTCTCCTATCGGAGCCGGATCAAGATCGACGTGGATGGCGACGCGGGACTTACCGGCGGTCCAGCGGCGACGTCGGCGAAGGGACAAACGTCGATAACGCTTCCGGACCTGGTCCAGCTTGGTGTCTCCTACAAGGCGTCCGACAAACTCACCGTGAATGCTGATCTTGACTACACGCTGTGGTCGACCTTCGACAGGATCGTGGTAACGTCCAACAATCCCTTGTTCAACGCGACCGAGGAGAAGCAATGGCACGATGTCCGGTGTCTCAGGATCGGCGGTCAGTACAAGCTCTCGGACCAGTGGAAACTGCGGGCGGGCTACGTCTATGACCAGAGCCCTGTCGGTGAAGCATACTTCGATACGCGCACTCCTGACGCGGACCGGCTGGGTATCACGATCGGGACAGGCTATGCGACGGGGAATATGACCGTTGATCTGGCCTACATGTACCTGCGGTTCAATAAAAGGACTATCTCCAACAGCCTTGCTGACGATGACCCGAATCCGTTCACGCCCGACAACTCGTTGAACGGCACCTACAAGTCGCAGGCCCATCTCGCCGGGATCACGATCGGGTATGCGTTTTAACTACAACAGGTTGAGGGAGAAACTCCAGGCGGGCTGTTATTTATCCATTTGCTGTTCAGGCATATTGCAGACGTTCGTAGTGCATTTAGACAGCAGAGTCTGCCTCAGCTTCTTGCCGGTGAGCGGGAGGAGCAGGAGGAACGCCGCGGAGAACCCGAGAGCATTGAAGACGTGGTGTTCCTTTCCGAGCAGGTTTGCGAGGATGAGGATGGGATAGAGCCACAGGAGCATCCAGCCTTCCCGGTAGTTAAAACAGTAGACCTCTTTCCCTTCCCCACCATACCACCGGCTCCGATATACGTGCGCTTCATTGTTGTGTCCGCAAGCCACAAAAGCTTGTCGAGGCGCGAGGATTTGAATTGACAATCGTAGGACAATGTCATACAATTAGCCATGGTTATTTTCGATGCGTCGACTCTTATCCTGTTGACAAGGGCCGGTGTTCTCGATGTGTTTCTTGATGATTATCAGGGCGAGATTCTCATCCCCGAGAAGGTACGGTCAGAGATCCTCCAGGAGGGCCGGGAGGGAGCGACGTTTCTCGCTGCCCGTTTGGAAAAGAAAAAAATTAAAGTCATCAAGGTGAAGAGCGCGGCTTTAGTAAAAAAACTTGCCGGGGATTTCTCCCTTGATGCGGGCGAAGCCGAAGCCCTGGTCGCGGCGCTTGAGAAAAAAGCCGATGCCGTGGCGACTGACGACAGGAACGCAATACGGGCGTGCAAGGCCCTCAGGATGGAATTTGTCACGGCAATATCCATAGTGATCCGGGCTGTGGAAAAAGGTCTGGTTGAGAAGAACGAAGGACTCGTGATCTTAGGCCGACTTGCAACAATAGGCAGGTACCGAAGGGAAATTATGGATGATGCGGTAAAAAGGATCGAAGGAGGAAAATAGCGTGGGTACAAAAACATTAAGCATCCGCATACCGGATCAAGACTATAAGTTTCTTTCAATGTTTGCTAAAGACGAGCGTGAGGACATGTCCAGCGCGGTGCGCGATCTGGTTGAACGAGGACGTATCTTGCTGGCTGTCGAGAAATATAAGGCCGGCGAAGCATCGCTGGAAAAGGCCGCCCGGCTCGCGGGAGTCTCACTTTCAAAAATGATGGATCTACTTGCCGACTACGGCGTTGAAGCGAATCTTGCATTTGAGGATTACCTTGCAAGCATCAAGACAACAGCCAAAATGTGGTGAGCGTTCTGATTTCGTAAATGGTCATTAATTTCGCGGAACGCACACATTTGTCGAGCACTTAGACAGCAGCGGCTGCTTCAGCTTCTTGCCGGTGAGCGAGAGGAGCAGGAGGAACGCCGCGGAGAGCCCGAGTGAATTGAAGACGTGGTGTTCCTTTCCCAGCAGGTTCGCGAGGATGAGGATGGGATAGAGCCACAGGAGCATCCAGCCTTCCCGGTAGGCAAAGCAGTAGGCTTCCTTTCCCACCATGCCTCCGGCCCCGACGCAGACCAGCCCGATCCCCACAAGAATGATGGTCCCGGAATACTGGGGGGGGCCATAGAGGCCGACGAGCTGAAGGGGGATCCCGATCAGGATGGAGCCCAGGATGATCTTCCTGACCCACGACATCCAGACGAGCAGGTAGATCCCGGACAGGAGCGCGCCCGCGTTGAAAAGCATGATGCCGATGGTGTAGAACGGGTTCGCCAGCGGATAGAGTACGGCGAGCACCGCGGCGCCCAGCACCTGCATGACGAGGCCCGCACGATAGGAAATATCGTGACGTCTCCCGTAGGTGATGCCGGCCATCGCGAGCTGTTCTTCGAGGGTGGGGGTAGCCATGGCTATCCTTATAGCACGCAGGAAAGGGCGTTGCAAGAGGAATCATGTTCCTGGCTCCAGGGGGATAACAAGCGCATCTGTTCCGGGATGTTAGTTTCCTCTTCCGGTTCGGATTTCGCCGGAACTCAAAATAAGAACCTGGATCGCAGTGATGAAGCCCACAGGCACGTTGTGTGGCCCGCGGCTTGTTTCATAAAACAGCAACAAACAGTAGCTAAAACTGTAACTTTGCATCGAAAAGGCTGTACGAAACTTCTTGACTTGCCCCCACCGTTTTGCTATATTTTTCCAGCGTTTTTTATATTCACCTCTTTCGTGTGGAATTTTTGTGAAGTAAGCAAAGCAATAGTGGCTTCTTGAACATTGTTCTTCTATGACCTCCACTATCGGGAACCACATAGCACTGCTCCTCAAATTCAACGCGGCTTCCGCCTGCTCTCGAGCGGTCGTAGCAGCGTGCCAGCCTCTTGTCCTGCGAACAGTTCATGGTTTTTCTGTCTCCAGCCTTTATACGAAAGGGGGGATGATCTCGGCTTTCTAACTTTCAGCAGCAAGCATTATCGCTTCATGCGTAAGGTTTCTTAAATCTGCCCAGAAATGGGCAAAACTACATAGGGAGGTCAAACGATGAAGAAGTTTTTGGTAATAATCGCAGTACTGGCATTGACCATGCAAGGCTTCTTGTTCAGTAAGCCACAACCTGCGGAGGCGAGCGAGAAGCTGTTTCCCCCGGTCAGCGCCGGGGGAAGGGCCGAAGTGACCATGGACGGCAGCATCGAGATCCTGATGCGGTCGTTCAAGAACACGAACGACTGGAATGACGCGAAGACGAGTTCTGGCGACTACCAGAACACCTACGAGCGCATCCGCATCGGCGTGAACGCGAAGAACGAAGGTGTGAAGGGCCGCATTCAGATGGAGACGGACTGGGATGAGTGGGGCAACGGCGCGACCGGTCTCACCACCGGCATCACTACGACCGCTACCCCGAACCCCGGATTCGAGACCAGGCCGACCAATAATTTCTATGTCCGCGAGGGATGGCTCGACTTTAACCTCGGCCTCGGCACGGCCCATGTGAAGGTCGGCCGCCAGTTCCTGCAGCTCGGCAACGGCTGGTTCCTGCGCTCGAACAAGTACGGCTCCGACGCCTGGCTCGTCGGCCTCCCGGGCAAGAACACCGTGGCCTTCGTGAACATCAAGGCCTCGGAGGGCAATTCGACCCTGGCCGATGACACCGATGCCTATGCGCTTCTCGACGTCTTCCAGATCGACGACAAGAACACCGTGGGCGCCTACATCGCACGCGCGTATGACCGCAGGGGCACGTGGACGAACAACGCTCTAACGGGCGGGGGTGCGATCAAGACGACCCTCGACAACATCGGCCTGCATTACAGCGGACAGGTCGGCCCGGTGAAGCTCGCGGCCGAGGTCGATGTTCAGATGGGTGAGATCGAGTTTGCGGGCAGCAAGGTGGACCTCGAGGGCAACCAGTTTGTGCTCCAGGCGAGTGTGCCGATGGCCGCTCTGACCATCAACGCGACCCTTGCCTCGGGCTCCGGTGACGATGGTACCACGGGCAGCAAGTATGAAGGGTTCCTCCCCTTCCTCGACAAGGACCCTCACTATACGCTCGTGTATGAGTACCAGATGGCGACCGCTGCTGGTATCGCCACGAATAATAAGAACTCCGGATTCGCCAACACCCAGGCGATCAGCCTTGGCGCTATGTACAAGATCAGCAAGATGTTCACGGTGGGCGCTGACGTCTGGATGCTCTCGGCCAACGAGAAGGTCAATAGGAACGGCGGCGCTGCCTCGGATGATCTCGGCACCGAGATCGACGTGAAGGTGAACGCGACGATCGCTGACAATCTGACCTGGAACACCACGATCGGCATGTTCAAGACCGGCGACGCCTACAAGAGCGCGGCCGGCAAGGCTGACGATGTCACGGCGATCCAGAGCTCGCTGAGCTACAAGTTCTAAGCGCTGTACGATGCCATGCCGGCTAACCCCGGCAGGGCTGTCAAGCATAAGACGTTCCCCCGGGCATAAGGGCCCGGGGGTTTTTTTTAAGAAGGACCGTAAAATTGCAGATTGAGAATAGTTGTTGTTCGCAGTTCAAATCACAAGGAGGATGCACATGAAGAAGCTTATCGTTGTTGCAGTGGCAGTGGTTATGATAATGGGCCTGGCGGGGAGCGCTTTCGCCGCCAACAGCCTCGCACAGGGTTCCAAGGGCATCAGCGTCGGGATGGGAGACAGCATCGTATCGCACAAGCTTATGCCCCTGGACGGTTTTACCGGGGTGCAAGACGTGGTCGACATCAGCGGACGCATGTTCGTCAGTAAGGACATGGCGCTCTACGGAGGGTTCGGCCTGCAGCTCAACAGCGGCGACGAAGAAGGCACCTATCTCAGCGTCACTGTCGGGGCCCGGAAGTACCTGAGCACGAACGATTTCGCCCCCTTTGTCGGCGGCCAGCTTACCTATGCCACGGTTGACGCGGACAATGCCGCAGGCGTGACTGTCGTTGACGTATCGATCTTTGACATTGCAGCGCTGTTCGGCGCCGAGTATTTTTTCAACAAGAACTTCAGCGTTGAGGGAGCCATCGGCGTGGGTCTGGGCCAGTGGAGTGATGACCTTGGCAATCAAGACGGCACCTATCTCGGAACGCGCACCGTTGGCGTTCACGCGAACTTCTACTTCTAAACGCGTCCCAGAGATCGAACTGCGGGCGTGAGCCGTCCGCAGAATTGCAGAGATATATCCCCGGAGGAACGCGCCTCCGGGGTTTTTTATTTCGGGAACGACGGCCGGCTGCCGCAAGGCATGTATGGGAATTCCCCGATGAAAGCGCTTGAATCGCAATAGGCTCTATGCTAAGGTTGATGTGTTCGCAAGAAGTCCCCAGATCCATCATTGCGAGAAGCGAAGCGACGCGGCAATCTCGAATTTTCAACCGGTTATAAACAACGAGATTGCTTCGCTACGCTCGCAAAGACACGTTTCCGGACTTATTATAAGTACATCAAGGTTGTTTGTACGAGAAAACTGCGGCGAGGAGCGGCGGATGGAACTGCGGAGAGGAACGGAAACGATCCTTGTTGTGGATGACGAGGAAATGATCAAGGACCTTGCCCGGGACATCCTCGCGCGATACGGATACACGGTCCTTACCGCCGGAGGCGGCGAGGAGGCCGTGGAGGTTTACCGGCGGCATACAAAAGAGATCGCCGTGGTGGTCCTGGATATCGTGATGCCCGATGTGGACGGGCGGGAGGTCTTCCATCGGGTCCGCGAGATCGATCCCGCGGCCCAGGTGATCATATCAAGCGGCTATAATGAGGAGCGGGATGCAACCGATCTCCTGAAGGAAGGCGCCGTAAAATTCGTGCAGAAACCGTACCGGATCGCCTCGCTGGTCGGGGCGGTAGGGGAAGTTCTTGAGAAGAGGGAACGTGAGAAGTTGGGAAGGTAAATAGATAGGAAGGGAAGAAGGTAACGGAAGAAGAGGGTAAGAAAGTAAGAAGGAAAGAGGGTAAGATTAAAGTCTTTGCTTACCTTCCTACGTTCTTATTCTTACCTTCTTCCCTTCGTCCTTGCGTCAGGAATTCTGCAGTATAGCCGCCTTCACGACGTGCTTCAACAGAACCCGTGTCGTGACGGTTCCCACGCCACCTGGCACGGGGGTGATCGCTCCGGCTGTTTCCTTCACCCCCTCGGTGTCCACATCGCCGACGAATTTGTCACCCTCCGGATTGATGCCCACATCCATGACCGTGGCGCCCGCCTTAATATAGTCCGCGGTGATCATTTTTGCCTTGCCGATGGCGGCGACCACGATGTCCGCGCGCCTGCACACTCCTGGAAGGTCCTTGGTTTTGGAGTGGCAGACCGTGACCGTGGCGTTCTCGCCCAGAAGCAGCATGGCCTGGGGCTTGCCCACCACCATGGAGCGGCCGATGACGACGGCCTCTTTTCCGCTCATGGGGATCGAGTAGAACCGGAGCATTTCCATGACGGCCTGGGGGGTTGCCGGGGGGAAGCCGGTCATGTCGCCAGCCATGATCTTCCCGGCATTCACCGGGTTGAAGCAGTCAATGTCCTTCTCAGGCGCCAGGATGTGCTTTACCACCTCTTCGCTGATCTGCTTCGGGAACGGCCGCATGACAATGATGCCATGGATGGTCTTGTCCGCGTTCCGCTGCTTGAGGGTGCTCACGAAACCATCCTGGCTTGTGTTCTCCGGGAGCTGCTCGATCTCGCAGATAATGCCGTTCTTCTCCGCCATTTTTTTTGCGCTGTTGGCGTAATAGACCGAATCCTCAGCTTCACCCACGATGATGATCCTGAGCGCGGGGTTGATGCCTTTTCCTTTCAGCCCCTGGACCTCGGCCTGGATGTCCTGGTCCATCTTCTGCGCTACTTCTTTTCCCGTCAATAGTTTTGCAGACATGCGCATCTCCTTCGGAGAGTAAATTCCAAATAGCAAGTATCAAATCTCAAATAATGATCAATGTCGAAAAAACAATATCCAAACGTTTGGATATTGAATATTGCTGTTTGGGATTTATTTGCTATTTGGTGCTTGTTGATTGGTGCTTATAATAACCTATCCCATCTTCTTATAAGTCATTTCCATCACGGTCTTTTCCAGCGCCGCGACCTGCTTCAGCACAGCCTCCATCTTCGACCAGGTCTCTTTGTTGTACGCGTCATCCTTGATGCTGTTGACGTTGATCTTGACATTAAGCGCGGCGCTCTGCGCGCAGGCCTGCGCAAGCAGTACGGCGACGCCGGCATCGCTTACGGCCGCCACGTTCCCGATCTCAGCGGCGCGCTGGGCGAGCTGCGCGACCTCAAGCGACTTGAGCCCGATCTCGAAGGGGACCTGGCAGGCCTTCTTGAGAGCCACCTGCATCGCAGCCGTGCGGGCGGCCTTTTCCGCGTCGGTGTTCTTCGGCATCTTGTAGACCTCGGAGAGCCCTCCGTAGACCTCGGTGTCCTTCTGGATCAAGTCCTGCATTTCGACGCGGAGCTTTTCAGACTCCTTGATCAATGCTTCGACCTGGGGTTGGACATCCTTGTACTTCTCCTTGCCCAAGGTCAGGCTGCATACCATGCTTACCAGTCCGGCGCCGAGCGATCCGGTCAAAGCGGCTACGCTTCCGCCTCCCGGCTCGGGAGATTTGCTGGCAAGCTTGTCGAGAAAATGGCGCATTGACTGGTCAATATACATGGGATGTCACCTCGTTCGCGGGGAGTATACGTCTGTTGCAACGAGTTCCTAGATTAGTAAAAAGGTGGTCTTTTGTCAATAAAAAATGCCCCCCTCTCCGACATTGCTGTCTTCAAGGAGGGCATTTCAGGGGAGGCGTATACATCCTTCAATATAGAAGAAGTATATCTGTGACTTTAGAAAAAGTCAAGAACAATATAATATAACTTTTCCTTGACTCAAATTGTTGCGCTTTGGTATTATAGAACGCTAATTCAGACTGAAGAACTATTATGGATATCTCACACGGCCTATCGCTTACATCGCTGTTCTTCTCAATGCTCATGGGGATCGTGTCCTTTGCGTCGCCCTGCATTCTCCCTCTAATCCCGTCCTATGTCTCCTATATCACGGGCATCAGTTTTGATGATCTCGTAGGACCGGGGTCGCGCAGGAAGAACATGAATACCACGCTGCTGCATTCCCTGGCGTTCGTGGCCGGTTTCACCGTTGTCTTTGTCCTCCTGGGTGCAACGGCAAGCATTGTCGGCCAGCTGATGATCGAGCACCTGAAAACGATCCGGATCGCGGGCGGCATCCTCATGATCGTTCTGGGGCTGTTCGTGTCCGATGTCATCCCGATACCGTTTTTACAGCAGGACGCCAAGATCCACCTGAAGAACCGGCCGGCCGGCTTTCTGGGGACTTTCGTTGTAGGCATCATATTTGCCGCAGGCTGGACGCCGTGCACCGGTCCGTTCCTGGCGGCGGCGCTCATGCAGGCGGCGCAGTCCGAGACCATGGTCACCGGCATGGTGCTCCTGGTCTTTTACTCGCTCGGCATCGGGATCCCGTTCATTCTCTCTGCCATTGCCATCAGCGTGTTCCTGTCGTCTTTCAAGAAGCTGAAGGACTATTTCAAGGCCATCAAGATAGCCAGCGGCATCATACTCATCATCATGGGCCTCTTGCTCATTACCGATAAATGGACGCTGATCACGTCCTATCTCATGAATCCATAGGGAGCGAGCGATACGAATATGGGACCCGAAAGCCTGGACATTTTAAAAGACAAGGATGCGCCGCTCTATACCATGGGGGTTGCCGCACGCCTTGTGGGGACCACGGCACAGACGCTGCGGCTCTACGAGAAGCACGGGCTGATCCTTCCTACGCGTGAACGGAGAAACCGGCTCTACACCGAGAACGACATCAAATGGCTGCGCTGCATCAGGGAACTGATCCACACCAAGAAGATCAGCATCGAAGGGATCAAGAAACTTCTCGATTACGCGCCCTGCTGGGAGATCAAGGAGTGTCCCGATGATCGGCGGGTGACCTGCTCGGCGTTCACGAACAAGAGCAAGCCCTGCTGGGAGACCACGCGGTGCCGGAAGGACGAGGATTGTACCACCTGCGTGGTATTCCTCAGGAGCGGGAAGAAAGCGGCGAAGAAGTAAGGTTCAGTGCGGAATGCGGAGTTCGGAGGGCGGAGTAAAAATAATTCCAGCATTGCATTTTGTGATTTATCAATTCCGCACTCCGCATTCGCCACTCCGCACTTCTACGGATGTTCCTCAACCCACACCACGCCGTCCGGCGTGGTTTCTTTTTTCCATATCGGAGTTATCCGTTTCAGTTCATCAATGCAGAAGCGGCAGGCTTTGAACGCTTCGTCCCGGTGCTCCGCCGCCACGACGATCAGGACGATGTTTTCCCCGACGGGCATCGTGCCGACCCGGTGGATGATCGTCACGTCGATCACCCCGAGGTCATTGATGGCCCGTTCCCGGATCTCAGCAAGCTTTTTCTCCGCCATGCCGGCATAGTGTTCGAACTCAAGCTTTGCCACCGGTCCGCCCCGCGAGACGTCCCGCGTGGTCCCCAGGAAGGTCACGATGCCGCCGATGGCGGCCGAGGTGTTCTTGATCCGCGCTATCTCCGCATCAAGGGAAAAGAGGCCTTCCTGAATGCGGACGACGCCCTGCCGCTCCTGTCCTCCGGAAAAGGGGGGCATAAGCCCCACCTCGTCGCCGTCCTTGAGCGAAGCGTCCTGTTTCACGAACTCCTGGTTCACCGAGATCAGGATCCTCCCGCAGGCCAGAAGGTCCTTGATGCCCGGGCAGCGGTCACCGACGCGCCCGATCAGTTCTCCGACCGTGGCCGGAAGCTCCGCTAGGACCACTTCGGATGTGCCTGCCTTGTCCCTCAGCATCGCAAACAGCTTTATGGTGATCATGCTGACCTTCTCCCGGCGCCGATCTTGGAATATTTTTGCCACGAAGGCACCAAGGCACAAAGTAAAGAAAAAGAATACGTTTGCGAAATATTCAGGGCACTGTTTTTCTTCATGCCTTCGTGTCTTAGTGGCAGATTCGGTTCCGGTTTGTCCGGGTCAGGGCGACGCATCGTTTAAACCGCCACGGTGATATCCGGCAGCAGACGGTTCTCGATCATGCACTGGAGCATCTCGAGCTCGTCCTGGTCGAACCAGGTTATCCCGCAGTAACCGCACCGGTCAACCTCGATCAAATGGGCCGAGCTGTAGAATCCCCTGTGCATGGGATTCTTGCATTTGGGGCAGGGGAGAAGAGGGACCGGGCCCGCGCCTTTGGCAGTGACCTTTTTATAGATGTTCGCGGTCTGGTTCTTCCGGAGCACCGACCGCGCAAGGGCATTCAACCGCTCCGTACAAGGGCGTTCCCTGCCGGTCCGTGCGATGATCCTCGGGATCCTGCCGTTCTCGACGAGTGTCCCTGCGCAGAAGCTGCACTGAAAGATAAGGGTCCCCTCGTAAGCGGACGTGATGAGCGGTTGTCTGCAGGAGGGACAGGTGAAGCCGGAATCGGTGCGGGAATTTCCGACAAGCCGCCGCATGAAGATCGCGTTAATAAGTGGGTCCTTCCAGGCGCGTTGAGCGGTCTGCTCCCCTCCGCTGGCCACCCAGGTAAGGGGTGAGAGCCATGACAATGCGCCAAGCTCGCCGGCGGTGAAAGGTCCCTGCCACTGCTGTTGGGGGCTCATGGCAAAGTAGTTCGGCGGTGAACCCGCTTGCTTCTCCCCGGAATTTCTCTTCGCCCTGGAGTCCAGTTCCGCGATGCTGACCCGTGCCATTCGGAGAAGAATACCCATGCATTTTTTTAGCGGCGGGTGAGTAGAGAGCAGGTCGGGCAGAAACCCCTCGGACTCATCGAGCGCGGTTGCCAGCGGGTTCACGATACAGAGCATCTCGAAGCCGCTCCCGATGAATCCGGCGCCCCGCCAGCCCCGTGACAGGAAATGCAGGGTCTCTGCCAGGGCAAGCGGGTTGCGGGTCATGCGTACCGATGCCGCATCGGCCCGGTACTCCCGTTCGCGGGAGATGAACAGGTTCAGCAGATATCCCAGCTGAAGCATGACCCAGGCCAGCAAAAATGCCGGAGAGGCGAACAGGCGGTTGCTCGAGGAATAACGGAACTTTTCCACGGCCGACGAAAAGGTACCGAAGATACTGGCGGCCACGGTGGTCTCGAGGCAGTCCCCGGACAGGATATGGTGCGCTTCGTGGGCGACGACGGCCTCGACCTGGGGCCGGGTGAGGCGCGAGAGCAGACCCTCGGTGATGGCGATCACGGCGTTTCCCTTGAGATCGGCTGCAGCTAGGGCGTTCAGGGACAGGGACGGGATTACCGTGCAACGGATGCTCCGCTTGTTGCCGGTGACGACATGAAGTTCCTCGATGATATTCGCGAACATCCGATGGATTTCGTCTTCCCTGTCCGGGGGCCGGGCATCAAGGCGTCGCACCACGGTATCTACGGCATCGGCGGCCGAGAACCAGAAATGGATGCCGGCGACAAGGGTCGCCGCGATCATCAGAAATATCCAGAACCGCGGCTCTGCCCTGAGCGGGCCCGGGAGGAGCGCGGCGCCGAACAGCGCGGCAACGACGAGGTACAGGGCCAGGAGGACCAGGAAGAACAGCGCGATGCGCGAGTTCTTCTGTCGTTCTATGTCGATGAAGGTCAGGGGCATGGTTTCAGACGACAGACATCAGACGGACAGACAACAGACGAAGAAACAGCAGACGAACTGACAGAAAACAACTGAGTTTGATCCACTCTGTCCTCTGAACGTCTGTCATCTGTTGGACTGTCTTATTTTCTCAGGCTCAAATTAACCGCGGGGGTCGCCCGGGTCGCATCGGCGGCCTCGAAGTACTCCTCGGACCGGAAGTTGAACAGGGATGAGACGATGTTGTTGGGGAACACCTGGAGCGCCGTGCGGTAATTCGCCACCAGGTCGTTGTAGAGCTGGCGGGCGAAGGCGATGCGGTTCTCGGTGGACGTGAGCTCCTCCTGGAGCTGCATGACGTTCTGGTTGCTCTTGAGGTCCGGGTAGTTCTCCATGACCGCGAAGAGCTTGCCGAGGGCCTGGGTGAGCATGTTCTCGGCCTCTGCCTTGGACTGCGGCCCCGTTGCCCCCACGGCCTTTGCCCGGGCCGAGATGACCTTTTCGAGCGTGTCCTGCTCGAACTCCAGCGCTCCCTTGACCGTGGAGACGAGGTTCGGGATAAGATCATGCCGCCGGTTCAATTGCACATCTATCTGCTTCCACGAGCCCTGCACGTCGTTCCGCCGCGAAATGAGACCGTTATAAATAACGATCAGCCCCAGGATGCCGAGGACAACTATACCGAGAATGATCCAGCCTGTCATAGTCCCTCCTTAGTGATGCGTCTCATTGGTCCGAAGAAAAAGAATTGCCTTATTATACCCTAACCCGGACAAGACGGAACCATAATTTTGCCACGAAGACTCTAAGTCACGAAGAACAGCGAGAACTGCTTAAGGTCCTGTTTTAATGATTAGATGAAGGCCGTACTTTGTGTCTTCGTGCCTTCGTGGCAAAATATCCTTGCCGTTTTGAGTAGAATTTGATTCGTAACTAAATGAAACCTTTTTCTGTCATTACCCGACTGCAAAGAGCGGCAGTGCCGAAGGCGGGAAGATGCCCCGCTGTTCCGCTTCGGCAAAGAGGCGCTGCACCGCTGCGACGCCGTCGTCGCCGAGGTCATTGGAAAAGTCGTTCACATAGAGATCGATGTGGCTCTTCATGACGGCTTCGTCCATTTCCTGGCTGTGCTCTTTCACGTAGGCAAGAACTTCGGCCGGATGGGCGCGCGCGTACCGCAGGCTTTCCCGGATAGCGTTCTCCACCTTCACCAGGGTCGCCGTTCCCAGCGACCGCTTCCCGAGGATCCCTCCCAGGGGGAGGGGAAGGCACGAATACCGTTCCCACCACTCGCCAAGGTCGAGGAGCATGTCGAGCTTATAGAGGGGATAGGTGAACCGGCTTTCGTGGATGATCAGGCCGGCGGTGACCGTGCCGTCAGCCACCGCCTGCATGATGCGGTCGAAGGTCATGACCACGACATTGTTCAGTCCCCGATCGAACAGCTGGAGGAGCAGCCATGCGGTCGTGAGCTTTCCGGGGATGGCGACGGTACCGGACCTGAGGTCCTCGATGCGGGTTCCGGGCTTTGCCACGATGAGCGGGCCGCATCCCCGCCCCAGCGCGCCGCCGGAACGGAGCAGGGCATATCGCTTCCTCAGATGTCCCAGTGCATGGTATGATATTTTGGTAAGGTCCAGCGCGCCGTCGAGGGCCAGCTGGTTCAGGGTCTCCACATCCTCGAGACGCTCCCGGAAGGTGATGCCCGGGACCGGGACCTTGCCGTGGACGAGTGCGTAGAAGATGTAGGTATCGTTCGGGCAGGGAGAGTAGCCCAGGGTGAGTTGTTGTTCCATTATATATTATTTCTCTTCAAAATTTGACATGCTCGCGCGGATGTTTGAACGATTTTTGTCGTTCGGTTACGGTAACGAGGCCCGTTTCGTCAATTTCGTCTGTAAAGGTTACGTTGTTCTGTTGAGTCCTTTACGTTGCCGCTCGACGCTTGACGATACGGGCATCGTAACCGATTGACGTTTACTCCGCACTCCGCACTACGTTAGTCATTCCCATCCTTCCAGTATCCGCATGACTGCCTTCTGGCTGGCCTCGGCAGCCTTCGGGATGTCCCACTTCTGCATATCCCGGTCTTCCACGATGTTCGATATTCCGCGCACCTCGAGCCACGGGATGGCATGCAGCCCCGCCACCTGCGCGGCCGCCGCCCCTTCCATGTTCTCGCACAGCCCATGATAACGTGCTTCCAGCTCCCGGGCGCGCGCGGTCGTCCCGGTGCAGGTCGAGAGGGTGACGAAGGGTCCGAAATGCACGCCGGATCTGCCGGGTTCCGAAGATGCGACAAGAGTGTGGAGGGCCTGCTTCAGCAGGGGCTCCGACGCGGGATAGGTGGTGAAGATCACCGAGGTTGCTGTTTTGAGGAGGGGGATGCCGATGTACTCCATGTCCTTGAAACCGTCATGGGTCAACACGCCTTCGTCGCCCGCGATCTCGACCTGCGCGAGAACGATGTCGCCGACCACCGCTCCGGACGCGGGATAGGCCCCTCCCACGCCGAAGATGAGCAGGGTGTCGGGGGAGAACTCCGCGATCATGAGCGCGGCGGCATGGGCGGCATTGACCTTTCCCATCCCGCCGACGCAGAGAAGGACCTGCCGGCCCGCAAGGGTGCCCGCGATGATCGACTTTGAGCCCAGCCTCGTCATCCCCGTTACCACCAGGTCAGCAAGCAGCAGTTGTGCCTCGGCCTGAACCGAGCAGAGCAGTGCGATCATTCATCCCTCATAATTCCGGCATGGCGGGACAGGTCTTACATCCGCAGTCCGGACAAGCCCCGTTAGAGGCGGATGCCTCTAAAGCGGGGCAAGCAGTAACCAAATCTGCCACGAAGACACTACCAAAAGTAGGCGCTTCTAAGCGAGAGCACGAAGAATTCAAAATCTAACAGTCACAAAGAGGCGCAAAAAGCACAAAGAATCCACATCTTTCTTGCGTCTCTTGCGTATTATTGCGACAGATATTCTTTCCATTTTGAGAAGAAGTTGATTTGCAACTAACTAAAATCTTTTACGGTGGTCTATCGTTTCAGGTCGATGTGCCGGAATATACCATACTTTTGATTGCACTTCTATCCAAAATTTGCTATGATGACCCCGATTTTACAGGGTTTTTTCGTTATTTTCACGGTTCCCGCAAGTTCGGGAACGAGCTGTATTTTGATAACCACTTGAAATATAATGCTTTTTGTATGGCTCTCGTTAGTTCTATAAGGAGGCGTAATGCTACGGTATTTGACTGCCGGGGAATCCCACGGCGAACTCTTGATGGGTATCATCGAAGGCATGCCTGCCGGACTCTTGATCCGGGTCACGGACATCGATAACGACCTTGCCCGTCGTCAAGGGGGCTACGGACGGGGCGGACGAATGAAGATCGAAAAGGACACGGTAAAGATCTGCTCCGGCGTCCGCTGGGGAAAGACCCTGGGCGGTCCCATCGGCCTTATGGTCCGCAACAAGGACTGGGACAACTGGCGCGCCAAAATGTCCCCGGACTCGGCGTTCCTGAACACCGCCGAGCCGGTAACTCGTCCGCGGCCGGGCCACGCCGACCTTGCCGGGGCCCTCAAGTATGGTATGACCGACATCCGGAACATCCTGGAGCGATCCAGCGCCAGGGAGACGGCCATGCGCGTTGCCGTGGGGGCCGTGACGAAGAGGCTCCTGGACGAGTTCGGCATCACCATCACCAGCCACGTGATCGCGATCGGCGGGGTCTATGCCAAAGGCGACAAGATGTCTCTCAAGGAGATCAGAAAACGGGCCGAGGCTTCGGAACTGCGCTGTGCCGACCACACTGCCGAGAAAAGGATGAAGCTCAAGATCGACGAAGCGGCGCGCACAGGGGATTCCCTGGGCGGCATCTACGAGGTCATCGTCTCGGGCGTTCCCGTGGGGCTCGGGAGCCATGTCCACTGGGACCGGAAGCTCGATGCCCGGCTTGCGGCAGCGGTCATGAGCATTCAGGCCATGAAGGGCGTGGAGATCGGCTCGGGTTTCGGCGTTGCGAACCGTCCCGGTTCGAAGGTACACGACGAGATCTTCTGGGGGCCGAAAGGCGGGTTCTTCCGCAAGACCAACCACGCGGGCGGCATCGAGGGCGGCATGAGCAACGGCGAGGACATCACCCTCCGGGCCGCAATGAAGCCCATCCCGACGCTGATGAAGCCGCTCCGGTCCGTGGATATGGACAGCAAGAAGCCCTTTAAAGCCGCCGTCGAGCGCTCCGATGTCTGCGCCGTGCCCGCGGCAGCCGTGGTGGGCGAGGCTGTCTCGGCTTTCGAGATCGCCTCGGCCCTGATCGAGAAGTTCGGCGGCGACAGCCTGGACGAGATGAAGCGGAACTACGAGCAGTACCGGAAATACCTCAAGGACCGGATGGGAGTGGAGGAGGAAGTTCGCAGCTCGTAGCTGATAGCTCGTAGCGAGTGGCCAGGCCATGAGCTGCGAGTTGAAAGCCACGAGCCACGAGCTACGAGCTATGCTTCGGAACATCATCCTCACGGGATTCGTGGGCGTCGGCAAGACCAGCGTGGGAACGCGGCTCGCGAAGGACCTGGGGTTCACCTTTGTCGATACCGACGAGTTGATCGAGGCGGACCAGAAGACCACCATCACCGGGATCTTCTCGGCCTTCGGTGAACCGTATTTCCGCGATGTGGAGACGCGCATCGTCCAGCAGGTCCTCGAGAACGGGAACCAGGTGGTCTCCACCGGCGGCGGCGCCGTCATCCGCGACGAGAACCGCAAGGCATTCAAGGAGAACGGCGTCACCATCTGCCTCACCGCCCACCCGGAAAGCATCTATGACCGGATCAAGCACGAGACCCACCGGCCGCTGCTGCAAGGAGAGGACCCCTTGGCGAAGATCCGCGAGCTTCTGGCCGGACGGGAGCTGTTCTACCGCCAGGCGGACTTCATCATCGATACGTCGGAGCGGTCCGTGGACGACGTGATCGGCGAAATAAAAGAGAAGGTACGCTATGCATGTTGTTAAGGTCGAACTGGGAACAAGAAGTTACGAGATACTGATCGGCGCAAAGCTTGAAAAGCTCGGCGAAGAGATGGGCAGGCTCCGGTTTGGTACGAAGGTCGCGGTGGTGACGAACCCCACGGTGAACAAACTGTACGGCACAACCGTGATTGCGAGCCTCAAGGCGGCAGGGTTCACGTCCATGCCGGTGGAGATCCCCGACGGCGAGCAGTACAAGACCCTCGATTGGGCCAACGCCGTCTTCACGGCCCTTCTGATCAACACCTTCGATCGCCGCTCGCCGCTCGTTGCCCTCGGCGGCGGCGTGATCGGCGACCTCACCGGGTTCGCTGCAGCGTGCTATATGCGCGGCGTGCCCTTCGTCCAGGCGCCGACCACGCTCCTCGCCATGGTGGACAGCAGCGTGGGCGGCAAAACCGGCGTGAACCACGCCATGGGCAAGAACATGATCGGCTCTTTCTACCAGCCCCGGCTCGTGCTCATGGACCTGGACGCGCTCAAGACCCTCCCGAAAGAAGAGCTCCTTTCGGGCATGGCGGAGGTCATCAAGTACGGCGTGATCTGGGACCGCGAGTTCTTCGATTTTCTCGAGAAGAACCGGGAAAAGATACTGAACCTTGAAGCGGGCCCGCTGGGGCACATCATCCGGCGGTCCTGCGAGATCAAGGCGGACGTGGTGAGCAAGGACGAGCGCGAAGGCGGTCTCCGGGCCATCCTGAACTTCGGGCACACCGTGGGCCATGCCGTAGAGACCCTGTCGGACTACAGGAGCAGACACGGCGAAGCGGTCGCTATCGGCATGGTGTACGCGTCGAAGCTTGCCCACCGCGCCGGTCTCTGCGATGCCCGGGTCCCGGAGCGCGTTGAGAAGCTTATTAATGCTTATGGTCTTCCCACCAGCCTCTCGGTGATGAGGCCCCGCCCCACGGTCACCCAGTTCATGGACATGATCCAGGTCGACAAGAAGGCCGAGGCCGGCAAGGTGCGTTTTGTCCTGCCGAGGAAGATCGGCGAGGTCGCCATCACCGGGGAGTGGGGCGAGCAACAGCTGCAGGAACTGCTCGCGGAATGAGCGGGATCATTTCCTCATGGAGGGAAAGGTGAGCGAATATTTCTGGCACTGCCCGTTCTGCAATACCGACCAGACCGTGACCGAGAAAGGGCGGCAGGTTTCCCTTGCGGACCTCACCCTGCCGAACGCCGACGGCCCTCGCCGCCTGGTGAGCAAATTCGTGGTCTGTCCCAATCCCCGGTGCGGACAATTTTCCCTGAGCGCTTCGCTGCACACTCTGGAGGTCTCGGGGAAACGAGCCTATACGGGCAAGCACCTCAAGACCTGGACGCTTGTCCCGCCGTCGCAGGCCCGCTCCTTCCCGGCCGCCCTTCCCCAGCAGGTTTCCGAGAACTACCGCGAGGCCTGTCTTACCCTCGAACTGAGCCCGAAGGTCGCGGCGGCCCTGTCGCGGCGTTGCCTCTCGGAAATACTGCGGGACTTCTGGCGCGTCCAGCCCGGCGGGCTCAACGACGAATTTCGCCAGATCAAGGGCACGGCGGACCCGCTTACGTGGGAGGCCATCGAGTCAGTCAGAAGGAGCGGGATGATCGGCGCCCGGATGGAGAACGAAGACGGCGGGATCCAGGACGCCGATCCCGGCGAAGCGAAGCTTCTGATCGGGTTGATCGAGACGCTCATCCAGGACTGGTACGTCGCGCGGGACGAACGACAGAAACGACTGGAGAAGATACGCCGGATCACCGGCGAGTAAACAGCGGAGAAGGGGACGGAGGCTTGACGATCCGGGGCGGACCGCAATGCTGCGGCGCAGGACCAGCTGAATGATAGTTACGAAGCAGCCCGACGGGCTGTTCACGGCAAGGCGCCGGCTGAGCACTCTGTCATGCGCAAGGAGGAGCACACCATGAAGACCGGGAAAAAAACAACGCAGGGACTGATGCTTGCGGCCGTGCTGGCCATACTTTCGGGCAGCTTCCTGCCGGCGTTCGCCGCCATGAGCCCGAAGCAGTATTGGGAAAAAGGGATCGGCTATGCGGAAAACAAGCTCTATATCGATGCGGTGCAAAATTATACCCAGGCGATCCGGACCAACAAGGGAGAAATAGCCATTGAGGACGTTGCCAGGATATTCAACAGCCGCGGCATCGCTTACCAGGGTTTGGACGAACTGGATAAGGCCATCGACGATTTCAGCAACGCACTTGAGATTGACGACAAGAATCCTGAGTTCTCCATGAACCGCGGTCTCGCATTTGCGTACCAGAAGAAATATGACCGGGCGAGGGACGATTTCAGCAGGGCGATCGCATTGGCCCCGCGGAGTGCGGACGCATATGCCGGCAGGGGGAGGGCGAACCAGGAAGCCGGTTCCCCCGACCAGGCGATAGCGGATTACCGGAAGGTCCTTGAATTGGACCCGCGGGACATCGGCGCGCGCTATGGCATGGGAATGGCGTACAAGAACAATCGGCAGGATGCAGAGGCGATCGAGGTGTTCAATGATGTGCTCAAGATCGAGCCGCGCTACGCCGCCGCGTCCTACCAGAACGCCGGGTTGTTCTCCCGGGCCGGTAAGATCGACGCCGCCTGTGTCTGGCTGGACGAAGCGGTCACCAACGGCTATCGCGACTGGGACACACTGAAGAACGACGCGGATTTTGACGCCATCCGCAAGAACTCCTGCTACCGAAGGGTCCTGGAGGGGAAGTAGCGCGTAGTCAAACCACACTCGTTGATACGGATGATCTGGATGATCGAGACGCTTATCGAGGGCTGGTACGTAGCGCGGGAACGAGCGACTTGTAAATTTTCCGCCTTTGCCTCTGACGGGAGGTAGTTCATGAAGATCGATATCACCTTGCTTTCCGAGAATGAACTGATCGACCTTAATCGCCGGATCGTCGAACGGCTGCGCTTCCTGAGTCAGACACGGGCGCACAACAAGATGCTGGAATTCAAGGTCGGCGACCGGGTGAGTTTCAAAACGGATGACCGTCCTGCGCTGATCGGCGTGCTGACCAAATATAACAAAAAGACGGTCACGGTCATTACCGACAACGGGGAACACTGGAACGTCGCTCCGGGTCTCCTGACGCTTGCGAAGGTAGCCAAGACATCAGAAAGTAAGCAGTCAAACGTCATTCACATGCCCAAGCGGTAAGGAGTGAGCGCAACGCTACGGTTGCAACAACGGATTAGCTCTTCAATGTTAAAGTTAAAGACACTATGAGACTAGAATAAATCTGCTTGACGGTGAACATATGTTCACCTATAATGTATGCTAGGTGGGGAAACGCAATAGAATATGTGTAATATCAACGTGTTCTATATCCCTATATTGGGGCAATCGCATGACGGATAAAATATTTACTCACATAGAGAATGCTTTTATCGAGATTGGCTACAAACGTAATCTCATCCAGAATAATTATAAATATGCAGATTTATTTGCGCATGGAGTACCTGTTCGTACCATTGAGAGAGCAGTGTTTGCTCAATCTCCTTTCGACTACCGATCTGCGTGCTTCGGAATTCATATAGCAGAAGATAACACCCCATCTGACATCATTACACGTAGACTAAAAGCACTTGGAGCTCCTCAGATATTTATCATCCGTAACGGTACCACGGAGCGATGGATTATCACTGAAAAGGAAGCTATTTTCCGGGATAATTATAGAACAAATAATCTGCCGCACGTCATTACTCAAAACCGACAAAAATGGAATCCAGAAACAGTTCTTCGTGCCAAATCAGGTTTCGCACAACCTGAACCAATTCAACTAGATTTTGTTGATATTGGCCTGCTACCTGCTCTCGAAAACGAGGCTGCTAATAAAATTGACAGTATGCTCAAGGTTATACTTAATCATGCTGAAAATGATTATAAACGACAGAAGATCTCTTTTGATGCTTCAACAATTTTCCGAATTGTATTTAGTCTCCTAGCTGCAAAATTGCTTAAAGATAGAGACATTTCTAACGCTGCTAATATCGATTTCTCTATTCCTGACTCACCTTTGCAAGTAGTTTATAATCATTATGGCCGTTCTTTAAAAACGACAGCACAGAGCATTCCCGCTCCTACACTAAAAACTATATCTCGTGAAATTGGAGAAAGCTTTTCTCTCCGTAATATATCGGTCGATACGCTCACATACATATACGAAAATACGTTTGTTTCGCCTGAAACTCGTCAAAATCTTGGAATACACAGTACGCCATCATATGTCGCTGATTATGTTCTTTCACAGATACCGATAGAGGAATTACCAAGAACTCAGTGGCATGTTACTGATCCCATGAGTGGTCACAGCATTTTTCTCATTGCAGCCATGCGTAGAATGCGAGATCTCTTGCCACGCGACTGGGGTGGCCAGCAACGGCACAATTTTTTCGCTGAGCACTTACATGGAGTTGAAATTGATGCATTCTCTGTCGAAGTTGGCAGAATGTGTATGATGCTGGCTGACTTTCCAGAACCGAATGGATGGGATTTGAAAGAAGGTGATGTTTTTGCCGGGAAGACACTCGAAAAAATTATATCTAAGACAACAATACTTGTGGGAAATCCTCCTTTTGAAAAAATCAAGGATTGGCGCCCGGAGACACCAAAACCAAAAGAGCTGTTAAAAAGAGCTCTTCCAGCACTAGCCAATAAATCATTCATTGGCTTGGTCTTACCACGTTCCTTTGCGGACGGCTCAGATTATAAGCATGAACGAAAATTTATTTTCGATAATTTTGAATTGATATCTCTTACAACTCTCCCAGATCGCGTCTTTTTGCATTCGGATGCTGAAACGATAACGATTGTAGCACGAAAAAATGAAACGCGCGGTTCAGTACAAGTTTTGTATAAAGAGGTCAAGGATCAGCAGCGTGAAGAATTCCGGATGAAACGACGCGTTTCCTGGGAGGATAAGGTCCCTCAATCTTATTTCGTTTCTAAAATGCAGAATCGGATGATTGTACCCCTGCTTCGTGAAATATGGGAAGAGCTTCAAGGAAATTTGCGATTTAAAGCAATTGCAGACATTAAAATTGGAGTTCAACATAGATCTCATCTCGGGAAGCATTTAAAAGAGGTATACAATCTTAATCCTTTCCCGGGTTCAAAACCAGGTATCTGTAAAGTTACAAGTGGCTTTACACAATATGCAGCGAATGATGTTGTACATATTTCAACAAATAATAAATTCCGAAGATTTGAAGACTCAGAGGCTTGGAATCTTCCATGGGACAAGCCAAAAGTAATCGTACCAGCTTCGAGAATGTCGAGAGGTGCTTGGAGATATGCGGCTGTAGTGGATAAAGAAAAAAGAATTGCTACGCGGAGATTTTATGCAATTTGGCCTAAGTCTGAAGACTTTAATGTTGAATTATTGGCTGCCTTATTAAACTCACCTATCGCTGAAGCATTCGTTTATGCTCATAGTTCAAAAAGAGATATTCCCAAATGGATTTATGGTGAGATTCCCATACCGTTTCAATTACAGGATGCAAAGCAGGCGATAGAAATGCTTGTTGGTGAATATTTAACTTGTAGGGGTGCAGAGAATAAGGCTAAAAAAATATTACTTGAAATCGATGCTCAGATATTAAAGCTCTACAACCTACCTCCGCGTTTAGAACGCCAACTTTTAAATATTTTCTGGGGACATCAAAGACCCGTGCCCTTTCAATTCGAAGGGTATATCCCCTTAGAGATTGAATCTTGGATTCCGCTACATATGTATTTATCGGAGAATTATAAAGAAGCGACACAAGAGACTATCCTGAAAAAAATTCCCGTTATTGATGATGCCGCATTCATAAAATATCTCAAGAGCCTTGGGAGAGAAAAGTGACAAAAGGTAGGGATTATCTTTTGGATACAAATATACTCGGTCCTCTCGCCGAGCTTAAGGCTGATGGCCGCAGTCTCGAGAGTCAAGTGTTTAAAAAACACTGGGAAGCGCATGGTGATGCGAAATTTTTTTTATGCCCAATTACAATCGGAGAAGTTGAATATGGATTGCGTGTAGGACCTTACGATCAGCAAGAGAAGCATGAGGTAGCCAGAAAGACGTTATCCGCATTTCCTCTCTTGGACATAAACGCTAATGTAGCATGTAACCACTATGCGGTTCTCAGAGCAAGACTTTTTAATCTCTGTGCACCAAGGGAGAAGAAGAAGCGCGACCACTACAATAAAAGGATAGAAGAGTGGAAGGATCCAACAACCGCGAAAACACTTCAAATACAAGAAAATGATCTTTGGATCGCATCAGTTGCTATGGCTCATAACCTCATACTTGTTACGCGAGACAAAATGGAAGCTATAAAGAAGGTTGCCGGCACAGAGTTATTTATCGAGAATTGGTTATAGGAGTCTACTTAAATCTGCAAAAGAAATTTTAAATGAAATATTTGGGAACGTTAATACGTGACAAATTATTTACACATTGCAGACATGAATTCAACGACTTTATCATTTCTCTCCCAGCTCGTCTCTCTTTCAAACCAGCCAATGTACCTTGTCGGCGGGTCCGTACGGGACCTGCTGGCCGGGAACGAGAACATCAAGGACATAGATCTGCTCATGCCGTCAGGCTCCGAGGCGGCCGCACGGGCGTTCGCCGACAGGATCGGCGGGAGCTTTTTTTTTCTCGACGAAGAGCGGAAGGTCACCCGGGTGGTGAAGCGTGAGGCGGGGGGGGCGGTCCAGTTCGACTTCACGAACTTCGAAGGACCGGACCTCCCTGCCGATCTCGCGAGGCGGGATTTCACCATCAATGCCATGGCCGTCGACGTGCGCGGTTTTCTGGAAACGCGCTCGCTTGACGGGCTCATCGACCTCTTCGACGGACGGGAGGACGTCCGGCAGAAGTTGATCAGGGTGGCGGACCCGAAGGTGCTCGACGAGGATCCGCTCCGGCTGCTGCGCGCGGTGCGGTTCGCCGCAACGCTCGGGTTCAGCATCGAGAAAGCGACTGCCGGGCATATCCGCTCCCGCGCGGACCTCGTTGCGAAGCCTTCAGCTGAACGCATCCGGGACGAGCTTTTTCAGATATTGTCTGTAGCGGGCGCGGGCCGGCATCTTCTGCTGATGGATTCGCTCGGTCTGCTCAGGAAGCTCCTGCCCGAACTGGAACCGCTCAAGGATTTTGCTCCCGGCAAACACCATCTCTATGATATCTTCACGCACTCCCTCAAGTCTGCCGAGTATGTGGACAGCGTTCTCGAGAGCTTCCCCACCCTGTCGCCCGGCCATGCGGGGACGGTCCTCGCTCATCTCGACCAGGAGCTTGAGCAGTTCGTGACCCGCAGGGCGGCACTCCGGTTCGCCTGCCTCCTGCACGACAACGCGAAGTCGGACACCTATACCCGTGACGGGGAAGGGGACATCCATTTCTTCGGCCACGACGCCATCGGCGCCGACAAGGCGCTGTTCATCTGCCAGCGGTTCCGTTTGTCGAACGACACCGCGTCGGTGGTGTCCCGGCTCATCAGGCATCATATGCGGCCGCTCAACCTTTCCGCGCCTGGCGGGCCGAGCAAACGGGCGCTCTATCGTTACTGCCGCGACCTCAAGGACGCGGTGCCGGAAAGCATCGTGCTGTCCCTCGCCGATGCAAAGGCCACATCGGAGGTCATGCCCGCAGACGGCTTCACCGACACGCAGAAGATCTCGGGACAGATCCTCGACTATTACTATGGGAAGTTCCTCAAGACCGAGGCGAAACCCTTCGTGACGGGGAAGGACCTGATAGCCCGGGGAATGAAGTCGGGACCGAAATTCCGGGAGATCCTCGACGATATAAAAGAACGGCAGGCTGAAGGCACGCTGAAGGACCGGCAGGAAGCGCTGGAGTATCTGCAAAATCTGAAATAATGAGTAATACCGCCACCGTCTCTGCGGTGAGTAACCTTTTAATTTTTCGGGGTATCCCATGAACAGCAAGAACGAAATACCTTACGAAACCATGTCCGTGGATGAATTACGGGCGGAGCTCGCGCGACTCAAAGAAAACCTCTGCGACCTGGAGGAGACGCACTCGTTTACCTTCGGGAAGACCACGGTCCACATCGGCGCGGAGCAGGCGCAGTCCATGCAGAAGGAGTACGAGGAGGATTGCAGCTCGTACAACGAACAGATCGAGGCTATCGAAGTTCTTCTGCGTGCGCGGGTACCGTAAAGACGCCTCATTCTCCAGGGGCGGGACCGTGCGGTTAGGTTGCAAGGTACTGCAATCATTGATTTCCCGGGCGTTGCGCTCAAATTCTGCTTGCGCAAAGTCTCAAATTATGGTATTTATAGCGCTCACTCACAAGTGCAAGTGGTTAAAATACTCTATTCGAGGGGGTTATAGAATGAAGAAGCTTTCCGTTGTTCTGGTTGTTGTGTTGTCGATCTGCCTGATGGCATCGCTAGCGCTTGCGGCCCATCATGTCATGAAGGGCGCAGTGCAGTCCGTTGACGCCAAGGCCGGCACGATCGTCGTGACCGTGGACGGCAAGGACATGACGTTCAAGGCGGGCAAGGACGTTGACGTTGCCAAGTTCAAAGCTGGCGATAAGGTCGAAGTGACGACCGACAAGGACGTCGCGACGGCGATCAAGGCCGCTGTGAAAAAAGCACCGGTCGGCTGCTAATCCCGTATCATCAATAAAGGCCGCCTCGTCCGAGGCGGCCTTTTCTTGTTCACTCCCGTCTTCTACCGATTGTCATCCAGCTCTATCGCTAAAAATCGAATCCCGCAGAAAGATACACCACATACCGCTTGTCCTCGCCTGCCCCGAGATCGAAACGGAAGGGTCCGATAAGCGTATCGGCATGGAGACCGAGGCCCGCGCCCTTCCTGAGGTCCCGCGGAGAAAGGTCGTCCCGCCTGTCCCATACGTTCGCCGCTCCGCCGGAAAGAACAAGATATACAGCTTTCACTGCCTTCAAGTGATATTCGGCCATCATCCAGCGATAGGTGGCCGATGCGCCCAGTTCATTAGCGCCGACGAACTCGCGGCGGTAATAACCCGGAAGGGGGAAGCCGAGCAGGCTGTCGGCGCCGCCGATCCCGAATCGCTCCTGGTAAGGCAGGTCGCCGCTGCCGAATCCGGCCGATACATCGACGGACAAGGTGTGGCCCCCGCCCAGAGCAAGGACCGCCTGACCGGAGAGGGATGTCTTCCTGAAATCGATGTCTCCGCCGTAGGATGGTGATGCTGTTTCGTAGGATCCTTTGAACAGGAGGCCGGAACGCGGGAAGGTGTTATGGTCCCGCGTATCGATCGTGGAAAGGAATGCCATACTACCGAGGTGCGTCGAATCCTCAAAGGAAGAGGCGCCGAAAACATTTATGGTCCGGTCCGTCACGTAGCGGTACCGGAGATAGGTTTCGCCGAACCGGAACCACTGATAGCCGAAGGCAAAGTCGAACCCCGTGCGCCTTATGTCCAGTTCTGCCGTCTTGCGCGTATTCTCGTAGATCGGATAATCCCGCTGCCGATAGAAGGCCTGGATCGTATGCAGGAAATAGGATCTGATGATCACCGGGGACGTATATCCCAGAGCGAGATCGGTGTAGTTCCCGTAACGGGTGTACAAGAACGCCTTGATTCCGCGTCCGGTAATATTATCGACAACGATGTCCGTGAGCGCAGTGAAGGAATCTTCCAGGTCGTAGCGGAGTCCGAGCCGGATCTTGTTCGTCGGCTTCTCCCTGATCTTGAGCTTGATGTCCACACCGCCCTTCGAGCCGCGCTCCATGTCGGCATCGATGCTTTCGAAATAGTCCAGGGCATAAAGGTGCTGGATGTCATCGGCCGTGGTAAAGAAATTGAGCGGCGTGCCTGCCCGGGTGACGGTTTCGCGCAGGATCAGCGAAAGCCGGGTCCTGGTCTGGCCGCGGTAGGAGATGGAATCCACCATGCCCTCGGAGACCGCGATCCCGAGGGTATGCCCGTCATCGAGCAGGCCTGTCCGGTCGATACGGAAGAGGAGGTATCCCCGGCGCCGCAGACGTTGTACCAGCTTTTCGAGCTCCGTCGACAGTTTCGCTCCATTCAGCGGCCGGCCCATCTGCCACGCGAGCAGTTCCCGGATCTCCGCTGTGGAAACGAGAGTGTTGCTGGAAAGGCTGATCGCGGTGACCACGGGATTTTCCTGCACGGTGAGCAAGGCATGGAAGGAATCTCCGGCGGCCGTCAATTCGAGGACGAGCTCTGCAAAGGGACCGGAGGCGAAGACCTCGGCCATGGCCGCACGGAGGTCCTGCCCGGTCGCTTCGCGGGGAAGCAGTACGGGGGCCATGGCCTGCCGCACCGCGGCTTCGTCGACGGTCACCGCGCCCCTTACCGTGAGGTCAGCGATGCGGTATTTCGCTGTCTCCGGCGGAAGTTTTTTCTGCTCCATGAGCTCGCGGATGCGGGGCAGGGCTTCGCGGGCCGCTTCCTCACCTTTGAGGATGATCTCTGCAATGGCCTGGAAGTCGGTGAACGCGAACTCCTCGGTGCTGGGAACGATCAGGAGGTCAGCAAGCTTCCCCTGCCGTTCGGTCTCGCGGCGGACCTGGAGCGAGATCGCCTGATTGAATATGCTGACGATCGAGCCGAGCTTATTCTTGGTCTCGAGCTTTGATGACGGGTCAACCGCGATCACGACGTCCATACCCAGGGACCTGACCACTTCGACGGGCAGGTTGTTCGACATTCCGCCGTCCACAAGGAGACGGCCCTCGATCTCCACAGGCTGAAAAACGACGGGGATGGCCGCGCTCGCTCGCATCGCATCGTGGAGGAGCCCTCTCCCGATCGGGACCGCCTCCCCGGTCTCGATGTCCGTGGCCAGTGCGCGGAAGGGGATACGCAGACGGTCGAAGTCCATGTTTGCCTCGAAGGACGCAGCCAGGGTTTTGCCGGCGAGCAGCTTGGTCAATTTCCGGCCGGCGGTGAGACCGGAAGGAGGGACAATGCTCCCTCCTATGAAAGTGAATTCGAGCAGATGCCGGCCGCCTGCTTCTTTCTGCTGCTGGGTCAGGAAGGCCCGGGAAGGGGTGTCCGTGAAGATGTCGCTCCAGTCAGTGGAGAGGAAGATCGCCTCGATCTCGTCAGGACTAAAGCCCGCGGCGTAGAGCCCGCCGATGCCCGCCCCCATGCTCGTGCCCGCGATAGCATCCAGAGGGATGCCTTCCGCGTAGAGAACCTTGAGTACGCCTATGGACGCGGCGGCCTTTGCCCCTCCCCCGGCAAGCGCGATCCCGATCCTGGGGCGTCCATTTCCCGCGTCGGGCGGCACCGATCCGGGCATTCCGTGCGTATCGTCAGCCGCGAAGGTGAACCGAAGGGTCCGGGAAGGCGTCTGCTCGGGCCGGGCGGAGCTGGGAAGACAGAACGTCATCAAGCAACAGACGAAAACCAAAGCGCTCTGCTTGAACATGGTACCTACTATATCATAGCGCAGCCCTTGGCCGCAACCTGCGGTGACGTCAAACGGTTACGATGTCCGTGTCGTCGTTCGGTGACGTCGCTCGGCTTTAAGACGATAACGTCAGACGCAGACCGAAACGGGTCTCGTTTCCCTTACCGGACGACGAAAAACATTCCCGTGGCAACAGCACGTCTTCAGGAGAAATATCCTATGGGCGTCGCCATATCCATGTCGGCTTCGCGGCCCTTTTCAGCTTGCCTCCGTGGTCTATCCTGCCTATAATAACCGTACAAACTTTGGAGATTGCAGGGGATCGCTGTTGTCTGCGGGGTCAGGAGCGCTGACTCCAGGAGCGATCGCATTCCCTGTAGCCTGCTGCAGGGAACTTCAATTGTACGAACGACACAAGGGGGCGAACATATGAGAAGGATCTGTTTCTGCCTGATGGGCCTGTTCCTGGCGGCATCCCCCGCCTGGTCCGGCATCGGCGGCGGCGATGTTGTTTTTCCGGTCGAGGGCATGGCAGGTGTGCTTTACAGCCATGATTATCATGTGGTCAAGGCCAGGCTGAAATGCACTGAATGTCACTACGCGCTCTATACGAACCACGCGCAGCGCAAGGTTGTGGGGATGGAGGGGATGCGGCAGGGGAAGTCCTGCGGGGCCTGCCACAACGGGAAGAGGGTCTTCGATGTGGCCGACAAAAAGCACTGTGCCACATGCCACAATCAGTAGTCACCTCAAAATAGCGGTGATAGGGTCGTAATAGTGTTTTCCTGATGCACTACGCTATGGGAGTGGCGTAAATGGTTCGTCCGAAACGAAGAAAAGCAGATGCCGAGGTCACCGGGGACCACTGCAGGCGGTTCGGCGCGATTGCCGTGCGCAAGGGTATCGTGTCCCTCGATGACGTGAAGGCCGCCGTGAATGAGCAGATAGAGGACGACGTCAACGGCCACGAACATCGCCTCCTCGGGACGATCCTTTATGATAGAGGTTTGATCACTGAGTACCAGATAGATGTTGTGCTCCAGGAATTGAAAAAGACCGTGCAGTGATACTGCCCGGATGTGCTGGATGGTCCTTTTCCGCGCTGCTCCATCCGCGGAGATGCTATCCTTTGCGCTCACCGCGTATTCTTCAACAAACAAAGAACAATACAAACAACATAATCTGCATCTTTTTGGTGGCTCTTTCCCGACTTCCTTGACAGGCCATCCATTTACCGCTAAACTTTCTTCATGCTCGTGAAGAGCCTTGGCCGTAGGCCTGCCCGACAGGTCGGCGGGTGAGGTCCGGGTATGATCCCCATCATATATTCTCTCATTGAATTTCTACTACACTTGTCGTGATCCATACCCTGGGTCTCAGTCCACGGAAGGGGGTAGCCATGTCATTATCAAGAAGAGAGTTCATCAAGACCACGGCGGCCGTTGCCGCCGCGACGGCGGCGGGGATGAGCGTGCCGGAGGATATCCTGGCGATCGCGGCGAAGGCGGAGATCGGTTGGAAATGGGACAAGTCCGTCTGTCGCTTCTGCGGGACCGGCTGCGGCATCATGATCGCGACGAAGAACGACCGGATCGTGGCTGTGAAGGGCGACCCGTTGGCGCCAGTAAACATGGGCCTGAACTGCATCAAGGGATATTTCAACGCAAAGATCATCTACGGCGCGGACCGGCTTACCGAGCCGCTCATGCGCGTGAACGGGAAGGGCGAGTTCGACAAGAAAGGCAAGTTCAAGCCCATTTCGTGGAAGAAGGCCTTCGACGAGATGGCGAAGCAGTTCAAGAAGCACTATGCCGCGCTCGGTCCCAAGGGCGTCGCGGTCTTCGGGTCCGGCCAGTATACCATCATGGAAGGGTATGCGGCGGTCAAGCTGATGAAGGCGGGCTTCCGTTCGAACAACATCGACCCGAACGCGAGGCTCTGCATGGCCAGCGCCGTTGCGGGTTTCATGGAGACCTTCGGCATCGATGAGCCGGCGGGGAATTATGACGACATGCACCATTCCGACACGATCGTGCTCTGGGGCGCCAACATGGCGGAGATGCACCCGGTGCTGTGGTCCAAGATAACCAACCGGAAACTGGCCGACACCAAGCGCGTCAAGATCGTGAACCTCACGACGTTCACCAACCGCTGCACCAACCTCGCCGATATCGAGATCATCATCAAACCGAACACGGACCTTGCCATCCAGAACTACATCCTCCGGGAGATCGTGAACCGTCCCGGGGCGATCGACTGGGACTTCGTGAACCAGAACTGCGTGTTCGCCACCGGCTTCGTGGATATCGGCTACGGGATGCGATCGAAGATCGATCATCCGAAGTACAGGAAGGAAGAACTCGACACAGCCAGCAAGGAATCCTTCAAGGTCATCACGAAGGACGAGGCCATCGCCATGGGCACCCTGGGCTTCAAGGAAGGCGATAAGATGGAGATGAAGAACGCGGCCAAGGCGGGCGCGCACTGGGCCATCACCTTCGAGGACTTCAAGAAGGGGCTTGAACCCTACACCCTCGATTTCGTCGCTCAGCTTTCGAAGGGCAATGCCGACGAGCCGCTGGACGAGTTCAAGAAGAAGCTCCAGGCCCTTGTCGACCTCTACGCGGAGAAGGACCGCAAGGTTGTCAGCTTCTGGACCATGGGCTTCAACCAGCACACGCGCGGCACCTGGGTGAACGAGCAGAACTATGCGATCCACCTCCTGCTGGGCAAGCAGGCCCAGCCCGGGAACGGGGCCTTCAGCCTCACCGGCCAGCCGAGCGCCTGCGGTACGGCGCGCGAGGTCGGGACCTTCGCCCATCGCCTCCCGGCGGACATGGTGGTGATGAACCCGAAGCACCGGGCGATGACCGAGAAGATCTGGAAGATCCCTGAGGGAACGTTGAACCCGGTCGCGGGCTCGCACTTCATGAAGATCATGCGTGATCTCGAGGACGGGACGATCAAGTGGGTCTGGGTGCAGGTGAACAATCCCTGGCAGAACGCGAACAACGCGAACCACTGGATCAGCGCGGCCCGGGAGATGGACAACTTCATCGTGGTCTCCGATGCCTATCCAAGCATTTCCTGCAAGGTCGCCGACCTGATCCTGCCGGCGGCGATGATCTTCGAGAAGTGGGGCGCCTACGGCAATGCCGAGCGCCGGACCCAGCACTGGCGCCAGCAGGTGACGCCCATCGGGAAGTCCATGTCCGACACCTGGCAGACCACCGAGTTCGCGAAGCGCTTCACCCTGGCGGAGGTCTGGAAGGAATGGAAGATCGACGACAAGACCACGCTGCCCGACGTTACGGCCAAGGCGTTTGAGATGGGCTACACTGATAAGGACACGCTGTTCGATGTTCTTTTCGCCAACAAGGAGGCAAAATCATACAAATGGCCCGACCCGGTGGGCAAGGGGTTCCTGAACAGCGAGGCGGCCGGAGACAAGCGGAACGTCGAGGGGTTCAAGGGATACGGCTTCTTCCTTCAGAAGTACCTTTGGGAGGAATACCGGAAGTTCGGCATAGGCCATGGACATGACCTTGCCGACTTCGACACCTACCACAGGGTGCGCGGCCTTCGCTGGCCAGTGGTTGACGGGAAGGAGACGCTCTGGCGGTTCAACGCCGAGTACGATCCCTACGCGAAGGCGGCGAACCACGGCAAGTTCGCCTTCTACGGAGAAGCGGGCAAGGAGATCCCCAAGGGCGACCTGCTCGGGCCCAGGGGCGAGGAGAAAATCAAGCTCCCGAACCAGGCCAAGATCTTCCTGCGCCATTACATCGACCCTCCTGAGATACCGAGCGCCGAGTACCCGCTCTGGCTCTGCACGGGCCGCGTGCTTGAACACTGGCATACAGGCACCATGACCATGCGGGTGCCCGAGCTCTACCGGGCCGTCCCCGAGGCACTCTGCTACATGAGCACGAAGGACGCGGAACAGAACAAGTTCAAGGATGGCGAGCTCGTATGGATCGAGTCGCGCAGGGGCAAGGTGAAGGCACGGGTGGAGACGCGCGGCAGAAACCTGCCGCCCACGGGGCTGATCTTCGTGCCGTTCTTCGATGAACATGTTCTGATCAACAAGGTGACGCTCGACGCCACCTGCCCCATTTCCAAGGAACCTGATTACAAGAAGTGCGCGGTGAAGGTGTATAAAGCGTGATGACGAGTGCGGAGTTTGGAGTGCGGAGTGGGGAATGATAAAAGCTCACCCTCGCATGATGTAATCGGGGGTCATTCCCGCGAAGGCGGGAATCCAGTGTCTTCCGGGAGAAGAGAATTCCTGATCAATGCGGGAAGAGGGATCGGTATCGCCGCTGTCGGCGGCCTGGTCTGGGCGGGATTCCTCGACGGGGGAAAGGCATACCCCACCGTGCTCCGACCTCCGGGCGCTGTTGATGAAACGAAGTTTCTCGCCGCCTGTACGAAATGCGGTCTCTGCGTCGTCGCCTGCCCCTATCAGGCGCTCATCCTGGCGAGGCCCGGTGACGGACGACCGATCGGGACCCCCTATTTCGTCATGCGGGAGCATCCCTGCCGGATGTGCCGCGACATACCCTGCGCGGCCATCTGCCCCACGGGCGCGCTGGACACCGGGCTGGTCAGCGACAGCGAAGCCGGTAAAGCGGTCCTGCACATCAACAAGGCCCGCATAGGGCTTGCGGTCATCGACCGGGAGACCTGCATCGCCTACTGGGGCATCCAGTGCGATGCCTGCTACCGGGCATGCCCGGTGATGGACAAGGCCATCACCGTCGACTACGCCCGGAACGACCGGACCGGCAAGCACGCCATCCTCGGTCCGGTCGTGCACAGCGACCATTGCACCGGCTGCGGCATGTGCGAGCGGGCATGTGTAACAAAAAAAGCGTCGATCTTTGTGCTTCCGCGCCGGATCGCCATGGGCGAGTCCAGCGACCGCTACCTGCGGGGATGGGAAGCAGGCGACGAGAAGCGCCTTGAGGCGGCGCCGGAAGACACTACGACCGTAACACCGCGAAGCGAAAAGAGCCCGACCGACTATCTCAATCGGGAGGAATTATAGGATGCCGATGATCATGACAAATCGGTATCGTATCTTGCGGAGGGTGGTCCAGGTTTCGCTGCTGCTTCTCTTTTTCGCAGGGAACGCTTATGGCTGGAAGGTCCTGCAGGGAAATCTTAGTTCGTCATTGCTCTTCGGTACCGTGCCGTTGGCAGATCCCTTCGCGCTGCTCCAGGTATTCGCGACAGGTACGATGGTGGCAGCAAAGGCGCTTCTGGGAGGCGGCATTGTCCTGCTCTTCTTCGCGGCGGTTACCGGCAGGGCGTTCTGTGGATGGGTATGCCCGGTCAACATGGTAACGGACCTTGCGGACACGGTGAACGATGTGGCGGGAAGAGGGATTCGGCCCCTTCGGATGAGCAGGAATGCACGGTACTGGGTGCTCGGTCTCAGCCTGGTGCTGTCCGCGTGGCTCGGCATCGCCGCTTTTGAATGGATCAGCCCTATCGGCGCGCTGCACCGGGGCGTCATTTACGGCATGGGAATGGGATGGACATCGATCGCCGCGGTGTTTCTGTTCGATGTGTTCGCGGTAAAGAACGGCTTCTGCGGGCATCTCTGCCCGCTCGGAGCGTTCTATTCCCTGACCGGCGTCAGGAGCGCGGTGCGGGTCCTGCACAGCAGGGAACAATGCACTCTCTGCATGCGGTGCATTGAATCCTGCCCGGAGCCGCAGGTCCTGCCCATGGTCGGGAAATGGGATGGCGCGGTAACGTCGGGAGAGTGTACGAACTGCGGCAGGTGCATCGAAGTGTGCGCGGACCGGGCGATGCGCTTCGGGCTTAGGATGACCCTGGAAAAAGAATTAGACACGGAAAAAGCGGATTAACATCCTGATAAGAGCGGATAAGATCCAAAGCAAGGCATTTGTCTGCCTGGTGAACCGCCGGTCATGGAAAAATCCACCGTTATCCGATATGATCAGTGTAAAATGCCGTTTTGAGGATGCACGGCCCGACCGGAAAGAACGAAAAGGAGGTCACGTCATGAAAAAGAACCAGTTCGCCATTGTTGTCGTCCTGGCCTTGGTGTTTATCATCGCACTGGGAAACGCATTCGCACAGGTAAAGGCGAAGAGCGAGGACGAGATCGGGCTTCGGCAGGAGACGACTCTCTACGATGAAACAAAGGCAATGCCGGCACATGGCGAGTACGGCAAGGCCGAACCGGGCACAAGCAAGCCGCTCGGCAGGGCCTTCGAGAACAGCCCGCCGCTCATTCCCCATGACCTGACGGGCATGCTGCCCATAGAGGAGACGAATAATTCGTGCCTGAATTGCCATATGCCGGAGCATGCGGGCGCCATAGGTGCGACACCCATGCCCAAGTCCCATTTCTTCGACATCGATACGGGCAAGGACCTGAAGGGAGTGCTTGACGGCAAACGGTATCCCTGCATGCAGTGCCATGTACCGCAGGTCAATATTCCCGCGGCGATCAAGAACACTTTTAAGGCTGACTTCCGCACGAAGAAGTCTAAGACGAGCTCCAACCTGCTTGATACCCTAAACGAAGGAGTAAAGGCTGACTGATCATGAATATTTCCAGTCTTGTGGTCAAGGTCCTGCCGGCAAACATGGAGGAAGCGCTCGATGCGTTGAATCGCTCGGGGTTGTGCGCTGTCCATTTCCACGACCGGCAGAAGGGCACCGTGGTTGTAACGATCGAGGGGAAGGACACGGGCGAGGAGATAAACAAAATGAATGCCATCGAGAAACTTCCTCATGTCGTCGGGACCGCGCTCGTGTACGCCTACAGCGAGGCGGAACTGGATGCCGCGGTCAAGAAGGTAGCCGAGAAGCCGGGCAATCCTATTCCCGAGGAACTGAAGAACGCGTGAACGGACCGAGGCAAAGACGGGATCACGTCGAAACCTTTGACACGGATGACAGCGGATTTGAATGCGGATAGAGTCTGATCCGTCTAAAGGTAAACTGGAGATAGATCTTGAGAAAAGGTATGGACATGAAATTCGAATTGCTCCTGGAGGATTCCGTCAAGGTCCATGGCCATCTGTGTGCCGGCCAGGTGCTTGGTGTGCGGATGTCGCTGCTCGGTTTGCGGGAGATCGGCATCAACGACCCGAAGGGGGCTGACCGGAAACAGATCATCGTGTTCGTCGAGATGGACCGGTGCGCAACCGACGCGGTGCAGTCTGTGACCGGATGCAGCCTCGGAAGGAGGACGATGAAGTTCATGGATTTCGGCAAAATGGCGGCGACGTTCGTCAATCTCGGGACTGGGAAGGCGGTCCGGGTGCTGGCGCGCGAGGAAGCCCGCCGGAAGGCGAAAGAGCATTTCCCGCACATAGAGAATAAGTATGCAGGCCAACTCAAGGCCTACAGGATCATGAGCGATGATGACCTGTTTGAGGTCACGTCCGTTCAGGTACAGCTGCGTCCCGAGGACATGCCGGGAAGGCCGCTCAGCAGGATCGCGTGCGAAGTGTGTGGAGAACATGTCCAGGACGGCCGGGAGGTCCGGTGCGGCGGGGTCCTTCTTTGCAAAGCATGCGCGGGAAGCAGCTACTACACACCGGAGAATCTCTCTCTGTGAGGAGCGTTGTGCGGAAAAGTCATAACGAGTTCGAGGTCAGGTCCAAGATCTGGATCGAAGTGGACGGTGAACCGGTATTCGGCCGCGGGCGCCGCTTCCTGCTTGAAGCGATCGACACCCATGGTTCGATCAATCAGGCGGCAAAAGAGGTGGGCGTCTCCTATCGCAAGGCGTTGAGTCATATCCAGGCTATGGAGCAGCGGCTGGGAATCTCTCTCGTAATGCGCCAGACGGGAGGGAGGAACGGTGGAGGGGCCGCGCTGACATCCGAGGCCCGGGAATTCCTCAGGAAGTTCGGAGCGATGGAAAAGGGACTGCGGGAATTCGTGGACGCGCAGTTTTTGGAGCTGTTCCGGAAACGGGAGGGAGAGAACATACATGTGTGATGCCCGTCGAGACGAACATAGCGCGATGAACCCATCGGGCGCGGCCAGGGTGATACCGGTCGACGAGGCCGTTGGCATGGTGCTTGCCCATGACGTTACCGAGATCCGGAAGGACGAGTTCAAGGGACCGGCCTTCCGGAAGGGCCATGTCATCCGCAAGGAGGATGTCTGCCATCTTCAGCGCATCGGAAAGGAGCATCTCTTCGTCCTTACGCTGGCTCCCGACGAAGTGCATGAGGATGATGCGGCCGTCGCGATCGCTCGCGCTCTGATGGGTGAGGGCGTTTCTATCAAGGGCGAGCCCCGGGAAGGCAAAGTCACCATTGTTGCAGCCCGCGACGGCCTTCTTCGCATCGATAAGGAATCCTTGAAAGCGTTCAACATGGTGGGCGATGTCATGTGCGCCACGCTTCATACGAACACAGTCGTGAAGAAAGGCCAGGAGGTCGCCGGTACCAGGGCCATACCGCTGGTCGTGAAGAAGTCTGTGGTGGACGAGGCGGTGAGAATAGCGGATCAAATGCGGATTGCGGCACCACCCCAGCCCCTCTTTGCCAAGGGGGGGAGCAGAGGGGGGGTCATTGAAGTAAAGGAGCTGCGGAAGCCCCGCGCCGGTGTGGTCATTACCGGCAACGAGGTCTACCACGGCAGGGTCAAAGACGCCTTCGCGCCTATCATCGCGAAAAAGATCGAGGATTACGGCGGGGAGATCGTGGGGACTTACTATGCGCCCGATGACGAAGCCTTCATCGCCGACCGGCTTCGGGAGCTTATCGCCGCGGGTGTGGATCTGCTTATCACCACGGGCGGCATGTCAGTGGACCCCGATGATGTGACCCGGTTCGCCATTCGAAGCATCGGAGCGGTGGATATCACTTATGGTTCGGCGGTCCTGCCGGGGGCGATGGTGCTGGTGGGATACATAGAGAAAGTGCGGAGTACGGAGTGCGGAGTGCGGAGTGAAATTAGCTCAAAACTCAAAACTCAAAGCTCCGATCTCATTCCCATTCTCGGCATCCCCGCCTGCGGTATGTATCACCGGACCACGGTGTTCGACATCATCCTGCCGCGCGTCCTCGCCGGCGAGCGGATCGGCCGTGAAGAACTTGCCGAGCTTGGCCACGGCGGGCTCTGCCTGCACTGCACGGAATGCCGCTATCCTATTTGCCCATTCGGGAAGTAACGGATTCTCCATCTAACTCAAAATCCGTAATACAGAAAATGCTTGATGTGTGTACAGCAAAGGTCTATATTATGGCCAATATTACGATCTAAATAAGGAGCCATTGCATGAAGACCATTTCGATCAAGAATGATATCGTCCCGATCGCGGAATTCAAGACCAGCATCTCCAAGTGGTTCAAGAGCCTCCGGGGTACCGGGCATCCCGTGATCATTACGCAGAACGGCAAGCCCGCCGGGGTACTCCTCTCGCCGGAAGACTACGACGAATTGGTATACAGAAAGTCGTTCCTTGATTCCGTCGGCAGGGGAATTGCGGATGCCGACAGCGGGAAAATATACTCTACAAAAGAGCTCAGGGCCGCACTCGCTTCCCGACGGGCCAGGGAATGAACCCGCATGAAAATACACTGGACCCGTGAATCCCTCCGGCAGTTGACGGAGATTGAGGCGTTCATTGCAAAGGACAACGCGGAACGAGCGGCAAAATTTGTCGATGAGATCGTAGTGCATGCGGAGTCTGTATTGCCCGGAGCCCCTCGTAGCGGAAGAACCGTACCGGAGACTTCCAATCCAGAAATACGTGAGCTGATATTTAAGAAATATCGAATTGTCTACAGAGTACATAAGAACAATGTGGAGATACTGACCGTGTTCGAAGGACACCGGTTGCTGCGGGTCGACGAGATTGGTCTTTAGCAGGCTGTTGAAAAAGTATTTCAGCCGTCTTTGCGAGCGAAGCGAAGCAATCTCGTAGTTAAAAAAATCAATAAGTTCGAGATTGCCGCGTCGCAAAAAACGCTCCTCGCAATGACAGAGAAGGTGTTTTTCAACAACCTGTTAGGGTGCCACGGCACTGGTACGGTAAGACATAGATCAGAAAATAACGCGGGGCCGTGGGACCTACGTGACTATGTGCTCCGCTGGATCCGGGAGCGAGTATATTCCCCTCTCGATAAGTATTTAATAAAGAACTCTTTCGATAGGCTCAGAAAGGGACGCCATGGTGGATAAAATTCAATATCATAGTGATATCGTTGATCGGGTGTTTGAGGCCAAGAAAGAATATCACCGAAATGCCGCGAAGCTGCCCATAGAAGAAAAGGTCCGGATCCTTGTGGAACTGCAAAAGATCGCTGTCGCCATTAAGAACAAAGACACAGCAAAAGAGAACCGCTTCGTCTGGCGGATTGATTGATCCTTTCGTCTTGTGACTATCGCCCCGCTGGTGCGCCACCGCCAAATATTAATTCTGAAGCCTGGCCCGCAATGTTCGGGTATTTCATTTGCCACTTTTCGGATCTTGTATTTCACGCTTTTTGTCGATGACTATTTGCTTCATTTCCTTGCAGAGAGGCTTCCCTACATAACACGAATAAACGACAATTTTCTTTCGCGCGATGCGACTGGTGATTAGCAAGCAATATTTGCTGTTAGTCTTATCTTCTCTATCAATTATTTTCTTTATTTTTCCCATCTCCTTTTTGTGAACATCTTGCCAGGAGTCTGTATTGTTTTTTGATACGCGCACATTAAATATGGCGATTTTGCTCTTTCCTTTAGAACTATTTGGTTCCCACATACAGAGCTTTCCAAAATCATTACCCAAGAAATCCCTTACATGTTTATTCTGGTCCCATTGTGCCTCAATTAATGCGAACCACGGCAACTTATCAGACCGCGCGTCAGAACTTCCAAAATACATTTTTTCTGGATTCCCACTAATCAGCATGTAATCCAGTTTTTTATTCTTATCATTTATACATGGAATTTCACGAAGCAAATATTTGCTTTTTCGTTTGCGTATATAGTTAATCAGCAAGTATTCCAGATACTGAGTCCATTTATTGCTATACCTTTTAACATATCGTCCATTCTTGGTTTGTTGTTTTCTGTAAATGATAGCGTTGTCGGGATCTATGGTTCGAGGCGGCCAGTTTTCGATTAGATAGCTTTCGATTGGTTCGGATTTCATAAACGATCCTCCTAATCAGCAGTATTCACTATGCAATTGCTGATGTTCTTCTTTTCAAAGATTCTCATTGCTTTCATCAATTCTTCCGCAATTAGCGCTTTCAATTCCTTCGGCGCCACGACTTCCACATACGGGATCCAGCGCAGTATCCACGGTTTGATCCCTGCTAGGCCCTTGACCTTATAGCGGACCTCGATCCTTTCCCCGCGCAACTCCTTTATCTTCTGGTTTTTCTGCCACTTCTTTCTTCTGATATAAGGTGCATACTTCTTATCGAAACGAAGAACCACCTCAGTTGGCTCTCCATCGACATAAGGGCCGAAAGCATATTGCAGTTCCTCGACAGGGCAAAGTTTTCTATCTGGAATGAAGGACTTGGTCAGAACCTTGAGAGCGGCAATCTTGTCGAGTGCAAAGGTCAACGGCTTTTCAGCTTTGTGGCAATATGCGCGCAGATACCAGAGATAGTCAACAAAGAACAGGTAATAGGGATCTACAATCCGGCAAGACTTCTCGTCGCCTTTCCGCGTGGCATGATAAACAAGTTCAACCTGCCTGTTGTCAATGATGGCATGGTTCAGCTGATCAAAATACTTTTCAACCCTCGGTGATAGGTCCTCACCAACCAGGACGAGATGCTTCGGGGTCTGGAAGTGCCTGCCGGTCATTTTGTTCTCTATGGAATCGAATATCTTATTTGTCCCAGCTCCGAACTTCTTCACCATGCTTCTCGCAATGGCAAGTACAAGCTCTTCTTCCGACGACAACTCGGACCTCTTCAGATGGTACCCCTCCTCAAAGACATACGACAGTCTTGTTCTGTCATAGGAAATCGGATAACCTGCAAGCTGGAGTTGGGATATTCCCCTGTCTATCGTCCGGGGATTTACTCCAAAATCGGCTGCCAGTGAGTTACGTGTGATCGTCTCGCCCCTATCCAGCATATTTAGGACCTTCAGGAGCGTTGCCAGGGTGAGGACCTTCTTGAGAGCCATTATCTGCCTCCGATTGAGTCATCATACATAAGCCCATAAGGAATGTAAAGCAGTCGATCTGCGAATGGTCTCAAATAAGAGCGGATGCATAAATACTCGTTTCGACAGGTGTTGTCTTCCGAATTAATCCGGCCTAATCCTCCTGATTATAACAACCCCTTCCACATTCGTCCGGCCTATTTGGGACAAAAGCACCGGAGAGCAGCCGCCCCCCCGGTTTATTTCAGATGACCTCAGTGGATGCAACGCGCACATGTTCGGCGGAAACGACATTGCATTTCTCGGCGGCAGCGGCAATGAGCGCGCCCCGAGCCAGGTTATTCGCTCTTCTGAGCAGACCTCCGGAACCCTGATGGATAGCGGTCACGGCCTGGTCGGCAAAGAGGTTTTGTTTTACTCCCGCAATGTCGAGATGATGCGTCAGGTAGGCGCTCATCTCGCTTTGATCCAGCGCCTCCAAGTGTCCCCGCGCCACCACGCGCGAGGCCAACGACTTTGCCTGACGGTACATGAGATTGTCGAGAAGATTGTTCTGCCCGGCAAGAATAATCGGCAGGACGGGTCTTGAGTCCCCCTCAAACTGCGTGATGGTATGGAGTTCCATAAACACGTCAAGCCGCAAGATCGACGCCTCGTCAACGATGAGGACTGGCGTCTGCTTCTTTTCAGCCAGTTCCAGAAGACAGGTGCGGATGATCCTGGTGAGTACCGCTTTTGAGTTGTTCTTCATCTGTATGTCCAGGGCATGACATATCTGCTTGTAGAGTTCGATGATCGTACCGGAGGTTGCGGTGACCAGGAGAACTTTGTACTCGGAGGGGTGGAGCAGAGATGAGGCGAACCTGAGCCCCGATGATTTACCGCTGCCCACGTCGCCGGTTATGACAGCGACCGCGCAAAGCCCTACAGCATACAGAAAGCGTTCCTTCACGCCTATCAGGGCATTGCTCTTCATCATATCTTCCACGCGAACGTTTTGTCCGAATGGCTCCTTTTGAAAGCCGAAGAAGACTTTGTAGGTCGCATGCTGATTGCTCATATCCCGTCAACCTCCTTGTCCGTATTGTTGAAAAGATTTCCGCCTTTGTATTTCCCCGGCATATCGCCGGGATCAATCGCAGTGACGCCGTTCTCCCTCTTGACCCGGCAGTTCACGTTCAGGTCGAGCACAGATGCGAACCCGTAAGTCTTATCTCCAAAGCGCATTTCGATACGGGCAGGGTCATGCTGGTGATAGAGAAGCCGCACCTGCTTTCCAACAAGGTCCACAGGCGCCTCATAGAGTTTTCCTTCCAGGGAAAGAGTCCTGTCCTTGGCGACCGTTCGCTTGGCTTCCTTGCGGAAATGGTTTTCCATGTCCTTGGGCGCGGGCCGCACGCATTCGATGTTTTTCGTAAAGCGTTTGATCGGAGCTTCCCCCGTGCTGCCGTGGATCCGATCATGATACCCGGCAACCCAACCCCGGAACTGTTCATTGAGTTCCTCAAGAGTTGTTGCCTTTAGCGTCGATAGGAAACCCTCCCGCACCGTCCTGTTGAACCGTTCAATTTTTCCTTTGCCCTCGGGCTGATAGGGTTTGGCGTGAATCAGCACGATGCCGAGTGAGGCGCAGATAAACTCAAGGTGATTGCTCCGAAACGCCGGGCCGTTGTCCACATAAAGCTTCTTCGGCAAACCCCGCATCAGGAGCGCCTTGCGTAAGGCATCCAGGAAATAGTCCAGGCGCTCATGGAGATAGAAGGCCGCAAAAGGAATGATCCTGGTCATGTCGTCGATGAACGCTATCAGGTAAGTCTTCCGTTGTTTCCCGTCCACAGTGACCGAAGGCCCATGCAGGACGTCCGACTGCCACAGGTCATTGGGATGTTCCGCCTGAAACTTGCGCCGGTCCTTGGGCGGTTGCGCCGGCCGGTCCACAAGACCTTGAGACTTCATAAACCGGTACAGCGTGGAATAGGGCAGCGCCGTTCCGGGAGGGACAATCTTCCGTTCCTTCGCCTGCCGCAAGAACACGGGCAGCGTTACATTGGGAAATTCCTTCCGGAGAACGATAAGGCCGGAGGCTGTCTCCTCTGCGACGGTCCGGCTCTTTCCCTGATCTGAACGGTCCTTCGGGTACAGCGACTCAAGCTTGTTTCCCGAATCCCGGTACAGGGCGATCCACTCTTTGAGCGTAGATTCACTGATGCGTGACCGCATGCTTCCCGGTATCTGCCACTTCCGGCCGCACTTGTCCCGCATCAGCCGCTCGACCTCACCCCATGCGAGGCTCGCGGTATCCGTAAAATCAGAAATCACCCTCAACCGGAACATTGCAACACGTTTTTTCAGTTCTTCATCCATCAAAAGCCTCCTTTTTGTTTGATGGATGGAAGATACTGTGTCCCGGCATAAAACTCAAAGCAACACTCAAGTAGGGTGGTACTATTTTTACCGCCGATTAGGATTATCCCGACCTTATTACCGGCACCATCGGGAGTTGAACAAGCTCATAGAGTCCATCAATGAGCTCGCCCATGAAGTCCATGCCCAACCGCGCCTTGATGTTTTTCCGAAGCGCCCGGAGCCAATGCTGTTGCCGCTGCCGGGAAGGCCCCAGTGTCTTAAGCCAAAACCCATACGTCAACCGATGACACAGTCCCTTGACGATAATCCGAATCGGCGTCTGATGCCGTAGCCAATACCCCAAGGGCCGAATCGTATGCACGCACCCGCAGATAGGGCAACGCCACCGGCGAAACCACAAACGATTAATGTATCCATCAATGTACAATTCCACGAATCCGTGCCCCCATAGCTTCGTACTTCCGCACCCCTTCCGGTGACAATGGTCAGGCCTATAAAAGGGATACTCCTTTCCAAGAATGAAAATATCCTTGACACACATCATGATAAAAAGAGACAATGACCCGCACCTTAGCCCGGGGCGGCGGAAAGACTCGTCCGCTAAAACGCAATCCTCCCCGTTTCCGGGCTCCTTTTTTTACAAGCGCGGCTATTATAATCAGAAATGAAGAATCGATGGTTTGTTTTATTCAGAAGTAACGAAGGGCTTTAAGGCTGGTATAAAGCTGAAGGCTACAACAGGCTTATGTCGAAGCAGATATGTATGATAACCACTGGAATAGTTGGACAAGCAGCCTTCAATAAGGAGCCGCTCAATGAGAACAAAGAAGCCTAAAAAGACCAAGTTGGTTCGATGGTTATCAGACACCATAAATCAAAATCATCGCTATGGTTTTATCAATAGAAAAGGGAAGATGGTCATCGAGCCCTGCTACACATATGCCCGCAGATTTAGCGAGTGCTTCGCTGCCATCGGTATCGGGGATCGTATCGGCTACATAAACACCAAAGGCGATATAGTTATTGAACCTGTGTTCCACGACGGTCATCGTTTCAGCGAGGGATTGGCCTATGTGGAACAGGAAAATTCGGTCGGATTTATCAATAAGCGGGGAAAGTGGGTGTTTAAGGTCAGAAAGGAACTCAATTGCAGGCCGGAGTATCCACCAGCCTTTTCTGAGGGACTTGCTGTGCTGATGCATCGGGGGAAATATCGATATTTTGACAAGCAAGGTAATATCGCTATCAAGAAAAGCTTTTGTGCAGCTATGCCATTTCGAGGAGACCTTGCGCCTGTTTTCAATGATAAGGAAAAGACATGGGAGTATATCGATAAATCAGGCGATGTAAGAATCAGACCGGCGCTTCCGGCAGCGTTCGCGCACAGCTTCGTCAAAGGTCATGCCTTAATAATACTACGCGACCTGGAGGCAATGTGTTATATAAACATATTCGGCAACATTATCTATTCGGACGAAAGAGAAAATTTGTGGGGATGTGATTTTTCTGAAGAAGGGCTTGCTCCAGCAAGGCGAATTGATCAATTCGGATTTATTAATGAATTCGGTCAGTTTGTGATTCAGCCGCAATTTCAAATGGCGTCGCATTTTCAAGAGGGCCTTGCACACATCCTTGTGAAAGGGAATCACGGTTATGTGAATAAAAGAGGCGAATGGTTCACTGTCCCGCCGGCTGACTCCTGTGAGTCGTTTTTTGAGGGGCGAGCGCTGTTCTGGATTAAGAAAAGGGGATGGGGCTATATTGACATAAAAGGGAGGGTCGCAATCAAGCCAAGCTATAAAGCAGCTGAACCTTTCCGGGAAGGTTTGGCGGCGGTGCGGGTTAAATAGTAACTATGAGATGGGGAAAATGAGTGCGATCATTCAACGTATTTTTGCAGACCGGCGCTGCATAATCGGGTTAATACTTTCACTTCTGACGGCCTATCTTGCTGCAAGGTATTCTGACCATCTATCCGTGCTAATCTTCTCACAGGCAGGCAGCATAGACGGGAACACCAAGATGGCACTCAATGCAATAGGCATGCTTCGGGTGGCTGGAAATATTATTATAGCGATGTTTTGCGGGATATCACTGCTTATCGTTATCCGAGATGTCCGGCAATGCGGTGCCAAGGATGTTCCATTGGTGATTGCCGCATTATTGATCGTCGTCTGTGTTCAGTCCGCATATTCTGAGTATGAGCGCGGTCATCTTGTTGAAAGATCATATCGTGCTCATCTTCACTTGATGGAATTTGAGAAGAAGCTCTTGGTGAAGAGCCAGTCGTCTGAGATGACTTCAAATGTTATGACACAGGGGAACTTAAATATAGATAACAGCAGAAACTTGTATCTCGATAGGTACGCTATTGTCGAAAGAATATATATTTCTATCGCACTGTTTGCGTGGTCTTTAGCTGGCATGGGGCCAGTGTTGTACTGCCTACTGCTTGTGAAATAGCGCAGCGTCTACTTCCTTCCGGTCATTACCACCGTATCGCTAAGATCGACCTTCTTGACGCGGTCGAATCCCACCTTCGTCAACCAGCCTTTCATCTCCTTCGGCGTGTAACTGCGCCCCTCCGGCGTGTTCACGAGCATGTTCACAGAAAATAGCGCGCCAGCGATCGGCGACGCGTGGTCCTCGGAGAGGGTGAACTCGTGGATGGCGACGGTGCCCTTCGGCGCGAGGGCGTCGAAGACCCTGCCCAGGAGCGCGCGGTTCTCCAGGGGGCTGTGGGAATGGAGCACCTGGCTCAGGAGGACCAGGTCGTAGCCGCTGCCGATGTCGTCGAAGTGAAAGTCGCCGCCCCGGAACGTAACGTTTTTGACGCCAGCCTTCCGGATCATCTCGCCGGCTATCTCGACCGTATTAGGAAGATCGAAAAGAGTGACCTCGATGCCTCGTTTGGCAAGCTCAATGCCATAGGTACCCGGGCCGCCGCCAAGGTCGAGCGCGCGCTTCACCTTGCGAAGATCGAGCGCCTTGAGCACGGCTGCCGAGCGGAGGACAGCGTTATTGTGCATGGCGCGGATGAAGACGTCATGGTGCCTGCCGCCGGAACGGTTCGGCATGCCGGTCCTGACCACCTCGTCGAGGCCGGACCAGTTCGTCCAGAGCGTATCGAGGTGGCGCAGCATGTCGCCCTGGTACCAGGGGCTGTCCGGGAGCAGGAACTGCTTCGCCGGAGTTGTGAGGCGATAGATGCCCCGCGCTTTCCTGAGCAGCCCGAGGGCGGTGACTGCATCGAGCAGTATCCCGGTAGCCCGGAGATCGGTCCTCAGGTTCTTCGACAGCTCCACGGCGGTCGCTCCCTTGCCGATATACTCAAATATCCGGAGATTGTTCGCCGTCAATACCACGCGTGTCGCGCGAAACCCGCCCGAGAGCCGCGCGAACTCCTGTGCCTGTTTTGCCAGCTGTCTGTCCATGTCGGTCATCCTCCCAGTTCATCGTAGAGCCGGATCATTTCTTCCATGGCGGCCGTGAGGGCCCTCGTCGACCGCTGCGGCCGGTCCTGCATGGCAAGAATAATGGGCTCGCAGAAATACCAGGTGCATTTGAACGGCCGGAGCCACCGGGGATGGATGCAGCCGCGCTCGCCGATCGCCTCGCAGGAACCATCCCGCGGCCGTGCCGGATCGCGGGCAGGGATGGCGGTCCCCAAAGCATTGAGGTAAAGAACGTCCCGCTCGCGGTAGATGCCGTGTTTCTGCCTGCAGCAGACATCGGTGCAATCAGGACAAAGCTCCCGCGTGTACTCCTCGATGAGAGGAGACTTCTCGATCAGAAGCTGTTGCAGCCTTTCGGCCGTGGCGTTACGGGATCGCGGCATCGAAGACCTTTCATCCTCTCAACAGGAGGGTATCGAATACGGCAAGCAGCATGAAAAGGAGAATAAATATATTTACGCGTCTGAAAGTGGGAAGCAGGGATGCAGCGGCGGTGCTCCCGATGACGATCCCGAGCCCTGATCCGGAAACCCAGAGGGCCAGGATGACAAGGGAGGCATATGCGTAGGGTGAACGGACAATGCCGAAGAGGGGCATGGCAAGACTGGCGACCGCTGCTGCCGCGATCCAGAGAAGTGTGATTCGCGCAAGACGTTCCTGTGGAATGACCGACGTAAGGGTCGGGAGGCCGGCATGTTCATACTGCGCGGAGTTTCGGAGCAGCAGCAGCCAGAAATGGGGGATCTGCCAGAGAAAGAACAGTACGGCAAGAGCGAAGAGCCGGGGATCGGCAAGATTACCGTCGCCCGCCGCCCATCCGATGACCGGCGGGAGCGCGCCGACCAATGCCCCGGGGACCGCGGCAAAGGCCGTTGTTCGCTTGAGCCGGGTGTACAGGCCGTTGTACCACACGATGGCCAGCGCGCCGAACGTGACAGACGTCCAGCCCAGGCTGCCGAGCAGGAGAAGACCCGCAAGGATCAACATCCACGAAACAACAAGTACGTGAGCGGGAGTCATTGTGCCCGCAGGAAGGGGACGATGACGCGTGCGCTCCATCAGCGCGTCGAGGTCGCGCTCCTGGAACTGGTTCAGCGCTGACGCGCCGCAGGCAAGGAGAAAGATACTTGTTGCCAGGAAGGCGGTCGTGCCCGCCTGGACCGATCCGGTGAGTAGATATCCCGTCAGCGCGGAGCACGTCGCGAAGAGGGAGATAGGCAGACGGCAGAGGACAAAATAGTGTTTGATGTTTTTCATAGTTTTCCCCTCACCCTGGCCCTCTCCCGCGAGGGGAGAGGGGACGAGTTCCCTCCCTTGAGGGGAGGGATGAAGGGAGGGTGATATTAATGCAGCGTTTTCATATATTCCACCAGCGCATCGATCTCGGCGTCCTTGAGGATGCCCTTCTGGGAAGGCATGATGGGGGGGAAGCCTTTCACGACATCCGCCTGAGGGTAGACCAGGGACTTCCGGAGATATTCGTCGTTCGCGGTGAGCTCGCGTTCCTTGCCGCTGGTCAGGACCGTGACACGGCGGCCGGAGACTCCCTTCAGCGTCGGGCCCACTTTGGGAGACCCGTCTATGGTGTGGCAGGCTGAACAGCCCTTTTCCTTGAACAGTTTCGCTCCGTCCGGCCCCAATTTCCCTCCAGCCGCTTTCCCTGTTGCCTGGGCGTACCAGGTATTGAAATCCTGTTCCGACATGACCTCGACCTTGGTGATCATTGAGGAATGCCCCATGCCGCAGTACTCGGTGCAGAAGAGGTCATAGGACCCGGTTACCTCGGGCTGGAACCAGAGGTAGTTCTCCCTGCCGGGCACGGCGTCTTCCTTCACGCGGAAGGCGGGGATGGAGAGGCTGTGCAGGACATCCGCGGAATGGATGGCGAGCTTCACCGGCTTGTCAACCGGCACCTTCAGAACTTCGCTCGTAGCACCGTTCTCATATGCGAAGTGCCATGACCACATGCGTGCCGTGACCTTCACCAGCATGGCGTCCTGCGGCACGGTGCGCATGTACACGAAGCCCTTCCAGCCGACCCAGAAGATGGCGAGCACCAAAAGCGTGGGGATCACGGTCCAGATGATCTCGAGCGGAAGGTTGCCTTCGATGTTCTCGGCGCGGGGATGTTTCGACCGCCGATACCGGATGGCGAAGTAGACCATCGCGCCGGTGATGCCTACCAACAAGACGAGCGATATCCCCATGATGAACAGGAAAACGCTGTCGACCGAGCTTGAAAGATTTGTCCAGCCGTGGAGCATAAGACCTCACGACATTGAAAATTTTAAATTGGAAAATGGAAATATCAAATTGAACGTCTGCTTCCTACCGTTTTAAAATTTACAATCTGCAATTTACAATTTCCAATGCGCATAGCGCTACCGGTACAACACATCAACGAACGTCAGCCCGATGATGACCGCCAGGGTCACGATCGGGACCAGCAGAAGAAGCTTCAGGAGCCGCTTTTCGTACTTCAGGTGCATGAAGAACCAGAGCACGAGGCCGGCCTTGACCGACGCGATCACGACGGCCGTGAGGGTGCTCATCGCGCCGAGGTCCAATTTCGCGACCGTGACCGTTACCGCCGTGAGTATGAGCAGCGCGATCCAGACAAGAACGAAGGTCTTTGTGCTGACGATATGTTTGTCCTGTTCGTTCATGATGATAGGGTGTTTGACCCCTGACCTCTCTTGTTTTGCTCGAGGATGTTTCCGCAATGTCCGCACTGTTCCGGGGTGAGGAACGCCCACCGGTACAGGTCCATGCCGAGCAGCTTCATCGGTTTGAGCAGCAATGGCATCCTGCACTTCGGACACCGGTTGAGGAACGCAGCGAACACGTAGATCACGACGCCCGCCAGCAAGTATCCCATGAGCATGAGGTGTCCCGCCTGAAATCCCCATACGCCGAACCCTATGAGGAAAAACCCGATGATCCAGACAAGCAGAGCTATCAAATGTAGTGCGCGACGGTTCATATGCCCTCGCCCCTATGTTATCAGATAGAACAGCGGGAACAGATATATCCAGATCAGGTCCACCAGGTGCCAGTAAAGCCCCGCGTTCTCCAGTTTGACATGGTCAGCGCCGGTGATCCGTTGCCGACTGGTCAAGGCCAGCATGATCCCGATGAGGACAAGGCCAACGACGACGTGGAGCCCGTGGAGTCCGGTCATAACGTAGTAAAGGCCGTAAAAGAGGATCTCTCCGTGGCTCCGCGACAACAGTTCGGGGGCGTTCGGATACAGCCCCTCATGGATATGCCCGCTCCATTCAAAATACTTGTTCACGAGAAAGACAAGACCAAACACGATCGTGGCGGCCTGCAGCAGGACCGATCGCCTGCTGTTCCCGCGACGAAGCGCCGAAATGGAGAGCGCCATGGTCAGGCTGCTCGTGAGCAGGATGAGCGTGTTGACCGTCCCGAGGACGGTGCTGAGTCCGGCCGCGGCCTCGTGAAAGTCCTGCGGATACATCGACCGGTACACAGAATAGACCAGGAACAGCCCGCCGAAGAGCAGGATCTCCGTGAACAGGAAGAGCCACATGCCGAGCTTGGCGCCGGCGTAGTCTTTGTGGGGCAATGTTGTTTGAGTGATATCGTTCATAAAGTCAACGTCTGCCACAGAGACACAGAGACACAGAGAAAAGCAAAGTAAAGTAAAGATCTTTTTGGCCACGGATTGACACGGATCAAAGTAATTGGTGCTGTTATCTGTGTTCATCTGTGGTTAAGTGTTTCATGACCTTCCTCTGTGTCTCTGTGCCTCTGTGGTTCAAGATTTATAGTTGTACGGTCCCGTCGTGACCTCGGGTATCTTCTCAAAATTCTCTGTTGGCGGAGGCGAGGTGGTCTTCCACTCCAGCGTGGTTCCGCCCCAGGGATTATCGCCGACCTTCTCTCCGGTCCTGAGGGAGCGGAGAAGATTGAACAGCATGAACAGGATGCCCGTGGCCAGGATCCAGGACCCGACGGTGGAGACGACGTGGAGGGGCTGGTAGTGCGGGAGGTAGTCGTAGTACCGCCGCGGCATGCCCTGCCAGCCCAGGATGAACATGGGGAAGTAGAGCGCATTGAATCCGATAAAGAGGATGAGGGCGGCGAGCCGCGCGCGGCCTTCATGGTACATCCGTCCGGACATCTTGGGGAACCAGTAGTGGAGGCTGGCGAAGAAGGCGAAGACCGTGCCGCCGAACATGACGTAGTGGAAATGGGCGACGATGAAGTAGGTGCCATGCACGTGGACGTTCGTGGCGAGCGCCCCCTGGATCAATCCGGTAAGCCCTCCGATGGAGAACAGGAAGATAAATGCCATGGTGAAGAGGAATGGGGCGTCCAGCCGGATCGAGCCCTTGTACATGCTCGCCACCCAGTTAAAGACCTTGATGCCGCTCGGCACAGCCACGAGAAAGGTGAGGAGCGAGAAGATCATTCTTGACTCGTCGCTCATTCCGCTGGTGAACATATGGTGGCCCCAGACGAGGTAGCCGAAGATGGCGATGCCGAGGCTGGAGAAAGCGATGGCCTTATAGCCGAAGATGGTCCGCCGGGCAAAGACCGGGATGATCTCGCTGACGGCGCCCATGGCCGGCAGGATCATGATGTAGACCGCCGGGTGTGAGTAGATCCAGAAGAGATGCTCGAAGAGGATGGGGTCACCGCCCTTGGCCGGGTCGAAGAAGCCGATGCCGAAGAACCGCTCGGCCACGAGCATCAGCAGGGTGATGGCGATGACGGGCGTGGCAAGGAGCTGCACCCAGCCCGTTGCATAGAGCGACCAGACAAAGAGCGGCATGCGGAACCACTTCATCCCCGGCGCCCGCAGGCGGTGGATGGTCGTGACGAAGTTGAGCCCGGTGAGCGTTGAGGAGATGCCCATGAGGAAGACGCCGAAGACCGCCAGTGAAACGTTCGTCCCGGTACGGACGCTGTAGGGGACATAGAAGGTCCAGCCTGTGTCGGGAGGACCGCCGCCGGTGAAGAGCGAGGTGATGGCGACCGCCGCTCCGATGATGTAGAACCACCACGACAGGAGGTTGAGCCGCGGGAAGGACACATCCTGGGCGCCGATCTGGAGCGGCAGGATGAAGTTTCCGAGCGCTGCGGGAATGCCGGGGATGATGAACAGGAAGATCATGATGACGCCGTGGAGGGTGAAGAGCGCGTTGTAGGTCTGCGCCGCCATGATGGTCCTGCCAGGCGCGATGAGCTCCAGCCGCATGAGGAGGCCCAGCGTCATGCCCGTCAGGAAGAAGACGGTCATGCAGGAGAGATAGAGCAGCCCGATCCGCTTGTGGTCCGTGGAGAGGACCCAGGAGAGGATGCCTTTGTGCTTGCCGGGAGTGTTGTAGAAGCTCGTATTCATAAGAAGGGTATAAGTCTTTCTCACCGCAAAGACGCGACCAAAAGCAGGCGCTTCTAAGCGAGGTCGCGAAGGACGGCAAAATCCATACAGGCAAAGACCGGCGAACCTGGATTTCCTCGCGTCCCTTGCGCCCTCGCGGTTCAGATGTCTTCTTTTCTGTTTATGCAGCGCCCCGTTTCTTCTTCGTTGTCACCATGAGAAAAATAAAGAAGGAAACCAGCGTAACGATCATGACCGTCCCGACGACCTTGAGGATATTGAACACGTAGGACTGCTTCAGAGGGTCGTAGCTGAAGCAGTACGCGAGCACCCTGCCCGCCGGCGAGCTGATCCTGCCCTGGCTGGCCTCGGTGACGGCCATGGTGATCTCGAAGGGCAGGAAGGAGACGCCGTGGAGATAGCGCGTTACCTTGCCGCCGGGCGCCAGGATGAGGATAACGATGGGATGGGAGAAGTCCTCACCGTCCCGCTGGAACGTGAAGCCCACGGCATCGGTGAACTTCCTTATGTTCGCGTTGTCGCCGGTAAGGAACTTCCACTCGCTTTCGGGGAAGGGCTTTCGCACGGCGGCGATATAATTCGGTTTCTTCTCCCGGGCGATCTCCGGTCCCTCACGCTCATCGATGCTCATGGTGATGACGCGGTAATCCCTGCCGGGCTGAACGAGTTCCAGTTTGCCCAGCGCGCCGGCGAGGCCTGTCAGAAGCAGGGGACAGGTATGGGCGCAGTGCAGATACACCGGCGCGATGATCGTGGGCTTGTCAATGATGGCCTTGAGGTTGACGGGTTTCCCGTTCTCATCGCGCAGCGAAATGTCACCGGGAATGACCGCGCCGAGCTTTTCGTCCAGCGCGACGTCGGCTTTGACCGGCGTGGCCTCGTGGGCCGCCGCCGGGAAGACAGCGACAAGGACGAGGATCAGCAGGTGGGCTAGTTTGTTCACGGGAGACCTCAAAGAATGAGAGGATACTGAGCAAGCAAAGAGAGCATAACGCAAACGAGCGGGGAAATCAAGCATGGACCGTGATAATATAATGTGCAGGATCGGGTAAAGACTTGCTTTTCCAGAGCGCCCTGCATTCCATGAGCCGGTTCGCGAGCTACATGACTGGAATAGATCAAGTATGACCACAGATCATGCCTGCGCGTGCGAAGCGTAAGCGCACAGGGAAGGCCGTATTGTCCGGTTAAAACAGAAGGCGACTTGTCATGTTTGCGCGGAACTGTGAGTGGCGGTGCAGAAAAAAACATAAAAACTTTATATCTTCCGGCTTGTTCTCCCCCCCCGGCTGAGGTATCATGATCTGAGACCGTCATCATGAACATCCTTCTCATCAGCACGAACCGGAATAACCTTCCCATGCCCGTCATGCCCATCGGCGCCTGCATGGTGGCGGAGGCCTGCGAGCATGCGGGCCATCGCGTCACGATGCTTGACCTCATGTTCGAGCGGCAGCCCCACGAGGCGGTCAAACTTGCGATCCTCTCGTTCCGGCCAGATGTGGTTGGCCTGTCGGTGCGGAACATCGACAATAATGATATGCGGGACACTGCGTTCTTTCTTGAGGACCTGCGCCGCATCGTGAATACCGTCCGGGAGCATTGTGATGCGCCGGTCATACTGGGCGGCGCCGCGCTGGCGGTCATGCCCGAAGCGATCCTCCGGTTCTGTGAAGTATCCTGCGGCGTGCTGGGCGACGGGGAGACGGTCTTCCCGCTGCTGCTGGACCGCATTGCCGAAGGTGAGACGTTTGGCGATGTCCCCGGCATTGCCTATCTTGACCATGACGGGTTCAACAGCACGCCCTGTCCCGGTCAGGATGGTACCACGGAATGCGGGGCGCCCGGCTACCATCGCTGGGTGGATGTGCCCGCATACCGATCCCAGCTCGCCACCGCCCCGCTTCAGACCAAGCTCGGGTGCGCCTTCCAGTGCGTCTACTGCACCTACCGCAAGATCGAGGGGAATGGCCACCGGCTCGCCGACCCGGGAAGCGTGGCTGATGCTGTTATGCGGCTGGCGGGCTCCGGTCTCCGGGACATCGAACTGGTGGACAGCGTGTTCAATGTTCCCTATGAACACGCAAGGGGAGTGTGCGACGCGCTCGCAAAGGTAAAGCACGGGGCGCGGCTTCAAAGCCTGGAGCTGAACCCGCGGTCCTTCGATGATGGCCTGGTATCGGCCATGGAACGGGCAGGCTTTGCCGGCATGGGGCTGACCGTGGAGAGCGCGTCGGACCGCGTTCTCGAGGGGCTGCGCAAGGGGTTCACGACCCGTGAGGTGCACAAGGCCGCCGAGGTCATGAAAAGGCACCGCATCCCCTGCGCGTGGATATTCCTGCTGGGCGGGCCGGGAGAGACGCGGGATACGGTGGCTGAAACGCTCAGGTTCGCCGGGACCGCCCCCCGGCCGCAGGACGTGGTGTTCTTCAATATAGGCATCAGGATCTATCCAGGGACGGAGCTCGAGTCCATCGCGAGGCGCCAGGGCATTCTTACGGCCCCTCCGGACCAGATGCTCCGGCCCGTGTTCTATGTATCGCCTGATGTGGATGCCAGCTGGATGATGGACGAGGTCAGAAGGTCCATGAGCACGCACATGAACTTCATCAATACCGACTCCATCGGGTTGTCCATCCTTCCCCGGGTCCACCGGTTCGCGCACCTGCTGGGCGTGCGTCCGCCGCTCTGGAAACACACGCGGTTCATCAGGCGGGTGCTTCGGATGACGGGCATGGATGTGTAGGAAAAAGACAGGAGACAGGAGACAGGAGACAGGAGACAGGAGACAGGAGACAGGAGACAGGAGAACTAACCTTCAGATGACCACGATCAAACAGAATAAAACGTACATCGCATCCCTTGCCACGGCGGTGCCGCTCTACAGTTGTGACCAGGCATTCGCCGAGGAGTTCATGAAGAAGCATTACGGAAGCAGGTTGAACTCCAGGAGCATGGGCCTCATCAGCACCTGTTTTTCCCATCCAAGCATCAACAAACGCCATTTTGCCGTTGATGACCCCCTTGAGCTGGTGAACGAGGACCCGGACCGCCGCATTGAACGGTTCACCCGGAGGTCCGTCGAGTTGTCTGCCGAGGCGATCACGCAGGCCCTTGGCCGGGCCGGCGTCGGCGTCAAGGATGTGTCGGCCATCGTGGTGAACACCTGCACGGGGTATATCTGCCCCGGCATCTCCACGTACCTCATCGAACGGCTCGGTCTTTCGCGCAGCATCCGCGCGTTTGACCTTGTGGGAAGCGGATGCGGGGGCGCCATCCCGAACCTCCAGGCGGCGGAAGCGCTCGTCTCAGCCGGCGGCGTTGTCGTGAGCGTGTCCGTGGAGATCTGCAGCGCGACACTCCAGATGGACAATGATCTGAGCCTGATCCTGTCGAACGCGTTGTTCGGCGACGGAGCGGCAGCGGCAGTGCTTTGGGACCGGCCGGCAGGATGGGAGCTTGTCGCATCGGCCACACGGTATGTGCCTGAACAGCGCGAGACCATCCGGTACGTCCATAAGAAAGGACAGCTCCACAACCAGCTTTCGCTCAAACTGCCGGACCTCGTCAAGAAGGCGGCGGCGGAAGTGGTCGCCGATGTCCTGAAGGCGCGGTTGCTTGCCGTCGACGATGTGAAGCACTGGGCGCTTCATACCGGAGGGGAGAAGATCATCAATGCCGTGCGGGACGAGATCGGCATTCCCGAGGAGCGGCTCGCGGCAACGCGCAAGGTCCTGTCCGCATTCGGCAACATGTCGTCGCCCACGGTGTGGTTCGTGATGGACGAGATCGGCAGGAACGGTGTCGCTCCCGGCGACTGGTGCGTCATGATCGCCTACGGAGCGGGGCTGTCGGCTCATGCTTTTCTGCTCAGGAGAGTATAACAGCGCGGGCTTGACAAACATGACAAGCTGCGCAATAATGCCGTCAGAACAGAGCGCAACGAGCATCCGGGCAACAGGTGATAATGCTATGAAGCAATTGATGGAACAGACAGCGGTCGAGGAGACGCAGAAGGCCATTCTCTTAAGATGCCGCGACGCCATTAAGGCGATAACACCTTCTTCCGAGGTCATACTCTATGGCTCGCGCGCGCGGCGCGATGCGCTTCCCGATTCGGACTACGACCTCCTTATCGTCGCCGATGGACCCGTGACCCTCGAACAGGAAGACCGGTTCCGCCGGAGCATCTATCCGATCGAACTTGAGACCGGCGCCGTGCTGACCGTCATCTCCGTGGCGAGAGCGGACTGGAGCTCCCCGCTCTACGATTCCATGCCCTTCTACAGGAACATAAAGCGAGAGGGCATTGTCTTATGACCGAAGAGACGCGCACGAGTACCTCCTGAGATGGGCTGTTTCCTGCCAATGGTTAAGTATTGATTCGTTTTTTCTCTTTTTTCCCCTGCCCTTTCTCCTCCTTTCTTCTTCTTGCCATTTACTTTTCATTATAGTATTCTCTTCCACATAATGAAGGTAACCTGAAGGCGAACGAGGATGCACAATGCCGATCAATTCGGACAAACCGCATTTATGGAAAGCCGACGTAGCCCAGTCGATCGATTTCTATAACGACTGGTTCCTCCGCTTCGCTCCCAATACCTACCGCAAGCAGCGAGTAATCCGCGCAAAAGAAGTTATCGACACCTTTGAAAAGACCTGCAACCTATCCCAGATCACGCCTAATGTTCTGAAGGAAAGCCCCGGAATCCTGCCCATTCTTCGTATGGTCACTGCGCCGCCCCTGGCAAGGGACCGCCTTATCGGGCTTGGTCACCTCAACAAGGCAATGATCTGCGCGATGGAAGGCAGCGAAAATAAACCACCGAGACTGCCGGTCCGCATGGACAAGGCCATTCTTGATGAGGGATTGCAGCGCATTTGTGGGATCGTAATGGAACTTACAGACCGCGACTTGCTGCCCTGGCTCGTATCAGGAGAGGAACCCTCTGACACTGAAAGGGACCGTGCCGCTACGGTTATCGCAGATAGGCTCTGCGGTGCAACATCCAACCCGATTATCAGAAATGCACAGGAGAAGCGACAACTTGCCACGCTCAAGGGTTGGCTGCGCCGAAATGGCTATAAGCAGATAGAGACCGCAGCGGCCAGGGACCTCGAAGCGATGCCACCCGGAACCTTTACCTTCCGTCTAAATGTGTCTGTTGGAAAGAAAAAGACCCCTGTAAATATACCGATCGATTGCGTTATAAAACCTCTTTCTGCCGGAGAGAGGGACTTTCCCGTATTGATCGAGGCGAAGTCAGCGGGAGACGCGACGAATACCAACAAGAGAAGAAAGGAGGAAGCCCAAAAGTTTGCGCAACTCAAGGAACGCTATGGAAAGAATGTTAAGTTCATTCTGTTCCTGTGCGGCTACTTCGACCCTCCTTATCTTGGTTACGAGGCTTCTGAAGGGATTGATTGGGTCTGGGAACACCGGATGGATGATTTGAGCGCGCTTCTGGTCAAAGGTAAAAAAAAAGCCCGCGGTATCGAAGAAACAGTAGAGGCGTATGACCAAGCGAAGCCAAGTGCAACAGAACAAGAACGGTTCAAACTGCAATTAAACATAGATGGAACGAAATCCCAGGAAGAAAGAAATGTTCTTGGCCAGTTTTCAACGCCTTATGTCCTGGCTCGCCAAATAGTCGCCAGATCGCTTGCGGAACTCCCCTCATCAACACTTGTTTCCTTTCTTGAACCTGCTCTCGGATCAGGGGTGTTTTATTCCGCCTTGATGCAAGAGATCGGAGACCATGCCATTCTGGAGGCCGTAGGCGTGGAGCAGGACGAGGCGTATGCAAAGATAGCAGCGAAGCTTTTCAGTGACAAGGACTTCAAAGTTCTCGTTCAGGACTTCTTTGCATTTGCGCGTGCGGAGGGGAACCGCTCCCGCTTCAATCTGCTCTGCACGAATCCGCCCTATGTAAGGCATCATCACATCGAACCGTTATTGAAGCAGGAGTTGCAGGCGATTGTCAGCAAGAACCTCGGATTGAAAGTCAGCGGTCTATCAGGATTATATATTTATTTTGTATTGTTGACCGATGCTCTTATTGCTCCTAACGGCATCGCGTCCTGGTTAATTCCATCCGAATTTCTCTATGTAAATTATGGCCAGCCCCTCCGTGAGTACCTGAGCAAGCAGGTTACGCTTCTGAATATCCATCAGTTCAATCCCGAATCAGTCCAGTTTGATGATGCCCTCGTCTCGTCCTGCGTGGTAACCTACAAGAAGACACGGCCCGAAAGCTCTGCTTCCTTCACGTTCTCATACGGCGGAAACCTTAATCATCCCGAGGAAACCAAAACGATCGATCTTGCTGGTCGTGATAGCTCGCTGAAATGGGGCCTGCTTCATTTTGAGCAGGACAATGATGCGGGTGCGGAGAAAGATACATTGGGTGATTTCTTCGTGGTGCGGCGCGGCATTGCTACAGGCGCGAATGAGTTTTTCATCATCAGCCAGGACATCATCAAAGAATATTCAATCCCAAAGCAATTCTTGAAACCTATCCTTCCAAGCCCCCGGTATTTGACACAGGACGTTATAGCGGCAGACGCCAACGGCATGCCGGAGATCGACAATCTCAAGTTTCTGCTTGATTGCAACCTTCCTCCCAATGTAGTGAAGGATCGTTATTCCGGGCTCTGGTCGTATCTCCAGAAGGGAAAGAAACAAGGGCTTCATGAGCGGTATCTCTGCGCAAGCAAGGAGGTCTGGTACTTTCAGGAGAAGCGCGCCCCGTCGCTTTTTATGGCAACCTACATGGGCCGGTCGAACGTCAACGGCAAGGCCCCAATCCGGTTCTTCCTCAACCATTCACAAGCGATTGGCACAAATGTATTCCTGCATCTCTACCCGAAACCGGCGCTACTTAGTCAATTGACTGAAAACCCAAATCGAATGAAAGAACTTCTTGACCTGATGAACGCCATCCCGATGCAGGAATTCCTTCGTGTAGGACGGGCATACGGCGGGGGACTTCATAAGGTGGAGCCGGGAGAACTGAAGAACCTCGCGTTAGGAGAATTGCCGGAGTGGATGAAGGGGGCGGTTGAGAAGCAGATGGTACTGATGTGATAAAACGTAAGCGTCAGAGAAACAACCGCGAAGTGGAACTTAAGGAAGTGATTTCGCTTTGAATCCCGATTATTTCAGTGGTATAGTTATCCATGTCCACAACAAAGAACACCGAAAACTGCATGGCGTGCGGCGGCAAGCTGGATTACCTCAATGCAGCCGAGAGCCTCATCTGCACCTATTGCGGAAAGGAACAGCAGGCACACGTCAAATGCCCGAAGGGCCACTTCATCTGCGATGCCTGTCACGGCAAGGATGCGCGTAAGGTCATCGAGGAACTCGCGCTAACTTCCCGGGACGGGGATCCCCTGGCGCTCGCCGAGATCATGATGTCTCATCCAGCTCTGCCCATGCTGTCCTGCGACCATGCGTATATCGCTGCCGGCGCGCTCATGGCGGCTCTCAGGAACTCCCCTTACGGTTCGAAGATCGGGGAGGCTGAGGTCCGCGAGGCATTTACCCGGACCGCGAAACAGGCGCACGGCGGCTATTGCGGCCTCACCGGCGTGTGCGGCGTAGCGCCTGCCATCGGTGCGTGCTTCTCGATCTTCCTCGGCGCCCGGTGCGGATCGGACCGGGAGCAGAAGATCGTGATGGAAACCGTTACGCGGGTTTCCCGGGCCATCACGGACCTGACCGGGCCGAGCTGCTGCAAGGCCTATGTGCGCGCGGCGCTCGCGGTGGCGGTCGCGGTGTTCGCCGAGAAGTTCGGTGTAGTCCTGCCGGTGAAGGACACCGCCATCGTCTGCAACCACGCCGCTCAACATCCCCATGGCTGCCGCGAAGAGCGGTGTCCCTACTTCAAAAAGCCCACCAAAGATATCTTCGCAGAGAATACGTTCGTTCCCGGTGTCACCGCGTGCGTCACCTGAAAGCCTTGAGCCGTCCCGGCGGGACGGAGATACCAACAGGTTGTTGAAAAATGATTTATGCTCCCCAAGCAACTAAGGAAAACACGCGAAGGAGTGGCAGGGGGACAATGCGGATTTCGAAAAAAGCCAAGGCGCTCCAAAAGATCGCCGAAGAAATATCACACTGCCGTCTTTGCAAGAAAGGCGGCACGGGGAAGGCGGTGCCGGGGGAGGGAAATCCCGATGCGCGGATCGTATTCATCGGAGAGGCGCCGGGAAGGGAAGAGGCGAAGACCGGCCGGCCGTTCGTCGGGCGGTCGGGAAAGCTCTTGCGCCAGACGATCCGGACCATGGGCCTGGATGAGGCCGATGTCTTTATCACCAGTCCGGTCCACTATCTCCCAGACCGGGGTACGCCCTCGAAGGAGATGATCCATCACGGCAGGGAGCATCTTTTCGAACAGCTTACGGTCATCGGACCGGACATCATCGTCCTGCTCGGGAATTCAGCCTGCGTTGCACTGCTCGATGGCAAGGTGGAGATCACCAAAATGCACGGGACTATCGTGAAGAAGGATGGCAGGACCTATTTCATCACCGTTCATCCCGCCTACGCGATCCGCTTTACCAAGGGGAAGGAAATGCTTCTCAGCGACTTCGCCAAGCTGAAACACCTGATCACCCCATCGTAGGCCGCTGTTATCTATCCGCGGGCATGCTTACGGCCCTCAACGCATTGATCGGCCCGAAAGCGCTCAACCGCTCCAACTGCTCTTTGTTCCATACAAAGAACGACCCGGCAAAGGCCAGAGAGTTCAGGGAGATGTCCTCAATGTGCTCCCGTGACCGCGGGACGAGGAGCATCCACTCGCGCGTGACGATAAAACAGTACGGCTGTGCTTGGCGGGTGAGGGTTGACGCAACAGGACCGCTTATGCCGACGCTCTTGAGCATGGCGGTGTAGAGCTCAAACGTTTCGATGGCCGCTTCACGGGGCTTGTACACAATGTCCGGCCTGAGTCTCACATAGGAGTTGAGGAAGGGGAATGCCGGTATGTTCCCAGTTGCCGCTATCGAGTCCGGGCCGGGCAACACGGGGGTTATGGGCACCAGCGGACCTTCAGGCGCCAGGGGAAGCGGCACCATCTGGAGGTGTTTGTGCCGCTGGCTGGCGCCCGCTTCGCGGCCGCCGTTGTAAAAGCCCAGGCTGTTATACTCGGCCATGCAGAGCCAGAGCGCTTCGAAATCCAGCAGCGTAAGGAGCGTGTCCTGGTCCTCGAAGTGACGGGTGACGATGAGCAGGTGATGGTCCACGACGTTAAACTTGTTCAGGACCGCGATGTGGGTATCGGTTATGTCCGCGACGGTAAGGTCCTTCTCGGGCGGAAGGAAAGGGTCTGCTTCCTGCTTCGTTCGCGCCACCGACTTTTCCCGGAGGGCCGCCAGTACCCGGACGAAGAACCGGACGCCGCTATCCTCGATATAGGCGTGGACGGTCGGGAAGGACCGGAGCGCGCCCGACGCGAGCGCATGCTCCGTGGTCCTGGCCAGGCTGTGCCAGAGAGAGCCTTTTTCCAGATGCTTGATCCCCATAATGCGAAAGCATTATATCATAGAAGAAGCAGAATGAAAAACGCCCCCGGAAGAACAACCCTGTTGGCAGGCTTCGGATCGTATGACCTGTATCATATCGTGGGCTGTCCCTCTGTCCTATAATATGAATACCAAGATCAATTGTGCTAAAGGAGGGCGCCATGAAAGAGCTCAACGTTACGACAATCGCTCCGAAAGACCGGCATCCGCTGATCTTCAGGACCTTCGATGAAATGGAAAAGGGCGGGGCGTTCCTTCTGATCAACGACCATGATCCCAAGCCGCTCTACTACTCATTCCTGCACGAACGGGAGGGACTGTTCGAATGGGAATATCTTGCCGAGGGACCCGAGGAATGGAAGGTCAGGATATCGAAGAAGTGAACAGATTCATCAACCTGCAAACAGTATTTGACACGGACAGGTGCGGATAATAACCGGATAAAAGCGGATTTCTTGTCGGAGGAATCGGTCGGTTTCTTAAAGACGATGCAAAAGAGCAATTATTTATCCGTCTTTATCAGCAGCTAATGCGCTTCTTCTGTGTCAAAGGTCATTTCAAGGCCGATACCGATGTGATGTGACATGCAATCCATGAGGATGACAGCGACCGATGGTGCCGAATATCGATTATAGCCTGTGCGAGGGCTGCGGCGGCTGCGCCGAGGCTTTTCCCCAGTTCTTCGAGATGCGCGATGAAAAGGCCTGGATCATCAATTCGACGGAGTTCGATCCGGAGCGCGACAAGGGTGTTCTGACCATCTGTCCCTACTATGCGATCTCGATCGAGTGATCAAAGAGGGTGGTATCACGGAAGGGTGTAATGAAGGTTCATACCATGATCCTGACGCATGCTGACCGATTAGCCATCAGGGCTGCTCGGTCGACTACCGTATATCAACTGTATCAACTACCGTCCGGTTCTCTCCCACCGCATCATCCACCGAATTTCTGCTGATCCCCATCTTTACTTCCCACAGCTTCTTTGCCAGCACATCGAGATGGTCGTTTTGCTCGACCGTTTCCCGCCATTGCGACGGTATGCCTTCGATGCCGTAGCAGGCCCCGGCGATCGCGCCGGTCATGGCCCCGATCGTATCAGCGTCCCCGCCGAGGCTCACGGCATAGATCACCGCGCTCTTGAAATCGCGATGAGACAGGAAGGCGTAGATGGCCGTCGGGACCGACTCGAGGCAAGAACTTCCGGTCCCGAGCTTCGCCACGACATCTTCCCGCGATGCGCCGTTCTCGATGAAATCGATGATCGTCTTCAGTTTTTCCTGGTAGGGCCCCGGTTTGGCGAACATCCGGAGCGTGCCGAGGAAATCGGTAATGCTGATATTCCCGGGTTCGGCGAGTGCCGCGAGAGCAACGGCACAGGCCTGGAGAGCCGCGCCTTCCAGGCCCAATGCATGGCTGTGGGTGATGCCGGCGCAGTGATAGGCGACGTCACGGAGCGTCCGGGGATCGTCATGGTACATAAGCCCCACGGCAGTTGCCCGCATGGCCGCCCCGTTCCCATAGGACCCTTCCGCGTAGAGGTCCCGGTCGATCATTCCGAATCCCAGCTTGCCGTTCCGCATCAGGCGGAACACACGGGTGATCGTATGGCCATAACGCCTCCACGGCTCCTGTTCGTATTTTTTGAGGAGTCGCTCGGCCATGTGCCAGTAATGGAAGCCCTTGCACTCGGCGAGGGATTCGGCCACGGCGATGGTCATGGCGGTATTCTCGGTGTACCGCGGGGACAGGTCGGCGACCTCGACGAACTCAGGGGATCCTTCGCGCCGGGCGCCGAGCGAGTCGCCGACGGCGGTACCGATGAGACAGCCTGTGAATTTTGAAAGTATTTTATCCATGCAATTGGGGTTTGTTGCCGCAAAGAGCGCAGGGTTCATAGCTTGTCGGGATCCATTTCTCTGTTTCAATATAGCGGGAAACGCAGGGACATGCAAGTTGTGATATTAAGGGTCGTTCCTCCCAAGGGGGCTGGTCCTGTCCGCGGAGGAGTTGTTACCGGATGATCTGGCCGATCAGATCGTCCCGGGACATCTCGAAGAGGTACTTCGGCGGGGCGAACCGCTCGCCGTACGTTGCCGCGTAGACCTCGAGCCGTTCGACGATGTACTTTGCGCCCAGCTTCTCCGCGTACCTCATCAGGCCGCCGCGAAAAGGCGGGAAACCGATGCCGAAGATGAGTGCCGCGTCCAGATGATCGACGCGGTCGATGATCTTGTCCTCAAGGCACAGGGCAGCTTCTTTGATCATGAGGAACACGGCCCGCTCGATGATCTCCTGCTCCGGCACGGGTCCGCCTGCACCCTTGCGTTTCCCCGCCATCCCTGACACCAGGGGATTCTGCTTGCCGCGCTTCCCGCCGGTATAGAGATAGAATCCCCTGCCGTTCTTTTTGCCCAGATACCCTTCCTTATAAAGGTCTTCAAGGAGCCGGGACTGCTGGATCCGTGCACCCAGACCCTGGCGCAGGATGCCGGAGACCTTGTGCGCGATGTCGATGCCGATCTCGTCGAGCAGGATGAAGGCGCCCATGGGCATGCCGAACCTGAGGAGCGCCTGATCGATCTCATCGATCCCGCTTCCTTCCTCCAGCAGGTTGAGCGCCTCGCCCAGGTAGGGCATAAGGATCCGGTTCACCAGGAACCCCGGCCCGTCATTCACGACCACGGGGAGCTTGCCGAGCCTTCGGGACAGCGCGGCCACCGCGGAGACGGTCTCCGGCGTGGTCTTTTCGCCCCGCACCACCTCTACGAGCGGCATCTTCTCCACGGGGTTGAAGAAATGCATGCCGACGACCTGCCCGGGACGCGTTGATGCCGTTGCCAGTTCGGTGATCGAGAGGGACGAGGTGTTTGACGCGAACACAGCAGTATCTTTTGCAAGCTGCTCGAACTCGCGGATCACCGCTTTTTTTACCTCCATATTCTCGACCACGGCCTCGACGGCGATGTCTGCGGTCGGGAAACCGCTGGCGTCCGTGGCGCCGGAGATGCGGTCCATGCCGTCCCGCGCGAGGAGCGGGTCGAGGATGCTCTTCTTCGCCCGCTTTTTAAAAATGCCTGCCGCCGCCTTCAGCCCGGCGGCGACCGATCCGGTAGCGATGTCCTTCATCCTGACGAAGATGCCCTTTTCAGCGAAGAGCTGGGCGATGCCGCCGCCCATGATGCCGGCACCGATGACCGTGGCGCGCGCTACGGGGAAGGAAGACGGTTGGGCGTCCCGCTTCAGGGCCTCGCTGAGATAGAATACATTGATGAGGTTCTTTGAAACAGGCGTGATGAACAGTTCTCCGATGAGCCGCGCCTCGTGCCGGTAGCCTTTGTCCAGGCCGTGGGACAGGCCGTAGCGCACTGCTTCCAGGGCCTTGATCGGCGCGGGATAGTTGCCCCGGGTCTCCTTGAGAACGCTCTTTCGTGCGGTCCGAAAGACAAGGGCACGGGTCAGGGGAGTACTTTCGAGGAGCTTGATGAGCAGGGGTCTTCTGGCCCGGATATGCCCGGGGCGCGGTCTTCCGATAGCATGTTTTGCAACACCGGTCGCCACGGACAACAGCGTCTCCCGGTAGGCGATCTCGTCGGCAAGGCCGATCTTCTTCGCCTTCCTCTGATAGACCGACTTGCCCGGCAGGATCATGCCGAGCGCGTTCGAGAGCCCGACGAGGCGCGGGAGCCGCTGGGTGCCGCCGAAGCCTGGAATGATGCCGATCTTCACCTCGGGGAGGCCGAGCGCGGTCTTCGGGTCGTTGCTGACAACACGGTAGGAGCAGGCCAGCGCAAGTTCAAGGCCGCCTCCCAGGCAGGCGCCGTGGATGGCCGCCGTGGTCGGGAAGGGAAGCGATTCGAGCTTCGCAAAGACCGATTGTCCGCGCCTGCTGAGCTCCTCGCCCCGCTTCGTGTCGGTGATGTCCCGGATCTCGGCGATGTCCGCACCGGCGATGAAGGTGTCCGGCTTGCTGCTCCTGATGACGAGCGCTTTGATCTCATGGTTCGCGGCCAGCTCATCGAGGAGCCGGTCGAGTTCGTTCATCACCGCGGTAGTGAGCTTGTTGACCTTTTCGCCCGGCAGGTCGAAGGTCAGGATGGCGATGCCGTCCTTATCTATTTCATAGCTGAATGCGGACATGGTAACCTCGTTATACTTAGTTCAAAGTTCAAGGCATAAGGTTTAAGGATAGAGCAACGGATATTATACTGTTCGGTCGACGTTTGCTGTTCACGTTGAATTTTGAACCTTGAACTTTAAACCCGCTCTACGATCATCGTTCCGCCCTGGCCGCCGCCGATACACAGCGTAGCAAGGCCGGTGGAGAGCCCCCGCCGTTCCATTTCCTTGAGCAGCGTTATCACGACGCGGAGTCCCGACGATCCGACCGGATGGCCAAGTGCGATGGCGCCGCCATTCACGTTCATGATGTCGCGTCGGAACTCGCCGATAGGCTCCTCTCCCGGAAGGTGTTTGTGAAAGAACTCCTTCGACACCGCCGCCTTTTCGCAGCCGATCACCTGGGCGGCGAAGGCCTCGTTCAGCTCGAGAAGCTCGATGTCGGAAAGCTTCATTCCCGCCAGCTTCAGGGCCTTATGGGAGGAAAATACCGGGCCAAGCCCCATCCGTGACGGGTCGTTTCCCGCAAAGGCGAAGGCTTTGATGCGCCCCAAAGGTTTGTATCCCAGTTCCTTCGCCCGCCCGGCGCTCATGATGAGCGCGGCGGCCGCTCCATCGGTGATGGGCGACGCGTTCCCGGGTGTGACGGTTCCGTACTTTCGGTCAAAAAAAGGCCGGAGTTTCGCGAGTGCTTCCATGGTCTGGTTCTTGCGCGGTCCGACGTCCTCCTCGACCGGTTCGAACTTCGGCGGGGCATAGAACGCGGCGATCTCGTTCCTGAACTTTCCCGCTTCGTTCGCCGCCGCCCATTTCTGATGGCTCCAGAGGGAGAACTCGTCCTGGTCTCGCCGGGTAATGCTGAAATCCCGGGCAAGGTTCTCGGCTGTCTGGCCCATGTTCAGCCCCGAGATGGGGTCAGTAAGGCCCAGGGTGAGGCCTGCAACGGGCAGGAAGTCCTTCGGCCTGAGGGACAGGGCTGCCGCAGCCTTCAGCCAGACGGACTTGGAACGGCCGATCGCGGTAAAGATGTCCTTGAACCGCTTGGTCGTATAGAACCCGAAGTTGGACATGGACTCGACACCCGCCACGAGAACAATGTCGGACAGGCCGGCCGCGATCTGCGTATAGGCGCTCGCGGCGGCCTGCATGCCCGACGCGCAGTTCCGCTGGACGCTGTAGGCCGGGACGCGCTGCGGGATGCCGGCGCGGAGCGCGATGACCCTGCCGATGTTCGCCGCTTCTGCGGGCATGCCGGCGTTGCCCACGATAACCTCGTCAACGATCTCCGGATCGATGCCGGTCCGGGCCACGATCTCCCTGACCGCGAAGGCCCCCAACTCGTCGGCGGGGACATTCTTCAGGGCCGTTCCCGCCTTTGCGTAGGGGGTCCGGATGCCGTCTATGATGACGATGTCTTTCATTAATTACCTCTTTAGTGAAACGTGAGACGTTAAACGTGAGAAGAAGCGCACTCTTAGTCGACGTTTCACGTCTTGCGCCTCACGCCTCACGATGGGTTTATATCTTTTCCTTGATCCCGAGCTTCGCCCGCTCCTCGTCCCGGAGGATCCGGCGGAGGACCTTGCCGACCAGGGTCTTCGGGAGCTGGTCGCGGAACTCCACGTCCTTCGGGACCTTGAACTTCGAGAGCTTCTCGCGGCAGAATTCGATGATCTCCTCAGCCGTGGCGGTCTGGCCTTCTTTCAGGACGATATAGGCCTTTATCTTCTCTCCCAGGAACTCATCGTGGGGGATGCCCACGACCACGGCGTCTTTTACCTTCGGATGGGCGTAGAGCACTTCCTCTACTTCCCGGGGGTAGACGTTCTCGCCCACGGTTTTGATCATGTCCTTGATGCGGTCCACGATGAAAAAGTACCCTTCCTCATCCATCCTGGCGATATCGCCGGTATGGAGCCATCCGCCGCGGAGGGCATGGGCCGTTTCCTTGGGCTTGTTCCAGTAGCCCTTCATCACCTGCGGGCCTTTGACCACCAGTTCGCCGGTAGCGCCCACCGGCATTTCCTTCTCGCCGGTCTCGATGTCCATGATCTTCGCGTCCATGTCCGGGAACGGCAGGCCGATGCTTCCCAATTTGCGTTTGCCGAAAACTGGATTACAGTGGGTGACGGGGGATGCCTCGGAGAGACCGTAGCCTTCCACGATGCGGGCCTTGGTCAACTCCTCGAACCGTTCCTGGACCTCGCGCATGAGCGGGCCCGCGCCGCTGATGGCCGCCTTGATGGAGGTGAGGTCGTACTTATGGATCTTCGGGTAGTGTCCGATCGCCAGGTACATGGCCTGTATCCCCGGAAAGATCGTGGGCCGGTACTTGTTGATGAAATGGAGCACCTCTTTGGTATGGAACTTGGGGATGAGGATCAGTTCCGCGCCGATGAGCACGCCGAGGTTCATTGCCGTGGTCATGCCGTAGACATGGAAAAAGGGGATGACCGCCAGCATTCGCTCCTCGCCCTCCTTCCGGTTAGTGAGCCATTCCCGGTTATGCACGGCATTCACGACAAGATTCCGGTGCGAGAGGACCGCGCCTTTGGGCGTGCCGGTCGTGCCTCCGGTATACTGAAGGATAGCGGTGTCATCGGGGGAAACAGTGGCGCTGACCGGCGTTGCCGGGGCCTCGTTGAGCAGGGACAAAAAATCCCTGATCGGCGGCACCCGCTTCACCGTCACCCATTGTTTTTCGATCCTGGCCTTGATCGGATAGAGCAGGTTCAGCGGAAAGGGCAGATAATCCTTGATGCCGCAGAGGATGAGATGTTTGACCTTCGTTTTCGGCAGGACCGGGGAGATGACGGGGTAGAACAGGTCAACAGCGACGAGCGTCTCCGCGCCGCTGTCCTTGAGCTGGACCTCGAGCTCGTGTTCCTTATAGAGGGGGTTGGTCGCTACGGCGATGGCCCCGAGCCTCAGGGCACCGTAATAGGCGATGACCATCTGGGGGATGTTCGGGAGCATGAGCGCCACGCGATCGCCCTTCTTCACGCCCAGCCCCGCGAGGGCATTCGCGAAGCGGTTGACCAGCAGGTCGAGGTCGGCATAGGTTATCTTCGTGCCGTAGAACAGGAGGGCGGTATGGTCCGGGAACCGGCGGACCGTCTCGGACAGGATTTTGTCCAAAGTCAGGTCGGGGTAGGTGAGGTGTTCCTTTACGCCCGGTTCATAGAATTTCACCCACGGACGACTGGTAGTGCCCACGCTGTTTTTCATGGCATACCTCCTTATTGCTCCGATCGACGTCTCGAACTGAATGGCGGACTGCCGGCCAATGAGGACGTGTTCAATCCATCATTCTCGCCTGTTTCAGTATAACATATTTCGGAGAACAAAAGGGGTCAGCGGCGGGGACGGGAACGGTCGGGCGTGCGTCGTCTGGCAGGTTGAGGAGGACGCAATGCGCGTTCCTGTTCGCTTTTCTGCCGCTCCTCGTGCGTTCGCCGGATCTCCCGCACGTACAGGCTCTCGACGGCCCATTCGACGGGGATTTTCTGGCCGATGAACGCTTCGATGGCCTCGAGAGAGAACACGTATTCCTCATCGGCGAGGCTCAAGGCCTTGCCGGTTGCTCCGGCCCTGCCGGTGCGGCCTATGCGGTGGACGTAGTCCTCGGCGTCCTGGGGGAGGTCATAGTTGATCACATGGGTAACATCTTTTACATCGATGCCGCGGCTTGCCACATCGGTGGCCACGAGGAGGGGAAGCCGGCCTTCCTTGAAATCAGCAAGGATCCTCAGTCGTTTTTTCTGCTCGATATCGCCGGTGATTGCCTGGGCCTTCCAGTTGTTGCGATTCAGCCGTTCCACGACCATGTCGGCGGCGCGGCGGGTATTCACGAAGATGAGGGCGCGTCCGGGCTGCTCCTTCTTGAGAAGGCCGAGAAGGAGCGGGACCTTCTCGTGTTTTCCCACGTGGTAGAGGACCTGTTCCACCTTTTCGACCGTCACCTGCTCGGGCGTAATGGATATTTTCTCGGGAAGGTTCATGTGCTCGTAGGCAAGCTCCATGACCCGGTAGGAGAGGGTGGCGGAGAAGAGCATGGACTGGCGTTTTGTGTAGTCGGGAAGTTTTTTCAGAAGGTACCGCAGGTCGTCGATGAAACCCATGTCGAACATGCGGTCGGCCTCATCGATGATCAGATAGCGGGTCTTCTTGAGGCTGTATACGTGCTGCTTGAAGTAGTCGATGAGCCTGCCGGGTGTGCCGATGAGCACGTCGACGCCGTTCTGAAGCGTTGTACGCTGTTTTTCATAGTCGATACCGCCGTAGACCGCGAGACAGCGGAAGCCGGTGAATTTGCCGAGCCGCTCCGCCTCGTGGAATATCTGGTCCGCGAGCTCGCGCGTCGGGGCGATGATCAGTGCCTGGGGAGAGTTACCGATGTCCACGACAGGGTTGCGGACCATTCGGGTAAAGAGCGAGATGAGGAACGCCGCCGTTTTTCCCGTGCCGGTCTGCGCCTGCGCGGCGACATCCTCCCCGCGGATCGCGCGGGGAAGGACGGCCTCTTGTACGGGTGTGCATGTGGTAAATGTAGAATGTTCGATGCCCTGCCGGACCTCGTCGGGGAGGTCGAGTTCACTGAAGTCCATGGTGCTCCGTTCCTGATGAAGACAATTCGTCAACAATATAGTTTCATCACTATACCACAAGTGCGCGGTCCATGAAAGAGAAAACAACGGGTTGATGCGCGGAACATGCGGACTGATGTTGACAGAACTGAGCGTGTGTGCGAGGCAATGACGATAGGATTCACCTTGCCGATCACGTGCAGCACCTCGTCCGAACAGACGATGAGCTTTGCGATCGTCTTGAATGTGCGGGTGAACAGGGGACATTTGGCGGAAAATGTGCGGTCTTTCTTGAGAGCGGTGTTTTGCTTCGTTGTCGGTGCGCGATCTGAAGCGAGATCACACGGGAATAATGCCCTGACGTGAGAACAAGTAATAGTGGTAATAAAGTAGAATTACCAAACTATTCTGTCCCAATTATTATCGGTGGTGATATGAGTGTTGATAAATAGTCTAACCCCATGAGAAGTAATTTTTTTATTATTTCTGTTGACAAAATATACACTCTTGTTGTATATTCGTCCACAGAGGTGAGGGAAATTGCTAACTAAACTCTTCTCTTCGACAAGAGCAGAGCTTTTAAGTTTGTTCTTTAACAATCTGGATGAAAAGTTCTACCTCAGGGAGATAGCCCGCCACATCAGCAAGGATGCAGCGGGGATCAAGCGAGAGTTGGACACCTTGGTGAAGATAGGGCTTCTGGGAGTTGAAAAAAGGGGAGTACAGAAATACTACTCCGCCGATAAGGACTCGCCGATCTTCTCCGAAATGAAGGGCCTCATCTTCAAGACGACCGGCATCCAGGGTTCCATCAAGGCGGTGCTCTCGAGGCTGAAAGGGGTACAGGCAGCCTTCATTTACGGCTCCTATGCCAAGGGCGCCGAAAAAGAGGACAGCAACATTAACCTCATGGTCATCGGCCAGGTGAACATCACGGAGCTGAATGACGTGGTCATGGGCCTCGAAGAGAAGATGAAACGCGAGATCGACTATCTGGCATTCGACGAACAGGAGTACCGGAAGCGGAAGGATGCAAAGGACCCGTTCATCCGGGAGATCGTGAAAGGCAAAAAGATATTCCTGCTGGGTAAGGAAGATGACATATGAAGCGCTCCAAGAGATGGGACTGGAAGAGCGTGCCGCGGAGATCCAGGAGGTCCTGGGGCTCATGATGCGGGCAGAACGCGATCTTGCCACGGCGCGGTTGCTCCAGGACAAGGATGAGGAGTGGTCCTTTGCAGCAGCATACCAGGCGATGGCGCGTTCAGGAAGGGCGCTGCTCCTCTCGGAAGGCTACCGACCCAAGGGATCGCGGAGCAGGGATACGCACAAAACGGTGGTCACCGCGTCGGGGGTCATCCTCGGTGAGAAATACAAGAGCCTCATCAATAAGTTCGACCGGATGCGAAGAAAATATCAGAACTTCATGGTCGAGGCGGGGAGCATGGTATCACGGTACGAGGCAGGACAGGCGATCCGGGATTCCGAAGAGTTCTGCAGCCTGGTGACCACCCGGCTCAGGGAAAAGTACTCGCAGATGTCATTGCTGAATGATGTACCTCAGCTTGTATCTAGATAAAGCCGCTTAGATCAATCGCGGTAACCGAAAGGGGGTGGATACTGATGCCGGCAAAGAAAAAGGCTGCCAAGAAGAAGGCGAAGAAGAAAGCAAAGAAGAAGTAGCTTTTCTCCTCTACCCCACCAATGATGGGGAGCGCCGGGGGACTTGGTCCCCCGGCGACATTCACCAGTTGATCCGCTCACGCTTTAGCGGGCGGTTCTCGATAGATGTTGATCCATTCTCAAACAGAAAGGACGGTGATCATAACCATGCCAGCCAAAAAGAAAGCCCCGGCCAAGAAGGCCAAGAAGGCCACGAAGAAGAAATAACCTTGTTCCACCAATCGGTGTTACCAGGACCAGATGAACAAATACCACGAGGCTTGCCTTCGTGGTTTTGTTTTTCCATCGGGCAAGACAAGGAAGGTTTTTCTCCTTGCTTCCTGGTTCGATAACCGTCATAATCATACTCGGATCGATTGTGCACGGTAGTATTTCCGAATAGTTTTCGACGTAAAGAAGCTACGATGAACGTGTCCGTCTTGAACCTGCTCCTGGGGAACGGGGATCACGCGGTCACTTCACCCATCCTTTTATGGCCAAGCGGAACTACCTTCAGACCCACAGGAGCACCCGGGCCGCCCGGACCAAAAAACTGGTGGTGATTGCGGGCGTTGTCGCGGGAATCGCTTTCCTCTGGTCTCTCATTGTCGGTGAAATGGGTGTGGTGAAGTATTACCGGATGAGCGCGCATGCACGTATCCTCCGGAACGAGATAGAGCATATGAAAAAGGACAACACCCGGCTCTCGAAGGAGGTCGACGCCCTCAGGACCGACCCCGCCTTCATTGAGCGGATGGCGCGTGACAAGATCGGCCTCGCCCGGCCCGGTGAAGTGGTCTATTATTACGGCGACTCCGCGAAATAGCCGAACGAGCCGCCTGCAGGATTATCGCCGAGAGCCCTGAAAATTTGTTTGACATTGCTGTGCCGCTCTTTTAAGATGCCCAGACCGTATTGCCGAACACTATGTGCGCCATGTCAGATCATCCCCTCTCCATAGCCTTCATCTGGCACATGCACCAGCCCTACTATAAGGACGACCTTACGGGCAGCTATATCCTGCCCTGGGTGCGGATGCACGGGATCAAGGATTACTACGACATGCCCGCCCTCCTGAACGATTTCCCCGCTATCCACCAGACATTCAACCTCGTTCCTTCTCTTCTCAAACAGATCCAGGACTACGTCGGGAACCAGGTGCATGACAAATTTCTTGCCCTTGCGCTCAAACCCGCCAATGAACTTGCCCATGAGGATAAGCTGTTCCTGCTCAAGAACTCTTTCATGGCGAACTGGGACACGATGATCCGCCCCTATCCCGCGTACTGGCGGCTCCTGGACCGGCGGGGGAAAAGCGTGTCACCCGATGATCTTGAGAACGCCACGCGTTATTTCACGAACCAGGACTATCGCGACCTGCAGGTGTGGTTCAACCTCACGTGGTTCGATCCGCTCTTCAAGCAGAACGATCCGCTCATCAAGGGATTGATCGAGAAGGGGTCCGGCTTCACCGAAGAGGAGAAACGCCTTCTTCTCGAAAAGCAGCGCGAGGTCATGGCGCTCATCATCCCGGAGTATAAAAAACTGGCGGAGCTGGGCAGGATCGAGCTCACCACCACCCCGTTCTACCATCCCATCCTGCCGCTCCTGGTTGATACGGACCTTGCCCGCGTCGCAACGCCCGACATACACCTGCCCCTGAACCGTTTCACCCATCCCGAGGACGCGAAAGTGCAGGTGGAACGCGCCCTCGCCTATCATGAAGGGTTGTTTGGTTCCCGTCCCGCAGGCATGTGGCCGTCAGAAGGCTCCGTGGCCGAGGAGATCATCCCCCTGCTGGCCGATGCCGGGATCCGCTGGATCGGCACGGACGAAGGCGTGCTGGCCCGCTCCCTGGGCGTCCCGATCGACCGCGATTTCAGCGGCATCATGAAGAACCCGGAGATGCTGTACAAGCCGTACCTCGCCGGCAAGGGAGACAAGACCGTCTCCATCGTGTTCCGCGACCATACCCTGTCCGACCTCGTGGGATTCGTGTACTCCAAGTGGGATTCCCGGAATGCCGTGAACGACCTCATCGAACGGCTGCATCGGATCCGGAAAAGCGTGGGAAACAGACCGCACCTCGTATCGATCATTCTGGACGGCGAGAATGCCTGGGAGTACTACCCGAACGACGGCAGGGACTTCTTCTTGTATCTCTACGAGAGGCTGAGCAGGGAAGAGGGACTGCAGTGCGTCACGGTCGGGGAATATCTCAAACAGCATCCTGCACAGGACCGGATCGAGCGGCTTCACGCCGGTTCGTGGATCTATTCGAATTTCCGCATCTGGATCGGCCACGAAGAGGACAACCGCGCCTGGGACCTTCTGGGCCAGACCCGGGAAGCCCTGGTGCAGTATGCCAACCGGAACGGCGACCCTGACAAGCTCGCGAACGCCTGGGAGGAGATCTACATCGCCGAGGGGAGCGATTGGTGCTGGTGGTACGGCGACGATCATTTTTCCGAGAATGATGAGGAGTTCGATCTTCTGTTCCGCACCCACCTGATGAACGTGTACCGCATCATCGGCCTCGATGTGCCCGATGAGCTTCGCGTTCCCATCCTGCGCGAGGACCGCGAGGCCCGTCCCACGGTGGACCTTACGGCGCTCATTTCTCCAACCATTGACGGCCAGGTATCGAACTATTTCGAATGGCTCTCGGCGGGATTCTATGATGTTGCCCGGGGAGGGGGCGCTATGCACCGGGGCGCCAGCGTCGTTGCGCATATCTACTACGGTTTCGATCTCAGGAACCTGTTCATCCGGCTGGACCCGAGCCGGAGCCTTCAGGAAGACGCGGCGGAGGACCTTTCCTTCTTCGTGAACTTCCTGCTTCCCAAGGGGATGGACGTCGAGATCCGCGTGATGCCCCGGGAGCGCCGGGCGACCGCTGCCCTCTATCGGGGAGAGAACGGCGGCCGGAAAGAGGTCGCCGCCATCAACAACGTTGCCGCGAACGAGATCATCGAGCTTGCGATCCCCTTTGAACTTCTTGGCGTCAAGCCGAACGACGAGATCCACTGCTTCATCACGGTCGAACGGAAGGGGTCGGAGATCGAGAAATGGCCCTACCGCGGGTTCATCCAGGTGAAGGTCCCGACCGAAGACTTTGAGGCCATGATGTGGCAGGTGTAACTGCCGTCGTACCCCGCAAGCGCGAAAGAGGCTCCCCTGCTTTGGGAACGAATAACGGATATAAAGAGAAATAAAGCTTGATATTTTCAGTAAATACGGTATAATTTTTTCGGTGATGCAAAAAAATAAAGGAGGGTGACATGAAAATCGACCTAACATTCTTCATAAGTATTGCGGCAATTGCCATCATGCTGTACTGTCTTTATCTTGTGGTGTCGCTCAAGCAAAAAGTACCGGGCGGCATCGTCGGCAAAAAGTGGAGCTTTCTCATGGCGCTTGTTGCCATGTTCACCGTGGGATATCTGTCGACCCCGTTTTTCGGGATCATTCCTGAGGGCGTCCTGCGCCTGATCGTCGCGGGAATCTTCTTCTTCGGAGCGATCTATGTCGTTATCACGGTGAAACTGATCTACCAGATCATCAAGGAACTTTCCTCGTAAGGAAGAGGCGCCGCATGGACCCGAAAAAGATCTACCAGAAGACCGACAAGGGCGCAGAGGAATTGCGGACCCGGAAATACAATCTCCCGCAGAACTTGCGGCAGGTCCTCATCTTCGTCGACGGCAAATCGAACATCACCAAGATCCTCGAAAAGGCGGCCGGATTCCCGAACGTCGGCCAATCCCTCGAAGAGCTTGCAGCGCAGGGATTCATTCAGATCGACGACACGGTCACGTTTGCCGGTATAAAGGACGAACTGATCGCCATGGCGCAGCAGACCCTTGGCGCCGACGCTGAGAAGGTCATCGCCAAGATCAAGGATGCCCCGGATTCGAAAGAGGGCCTTCAGGCGACCATGGACAACTGCAAGAAGTATGTTAAGCTGGTCATCGACGAAAAAAAGGCTGAAGAGCTGATCCGGAAATGCTCTGAGATCATGTCACAGTTGTGACCGAATACCATTGCCCCAGTTGAACCGCGGGTAAGCTCATAATCTGTCTCCAGGAAAGCCGCACGTTGCTGATCCTGAGCTGTGCCCCCTCTTTTCCGGAAGCGATCATTGATATGCCGCTACTCTTGCCCCCTCGCCTTATAAAACCTTCTAATATCACCATATTTGCTTGACAAGATAAGGTATTTTTGTATAATAACACTCTGTTTTTACGGCATATTTCGATTTCTTCGTGGTCTTCCGAACAGAGGCAATCACTTGACATTTCAAGAGCTTATATTAACTTTGCAGGATTACTGGGCATCGAAGGGGTGTGTCATCCATCAGCCCTACGATCTCGAGGTCGGAGCCGGGACCTTCCATCCCGCCACCTTTCTGCGCGTGCTCGGTCCTGAACCCTGGAAGGCGGCGTACGTCCAGCCATCGCGCCGACCGACCGACGGCCGCTACGGCGAAAATCCCAATCGCATGCAGCATTACTACCAGTTCCAGGTCATCCTGAAGCCCCATCCCCAGAACGTTCAGGAACTCTATCTCGACAGTCTGGTCCGGCTCGGCATCAATCCCTTGAAGCACGACATCCGGTTCGTCGAGGACGACTGGGACTCGCCGACGCTCGGCGCCTGGGGCCTGGGGTGGGAGGTTTGGCTGGACGGCATGGAGGTCACGCAGTTCACGTACTTCCAGCAGGTGGGCGGCATTGACCTGAAGCCGATCTCGGCCGAGCTCACCTACGGCATAGAGCGGCTCGCCATGTACCTTCAGGGCGTGAACAACGTTTTCGATCTCGCCTGGACGAAGGACGTGAAATACGGCGACGTGCACCACGACACGGAGGTTCAGTTCTCGAAGTACAACTTTGAGCTCTCCGACAGGGAGATGCTCTTCCGGCAGTTCGAAGCCTCTGAGAAAGAATGCGAAAAGCTGATCAAGGCGGGTGTCGTTTACCCGGCCTACGACCACTGCCTCAAGTGTTCGCACACCTTCAACCTCCTGGACGCGGCCGGCGCCATCAGCGTCACCGAGCGGACCGGTTACATCGGCCGGGTGCGGAAGCTTGCCCGCCTCTGCGCGCATGCGTACCTTGCGGACCGGGAGGCGAAGGGATTTCCGATGTTGAAGAAGCAGTAGTCAGCAGATAATTGTAGGGGCAACCCTGCGTGGTTGCCCAGAAATGGGCGGCCACACAGGGCCGCCCCTACAAAGTCATCCGTGGATAAATAGTTGTTGCTCGTAACGAGGTAATCTTGTCCAAAGAATTCCTTTTAGAGATAGGCACCGAGGAAATACCGTCCCGCTTCATCGGCCCCGCGCTGGAGAAGATGAAGGAGCTGTTCACGGCGCTCCTCGCCTCGGGCCGGGTCGCGTCTGCCGGCGAGATCAAGGTCTACGGCACGCCGCGCCGGCTGGTCCTGTACGCCTCCGAACTGGACGAACGACAGGCGGACCTGTCCCGGGAAGTGCTTGGCCCGCCGAAGAAGATCGCCTATGACGCCGACGGCAGGCCGACCAGGGCCGCGCTTGTCTTCGCCGAGAAGAACGGCGTGAGCGCGGACGCCCTGGGCATCAAGTCCACCGACAAAGGCGAGTACGTGGTCGCCCGCATCGACGAAAAGGGCGGCGACACGGCGGCGTGGCTCGGCCAGGTGCTTCCGGGTTTCATCCTGTCCATTCCGTTCTCCAAGTCCATGCGATGGATGGACAAGGACATACGGTTCGCCCGTCCCATCCATTGGGTCCTGGCCATCTCCGGCGGGGTCGTGGTGGAGTTCGAACTGGACGGCCTCAAGAGCGGCAACGTCTCGCGCGGCCACCGGTTCATGAGCCCCGGCGCCTTTATGGTGAAGGACTTCAAGTCCTATCAACTCCAGGCCGAACCGAACTTTGTGGTGATCGACCCCGAGGTGCGGAGGGCCCGCATCGTGAAACAGATCGATGATCTGGCGAAGGCGAAGAACGGGACGGTGCTTGAGGACAGCGGGCTCGTGGACGAAGTGATGAACCTCGTGGAGTTCCCGGTTGCGGTCATGGGTTCGTTCAACAAGGAGTTTCTCCGGGTGCCGAAGGAAGTGCTGGTCACCGCCATGCGTGAGCACCAGCGCTATTTCAGCGTCGTGGACAACCAGGGGAACCTGCTTCCCCACTTCATCACCATCAGCAACACCCGCGCTGAGGACATGGCCGTGGTCCAGGCGGGGAATGAACGGGTCCTGGCGGCGCGTATGTCCGACGCCGCTTATTTTTTCGACCACGACGTGAAGGTGCCGCTCGCTGACCGTGTTGAAGGACTGAAGAAAGTGACCTATCAGGAAAAGCTCGGCACGGTCTACGACAAGGTGGAGCGGGTGAAGAAGCTTTCCGGCCACCTTGCCGGCATTATAAAGGCGGACGCGAAGACCGCCGAGCGAGCGGCCTATCTCGCCAAGGCGGACCTGCTCACCGGTGTGGTCGGTGAATTTCCCAAGCTCCAGGGCTTCATGGGCAGCACGTACGCCATATTGTCCGGGGAGGACGCTCGGGTCGCCGCGGCGATCGCCGAACAGTACCTCCCGCGCTTTGCCGGGGATGCGCTTCCCGGGTCGCTCGAGGGCATGTGCGTCGGCATCGCGGACCGGATCGACACCATCACCGGCTGTTTTTCCGCGGGGCTCATTCCGAGCGGCTCAGAGGACCCCTACGGTCTGCGCAGGCAGTCCGTGGCCATCCTGTCCATGCTGTTCGACCGGAGCATGCACCTGTCGCTCTCGGGGCTTGTCGCAGAGGCGTGCAGGGGATACGGTCTCAAGAAGGGCGAATTGGCCCGGATCGAGATGGAGGTCCTCGATTTTCTCCGGCAGAGGCTTGCCGGCATGCTGACCACCGAGGGGCTCCGGTCCGACGTTGTGGATGCGGCGCTTTCCGGTCCTTTCGACGATCCGCTGGTTGCCAAGGAGAAGGTCCGCGCCCTTGACGCATGGAGGACCTCCGAGGACTACCGGCCGCTGGTGACGGCGCTCAAACGGGCGGGGAACATTCTTCCGAAGGATTTTTCCGGCACGGTGAAGAAGGGCCTGCTGAAAGAGGATGCTGAGAAGGAACTGTTTACCGCCTATACGGACATCAAGGACCGGGTGAAGGCGAAGACCGGGTCGCTTGATTTTCGCGGGGCCCTCGCTGACATCGCGTCGCTCCGGAAACCGGTGGACGCGTTCTTCGACAAGGTCATGGTGATGGACAAGGCTGCCGAGGTGAAGAACAACCGGTTGGCGCTCCTCGCCGGCATTACCGGGCTGTTCGCGGGGATCGCGGATTTTTCGCGATTGGTTTTAAGCTCCGAGGAACCCAAAAACGCATAAACCAGATCACGCCACGAAGACACGAAGGCACGAAGGCAGCTATTTGAACAGGGCTGATCGCTCGTAGTAGAAGCTCAAAAGCTATGAACTATCAGCTGCGAGCTGATTTCCTTCTTCGTGTCTTGGTGTCTTTGTGGCAAGCATTACGAATCTTATCTGTTTTTCCGGGAGGATCGAATCATGGCTATAGTAAAAAAACTTGTCTACTTCTTTGGAAATGGAAAGGCCGACGGGACCGGCACCATGAAGGACCTGCTCGGTGGGAAGGGCGCGGGCCTCGCGGAGATGACCAACGCGGGCGTGCCGGTGCCACCGGGATTCACCATCACGACCGAGGTCTGCAACCTGTTCTACGACCTCGGCAAGCGCGTGCCGGAGGGGCTTGACGGCGAGATGCGCGACTACATGAAGAGGATGGAGGACGCCCTGGGCGGCAAGTTCAAGTTCGGCGACCTTGACCGGCCGCTGCTCGTGTCGGTGCGCTCCGGTTCCAAGTTCTCCATGCCCGGCATGATGGACACGGTGCTGAACCTGGGCCTCAATGACAAGACGATCCAGGGCCTTATCCGCATGAGCGGCAATGAGCGGTTCGCCTGGGATGCCTACCGCCGGTTCATCCAGATGTTCGGGAACGTGGTAATGGGCGTCGAGAAGGACGTCTTCGAGCATATCATCCACGAGGTGAAGAAAAAGCGGAAGCTCAAGCTCGACATCGATATGACCGCCGAGGACCTGAAGGGCCTCGTGGCGAGATTCAAGGCCAGGGTGAAGCAGATCGAGAAGCGCGAGTTCCCGCAGGACGTCTGGGAACAGCTCATCATGGCCCGCGATGCGGTGTTCGGCTCCTGGAACAATCCCCGCGCCATCACCTATCGCAAGCTGAACGACATCCCGGGCAACCTCGGGACGGCCGTGAACGTGCAGACCATGGTCTACGGCAACATGGGCGATACGTCGGCCACGGGTGTGGGCTTCACCCGCGACCCTTCGACGGGCGCCAAGGTGTTCTACGGTGAGTACCTGACGAACGCCCAGGGCGAGGACGTGGTGGCCGGCACCCGTACGCCGCACCCCATCGCCGATCTTGAAAAAGAGATGCCCGAGGTGTACCGCCAGCTGCGCGATATCACGAACAAACTCGAGCGGCACTACCGGGATGTGCAGGACTTCGAGTTCACCGTGCAGGAAGGCAAACTTTTCATGCTCCAGACACGGACCGGCAAGCGCACGGCCCACGCTGCGGTGAAGATCGCCGTGGACATGGTGCAGGAGGGCCTTATCTCCAAGGAAGAGGCCGTGCTCCGCGTGGAACCGGCGTCGCTCGACCAGCTGCTCCATCCCGTCATCGACCCCAAGGCCAAGGTCCAGGTTATCGCCAAAGGGCTCCCGGCCTCGCCGGGCGCTGCAAGCGGAAAGGTCGTGTTCACCGCCGACGAGGCGGTCCGGCAGGCGAAAAAGGAGAAGGTCATCCTGGTCCGGCCCGAGACCACGCCGGACGATATCCACGGCATGGACGCGGCCAAGGGCATCCTGACGGCGCGCGGCGGCATGACATCCCACGCGGCCGTGGTGGCTCGCGGCATGGGCAAGCCCTGCGTGGCGGGCTGCGAATCCATACGCGTGGACCTCAAGGCCGAGAAGTTCTTTGTCGGCAAACACACGATCAAACTGGGCGATTTCATCACCATCGACGGCGGCACGGGCCGCGTCATCATCGGCAAGGTGCAGACCAAGGACCCCGAGGTGAGCGGCGACTTCGGCACGCTCATGAAGTGGGCTGATGAGGTTCGCACGATGGGCGTCCGGGCCAACGCGGACATCCCGCGCGACGCCAAAATGGCGCGGCAGTTCGGCGCCGAGGGCATCGGCCTCTGCCGCACCGAGCATATGTTCTTCGCCGAGGACCGGCTGCCCTTCGTGCAGCAGATGATCCTCGCCAACACCACCGAGGGAAGGGAAAAGGCGCTGAACAAACTGCTTCCCATGCAGCGGTCGGATTTTAAAGGACTCTTCGAGACCATGGCCGGCCTGCCGGTCACCATCCGTCTGCTCGACCCGCCGCTCCATGAGTTCCTGCCCAAGCGCGAGGAATTGATGGTGGAGATCGCCGTCATGCAGGCCAAGAAGGCGTCCAAGGCCGTTATCGCCAAGAAGGAGAAGCTCCTTCACCGCGTCGAGGAACTCCACGAGTTCAACCCCATGCTCGGCCACCGCGGTTGCCGTCTCGGCATCGTGTACCCCGAGATCACCCGCATGCAGGCGCGCGCCATCATAGAGGCCGCCTGCGAGCTTGCCAAGAAGGGCAAGAAGGTCGTCCCCGAGATCATGGTACCGCTCGTGGGCATGAAGAAGGAGTTCGAGCACCAGAAGGAACTCATCAAGCGGACGGCCGACGAGGTGATGAAAAAGAAGGGCGTGAAGGTCGAATACCTGGTCGGTACCATGATCGAGCTGCCGCGCGCGGCCCTTGTCGCCGACGAGATCGCCAAGGACGCAGAGTTCTTCTCCTTCGGTACCAACGACCTGACCCAGACAACCTATGGGTTCAGCCGCGACGACGCGGGCAAGTTCATCACCAACTATACCGAGAACGGCATCATGGAGAAAGACCCCTTCCAGACCCTGGACCAGGAGGGTGTGGGCCAGCTGGTGAAAATGGGCGTTACCAAGGGCCGCTCGACCCGCAAGGACCTCAAGGTCGGGATCTGCGGCGAACACGGCGGCGACCCGGCGAGCATTGAGTTCTGCTTCAAGATCGGGCTCAACTACGTGAGCTGTTCACCCTTCCGTGTGCCCATCGCGAGGCTGGCCGCCGCGCACGCGAAGCTCAAGGAGAAGGGCGTGGGCGGGTCGGGGACGAAGTAACCGTAACTGTGTTCATTACAAGGGCGGCCCCAACGGGCCGCCCTTTGTTTTTCGGGAGTTCCAAAACAACGCTAAACAGCAAAGAGGCTTGGGTTGACACGAAAGTAGAATAGGCTTGAACGCTGTGTAGGCTTATGATAGACTTTACGCAGTCAGGCTGAAAAACGAAGGCATTCCAAGAGGTTTCATGAAGCTGTGTACCGTGCAAGAGAGAGAGAAAATTCGCTTAAAGCAGAGCTCGACCGCATCGTCGAGGTCTTAATAGCGGAATACCGTCCGGAAAAGATCGTCCTGTTCGGTTCTCTCGCTGACGATGCTGTGCATGAGTGGAGCGACATCGATCTGTTGATCGTCAAGGAGACCGATAAAAGGCCCATTGACAGGAATATCGAGCTTTTCAATCTGATCCATCCAAAGGTCGGGATCGACCTGTTCATTTATACACCGCAGGAGTACGCGCACCTTCTTAAAGAAAAGTATTCCTTCCTGCTTAACATCCTCAAAACGGGCAAAATAGTGTATGAGAAAAGAAGCTGAGGCCTGGCTGGCGATAGCCGCGGAAGAGCTCCAATTCGCGGAATATCTTGCGGAGAAGAGGATCTTCCGGATGGTTTGTTATCATGCCCAGCAGTCCGTCGAGAAAACCCTGAAAGCCCTCCTTGTTGAACGTGACATTGATATTCCCCGGACCCACAATATCCTTGACCTAAACAGCGCCGCGAAGAAGCTCGGTATGACGTCAAGACGCCAGAATGGTTATAACTTATGTCAAATAGTGACTTGAAAGACTTCGATCTCGTCTCTGCCAGAAAGAATCCTCGCAAGGATTGGGATGCAGAATTTAAGCAGATGAAGAAGCTTAAGGAAGACGATCTCATTATCCCGGATGCTATAGACCCTGCTATGAAGGGGTGGGAGTGGTAGTCCGTAATATTATATCATCCCTGTCAATTCCCTCTCGATACCGTGATCATTGCGCCCATGACAACCCGATCGCATGCATATCCCACGCGTGTACCTCTCCGCTTTAAGGGCAAGGACGGATGGGTGGTGCTGGATCAGATACGCACGGTAGATAAAGCAAGGCTGATCAAGAAACTCGGAAGGCTCCTGCCGGAAACAGTACAAACAGTCAAGGCGGTCATTCAGAAAATGCTGGTTGACTGATCTCTGGCTTCAATAAGTACTTCCTGAAGCTGTTGAAGTTGCTATCCTCAGCAACACACAATATTTCAAACTTTATTCATTGTAATACCCTTATATTACCACATCGCTGTCGTTGACAAATCATGGCATCAAGCATATATTCGTCCAAGTTACCGAGAGTGGTTTGGCATGTTCATTGCTAAACTGGATAACACCGCAAATCCGTTATTATCTATGGGGCTCTTCAACAACGGATTTCCGGTATTAACGAGGGAGGCTCGTGATTCCCTTGTTGGTCAGAGGAAACATGAACTCGCGAATCCGAACCTATTGGCATAATGTTGACAAGATGCCATCTCTTTTACGGCTTTTGTGTAAGGGCGGAATGACTGCCGGTCCGATTCTGTTCCTTATTCCTTGTCATTCCGATTACGGCCTGGACAGTTAATGGCCAGCGAATGTCCTATTCAGAGCTGTGGCGATCTGGTGCAGGAATAAGTGCTCTTCTCTTCATTTGCCTTGTCACTTTCGGTACTTGGGGTCTGGCTGCACGACAAAGTTGGAGTCGGTGGGTTTTGGTACTTTCTCCTGTATTACCTATTGTTGCTTTTCCTAAATGGCTAGTCGCTGATCTAGGATTCGCTCTTGTCAATGGCCTTGTAACCGCTACGCTAATCTATGGCTGTCTCTTTCACCTCAAAACGGTTCAAGTATACCTTTTAAAATCTGACGACACCTAATATGTGAAACAAGAAATAAAAAAAGGTACAAGAAGGTGGAAGGTTTTAGGAAGGTTTTAGTGAATGAAACGCATTTAGGAATCATAACATGGCTATAAAGATTATGTTCGATTCAAATATTTATGATAAAGTGATTGCCGATGAAGCACTGTTCAGTCAGCTAAGAAGTTTAGTTGACAGTAATCAACTAGAGATCGTCAGTACTCATGTCCAGCTCGATGAACTTGGAAAGATCGAAGATGACGCTAAGCGCGAATCTGCTTTAGCTGTCCCATCGACAATCGTTCCATCTATGGGATTTGTGTTAGACGTTTCTAGACTCGATATGGCCTGTTTAGATGGGGGAGATCCTGGGATTATTGAATATGAACAAATTCAAAAGGGCAATCCGAAGCATATCGAGGATGCCTTAATAGCTCTCACTGCTCATCACGAGGCGGCTGTCTTAGTTACTGAAGACAATAATCTGACAAATAAAATCAAGGCAACAAAAACTACGCTTACGCTTTGGAAATTTGAAGAATTCAAAAGCTTTGTTAGTAGCTTACATAGGTAATTTCTTAGAATACCTGATAATAAGACCAACATGTCGTTCCACGCCGACCGCTTCGCGGCGTGTGAACTCCGCGTTAATCCCATAAGGAGATCACATGTCACCTTCTGAACTAAAGGAATGGTATTATTTTATCGAACAAGCACCAGAGAGCATACGCCAATTTCTCAAAATAACCTTCTGGGTCTTGGTATCTCTAATTTTGATAGGGGCAAGCCTAAGGGTCCTCTTCAGCAAGCAATTCAAAGAACTTTACCGGATTATCGGGATCGGCGCTAAGAAAGCTGCGGCGGCGGGGAAATTTGCGGCCCATGAAGCTACAAAAAGCCTTGCGCTTCCCGAGCCATATCCGCGTCTCTCCAAAATTCTTTCAATCATTTTCATGCTCGTTAATTACGCGACCTCCTTTTATTTCGTTTGTTTCCTCTTAACCTTTCTCGTCCTTCTTATTTTATCAAGTACGACGAACTTTTGGGGTCGCACGGGCGGCATGTTGTTCTCGGCGCTACTCGGATACTTCGCATGGTTCTTCTTCGCCCAAGGTGAACACGTCAGGGTTCGGCTTAAAAAGCAAGAGGTAAACGTTGAATGAAAGAAATTATTATTACTGATTATCTTGCTGGTCAGATCACCGGCGCGAGATGGGGTAAATGGAAAGACATCGCTAAAATCGTTTGTTTAATCCCCGCCATCATTGTTTCTGGGCTTGCAATTGCCGTTACTTATGGAAGGCCTGTACCCTTTGTGATTTCGATTGGAATTTTTATTTTTTTTCTTTTTGCGTATGATCGCATAAATTCATATAAAAAAGCAGAAGCGTTACGCGTATTGACCCATGGAAAAGAAGGCGAATCGCAGCTTAGGAAAACTTTAAATCGAGGTTTGGGGAATGAATATCAAGGTTTTTTCGGTGTGCCGGTTAATGGGCGAGGTGATCTTGATTGTATTGTTGTCGGTCCAGATTCCGTTTTCGCAATCGAGTCAAAACATCATAGTGGGATGATTCAAGAAAAAGATGGCGATCTTATACAAATAAAAGTCGGCAGGCGCGGGTCTGTATATTCAGGTAATCTCAATAAGCCTGTTCGTCAAGTCGCATCTTCTATTCATAGGTTCAAGGATGTACTCAAGGCAAATAAAATTGATATATGGTTGGAAGGTATTCTCGTATTTACGAATACCGAGGCGGAGCTTCAGACAGGTAATATCAGGAATATTTCAATTGTTTCCAAAGACAATCTTTGCAGCTTGATTTTGACTGGATCAAAGAAGAAAACGGGTAGAAAGAACCACGATGCATTGATAGGTTATCTCAATAGCCTTAAACAGTAGGAATATTAACCACGCCGTCGAGAGGGTCGCCAAAGACGCGCCCCTCACGGCGGCGTTCATGTGCATGTTTCAACCAGTAATTGGTGATTGTCGCGGCTGATTGAAATTGCAGATAAATAGGTGTACTTCGTGAAGGATGGATAACGATATATTTCCGCATTCAGATATGAACGTGCGGTCCTCGCAGAAGAGATATTCGCCCTAGTTTATGACAATGCCATTTTCTCCCTTTTCATATCGACCCAAGTGTTTGCGTGGCGATTCCGCTCAATCGGTGTGTCGATTTGCCATCATCGGCATGGTGTGGACATGGCAGCATACAACATCCGGGGCCAGATCTCGGACTCCATGACCGGCAGCTTGCCGCGCTCCGAAAGACAAAAAAACGGGAAGGGAACGGTTCTATGACTGAAGGTGGGAAAACGGCCAAGGCCATCCGCGAGATCCGCATCAATCCGGTCGTGCCTGGCGAGTCGGTGCTGATCGCGACGGCGCGGAGCCTCCGGCCGAAGAAGGAAGAGCTGCCGGCGCCTCACGACGGACGGCCTCACGTGGACACGTGCCCGTTCTGCCGGGGGAATGAGGACAAGACGCCGCCTGCGATCGCCCAGGTCCCTCCCTCGGGCGAATGGCGTATCCGCGTCGTCGAGAACCTTTATCCCGTGCTGGGCGACGACCAGCAGAACCCGAACATGGCCTTCGGCCTCCAGCAGACCATCGACGGATACGGACGGCACGAGGTCGTGATCGACCACCCGTCGCACGGGATCCGGATTCACGAGATGGACGAGGCGCACCTGGGCCTCCTGTTCTCGACCTATCGGGACCGGATGGCCGCATTGTACAGCTCGAATCCCTCGGTCCGCGCGGTGCTGGTCTTCAAGAACTTCGGCCCGGCGGCCGGCGCGAGCATCAGCCACACGCACAGCCAGATCGTCGCCATGCCGGTCGTGCCGTACAACATCGAGGCGGAGGTCCAGAACAGCGCCGCCTATCACGAGAAGACGGGACGCTGCATCTTCTGCAGCCTGATCGACGAAGCGCTGACCTTCGAGGCGACGTTCTATGACCGGGAATCGGGCATCGTGCGGCGGAAGATCAGCGTCGGGCAGTACGTCATCGAGCGGGGCAGGCGGTTCATCGCCATCAAGCCCTTCGCGAGCAGGTTCGAGTGGGAGGTGCAGATCCTGCCGCTCGCCCACGAGGCAGACTACGCGAACCTGTCAGCCGATGATGCCGCCGACCTGGGCCGTGTCTTCCGGCGGACCATGGCGCGGCTTAACGCGGTGCTCGGCGGCGCGCAGTACAACTTCTTCATCCATTCACTGCCCCGTGGACCGGGCGTCGAAGCCCTGCGGCCGTCCTATCACTGGAACATAGAGATCTGCCCCCGCACCAGCATCCCCACGGGGTTCGAACTGGGTTCGGGGCTCTTTATGAACACGATCAGTCCCGAGGACGCGGCAGACCGGCTGAGGAGCGTGGACATTGCCTGACATCAAGTTCAAAGCCGTCATTGCCGGGGCCGTTGTCGACAACGTCGGGACCCTGTTCGTCATGCTGTTCCTGGTGACCGCGCTGGCGTCACAGGGACTTTCTCAGGATGAGGTCCTCGTGCGGATGAAGACCGTCAGCGGTCAGTTGCTGACCCTGGTCATCGGTCTGGGATGCACGGGCCTGGGAGGATACGTCGCGGGCAGGATGGCGCTCCGGTCCGAGGTCATGCATGGCGCGTTGGTCGCCGGGGCCGGCGTGGTCATGGCGCTGCTCTTTCGTGAAAGCGGCCTGCCGACGTGGTACGACATCATTGGATTCGCCGGAATGCTGCCGGCCGGCATGGGCGGCGGCTATATTGCACAGCGGCGGCGGTCGCCCGGCTCCAATGATAAGGGTGCCGGCATGGGTACGTCGAAGGAATAATATGGTGATAGGAAGTTCAATCCCTGCGAATTGAAATCCCCCGGCTCCCGCCGTGGGAGGAATGCGGAATTCGCGGGAGGTCGCGTTCTTACAGGGAGCCCCCGGCTCCTGCCGGTGGTGGCGCCACAGGGCGACCTTGCCGGCCGCTCGTTGTTGGTCCACCGACGAGTAAAAAATCGTCTTTACAGGCAGAAGGTCTATGTTATAATCCCGTTATAACGCCTCGGGAGGTGTATCCATGCACAGAAAAGTATTCTCCGTTGGAAACAGCAAGGGCGTATCCATTCCCGCCGACTATCTGCACAAACTTGATCTTGCAGTCGGCGCCGAGGTCGACGTGACGCTGGAAGAGGACCATGACCGGATCGTGATCGAGCCGGTGCGCAAGAGAAAACCGCCCAAAGGAATCGACCGGGTGTTCGTATCTCAGGTCAACGAGTTCATCGAAAAATACCGCCCCGCCCTCAAGGAACTCGCGAAGAAGTGAGATATCTTTCCGCCGAACAGGTGCTTTTCATCCACGCGAGGGTCATCGATGAGACCGGCGGCGCACATGATGTACGGGATATCGGGCTCCTGCAATCCGCGGTGGCGCGGCCAAAAGCCACGTTTGGCGGCAAGGACCTGTATGCCGATGTGCTATCGAAGGCCGCTGCTCTCGTGGAGTCACTGGCAAGGAACCATCCGTTCGTAGACGGGAACAAGAGAACGGCGATCATATCGACCGGCATCTTTCTCGAATGAACGGCATGCACCTTCAAGCCACTCAAAAGGAGCTTGTCCGGTTCACGTTGAGCATGGCTGTAGGAAAGGTCTCGGACTCCGATGCAGTTGACTGGATGAAAACACATTGCACAAACGATCCGTAATGACATAATTTCTTTAGCTGTTTGTTCTACTCCTATGATAATCGTGAACACCCTTGACGAAAGATACATGGCCATGGCCCTCCGGCTTGCCGCGAAGGCCGCGGGACGCACGAGCCCGAACCCCATGGTGGGCGCTGTGGTGGTCAAGAACGGACGCGTTATCAGCCGCGGCTGGCACAAGAAGGCCGGCGAGCCCCATGCCGAGGCGATCGCGCTGAAGAAAGCAGGCAGGGCCGCGAAGGGCGCTACGCTTTACGTGACGCTCGAACCCTGTTCCCACACGAACAAACGGACGCCTCCCTGCACACCCCTCGTCATCAAAAGCGGCGTGAAACGCGTGGTCATCGCCATGGTCGATCCAAACACGGCGGTGTCGGGCGGAGGCATCAAGGCGATCAGAAAAGCCGGCATCGAGGTCGTCACCGGCGTCCTTGAGCCTGAGGCGAGGCTGCTGAACGAGGCGTACGTCAAGTATATTACGAAGGGGATGCCCTTCGTGACGCTCAAGATCGCACAGACGCTCGACGGGAAGATCGCGACGGATTCCGGAGAGTCGAAATGGATCACCGGGAAGGAAGCTCGGGAGGAAGGCCATCGGCTTCGCGATACCCATGATGCCGTTCTTGTCGGCATCAATACGGTGCTCAAGGACGACCCGTCGCTTACGACGAGGATCGCCGGCGGACGGGATGCGCTCAGGGTGATAGTTGATACACAACTGAGGACTCCGCTGAACGCAAAGGTCATTACACAGAAGTCCTCAGCAATAACATTGATCGCCACGCTCAGCAGAATGCCAAAGGGGAATTTTAACAAGCTTTTGGATGCCGGCGCGGAAATACTGATATCCAGGGGAACAAAAGGAAATATTGACCTGAACTACCTGATGGAGATGCTTACGCGATTCGATGTCACCTCTGTATTGATCGAGGGCGGCGCCGAGGTGAACGCCTCGGCCCTCAAGTCGGGTGTTGTGGACAAGGTCGTGATGTTCGTCGCGCCTGTGCTGATGACCGGGAAGAATTCTCTCTGCTCCATCGGAGGCTTTTCTCCCAAGAAGCTTGCTCAGGCGATCAAACTGACCGACGTCAGGACAAGGTTCGTCGGACAGGACCTGATGATCGAGGGATATGTGAAGAAGTAAGGAGTCAGGAGTCAGTATCTCCTCCCCTCAGATCAATTCTTCGAACGAGGCCAGCAGCACTTCATGCATCCTACTGTTCTTGACATTAAAGAGGCGCTCAAAGATAACACCATCAACCACGTCCTTCTCGACATGGACGGTACGCTTCTGGACAAGTATTTCGATGACTATTTCTGGGAGCATCTGGTCCCCGAGCACTACGCGGACAAGCACAACATCACGTTCGGAAAAGCAAAGGAAGAACTTTTCAAGAAGTACAAAGCCCACGAAGAGACGCTCAACTGGACGGACATCGATTTCTGGTCACGAGAACTGGACCTTGATATCCTGGCGCTCAAGGAACAGATCCGGCACCTCATCGAGGTCCATCCCCATGTCGAGGAGTTTCTCACCTTGATGCGATCGCTCGGGAAGAAGGTGTATATTGCCACGAACGCCCATGATAAAGTGCTGGCCCTGAAGCTCAGGAAGACGGAGATCGGAACATACCTGACCGGGGCCATAACGTCCGCCGAGATGGGATTCCCGAAGGAGAGCCTGGAATTCTGGAAGCGGGCGGAGAAAAAACTCGGCTTTCAACGGGAGAACACCCTGTTCGTCGACGACACCCTGGCCGTACTCAGGACGGCGAAGCAGTACGGCATCAGGTACATCGTTTACAAAGCGAAGGGAAATTCGAAGATCCCGCCCGGTCACAGTCCGGATTTTGCGACGGTGCTGGATTTCAACGAATTGATGTAGAACGGATGCGCAGGCAACATGGTCAGATACAGATCAAATGTTTCTCGGCCAGGAAAGGAATTTTGCCGCAAAATAGCGCAAAAGACGCAGATCGGAACGGGCTTCTTTGTGCTTCTGTGCGGCTGACAGATTTTGATTTCTTCGTGTCTTGGCGTCTTCGTGACAGATTTGGTTCCGGCTTGTTCAGGTTGGGATATTGCCAATGAATAATGACACGCGCGTTACGCTTCTGTTATAATGTGGTGAAATAGTATAGTACATAAAGGAAAGAAAATGGCCTTGTTCAGAAAAAAGAAGACCCTTACGGGCATGTCCCGGACCTGCGGCTGAGCGGCGAAGATTGGTCCGGCGGACCTGTCGGACGTGCTCTCTTCGATCTGTCCCGCCCATGACCCGAACCTGCTTGTCGGGTTCGAGACGAGCGACGACGCCGCGGTCTATCGCGTTTCGCCTGACCTGGCGATCATCAGCACCGTGGACTTCATCACGCCGCCGGTGGACGATCCGATCTGGTTCGGCAGGATTGCGGCCGCGAACGCCTTGTCGGATGTGTACGCCATGGGTGGGAAGCCGCTGGTGGCCCTCAATCTGGTTATGTACCCCTCGAAGGAACTCGATATGGGTATTCTGAAGGGGATCCTGACGGGCGGTTTTGAAAAGGTACAGGAGGCGGGGGCCGCGCTGGCTGGCGGGCATTCGGTGGATGACCTGGAACCGAAGTATGGTCTTGCCGTGACCGGCAGCGTTCACCCCGACAAGGTGCTGACCAACGCCAATGCCAGGCCCGGCGATGCTCTGGTCCTCACCAAGCCGCTCGGAACAGGCGTGCTGTTCAACGCCTGTCGTTCAAAGAAGCTCCCGTTCCGTGACCTGGAAGCCATACTTCCCAAGATCGCCATGCTGAACAAGACCGCCATGGAGGTTGCCCTCGCTTTTGACGTTCATTCCTGCACGGACATCACCGGATTCGGTATCATGGGCCATACCTTTGAGATGGCAAAGGGGAGCGGGGTCAGGATCGAGCTGTCCTACGACCGGCTGCCGTTCCATCCCCACGCCATCGACATGTACCGCAAGGGCGAGACGACCGGGAGCAATAAGGCGAACCGCGAGATCGTTAAAGGATTCTGGGAGAAGAAGCGGCAGCTCAGCCGCGACGAGGAAGAACTGTTGTTCGACCCGCAGACCTCGGGCGGGCTCTTGTTCTCGCTTCCCGCTTCGCGGGCCGAGGACCTGGTGAAGAAGCTCAGACTTGCCGGTGTGGAAGATGCGATTGCTATCGGCGAGGTGTATGCCGGAGAAAAGCCCGCTGTGGTGATCCGGTAAGATCCGTTCCTTATCTGCCGTTCTCTGCCGTCCCGATCCTCTCGTCTTCTATCCTTCGATAAGCTTGAACATCCCGCTCCGGATCATTTTGACGGCAATTGCCGCAAGGAGCAGCGCCGCGACCTTGGCAAAGGCGCGCGAGCCGCCGACGCCGATCAATCGTATGATGCGGTCTGCCTGGGCGAAGATGAGCCAGGCGAGCAGGATGTTCACGCTGAGCGAGAGGATGACCGGCAGGTAACCGAAGTTTCCCACCAGCACCAGAGTCGTTGTGAGGGTCGCGGGGCCGGCGATGAGCGGCGTTCCGAAGGGCACGACGCCGAAGGTCGGGGAGATGGCCATTTTCCTTTCGCCAGCCCGCACGATGTCCAGAACGGCGATGATGAGCAGGACGGTCCCGCCGGCGATCATAAAGTCTTCCACCAGGATGCCCAGCGCGCTAAAGACCGCGCGGCCCAGGAAAACGAAGCCGATGGTGATCAGGAAAGCCGTCAGGATGGACTGACGCACGATGGTCCGTCGTTCATGTTTTTTCATCCCTTCGGTCATGGCCATGAAGATCGGGAGGGTCCCCGGCGCATCGATCGCGACCATGATGGGAATAAGGCTCAACAAAACAGCGTTTAGCAGATCCATGATAGGCATAGCGTTGAAGCTCCCTGCGGAAAACTACGGGATATGCGCTTGCTCCCGGATTCAACCGGTTGGCGCGGGATGACGATTTCAGTATAGCCTAACCGGCCTGTTGTGTCCAGAAGGGCACGGCTACAGGACAAACCAAAATGAAAATGTCCCTCGTTACCGCTTTCAAAAGCCCCCCGTCTGTATGCTTGGCGCCGTTATATGAATGAGGGTCGTGACGGTTGTGCCGCGTATCGACGGGACAAAAAAGGGCTTGCCATCGCGGCAAGCCCTTTTTGCTATTCCTCACGCCCACGCAGAAGCGAAGTGTTATTTCCCCGCGGTTGTCACCTTCAGGATGGCCTGTTTGCTGATGTAGCAAACCTTGCCGTAGGCTCGCGTACACAGGAACCGGCCGGTGAGGTTCAGGCAATCCGACAGGCGCTTCCGCTGCTCGGGAACGTCGGCGAGGAGATCGCCGCTCACCTGAGTCCCGTCGCGGAAGATCACGGTGACGAGCTCGACGTGCATGATGCCGAAGGTTTCCTCGTCCTCGGGATAAGGGACCTCGACCATCCGGATGGTGCTCTTGCTGATGAACTCCGGCGTGCCGCCGCGGGAGAGGGGAAAGAAGTCGTTCTGGTTCTCGAGGAAAGCGGCCATCTTCTGGTGGAGCGTCCGCGCGTCGGGGTTGTAGTCCAGGAAGATATTGCCCTCGATCGTGTCGCCGCCGAGGAGGTGCACAGTGACCAGCTGCTTTTCTTTGGGTACGGTGAACTCGCTGTGGTCGGCCATGCCTGCTCCCTCCTTAATCGCCCAATCCCGTCATGTTGATAGTGATGCCCTTTGATTTCAGCATGGTGACGAAGCCCTGCTTGTCGATGGCCTTGATGTAGGCCTCCTCGGGCGCGACCACCTTGTCGACGACGTACTTGAACAGGGACTCGTTCAAGAGCGTCATGCCCTGTTGCTTGGCAGTCTGCATGACCGAGGGGATCTGGTAGATCTTTCCTTCGCGGATGAGGTTCGAAACGGCGCTGTTCACGAAAAGGAATTCCATGGCAGCAACCCGGCCCCCGGCGATCTTTTTGCAGAGCGTCTGGGAGATCACCCCTTTCAGCGAGCTTGCCAGCATGGTCCGGATCTGCGACTGCCGGTCCGCCGGGAACTGGTCGATGATGCGGTCCACGGTGGAAGCGGCGGTGGTCGTGTGAAGGGTGCCGAAAACGAGGTGTCCCGTCTCGGCCGTCTCGATGGCGATGGCGATGGTCTCGAGGTCCCGCATCTCGCCGACGAGGACGATGTCGGGGTCCTCACGAAGCGCCGCCCGGAGGGCATTGGAGAACGACTTGGTGTGGACGTGCACTTCGCGCTGATTGATGAGGCAGTTCTTCTTCTGGTGCACGAACTCGATGGGGTCCTCGATGGTGATGATATGGTCCTTCCGGTGCCGGTTGATATAGTCCACCAGGGCGCAGAGGGTGGTGGATTTGCCGGAACCGGTCGGTCCGGTAACCAGGACGAGCCCCTTGGAGAGGAAGCAGAGGTCAAGGATCTCCTTGGAAAGCCCCAGTTTCTCGGCGGTCACGATCTCCATGGGGATCGTTCGGAAGACCGCCCCCATGCCGAATCGGTCCAGGAACGTGTTCACGCGGAACCGCGCAAGGCCCGCGATCTCATGGGCGAAGTCCGTGTCGTGGGTCTCCTCGTACTGAGCGGCGTTGTGCGGCGGCATGATATTTAACAGGAGAGCGCTCATGCGTTCCGGCGTGATGACCGGCTGGTCCGAGAGCTCCTGCATGTCGCCGTGAAGCCGGATGAGAGGCCGGTGGTTCGACGTCATGTGGAGGTCGGACGCCCCCATCTGGAACATCTTACGGAGCAGGGCGTTGATCCCCGGCTCGGCGCCCGATGAGGCGCCGGTGACAGCCGCGCTCCTTGGCGCGCTCGCAGCCGCCGGCTCGTCGGCGTCCTCCTCGTAGCCGGGGATTGCGATCTTTGCCGACACCTGGTCGCCGTCGGGAGCGTACAGGACCACGACGGTCTTTCCGCCGACGGTGTATTCGAACCGGGACTGTTTTCGCTGGGCAATGGCGGCCTTGGTGCTTGCGGGGGCGATCTCCTGGATGAGCGGGATGAGCTGCTGGGCCGATAGCTGCTGGTTGAGCATCGGCTTCGTGCCGGATTCGGTCTTCAGCATGGGCGTCTTGCCGGACTCCAGGAGGATCTCCTGGTTCAGCTGAAGTTTGTCGATGAGTTTGTCGAGTTGTGCCATATGCCCTTCCTGACGGTCTCTTTATTGATAGGTAGCCAAAATTTATCATATTCCCCGGTATTTTTCCAGTACTATCGGGGCGCGGTAAGACGGGGAACAGCGGAAGTTCCGGGAAGGTGGGGCGGGCAGAACAGGGACGAATGCCTATTTGCCGTGCTCTTTCAGGATCCGGACAAACTCCTGTTTCAGGTTGTCGGCGAGTACCGATCCGTAAAAGAGGCGGGCCGCCTTGTCAAGTTCATCGATGTGGGACCAGCATGCGTCGCCGTATTTCGCATGCAGTTCATCGACCTTGCGGACGATGGTCGGAGACTTTGCGCCCAGGATCCTCACCGCGGCGTCCTTGATGATGTCCCGGCAGTCCCGGGCGAGATTCACATAACCTTCGTCCGTGAGCTTCTTGATGGCCTCTTCCAGGCCGTCGAGGCCGCGAAGGCTGTTCCGGACCTCATCGAGCGAACGTTTTCCATCGATCTGCACGAGAACGCTCCGGCAGCGGGCGGTCAGGATGGACTGGGGGTTCTTTACTGCCTCCCGGCCTTTTTCGGTGAGGATTGGGGATCCCGTTGCCATTCTCTGCTAATGCTCCTTTGCTCTTTCCGACGGTCTTCGCCGGAATGCTAAATACTAACTATACGAAGAGATTGATGGTAGATTCCATTCCGTATTCGATGAAGGTTGCAAGCCCCCCGAACTCGATGCCGTCAATGAGGTTTTTCTGCTTAACCCCGAGTACATCAACGGTCATCTGGCAGCAGACGAGCTTCACGCCCGATTCCCGGGCCATGTCCATGAGTTCCTTGATGGGCGGCACGGACTGCTTCTTGAACATGCTCTTCATCATTATCGAGGCCATGGCGGTCATGCCGGGCATGGCGCCGATGATGTTCGGCACCGGCATGGGCATGGCGGGATTCGCAAGGGGCGCGACCTTTAGCTTGGCGTTCTTCTTGAGGATCTCCACCCCGTAGAGCGTGAAAAAGATAGAGGACTCGATTCCCATGCTCCGGGCGGTCGTGGCCAGGAGCAGGGGCGGATAGGCCATGTCCAGGGTGCCCTTGGAGGCGATGATCGCGACGCGGTTCTTGGCGGTCTTTTTCTCCACCTGCTTGACCTTGTCGTCGACGGCCTTGATCTGCTTGGTCAGCGAGTCATAGATCTGCCGCGACGCGCCGATGATGCGCCGATCGATCTGCTGGTTGAGATATGCTTGAACCTTGGGGTCATCGAGGTCGATGTTCATGGGGTCTCCTTGGCCACGGGCAGATTATCCATATACAATTGGCAGACTATATATAGCACAAATTTGCGTAATATTCAATATGACCGAAGTGCCGTGACCGAAGTGCCGGGACAAGGGCCTCTGCCTTCACGCCCTGCCTGCGGTCGCGGCGCGGCGCTGAAAAAGAGTCACTCCCGCTTGTAAAGACCGGAGCAATTGAGTACAATCACTTCATGCAGCGCTCAGGACATCGGGGAGAATCATCGGAAAGCATGGCGGACCGTATCCGGGACCTGGGCCTCCGCAAGGAAGACATCATCGAGAAGTTCATCCGTTCCGCGGGAAAGGGCGGACAGAACGTCAACAAGACCTCCACCTGTGTATATCTCAAACACCTTCCCACCGGGATCGAGGTGAAGTGTCAGCAAGAGCGTTCCCAGGCGATGAACCGTGTCGCCGCCCTCGGACTGCTCGCGCAGAAGATCGCGGAGGCGGCCCTCCAGGTGAAGCAGGAACGAAAGCAGGCGCGGGAAAAGGAGCGCCGGCGGAAGCGCCCCCGCCCGTACCGGCTTAAGCAAAATATCCTTGAGAACAAGAAGAAGACCGGCGAAAAGAAGCGGCTGCGGGCGAAGAAGTTCGAGGAGTAAGAAGAGAACCTATTGACCACGAAGAACACGAAGGTTCGGAGACAGTACGGGAACACGAATGCCACGAATAAACGGGCTGTTGCCCAAATCTATTTTGTGCTTCGACTGGCTCAGCACGAACGGAAAAATTTTCAATATCAAAGGCCGTACCGTTCGCCCTGAGCTTGTCGAAGGGTGAACGGGGTTTGGGCAACAGCCCGTTTGGTCTTTACTGCGCCAATCATATTTTTTCATGGCTTTTTCAGCGTTGAAAGACCCATTTTGATCTTATCCTGTGTTCATTTAGGATCTTGGGTTCCAACTCAAGGCGAGAGTACCACAGTAGGGAGAAAAAATAAAGCCCGGCGACCTTCCGGTCACCGGGCTTTGGTATACGTTGTCCGCAAACTGCGGAGCGGTCAGGAGCCTCAGCCGCCGCCCCAGCCTCCGCCGCCGGACCCGATGCTGCAGGTCGAATGCTCTCCGCCGAGCGAAGAGAACTTGGACATGAGCTTCTTGGATTTTTTCTCGCTGCAATAGGGGCAGACGGTGTCCTCTTCCTTCGCGGTCATGGACTGCAGCAGGACGAAATCCTTGCCGCAGCCATCACACATATATTCATAGAACGGCATGGTCATACCTCCTTAGGGCACTGACAGGACAAATTCATTTCTGATCAGCAATTGCACCGCTCCCGCGCACCGAGAGCGTAAAGAATAATACTCATGGGACAGAAGCCTGTCAAGGCAAATATGGTCAGCATCAGCCCGACCAGGCCGGTAAAATAATAGAATCCGGTATGCACGAACATTCCCAGGAGCACGCTCCCGAGCACGAACACTCCTGCGATGAATCTGATCAACCGTTCCAGATACCACGCCTTACTGTCTGCAATGTACATATAAACCTCCGACAAATGAATTGGAAATATCAAATTGCAAATTGGAAATATGAGAATTGAAAGGAGACGCCTTTCCGTTTACAATTTGCTATTTACAATTTGCACTTTGCAATTCTCACCGTCTCTCCCACTGTTTGGTATCGGGATTGAACGCCTCGCTCAGGGCCGTGATCTCTTCCTTGAGGCCGACGTCATATCCCTCGCTCAGACCATAGTTGATCAGCATTTTGATGGACCGGAGCGAGCTCAGGCTGTTCCCGGCGATCCTGACCGCGAGCCGGTCCGCCTCTTCCTCAAGCGCGTCGGGCGGGACGACCATGTTCACGAGCCCGATCCTGAGCGCTTCCTCGGCGTCCACGGTCCTGCCGGTGAACAAAAGCTCCTTCGCCCTCCCAACGCCCACGGTCTTGTACAGCCGCTGGGAAGAACCGAAGATGGGCGGCAGCCCCAGCTGCGCCTCGGGAAAGGAGAAGACCGCGTCCGAGGACGCGATGCGGATGTCCGCGGCAAGGGCTAGACCGAGCCCCGCGCCGGTCGTCTCGCCTTTCACCACGGCAATGACCGGCACCGGCAGGGCCTCGATGTGCTTCAGCAGGCGGTATCCCACCTCGGCAAAGTGGCCCGCCTCCTCCTTGGTCATCTTGCGGAACGGCTCGTAATCGATGCCGGCCGAGAAGTTCTTCCCTTTTGCCGTTAACAACACCACCCGGAGCTCCGACTGCGACGTATGGACCTCGCTCACGGTCCTGTTCAGCTCCGACAGGACCTCCTTGTCAAGATAGTTGTTCGGCGGATTGTCGATCGTTACCGTGCTGATCCATTGTTTGCACGAAACGCTTACGCATGAGTCTGGCATGATTGCCTCCCTTGAAAAGACCTGGTCGGACGAGGGAAAGAAGGAAAGAAGTTGCTTACCCTCCTACCGTCCTACGTTCCTACCTTCGAGTTCCTACCCTCCTACCTTCCTACCTTCTGTTGTTATCACACCGTTTCCCAGTGCTTCTTCTCGATCATATAATAGAAGAGCGGTATCACCACCAGGGTCAGGGCCGTTGACGCCAGCATCCCGAAGATGAGCGCCAGGGCCAGGCCCGACCAGACCGGGTCGGTCACGATCACGGCGGATCCGAGGATCGCCGCCGCTGCCGTGAGCACGATGGGCCGCGTCCGGATGGCCCCTGCCTCGATCAGCGCCTGGCTGAGCGCCATGCCCTCCTGCTTCTTGTCCAGGATGAACTCCAGCAGCACGATGGAGTTCCGCACCACGATGCCCGCCAGGGCGATCACCCCGATCATCGACGTGGCGCTGAAGTACACGCCCGTGAGCGCGAAGCCCGGCATGATCCCGATCATCGAAAGCGGGATGGCCGCCATGATGACCACCGGAATGGTGAAGGACCGGAACCTGCCGACCAGCAGAAGGTAGATGGCGATGAGCGCCACACCCATGGCCGCGCCCAGGTCGCGAAATACGTCCAGGGTCAGCTTCATCTCGCCGTCCCACTTGATCTTGTATCCTTCCGGCAGCGGATGCTTCCAGAGATGCTTCATCATATCGATCACGGCGTAGACCTGGCTGCGGTCCCCCATCTCGCCGTATACATAGGTCACCGGTTCGAGGTTCTTGTGGTAGATCGCCTTGTCCATCTCCGACGTAACCACCTTCACCAGGGAAGACAGCGGGACCTGGTTCCCCTGCGGTCCGGACACGAACACCTTGTCCAGGTCCGACAGCCCCGCGCGCTCACCCTTGGGGAGCCGCAGGAAGATGGCGATGGGGTTCTTCGCCTCGGGCTTGTGCAGGGTCGAGACCGCCATGCCCGCCACGGACATGCGCAGCGTCTGGACGATCTGTTCCGTCGAGATGCCCGCACGCGCCGCCTTCTCCTTGTCCACGACCAGCTGGTACTTGTCCTGTTTCTCCTTCACACTGTCGTCGATATCCACGACCTCGGCGGTCTTCGCAAAGAGCGCCCGGACGTCCTGGGCGATCTCCCGCTGCTTCGCGTAGTCCGGCCCGGTGATCTCCGCCACCACCGTGGCGCGGACCGGCGGTCCCGGGGGGTCCTCCACGAGCTTGATGTTCGCGCCCTGTTCGTTCGCCAGCTTGTCGAGGTCCGGCCGTATCGCCAGCACCAGCTTCTCGCTGGAACGCGAACGCTCTTCCTTATCCGTCAGGTTCACCCGGATATCGGCGAAGTGGCTCTCCTCGCGGAACGCGCCGCCCCGGAGCAGTCCGTTGAAATCTATCACCGAGCCCGTACCGACGAAGGACTCATAGTCCTTGACCTCGGGGATATGGCGGAGATAGTCCCCCACGGCGCGGGCCACGCGGTCCGTGCTCTCGAGCGCCGTGCCCGCGGGCATGTCGATCGAGACCAGGAAGGTGTTCTTGTTCGCCTTGGGCAGCATGCGGAACTTCACCCACTGCAGCACCGGAAAGGTCATGGTGACCAGGAAGACGCCGATGATGATGCCCATGAATATCCTGCGCTTGCCGGGGTTCTCGAGAAGCGGGCCGAGCACCTTCTTGTAGGCCTTGTAGATCTTCGTTTCTTCCAGCGGCTGGGCATGTCCGTTGTGCGCATCGCCCTTCATCAGCCGGTAGCTCGCCCAGGGCGTCACGATGAACGCTACAAAGAGCGACGTGATCATCGCCACGGGCACATTGAACGGTATGGGCATCATGTACGGCCCCATCATTCCCGTCACAAAGGCCATGGGGATGAAGGCCAGGACCACCGTGATGGTCGCCAGGATCGTCGGCATGCCGATCTCGTTCACGGCCATGATGGCCCCCTGAAGCCGCGATTGCTGCTGCAGCTGGTAGTGGCGGTGGATGTTCTCCACCACCACGATGGCGTCGTCCACCAGAAGACCCAACGACAGGATCAGCGCGAACAGCGTGATACGGTTGATCGTCTGGCCGGCCACCATTCCGATGGCCAGCGTGATGAACAGCGTAAGCGGGATGGCCAGGGCCACGATGGCCGCCTCGCGCCAGCCGAGGGCGAAATAGAGCAGGATGATGACCACGATGATCGAGACCGCGAGGTGGAACACCAGTTCGTTCACTGCGTCGTTGGCGGTCTTCCCGTCATTCCGGGTCACGGTCAGTTCGATGCCCGGAGGGACCTGGGTTTTCTTGAGCTCGTCAAGCTTTGCCAGGATCTGGTCCGATATCTTCACGGCGTTCAGCTTCTGGCGCTTCGCCAGCGCAATGGTCACGGCAGGATGCTCGCCGGCCTGCTGGGGGAGCGCCTCGACCGACCCATGCACGTCCTTGTGCTCATGACCGGGCCCGAAGGCGATCCGCGTCAGCTTCGTTGTCTCCTCGAATCCGTCCGTGATGTCCGCGACGTCTCCCAGGTAGACAGGTTTGCCGTTCGCCACGCCGACCACGGCATTCTTTACATCTGCCGCCGTGGTAAAGAACCCGCCGGTCTCGAGCGAGAGCTTCCGGTCCCCCTGTTCAAGTTCGCCGGACATAAGATTGGTGTTCGAGACGCTTATCGCCTGAGCGATCTGGAGCGGCGAGAGGCCGTAGCCCGCGATGCGCATCGGGTCGAGCGTGACGCGCACCTGTCTGCTCCGGCCGCCGATGACCGTCGTCGTCCCCACGCCCGGCACCTTCCGGAGCTCATCGAGCACGTGGTCCGCCACGAGCCGGAGCTGGGCGTCGTCATAAGCGGCCCCCGGCGCGGGCGAGAAGGTCACGGCGACGATCGGAACGTCGTCCACGTCAATGGGTTTCACCAGCGGCGGGGACGTGCCGGGAGGGGCGAAGTCTACGTTGGACATGAGCTTGTCGTAGAGCTTGACCATGGAGCGTTCCTTGTCCTGCCCCACGTAGAACTTCACGGTCACCACGGCCATGGAGTTCATGGAAACGGAATACACGTCCTCCACGCCGGGGATCTCCCAGAGCTTGGACTCCAACCGCTTGCTGACCAGTTCTTCCACTTCCTGGGCCCGCGCGCCCGGCATCATGACCATCACGTTCGCCGCGGGGACCACGATCTGGGGGTTCTCCTCGCGCGGCGTGAACACGAGCGCGAACAGCCCCAAGAGCGCCGTGGCCGCCATGAGCAGCACCGTGAGCTGGGAGTTGATGAAGTATTGGGTTATCTTGCCGCTGATATTGAGTTTCATTTTAGTATCCTAACCCGGACAAGCCGGAACCAAATCTGCCACGAAGACTCTAAGGCACGAAGATTTCAAAATCTATGAGCCGCAAAGAGGCACAAAAAGCACAAAGAAT
>CAYPOT010000003.1:371-107444 GCA_964412455.1 uncultured Nitrospiraceae bacterium | reverse complement strand
CACCACATCTGATCAGCCTGCACCAGAGTGCAGAGTGTCATGCCTGGCATACCAACAAAAAGCCGGAGGAATCATCCTCCGGCTTTTTTTATTCTCTGATCTGCTTTCCCGCGCTTACATCTTCACGAACGCTTCCTTCGGCGCATTGCACACCGGGCAGGTCCAGTCATCGGGAAGCTCTTCGAACTTTTTCCCTTCCTTCGCCTCGTCATATACATACCCGCATACGGTACACCTCCACATGATCGCCACCTCCTCAGAAGAGTAGGAACAGGGGGCCGGTCGTCCGGTCCCGCTGCCTGTTCGTTTTATCCGGTCAGGGTTTGCACTGGGCAGGCTGACCGTTGAACTTCTTGTGGTACTCAATGGTCTTTTCTGCGAACTGTTTCCCGAACTCAAAGCACTTTTTATCATCATCGGGGCTGGGCCGGTAGATCACTTCGACGCCGGGCTCCACCGCCTCGAGGCCCATTTTCTTAAAATTCTCGTATGCCTCTTTTACCGCGCCTCCGCCCCAACCGTAGCTGCCGAACGCCCCCGCCAGACGGTTCTTCGGGCGAAGACCGCGCAGATGCTGCAGGAATTCCGCCACCGACGGGAACATGATGTTGTTGAGCGTCGGCGTGCCGACGAGCATGGCCCGTGATTCCCAGACCCGCTTGATCGCCACGCTCATGGGCGTGGACCGGAGCTTCAGCACATCCACGTCGACGCCGGCCGCTTTGATGCCTTCCATGAGAGGGATCGTCATGTGTTCGGTGCTGTGCCACATGGTGTCGTAGACGATCACGACCCGGAGGTCCGCCTTGTCGTTCGCCATGTCCAGGTACATCTTGAGGATCTTGCCGGGGTCCTTTCGCCAGATGATCCCGTGGTCCGGCGCGATCATGTCGATCTGCAGCCCCAGCTTCTGGATGTCGGCGATCTTGCTCTTGATAAGGGTGCCGAAGGGCATCAGGATGTTCGCGTAGTAGTCCCGCACCGCGTGCTCAAGGGACGTCACTGAATACTGGTCGCAGAACTCATCGTCGAACCGGGCCGATGACGCCAGGTGCTGGCCGAAGGCGTCCTGGCTGATCAGGAGCTTGTCCTCCTTCACGTAGCTCATCATGGAGTCCGGCCAATGGAGCATGGGCGTCTCGATGAACTGGATGGTCTTCGTACCGGTAGAGAGCGTGTCCCCGGTCTTGACGATCTTGAAGGTCCACTTCGACGTATCGAAGAACCGGTCGAGCGCCTTCTTGCCCCGGTCGGTGATGTAGATCACGGCCTTCGGCGTCAGTTCCATGATCTTCCCGATGCCCGACGCATGGTCGTTCTCGATATGGTTGATCACCACGTTCTCGATCGTGGCCGGGTCCACCAGACCGCGGATGCTGTCGATCGTATATTCGGTGAAGTCCTCCTTCACCGAATCCACGAGCGTCACGTGTTTGTCAAGGATCAGGTAGTTGTTATAGGTCGTGCCGTTCGGCGTGATGTAGCCGTGGAAATCGCGGATCGCCCAGTCGATGGCGCCGACCCAATGTATGCCGGGTTTGATCTCGATGGAACCCATGGAAAACCTCCTGCGGTACGCTCGTACCCGCGATAGGACTGCAATCCCCGCGACAGCGCCGTGGTGTCCCGTTGGCGATCGCGGGGAGCGTGGGATTGCGACGTATGATTATTTCTTCTTTTTCCGCGTCCTGCAGGCCGTGCAAAGACCGTAGAACTCGATGTGGCTGCCGAAAATAGTGAAGTCCTTCGCCACGCCGCGGGGGACCTCTACGGGAATGTCCCCGGGAATGTCGGCGACCTTTCTGCAATCGAGGCATATAAGATGGTGGTGGGCGCTCGTATCGGGGTCGTACCGCTTCCGGTCGGGATCGATGGTGAGCTCACGCACGGCCCCGGCCTCGACCAGGGTGTTCAGCGTGTTGTACACCGTCGCAAAGGACATGGAGGGGTTCTTCTTCGCCACCACGCGATAGATGTCGTCCGCCGACGGATGAGAGGTGTTTCCGTCAAGGTGCTCGAGGATAGAAAGCCGCTGGGGGGTTCGCTTGAATCCCGAGAACATACCTTTTTGCTGCAGTTTTTTAAGCATAGGCGTGTACGAACACTATAATTTAACCGGTGTTTTCTGTCAAGTGTTTGCTCGCCATGACCACGAGTTTGCCCGAACGGACCAAAAATGGAAACGGCAGCCCTGAGGGCTGCCGTGTTTCACGTTCATGCGGGAAGGATCCCTCTCTGCCGAGCTATTTCTGCCCGTGCTTCTCAGCCACCTGGATGCGTATCATGGCCCGCATGAGTTCGACCCGCGCCTTCTCATGGTCCTTCTCCTCGAGCTTCTCCCCGAGGGTCTTTTCGGCGCGTTCCTTTGCCTGCCGTGCCTCGGCAACGTCGATGTCCACTGCGCGGTCGGCTCCCTCGGCCAGGATAACGATCCGGTCCGGGCCCACCTCTGCGTATCCCCACTCGACGGCAAGGTGGTGCCATTCAGAGCCTTCGCGGTACGAAAGCATGCCCACCTTGAGCGTGGCAAGGAACGGCGTATGGCCCGGGAGCACGCCGAACTCACCTTCACTGCCGGGGGCGATCACTTCGTCGACATGCTCCGACCGTACCACCTGGCGGCTCGGCGCGACGATCTCGAGGAGCATTTTCCCTTTTTCAGCGACCATTTTCTTTTTCCATTCCTCACTCATAGCTCTTAGCTCGTGGCACGCAACTCTTTTGCTATGAGCTATCAGCTACGAGCTGATTCTCGAATTAGCGCTTGTAGCCTAATTTCTCGGCCTTCTCGAATACTTCCTCTACGGCGCCCACCATGTAGAACGCCTGCTCGGGGATATCATCCATCTTGCCGTCGACGACTTCCTTGAATCCCTTGATGGTCTCCTTGAGCGGCACGTACTTGCCCGGGGTGCCGGTGAAGGCTTCGGCCACCTGGAAGGGCTGCGACAGGAAGCGCTGGATCTTCCTGGCCCGTGACACGGAGAGCTTGTCCTCGTCAGAAAGTTCATCCATACCAAGGATCGCGATGATGTCCTGGAGTTCCTTATAGCGCTGAAGCACGAGCTGCACTCTTTGCGCAACAGCGTAATGCTCCTCCCCAACCACGTGGGGATCCATGATCCGGGACGTGGAATCCAGCGGGTCCACGGCCGGATAGATGCCGAGCTCCGAGATCTGACGGGAAAGCACCGTGGTTGCATCCAGGTGCGCGAAAGCCGTTGCCGGCGCCGGGTCGGTCAGATCGTCGGCAGGAACGTAGATGGCCTGCACCGAGGTGATGGACCCCTTTTTCGTGGAGGTGATGCGCTCCTGGAGAGCGCCCATTTCCGTACCCAGCGTGGGCTGGTAACCCACGGCCGAAGGCATACGGCCGAGGAGCGCCGACACTTCGGAGCCTGCCTGGGTGAAACGGAATATGTTGTCAACGAACAGAAGCACGTCCTGTCCCATGGTGTCGCGGAAGTACTCGGCAACGGTCAGGGCCGAGAGACCGACGCGGAGTCTCGCTCCCGGCGGTTCGTTCATCTGGCCGTAGACCAGCGCCGTTCTGTTGATAACGCCCGACTCTTTCATTTCCGCCCAGAGGTCATTTCCTTCACGGGTACGCTCACCCACGCCGGCAAACACTGAGTAGCCGCCATGCTGCTTCGCCACGTTGTTGATCAGTTCCATGATGAGCACGGTCTTGCCCACGCCGGCACCGCCGAAAAGGCCCGTCTTGCCGCCCTTTGTATAGGGGGCGAGCAGGTCGATGACCTTGATACCCGTTTCAAAGAGCACTTTCGAAGGATCAAGTTCTTCGAGCATCGGTGCAGACCGGTGGATCGGCAGCGTGTCCTTGGTCGTGATCGGACCCAGTTCATCGACCGGCTCTCCGATGACGTTCATGATGCGGCCAAGCACTTCTTTGCCCACAGGCATGCAGATCGGCTTGCCGGTATCGTTCACCTGCATGCCGCGCATGAGACCGTCAGTGGAGGACATGGCCACGGTCCGGACCCGGTTCTCGCCGAGGTGCAGCGCCACTTCCAGTGTCAGGTGAGTCTCCGGCGTTCCGAAATTCTTGTCGGCGGCCTGGTCGATCCGGAGAGCGTTCATCAGTTTGGGAAGGCTTCCGACGGGGAACTCACAGTCCACCACCGCGCCCATCACCTGTACTATCTTACCTGTGCTCATTACCAACCCCCTGTGCGGCATGAAGACCATGCCGATTGCAAATTTAATATTGTAAAGTGAAAATTGGAAAATGAGGTGAATGTTCTAAAATTTGATATTTCCAATTTCCAATCTTCAATTTCCAATGAATTCTTACTTCAGCGCTTCCGCTCCGCCCACGATCTCCGAGATCTCCTTCGTGATCGCGGCCTGGCGTTGTTTGTTGAACTTCAGCGTGAGCCTTTCGATCATGTCCTTGGCATTCCGTGTTGCCGAATCCATCGCGGTCATCCTCGACCCCATCTCGCTCGCCTGGCTTTCAAGCATGGATCGGTACACTTGCACCTCGACGTGCTTCGGCAGGATGGAGGTCAGGATCGCTTCAGCCGAAGGCTCATAGAGATAATCGACGGCCGCCATGAACGGATCCGCCTCGTCGGACGGCTCCACCGGCAGGAGCTTCTCAAGGGTCACCTTCTGCTGCATCACGCTCTTGAACTCATTATAGAGCAGGTACACTTCATCGGTCTCGCCCGCGGCAAAACGCTCGACAATGTTCTTGCCGACATCAGCGGCCTTCTCATAGTCGATCATGCCGAGGTCCGACCACACTTTGCCCAACGTATACCCGGAACGTTTGCGGAAAAAGTCGCGTCCTTTGCGGCCGACGACATTGACCTTTACTTCTTTACCCTCGGCCTTGAACTGTTTGACCGCCTCGACGGCTTTGCGCATGATATTGGTGTTATAGGCGCCGCAGAGTCCGCGGTCGGAGGTGAGCACAAGCAGCTTCACCTGCCTGGGCTCGCGTTTCGCCAGGAGGGGATGCTGCGCCCGCTCAACACGCGAAGCAAGGCTCGCGATCACCGACAGCATCTTGCGGGAGTAGGGCCGAGCCGCAATGACCCGCTCCTGGGCACGACGAAGCTTCGCCGCCGCCACCATTTTCATGGCCTTGGTGATCTGCTGCGTCTTCTTGATGCTGACGATCTTTCTTCGTATGTCTCGTAAGCTGGCCATGACCGTTCCTTAGGAAGGAAATCCCAAAACTCAATATCCAAATCCCAAATAAATCCCAATCAACAATGACCCAAATCTCAAACCGATTGCAATCTTTGAATTTGAAATTTCGATATTATTTGAAATTTGCTATTTCGAATTTGGTGCTTGCCGCCTTTACGCCGTAAAGGTGGCTTTGAACTCTTCGATGGCGCTCTTGATGCGCGTCTTGAGGTCGTCGTCGAGCTGCTTCTTTCCCTTGATGTCGTCGAGCAGCGCCTGGTGCTTGCTCGTCACGAACCGCAGCAATTCCGATTCGAACTTTCTGACCGCGTTCACCGGCACTTCATCCACATAGCCGTTGGTTCCCGCGAAAATGACCAGCACCTGCTGTTCAACGGGGAGCGGCGAGTACTGATCCTGCTTCAGGAGCTCCACCATGCGCTGACCGCGGTTCAGCTGGGCTAGTGTGGCCTTATCAAGATCGCTTCCGAACTGGGAGAAAGCAGCGAGCTCGCGGTACTGGGCAAGGTCGAGACGGAGCGTGCCGGCAACCTGCTTCATAGCCTTGATCTGGGCGCTGCCGCCCACGCGCGACACGGAGATACCCACGTTGATGGCCGGCCGCACGCCCGAATAGAAGAGATCGGACTCAAGGAAGATCTGTCCGTCCGTGATGGAAATCACGTTCGTCGGGATGTAGGCGGACACGTCACCCGCCTGGGTCTCGATGATCGGGAGCGCCGTGAGCGAACCGCCGCCCATTGCATCGGACAGCTTCGCCGCGCGCTCAAGGAGCCGGGAATGGAGATAGAACACGTCGCCGGGATACGCTTCGCGGCCCGGAGGACGGCGAAGGAGCAGCGAGAGCTGGCGATAGGCCGTGGCCTGTTTCGAAAGATCGTCGTACACGATCAGGGCGTGGCCGCCTTTATCGCGGAAGTATTCGCCGATGGTGGCGCCCGTGTAAGGTGCAATGAACTGGAGCGGCGCGGGATCGGACGCCGTGGCCGACACAATGATGGTGTAATCCATGGCACCGTGCTCCGTCAGGGTCTTGACCACCTGCGCCACCGTGGACCGTTTCTGCCCGATGGCCACGTAGATGCAGATGACGTTCTGGCCCTTCTGGTTGATGATGGTGTCGATGGCAACTGCGGTCTTGCCGGTCTGGCGGTCGCCGATAATGAGCTCGCGCTGGCCCCGGCCGATCGGGATCATGGCGTCAATGGCCTTGATGCCGGTCTGGAGCGACTCGCGCACCGACTGGCGTTTCACGATGCCCGGCGCGATCACTTCGATCATCCGGGATTCCTTGGAGGCGATGGGACCCTTGCCGTCGATGGGCTGGCCGATGCCGTCCACGACGCGGCCCACGATGGCGTCGCCCACGGGGACCTCGGCGATCCTCTTGGTCCGTTTGACGATGTCGCCTTCGCGGATATTCATATCGTCGCCCATGAGCACCGCGCCGACATTTTCCTCTTCGAGGTTCAGCGCCATGCCCATGATGCCGCCGGGGAATTCGAGAAGTTCGCCGGACATGACGTTGTCGAGACCGTAGATCTTGGCGATACCGTCGCCGACGGTAATGACGGTACCCACCTCGGCGACCTCAACGGTCTTCTCAAAATCGGATATCTTCTTTTTGATGATCTCGCTGATTTCTTGTGCCTTGATCTGCATCGGTTGCTCCTTTGGATCAGATGACAGATGTCAGACGAGAGATGACAGACTGAAGCACATCCTGATGGTCCTGTCTGTTGTCTGTCCGTCTGCTGTCTGCTGTCAGGGTTATTCTATTTCGCCAGCTTCTCGCGCATCTTGCCAAGCTGGTTCTTGATGGTCCCGTCGTAGATGACGCTGCCGATCTGGGCCCGCGCGCCGCCAATGACGGCCGGGTCCACCTTCGCGTCGATCTCTACCTGCTTGCCCGTCACCGTCTCGAGCTTTTTCTTGATATCGCCAAGCTCTGCGGGAGAAAGAGGCGCCGCCGTCGTGACCCGCGCCCTGGCGCGGTTCTGGCGGTCCGCCAGCAGCTCCTCGAAGGCCTGCTGCACATCGTTGAAGTTCCGTATCCTGCCGGTCTCGGCAAGGTGCGACAGGAACCGCGTCGTGGTCTGCTGGAGGCCCAGTTTCACCGCCAGCTCTCCGATCACAGCCTTCTTGGCGGCCGGCGTGAACGCGGGGCTGGAGAACAGCTTTTGGAGCGACGCCTGCCCGTCCACCACTTCCGCGAAAGCGGTGAGGTCTGCGCGTGTCTTGTCCACGACGTTCTTCTCGTGGGCAAGCTCCACCAGGGCCTTGGCGTATCGTTTGCCGACAATGGTGATCAACCCCGGCCTCCCACGCTGGAAATATAGTCCTTCACGATCCGTTCATGGTCCTGACTGGTGATCTTGTCCTTGATCTTTCCCTCCGCAAGGTCCACGGCGAGGCGTGACGCCTCGTTGGCCAGTTCGGCCTTGGCCTTCTGCACCTCGATATCGGCGCCGATCTTCACCTGCTCCTGGATGTCCCGGACGATCTTCCTGCCCTCTTCGATAAGGGCCTGCTTGTCCTTCTCTCCGCGAACCTGCGCATCGGCGATCATGGTGCGGGTCTCGGCATCCATCTCCCGGGCCTTTCGCTCCATCTCGGCCAGCGCCGCGACAGCGCGTTCACGGGCGGCCTTGGACTCCTCCATGGCCTTCGCGATCTCGGCGGTGCGGTTCTTGAACATGTCCCGGACCGGCTTCCGCAGGAAGAACACCAGCGCCCCCACAATGATGGCGAAGTTGATCAGCCGGGGGAGCCAGTCGCCCATGAAGGTATACTGTTCGTTTCCGCCGCCTGATGCGAAAGCCGTTGCAGCGACGGCAACGCCGAGAATGCTGATTGCTATGGGTAAGGTTTTTTTCATGTTCTTGATCTGGTCCGGACGTTCTTCTGTATTCTGAGTCCCGGCTTCTGGCTCCTGAACCGCTACACTGCCCTTCCGAGCAATTTCGTTGAAATATCCTGGGAGAGCTTGTCCGCTTCTTTACGGAGGTCGCCGCGCGCAGCAGCAGCGGCTTCTGCGATCTCCTTGCGGGCCTTGTCGAGGAGCTCGCTTGCCTTGGAGCGCTCGGCGGCGATCATGTCGCGCTGGGCGTCCAGTCCCTGCTGATAAAAGGTATTGTATGCCGCGGCGGCTTTCTGCTTGGCCTCGGCGAGGGAAACATTGTATTGTTCGAGAAGGGCTTGCGCCCGGTCCTGGGCGGTCTTGGAATCGGTGAACGCGCTGCTGATCCCCTGTTCGCGCTCACGCATGATGGCACGCATGGGTTTGAAGAGGATGAAATTCAGCGCAACAAGAAGAACGGCGAAGTTGATGAGCTGATAAAAAAAGGTGATGTTAATATCGATCATGCGTGCACGCCTCGCGAATACAGAAACACAGGGTTTCCCCGTTTAAGTTCAAAAAAATTAACATACCCCCCCCGCAATGTCAAGAATTTTGCCTATTAATAATATAAATGGCTCTGTGGTTTTCGATTATAGAATATCAAAGATTGAAACTTGAGAACCATAGGGAATCAGAACGCTTCCCCGCGCTGACCCCGGCCTCACGCGCGCCAATTCTCTCCTTGACAGGGCAATACATAGTTGTTATGTTACGTGGCCTTTGCACACATTGTAGGGGCGGCCCTATGTGGCCGCCCGCAAGAGGGCAACCACGCAGGGTTGCCCCTACATTGCGTTTTCTATGGAAGCCAGAGACAGGGGATAGCGTAAAAGACAAAACAATGAGCTACGCGGAAGAAACAAGCAAACGGCGGACCTTCGCCATCATCAGCCATCCGGACGCGGGGAAGACAACGCTCACCGAGAAGCTCCTGCTGTTCGGCGGGGCCATCCAAACCGCCGGCGCGGTGAAGTCCAACAAGATACGGAAGAGCACCTCGTCGGACTTCATGGACATCGAACGTCAGCGCGGCATCTCCGTGGCAACGTCGGTCATGGGGTTCGAGTACAACGACCTCAAGATCAACCTGCTGGACACGCCGGGCCACAAGGACTTCGCCGAGGACACCTACCGCACCCTCACGGCCGTGGACAGCGTCATTCTGGTGGTGGACTGCGTCAAGGGGGTCGAGGAGCAGACCGAGAAGCTTATGAACGTCTGCCGCATGCGGAACACCCCGGTCATCGTCTTTGTGAACAAGCTGGACCGCGAAGGCAAAGACCCCTTCGAACTCCTGGACGAGCTCGAAACGAAGCTGAACATCCGGGTGCAGCCCCTCTCGTGGCCCATCAGCATGGGCATGTCCTTCAAGGGCGTGTACAACCTCTTTAATAAAAGCCTTCGCCTCTTTCGCCCCGGCGGCGTCACCGTGGCCGAGGACGTGCTGGCCATCAAGGGCCTGGACGACCCCATCCTGGACCAACAGCTCGGCGATTACGCCGCGAAGCTCCACGAGGACGCATCGCTCATCGAGGGCGCCTACGAACCCTTTGACGTGCAGCGGTACCTGGACGGCAAACTGGCGCCGGTGTTTTTCGGCAGCGCCATCAACAACTTCGGCGTGAAAGAGCTTCTCGAGACCTTCACCCGCATTGCCCCGCCGCCGCTCGGCAGGCCGTCGGACGTCCGGACGGTGACCCCGGATGAGAAGAACTTCACCGGCTTCGTTTTCAAGATCCACGCGAACCTGGACCCGCGCCACCGCGACCGCATCGCCTTTCTGCGCATCTGCTCGGGCCGCTTCGAGCGGAACAAGCTGTTCCACCACGTCCGGCTGGACAAGAACATCCGGTTCAACAGCCCTGCAAGCTTTTTAGGACAGCGGAAGAGCATCATCGACGAGGCCTTCCCCGGCGACGTGATCGGCCTGTACGATACCGGGAACTTCAAGATCGGCGACACCCTGACCGAGGGCGAGAACCTTCAGTTCCAGGGCATCCCGGCCTTTTCGCCGGAGATCTTCAAGGAGCTCGTGAATCTGGACCCGGGCAAGTCCAAGCAGCTTGCCAAGGGCATCGAACAGCTCACCGACGAGGGTGTGGCCCAGCTCTTCACCCAGCAGCAGGGAAATAGACGGATCGTGGGCACCGTGGGCGAGCTCCAGTTCGACGTGATCCAGTACCGGCTGGAACATGAGTACAACGCCAAGTGCCGCTTCCACCGCATGGACATCCACAAGGCCTGCTGGTTCACCGCCGAAGATCCGAAGGTGATCGAGAAGTTCTGCCAATACCGGTGGGACCGCATCGCCAGGGACAAGGACGGGAACCTCGTCTACCTCGCCGAGACAGCCTGGATCATCAAGAGCCTGCAGGCCGACTTCCCGGAAATACGGTTCCATTACACGTCGGAGTTCAAGCGGGAGATGCAGGAGGCGGGGTAGCTTGTGCGGATTTTGTTCGACGACGGAATAGCGTCAGAAAAGACCGACCTGATGCTCATGCGGTATGGGCAATACGCCGATAATAACCCAGGGATTGGACGCCCAACCATGAAACTGCTGTGTAGTCCCAAGAAAGAAGTGCAGGTCCTTCTTTAAGAACTCTTCCAGATACTTCTCTCTGACCTTTGCCAGCGCCATCTGTTCATCGCCCTTGCTCTGCTTCAGACAATTCCAATAGAGCTGCCCTGCTTCCCAATCCAGCACTTGTAGCGTGCTTAATTTTCCGTCCGCATCCTCGAAACGGTAGGAAAAGCTGTATGGGAGTTTATTTATCAGCTTGAAGGTCTCACGCCACGCCTCTTCCTCAAACAGCTCACGCTGCATGGAGCGCCTGCGCATTTCGTCTACTTTGGCATGGTCCCACTCGCGGCCTTCTTCCTCTCCATATGAAATTGATGATCTTTGCGGGCTTGAAAACAGCAAGCGACAAGCTGTTTGTTTTTGCGCCGTCGATCAGCGGCTGGAGGCGAGTATGAACCGCACCAGTCCCGAGCAGCAAGCGCCGTCGCTCCCGCCAATTCTCGCTCGTATCCATGTGGCCGGCCGCGACCAACTGCGACACGTCTGTAGGCCGGTACGACTCGGGCCGAGGGTCTGAAGGATTCTTGATTACGGCACATTCCAACCAATCATATTTTCGGTATCTTTCATCATCTCCGAGCCTGCGGAACGGCACGGGATAGAGGCGAATCCACGATCCATCCTCACGGACACCAGCCGTGCAGACAAGCTCGCCGTATCTTGCTGAAAGTGTCGGATAGGTTTTGACGGTAACGAGGATTCGCTCTTTGGCCATGGAAGGTTACAGATGGTGGGGCGCAAACAGGTTCCCGAATATACGTTCCAACTCATCGGCCACGCAGTGCCGATGGCATTGTTCCGGCAGCCGTTCATAACAGGTAAGCGCAACGCGCTCGCCCTGTTTGATCCAACCACCGATTTTCCTCAATGCGTTTTCATTCTTCGGCAGATTTACGCGAGAATATACGTCAAACAACGCATCGTAATCGGCCTGGGTTTTCAATTCCCGCCGCGCCTCAGAAGCGATGCCCAGTTCGGGCAGGTGCTCATAACGAATACCCACGCCTTCGCAACCCTTCAGCAGCGTATTCTTGGAAAACCCATACTTCCGGCTTAACGGATTCTTCCGTACATCACACAGAACGGTCACGCCATTACGGATCATCAGGTTCAGATACCCCTCCAGCGATCGCCCCTCATAACCGATCGTACACAGCCCAGGCTGACTCGCTGTTGGACGAGCGTTTTCTATCGCAGCCATTGCTGATGCATCGCCGGCAAGCAGCCGCTCGGCGATCTCGCTGCGTATTGCATAATAGGGGTATCGGCGGTAGGTAGCAGCCACAAGCTCGTCACCCTGCAAGCCCTTGTGGTTCGCGGCGAACAAGCTCATCTGACGATGGATGAATTCGGCGATGTCCGCGTTTCTTCCGGCCGGCGTCAATTTCCATGATCGGTCATCGTCGGCAAGCAGCTTCCGCTCGATCAACCGTCGCTTGTCTGCATAGGACGTAAAGGAGAATCCCCCAAACTTATAGGGCACGAACTCATACGGCGGCTTCTCGCCGGCGTCAAGGCAATACAGGAGCAGCAGCTTCTGAAAATCCATGCCGCCGACCTCGCCCCCGTGCGCATTTACCAGCGCGAGCAGTTGTTTTTGTCTATCGAAGAGCATGATTAATTATATCCCATCCCCGCGCGTATGAGCAAGTGAAACAGCATCTCAGTCAACAGCCCCGGAAGACCGTGGCGAACACCTGATACGCGGTTTCCTAAACCGCTTGTCAGTCGGGGCCACTGACCCCTACCCGACATCAATTAATAGCAGCCATTGATCAGATCTACAATTAAGCAAATGCAACAACATCGTGCTGGCGACCACCCCATTGTGGTTATCCGATTTTTTCATTCCAGAAGCGCCTCAATTTCCTTCATATCTTTATCCCGCCGATGATAGCCCATTCCATTAATCATTGCCTTTGCTTTGGTGTAGTGCTCACGCGCTTTTTCTTTGTCGCTTTCCGCAAGATAGAGACGCGTGTATTCCAAATGACAATCGGCTTCGCGTAGCCCCATGCCACTGCGTATGGCAATAGTCATGGCCTCGTCAAGGTCATGGTGGGCCTCAGTGAATGCCTTTTGGATGCGGAACAATTCAGATCGGACGAGAAGGCCACGAGGCAATTCATCCTGTTGACCCGCCTTACGCAAACCTTCAACCGCTTTGTTCAAATGCTTCTCAGCTTCGGAATAATCCATGCCGCCATCTTTCAAGATCTTAAGCAGATGGCCACGGCCAAGGGAGAGATTATCAAGGGCTATATCGAGTAGCCAATTTTCTTTGGAAGCCAATTCCAGCGTCTGCCGCGCCCTTTCCAACACGTCTTGGTAATTTTCCTTTTCAAGGAGGAGATCGCAATATAAAAAACCTTGGAGAGAATAGAGCCGGGGAAATTGAGGCTGACCCTTCTCTTTCATCTCCTCCGCCTTATGGAAGAGTCTTTCTGCCTCATCAAAGCGGCCGGCTTGATGCAAAGCGACGGCATATGCTGCCCGACTGGCCATTATCTTGAAGCCGTCTCCACTCTTGTCCGCATAGCCCACACCTTTTTCCGCATAATCAACGCCCTTATCCACTTGACCGCTGGCAAGGAATAGTTGGCTAAGATTGATGGTGCTTATTGCAGCTTCAATCCAGTTGTCTTGTGCAACACTCATCTCAATGGCAGTCTGCAGCGGCTCGACCGCCTCTGTTAGCCGACCAAGTGCGTGGAGAGTAAAACCCACCCGATTCAAAACCATCTCCTTGGCTGTTTCAGTAAGACCAACAGCGGGTGTATGCCATTGTGTTTCAAAGAAGTATGATAAGCAAGAAAGGGTTGCACCGAAAGCACCGAGTTTATGGACAATAAAGGCTTCACGACGCCTGCTTATTCGCTTCTCAAAGACCTCTTCCAACGCCTCTTGATGCCTCCCGGCAGCGCAGCCGTGGGCCACTGCTGAAAAAAGCGGAGCCATCTCCTCCAATGCTCCAATGCATTCGGTAACTCTGGGGCTTGCACTTTAAAATGCTCATACAACCGGCTATGGGCCTTCTTCCAAGCAATCGGGTGTTTCTGTCTCAAACGATCGCCGAAATATTCTCTTACAAATGGATGGCAATCAAGCGTTTCAGCGTTCCTTTCGTCCTTTTCATCGAGCAAGCGCAGGTCTCTCAGGTGCTTGACCGCGAACTGCCATTGATCATCCCGGAGTTTGCATATTGCACCAGTCAAATTATTTATCGGTGGTTTTGCTCTAAGTGCGGCAATCGCGCATCCAGGCGCCGGTCTGTCGAAAAGACCCATGAGAAAAAGCATATTCAACTCCGGCGTGCTCACAAGCCATTTTACGTAAGACGCCATGACACGTTTGGCATGTCCGCCTTTTTCTTCATCCGCGGTCAGTTGCGGAATAAGGTCGCGCTTTCTTATGTCGCCATCATGTACAGCCGACAGATAGCTTCCCAGCAGGGTCAGGGCAAGGGCATGACCCTTAAATTCTGCCGTTGCCTGCTTGAGTTCTTCATCCGTGCCTTTCACACCCATTGCGCCAAGCATTTGTGCTCCGGCTGCGGCCGAAAGGTGTTCAAGCGGAACTTCTTGAACCGTTACTTTATAGTCTTCGATATCCGCGATCGGTATACGCGTTGTAATGATACATAGACCGTTATTCTGAGAGGCAAGCTCGCATAGTAATGACTGAAGACCCTGATCCTTTAGCCGGCCCTGCATTGCGCCAGGAGGATATTGGAGCGGCTCCAAGCCGTCTATTACAAGAAGCGTTCGTTGTTTCTTAATCAGTTCGCTGAGCGTTTCACCCTTCTCCCACTCAGACTTTATAGGCGGTCCTGAATAACCGAACCATCGGAGTGCATGATCGAAGAACTCGTCTGCGGATGCCTGCGTTCCCTCCCTCATCCCTTGGCTGTAAAAGGACCACGCGTATACGCGTGCCGCTCCTCGATAATTGTCATGAGATAAAGTGTTAAGCCAGTTTTTCACAAGGGAAGTCTTACCGGCACCGCCCATCGCGCTGAAACAGACAATATTGCTTTGATGGTCTGCCCATGCTCTATCAAGTAGGGCAAGTTCATGTTCTCGACCGAAAAGCCTTGCCCCTGTTATTGGAAGTTTGGAAACGAAAATGCGTGGTTGCGGTGTTGCAGAAAGCTCGACGCCTTTTGTATTGCCGAAGAACATCTTACGTTCTTTGAGAGGCAGGTCTTTTACTGGTCCTATTTCAGGCTTGGGAACCGCGTGTTGACCGGTGAGGTGACGATAAAGGTCTTTATACCCATCTTCATTATCCAAGATATAAATAGAAGAGCCTTTTATCTGTTTGGGGATAAACGCTTCATCTTCCTTGGAGAAAATAGCAGGAATAAACTTCGTATTTAGTGTGTCGCTATCGTATAGTTCTTGTGTGATGATATACCCTTCGGACTTGACACCCTTACCAGTACCGGCCGGAGCCGCGATATTAAAACGATCAAGGTAAGTTTTCGTGCAGACTACAAGTACAAACGTGCTGCCTGCAACCTGCTTAGAACACCACCTTGGCCAGCCTTCAGGTGGAGAAATGTGGTACTGATCAAGCTCGCAATCAATACCGTCATTGCATAACTGATCGCTGAGCTTGAGCACACGATCTTTATGCTCTTCGGATTCGTGACTGTAGCTGATAAATACCTTTAGTCTCTCCTTAGCCATTACTTCAATTTCTCCTCAAATTCTTTCACTGCTTTATCTATCCGGTGATAGCCCATTTCATTACTCATCGCCTTAGCTTTGGTGTAAGAAGAGTGGGTTAACATACTCCTGCCGTAGCTCGGCCTCGTTGTACTTGCCAGACGTGTAAACGTCAATGTGATTGTGAAAGTTCTCTACGAGGCGGAGGACTTCAGGTGGGCAGGGGGTCTTGAGCTGGCTCTTCGAAGCGCTCATACAAAGGAGAGTAGTACAGTTACGGGAAAATGGCAAGCAGGAAAACAGCGACCAAGGGGGAAAGAACCTTGCAGAAGCCCCCCCTACACCACGATCAGCGCCTGCGCTTCTTCGCTCTTCACGGGCTTCGAAAACAGGAACCCCTGCCAATAGGCACCGTTCAGCGATTCAATGTGCTCCGGCTGTTTCTGTGTTTCCACGCCCTCAGCCACCGTCTCGATGTTCATGTCATGGGCAAGGGCCCGGTTACCCTTCTTCTTGATGTACGAGGACCCATCCTCGTTCCCTCTTTTGGCTACCGGTTCACAGTACAAAATCCTTTACTCAGCCGCCCTTCTGGGAGTATAATTTTAATTCCGCCTGAAACTGCTCAGGAACACTATGGACAAGATCATCCTCAAAGGCTGCCGCCAGCACAATCTCAAGAACATCGACCTTGAGATCCCGAGGGACAAGCTCGTCGTCATCACGGGCCTGTCGGGGTCCGGCAAGTCGTCGCTCGCCTTCGACACCATCTACGCCGAGGGTCAGCGCCGGTACGTCGAGAGCCTGTCGGCCTACGCCCGCCAGTTCCTGGGCCAGATGGACAAACCGGATGTAGACTCCATCGACGGCCTTTCCCCGGCCATCGCCATCGAGCAGAAGACCACCAGCAAGAACCCCCGCTCCACCGTCGGCACGGTGACGGAGATCTACGATTATCTCCGGCTTCTCTTCGCGCGCATCGGCAAGCCCTACTGCTACCAGTGCGGCAGGGAGATCGCGGCGCAGACCGTCCAGCAGATCACCGACGCCGTAATGGCACTGCCCACGGACACACGCATCCAGGTCCTGGCACCCATCGTGCGCGGCCGCAAGGGCGAGTACCGGAAGGAACTGATGGCCGCGGCGGCCTCGGGCTATATCCGGGCGCGGGTGGACGGAGAGCTCAAAGAGCTCGCCGAGCCAGTGCCCATGGACAAGAAGAAGAAGCACAACATCGAGATCATCATCGACCGTCTCGTGGTCAAACCCGGCATCGAGCGGCGGCTCGCGGAAAGCGTCGAAGCGGCGCTGAAGCAGGCCGACGGCCTCGTGCTCATCAACCTCGTCGACAAGAAGCAGGATCTTCTGTACAGCGAAAAGCTCTCGTGCATCGTGGACGGCATCAGCTACCCCGAGATCGCCCCCAACACGTTCTCCTTCAACAGCCCCCAGGGCGCCTGCCCTACCTGCGACGGCCTGGGCGGGCTGCTCGAATTCGACCCGGAGCTCATCATCCCGAACAAGAACATGTCCATCCGGGAGGGGGCCATCAAGCCCTGGGCAAAACGCACGTCGGTCCACCATTACGAACAGCTCCAGTCCATCGCCGTGACCTGCGGCTTCGACGTGAACAGTCCGGTCAAGGAGCTGAAGCCGTTGCAGCTCAAGGCCCTGCTCTTCGGCATCGGCGAGGAAGGCAGCCGGGCGCTCTTCCCGAGGCCTGCCTCCCGCACCGCCTGCAAGTCCTTCGAAGGCATCATCCCCAATCTCAAGCGGCGGTACGATGAGACCGACTCGTTCGCCACCCAGTGGGAGATGGAGCAGTACATGAACTACCAGGCCTGCCCGGACTGCGGCGGGAGCCGCCTCCGCAAGGAATCGCTGGCGATCAAGGTGGCGGGACTGAACATCGCCGACATAACAAAGATGAGCGTGAAGCGGTCGTTGGAATTTTTCACGGACCTTTCGCTCACCGAAAAGGAAACGGTCATCGCGAAACGCATCCTGAAGGAGATCCGGGAGCGCCTCGGGTTCATGGTGCACGTGGGGCTCGACTACCTGACGCTGGACCGCGGCGCGGCCACCCTCTCCGGCGGCGAAGGCCAGCGCATCCGGCTCGCCACGCAGATCGGCTCGTCCCTTGTGGGCGTGCTATACATCCTCGACGAGCCCTCCATCGGCCTGCACCAGCGCGACAACCGCAGGCTCCTGGATACGTTGATCCGGCTGCGGGACCTGGGGAATACCGTGCTCGTCGTGGAGCATGACGAAGAGACGATCCGCATGGCGGACCGCGTCATCGACATGGGGCCCGGCGCCGGCGTCCACGGCGGCGAGGTCATCGCCGAGGGGACGCCCGCCGAGATCGAAATGAATCCCCGCTCGCTCACCGGCCAGTATCTTGCGGGAACGCTTACCATAGCCGTTCCGCGGGAACGAAGGAAAGCGGAGAAATACATCACCGTCGTGGGCGCCGTCGAGAACAACCTGAAGGACCTTTCGGTCAAGTTCCCGCTCGCCGTCCTCACCTGCGTCACCGGCGTCTCGGGCTCGGGGAAAAGCACGCTCGTCGTGGACATCCTGTACCGCGCGCTCGCCCAGCGGATCTACCACTCCACCGAACGAGCGGGCAAGCACGGCGACATCAAGGGGCTGGAACACATCGACAAGGTCATCGACATCGACCAGTCGCCCATCGGCAGGACGCCGCGTTCGAACCCGGCCACCTACACCGGCGCCTTCGGACCTATCCGCGACCTCTTCACCCAGCTGCCGGAGTCACGGGTCCGCGGGTACAAGGCAGGCAGGTACAGCTTCAACGTCAAAGGCGGGCGGTGCGAAGCCTGCGAAGGCGACGGGCTCATCAAGATCGAAATGCACTTCCTGCCCGATGTGTACGTGACCTGCGACGTCTGCCACGGCTCCCGGTACAATCGCGAAACGCTCGACATCAAGTACAAAGGGAAGAGCATCGCGGAGGTCCTGGCCATGACCGTGGAACAGGCTTTCGACTTCTTCCAGAACATCCCTCCGGTGCGCTCAAAGCTCCAGACGCTCCTCGATGTCGGTCTCGGCTACATCACCCTGGGACAGTCCGCCACCACGCTCTCGGGCGGCGAATCCCAGCGCGTGAAGCTCTCGAAGGAGCTTTCCCGCCGGGCGACCGGACGGACACTGTATATCCTCGATGAGCCCACCACGGGCCTCCACTTTGCCGACACCCAGAAGCTCCTCGACATGCTGGCGCGGCTCGTGGACTCCGGCAACACCGTGGTGGTGATCGAACACAACCTCGACGTCATCAAGACTGCGGACTGGATCATCGACCTGGGACCCGAGGGAGGCGACCGGGGCGGAGAGATCGTGGCGGAGGGATCGCCCGATGACGTGGCGCGTGTGCGGCAGTCCTATACGGGGCAGTTCCTGAAGAAGGTCCTGTGAAAAAAATTTGGGACCATAATCCTGAAAATCCTTGAACCGCGAAGGCGCGAGGGTCGCGAAGGAAACCATGTTGTTCTCGAAGTGAGCGTATAGGGGGTTTGATATTCACAACCTCTGTGTCCTCTGCGGTAGAAAAGGATTTTGACATTACCATTTTAAAGTAAGGAGCTTGTATGAAACATTTATTGACCGCTTTTGTAATCATTTTCTTCACCGTCATCCTGTCCGCGTGCAGCACGGTCCCCCTCGGGTCGGCCGGCCTCCAGGGCGAGAGCACCCTCTCGGCGGTGCGTGAGCTGACCGGCGCCTACGAGAATCGCAACCTCGACTCGTTCATGGACAAGATCTCGACCGCTTATCCCGACCGGGAAGGATTAGGGAAGTCGGTGGAAAAGATATTCTCCACCTACCAGACCATCCGTTTCAAGCTGCACTTCACCAAGATCCTCGTCATGGTCCAGGACAAGGGGAACATCAAGGCAACGTTCACCTGGGAAGGGGAGTGGCAGACCACGGGAGGCAGGATCGTGAAGGATGGCGCCCGGGTCACCCTGGTCTTCGACCCCGGCACCTACAAACTGCTCGCCATCGACGGCAAGAACATGTTTCTCCCGTCGGAGAACCCGGCACCGGTAAGACAGTAAGCAAACACGGTAGGGGCGACCCTATGTGGTTGCCCTAAGCCGGGCGGCCACGCAGGGCCGCCCCTACAAGATCATCATTCCGAATTCTCATGGACTTCTCTACCGAACATATCTCGACCGACTTTCTCATCATCGGCGGCGGTGTCGCCGGCCTCCGTGCCGCGGTGGAACTGGCGCGGAACGGCGAGGTCCTCGTGGTCACCAAGGACGCGCCCTCGGAGAGCAGCACCGAGTATGCCCAGGGCGGCGTGGCCGTGGCCCTGTCCGACGAGGACGAGATCTCCATCCACTTCGATGACACCATCAAGGCAGGCGACGGCCTCTGCATTCGGAAGGCGGTCGGCACCCTGGTCGAGGAAGGGCCCATGCGCATCCGTGAGCTCATCGTCTGGGGGGCCGAGTTCGACCAGGAAGGCACCAGGCTCGCGTTCACCCAGGAAGCGGCGCACAGCAAGCGGCGGATCCTTCACGCGCAGGGAGATTCAACGGGCCATGAGATCCTGCGGGTGCTCACCGACAAGGTCCGTTCGACCGGAAAAGCGACCAAGATCGACTTCGCCTTCACCGCGGACCTCATCATCGACAAGGGCAGATGCACGGGCGCCGTCGTCATCGAGCAGAAGGCCCGGAAAGTGCTCATGGTCTCCGCACGGGCGGTCCTTCTCGCCACCGGCGGTTCGGGACGCCTCTTCGAGCGGACGACCAATCCTCCGGTGTCGACTGGTGACGGCGTTGCCATGGCATGGCGCGCCGGCGGAACGCTCGTCGATATGGAACTCATCCAGTTCCATCCCACGGCGCTTTACCTGCGCGGCGCGCCGCAGTTCCTGCTCTCCGAAGCGATGCGGGGAGAGGGCGGCATGCTCCGGAACGTCCACGGGCTCCGCTTCATGGATGCCTACCACCCCGCCCGGGAGCTTGCGCCGCGGGACGTGGTCACCCGCGCCATCCACGCCGAAATGATCTCGACCGGGTCCGACCATGTGTACCTGGACATGACCCACCTGAACGCGGAGTACCTCCGCAAACGCTTCCCACGCATCTACGGCACCTGCACAAGCTTCGGCATCGACATCACCAAAGCGCCCATCCCCGTCTCCCCCGCCGCCCACTACATCATGGGCGGAGTAAAGACCGATCTCTGGGGCGCCACCTCCATCCCCGGGCTCTTTGCCGCCGGAGAGACGGCCTGTACCGGCGTCCACGGCGCGAACCGCCTTGCAAGCAATTCCCTGCTGGAAGGATTGGTCTATGGCGAACGTGCGGGCCTCGGGGCGGCGCGATACGCGGCAAGGCACGGAATGGAACCGAAGCGCCCGGTACACGCAGGGGCGGCGGCGAGACAGAAGAGCGGGGGGGTCTTTACGGCATCGGACAGTGATTATATCAGGACATCGTTGAAAAAATTGATGTGGGAGAACGTGGGCATTGTGCGGAACGGGAAAGACCTGGCGGTGGCTATGAAAAAGCTCCGGGAGTGGGACCGGATGATCAGGAACCCGCCCCAAGACCGGGCCGTTCTCGAACTCAAGAACATGATCACGGTGGCCATGCTCATCACCCGCTCGGCGCTCCTGCGCGAAGGCAGCGTCGGCGCTCACTATCGCATCGATTTTCCCGCGAAGGGAAAGAACTGGCGGAAGAGGATCGTGATGGAGAAGGGATGATCCTGTCCGTGGCCCAAGACAACTCGTGTGCGCCTTGACAATGTACGGTGTCTTTCCTTAATTTACGTTATATACGTCCCGAGACCTCAGCCAGCACCTTCTGACCGGCACTCTTCTGCCTGCTAATTCGTCCGCTCAAGCTTCCGAAAATACGCCCGAATCCTTTTGGCGTTCGTGCCTACGTCGCTCGATCCCACGCGCGATAGGGAGCGGACGTCGATCCTGCTTCCATCCGGCGCCGGCGAGATCCGAATGATAATATCATCCTTGAAGCCGAACCAGAAGGTGGTGTCCGTAGCCTCGATGCGCTGCTGCCCGGCATCGGCCTCCACGATCTCCCAACCCATAACCCTTGCGGTCTGCAAGGCCTGCTCGAACGCCTGGTCAGGCTGTATTTTTAACCGGAAGGGGACGATATCAGGATAACTCTTTCGCTGCTGCGCTGCGACCTCGGACCCGCCATATTCTGCTGAATTGGAGGCATCTTTCCTTAGCGGCAGGACGGCAATGAACTTCGGCGGGTTGTCCATATCCGTCGTTATGTCGTGGATGCGGGGCACGTGCTGCACGGTCCGCATCCATGACCAGGGGATCCCGGCGGTGATAAGCCCGAGGAGGACTCCGGCAACGGCGAGGACCAGGCCCGTCCGCGGGGTCCCCGAAACGGCAATGATGCCGCCGGCGATCGATGCCACGGCTGCAGCAACGCCGCCATAGGCGGACACCTTCAGGATGGTGAAACCGGTACGGAAATTCCACCACCCCCACCGGGTCCCGAAACCGGCAAGAACTGCGGCAGCGACGGCAAGAATGGCGAGCATGAAGCCGGCAGCCGGGAGCAGGCCGAGGATACCGCTGCGCGAGATATCTCCGCCTTGTTGTGCGTTCATAGGCGTCTCCTCTTACGTCAGGTACTCCCTGTGGTCAATTCGTGAAAATGACCCACCGCAACGCATAGCCGTCGTTCTTACCACGGAGGCGGCGGCCAGTAGGGGCCTGGATAGGGCCGTCCCCAGGCGTCGTAGAGGAACGGGGACCGGTAGTAGTAGGGACTATAGTAAGGATACGGATAGGGCCAGGCGTAGGGGTAATCCTTATACTCTTCCCAGAGATGGATCTGCCGGACCTCGAACACCGGGTAGGAGTATTCCATCTCGTCGATCTTTCCTTTCCGCACTTCCACGAAGTCCCCTGCCAGGGTTATCTCACGCCCCTTATTGTAGATCAGGGGATCCAGGATGCCCTTTGATCGGGAATAGACCGCCAGGAACCTCCCCTGATGCCGCGAAGTATCCCTGAGGTAACCGGAAGGGTTCACCGGAATGAACAGCGCCTCGATCTGGGAGCCCTTCTCCGTGAGCTTCGTCTCCACGATCACTCCGCCCAGGATGAAGAGGCGGTCCTTGAACACCTCGGGCGTCTCCACGAGATGGGACAACTGGAACTCCCGGGCGCCCTGGTCCATCAATCCCTTGTCGAGGACCGGCGCGCATCCCGTGAGAGCCAGGAACACCGCAATAAGAAACCAGTTCTTCATATCACTATTTTCACACTGAACTATCATGCTGTCAATACCCTTATTTGGGAAAATATTTTGGATACATCTTTTGTGCGCATTCCGTGCAAAGTCCATGGCTGAACTCGGCTTCGGAATTGTCCCGGATATACGCCTCCAGCTGGTTCCATTCCCCCTTGTCGTCGCGGATCCGCTTGCAGGAAGAGCAGATGGGTAAAATCCCTTCGAGCTTCTTGATATTGTCCAGGGCCTCCTGAAGCTGGGAAATGAGCGCTTCACGCCCTTGTTCGGCCTGTTTCCGTTTGAAAACCATCTGCTGGAACGAATCGGCAAGGATGCCGATCTCGTCCCGGGTCCGGACCGTGATCTGGTGGTCAAGATCGCCGCTTCCCACCGCCCCGGCGGCACGGACTAGGTCCTGGAGCGGCCTTGTCATTGCCCGCGCGAATATGACGGCGGCGGCGCTTCCCAGAACCAGCACGATCATGACGATCAGCAGAAGCTGCCGGATCATGGCCGAAACCGCCTGTTCGATCGGCCGCTCCGACATTCCGAGATGCACGGTCCCGATCCGACCCTGCAGGATCGGCGCGGCAAAGTCGAGGATCGCACCCTTTTCCGTGGCCAGATGCTCGATGCGGAATGCCTGCACGTTCAGCGCCGCCCCGGGCGCCTTCAGGTCCGTGGGGAATTTTTTTCCGAAGGTATGCGCAACGACGTGGCCCCGGCTGTTCACGACGTAGCAGTATTCGACGTCCTTGTCCGTCGTCATAAGATCACTGAGCAGCAGGTCCATCTCGAAGAACCGTTCGGTCAGGATCGGCATTGCACTCTGGCTGGCGACATGCTGCGCCATGAACTCCCCCCGCTTTTCGAGGGCGGCCTGAAGCTTGGGCTGCACAGCAACCATGATGAATGCGGCGAGCGCCGCGCCCATCACCACGACGATCCCGATCGTTCCGGCAAGGATCTTCGCGTAGAGGCTGTTCAGCCGCGTCATCATCTAAGGCGCCCTCTTCTTGTTCCTGTTGTTCTTCTGCTGCTTCACCCAGGCCTTCATTTCACGGATCGAATCATAGGCCTTGTCATTGATCTCAACGAATCTGTCGATCATCATATGTTTGAGGATATCCTTCCCCTCCGGGTCGGCATGGGCGCCCAGGAAGACCTGCTGCAATGCTTTTTTCAGGTCACCGTCCAGCCCCGGCCTGACGACAACCGGTGGGATCGCATAGGGGGCGGATTTTCTGATGATCTTCGTCTTCGACGTGAACTGGGGATCCAGCTTGTCGGCATAGTCCCAGATAAGGCTGTCCACGGACGCGCCGTCAACGATCCCCTGCGCGACCGCCTTGATAGACTTGTCATGGGCATAGGTGAAGATATGCTTGCTGAAGAACGAGTCAGGGGTCTCGCCCATTTTGGCAAGCATGAATTCGGGCACCAGCCTGCCGGTGTTGGAATCGGGATCGGCAAAGGCGAACGTTCTGCCCTTGAGCTCTTCGAACCTCGTGATCGGGCTGTCCCGTGCGACGATGATATAAGCATAGTAAACGGTCTGACCGTAGGCCTGCGGCGCCACAAGAAGTTCCAGACCGAATTCCCGTCGGCCTTCGACATAGGGGCCAGAACACACAAAAGCGGCGTCAATGCTTCCTGATCTCAGAAGCTGATTGATCTCCTTGTAGTTTTCCCGATCGATGAATTCGACATGCCTGCCCAGCTTTTCGCCGATATAGTCGAGGAATCCCCGATAGTAGACAAAACCCTCGCGCGGCGTGATCATGCCGCCGACCGCGATCCGTATCGGCTTTTCACCCTTGTGGTCAACGGAAAGTTTAATGGCCTCCCGCTTTTCGAGGCTGACCTTCTTCGGCGCACCGCTGTCGCTGCACGCCGCCAGTCCCAGGAGCAGGACGCCCAGGAAACCGAACTGAAGGATCTTTTGCACCGTTCGAACCTCCCTCTTCACCGCAGACCATACCTTGGAGCGTGTAATATGCGCAATGACCGGATTGCGCATATTATAGTCCGTTCGGGACCTGCTTGCCCGGAAATATGTCCGTGTGGCGCTTTTCCCGCAGTGCCTGGCCAAAATTATTTGCATGGCCGTTATCTCCATGTTATACTGTTTTCGATTGAACGGAGGCTTCCGTATGGTAAAAAAACACCCGAAGATCAAGCTTTACACGCTCAGCACCTGCTCCCATTGCCTGCGGACCAAGAAGTTCTTCAAGGACAACGGCATCGAAGCGGATTTTACCGATGTCGACCTCCTGTCCGGCGCCGAGCGGGAAAAAGTGATGGACGAGGTACGCAAGCTGAACCCGGAATGCACCTTCCCCACCATCTGCATCGACGACGACGTCCTGATCGGTTTCAATGAGGAGCACATTCGCAAGGCGCTTGGAGAATAGGGCATGACCGCGGAGGAACTATACCCGATCCTGTCGAAGTACGCCGAGTCCCAGGGCATCCGCTTGAACAAGGACCGGGAATTCGTCATGGATATCCTGCGGGGCCTGCTCACGAATGAGGCGCGCTATGGCTACCGTTCCTGCCCCTGCCGCCTGGCGTGGGGAGCGAAGGATCAGGACGCCGATGTCGTCTGCCCCTGTGTATACCGCGACCCGGACATCAAGGAATACGGAAGCTGCTACTGCGAGTTGTACGTTTCCGTGGAGTGGAACGAAGGCAAACTGGAGCATAAACAAGTCCCGGAGCGCAGGCCGAAGGAAAAGCGGAAGATGCTGTAAGACTTTTTCACCGCAGAGGACGCAGAGGAAATCCACGCAAAGGAAATGCCATGAAAAAGAAAAAGACCCCGAATAAAGCAACCATGCCGGACTTCGACTTCAAGGAGTTCACGCCCGAGGAGGACAAGATCTACACCGAGGCGGTGACGAAGTACCGGGAAGCGATAACAGGGGGAAAGACCCTGAAGCAGGCTTACGAAAGCGCCGCCATAACCGACACGGCGCTTGAAAAGATGATCCAGGCGGACTTCCTGAAGATCATGATCGCCGAACGGCACTTCACCCAAAAGCAGCCGCTGGAAACGATCGCGAAAGACCTCGGCGTATCGATGGACCTCGTGAAGGGCACCTTCGGCCGGATGCTCCAGGAGGTCGGCGTCTCCGCGGCCAACCAGTTCGGCCAGGAGTTCGGGACGTTGAATCCGGACGCGCCAAAAACGAACGATTAGGAAAAACCCGAAGGTGCGATGGTAAGAAGGCAGGAAGGAAGGTATGAAGATGTTATGTTTCTCTCTTTCCTTTATACCTGCTTTCCGGCTTTTAACCACTCCTACCCCTGCCCCCCTGCGGTAATCCTAAAAAAAGCACTTAGACACAGAAGAAGCGGATTAACTCCGGATAAAAGCGGAAAAATGCTAAAGCAATGCATTTACCCATCGGGTGAACTACTTATCTGGGAAAAATCCGCCGTTATCCGCCTCTTCTCCGATTTGATCAGTGTCAAGTGCCGTTTTTAGGGTAATAGGTCTTCACTTTTATTCTTAATACTATGAACTTTCTCATTGGTCTTCTTGCCGGGATCACCGGCGGCATCACGGGCGGCGGCGGCGGGATCGTCATGATCCCCCTGCTGGTCGGCATCCTGAAACTGGACCAGCATACCGCGCACGGCATGAGCCTCGTGGCGCTCGTCTTCACGGGGCTTGCCGGCGCTGTCACCTATGCAGTGAGCGGTGACGTCGATGTAGCCGCATCGCTGCTGATGGCAACGACCGCCGTCGCCGCCGCGCGCTCAGGCGCGCACTTCGCCCATGCCCTCCCGGAGTGGAAGCTCAAGCGATCCTTCGGCGGTTACCTGTTGATTGTGTCCGTCCTCCTGCTGCTTAAACCCCATCTTGCCGCGCTCCCCGCACCGGGATGGGGCGTGATGAAGATCACGGTGCTGCTGCTCACCGGCGGTCTCGCGGGTTTCATGTCGGGAATGATGGGGGTAGGCGGAGGGGCTATCATGATCCCCGCGATGGTACTGCTCGCCGGGTTCGATCAGCACGTGGCGCAGGGCACGTCCCTGCTCGTCATGGTGCCCGCCGGCAGCGTCGGAGCGTTCACTCACTGGAAGCTGGGAAACGTCAGAACAACCCTTCTCTGGGGCCTCGTTCCAGGCGTCCTCGTCGGCTCAGTACTCGGCGGCTCCGCGGCCCACGCCCTCTCGGACAGCGCCCTGCGGATCATCTTCGCCGCAGTGCTGATATGGACGGGAGTACGCTATTTAAATGCAAAACGGCCTGCTCTTTCCTGAGCAGGCCTATTCTGTTCAACTCTGTCGAAAAAACACCTGCCTCTTTCTAATTCGCCGGCGGCATCTCCGACACAAGTCTTAAAACCTCTTTTCCCGCAGCCTCCGGTGTGAATTCAGTGACACTTCCCCGGCCCAGCCAGGCGATCCTTCCCGACGCGCGGTCAAGCAGCATGACCAGCATCTCTGACCATGCGTCCGATCCCGCGTCCACGCCGGGCTTGAGTCTCGTAATGCTTACGCTCTGGTCGCCTCCGGCAGGAAAACTCTGCTTGTTGCTTCCCGAACAGGAGACCAGGACCAGACCCGGCGCCGACGCTATGCCCAGCGACGACTTCGGCGCGGGCCCTTCCACCTTGCGTGCCCAGAGGAAGAGTTCATTCAGCCTGGCGTACGCCGCCGGATCACCCGGGTCCGGCCTGACAATGAAGGGCTTGCCCACTTCTTCCGGGGATTCCAGTACACCTCCAACGGTCGTCACATTCATGGTATCGGCCGCATTGAACGCAGCACCCACGGAGAGCAGCCTCGGTCCGCTCACGGCATAACCCTTGCGCTCGAGCGATGCCTCGACCGCCTTGAGCATCTCGACGGAGATCGAGGCGTTTTCAGGCACACTGATCGAATTCCGTCCTCCTGATACCGAGAGGTGAACGGAGGAATCTACCAGCACGGCAACGCCGGCACGTCCCAACCGGAGCGTTTCTTCGCTATCCCGATAGTTATGGATCGCACAGCCCGCGGTGTTCATGAGCAGGAACGCTGCCGCAGCAATGATCAAATGAAACTGTCGGATCCTGTTTCTCATTACGTGTCCTTTCGGCGGCGCACTAAATTTGCCTCACTCATTTCCGTTCCGGGGTCAATCTCAGGCGGTCACCTGATAAGGCCGCCTCTTTGCATTTGCATCACGTCACTGATCTGATATCTGTTGTGTATCTTTCGGCAGTCCGGCAACGCCGGACGGTCTGTCGTCTGCTTCTCCTACTCCCACTCGATCGTGCTCGGCGGCTTGGACGAGATGTCGAATACCACGCGGTTCACGCCCTTTACTTCGTTGATGATCCTGTTCGACATGATGCCCAGGAGCTCATAGGGAATCTTCGCCCAATCCGCGGTCATGCCGTCCTGGCTCGTGACCGCGCGTATGGCCACCACGTTCTCGTAGGTCCGCTCGTCGCCCATGACGCCCACGGTCTTGATCGGGAGCAGCACGGCAAAGGACTGCCAGATCTCTTTATAGAGTCCGGCCTTCTTGATCTCCTCGATCACAATTGCATCGGCCTCGCGCAGAAGGCTGGTCCGTGCCTCGGTCACCTCGCCCAGGATGCGGATGGCAAGCCCCGGGCCGGGAAAGGGCTGGCGATCGATGATGTCGTCGGGCATCTTCATCTCGCGGCCGATGGCCCGCACCTCGTCCTTGAACAGTTCGCGAAGCGGCTCGACCAATTTCAGCTTCATTTTCTCCGGCAGGCCTCCCACGTTATGATGGGACTTGATGATCGCAGACGGGCCCTTGAAGGAGACGCTCTCGATCACATCGGGGTAGAGTGTGCCCTGCACCAGGAACTCCGCGCCTCCCACTGCATGGGCTTCCCGCTCGAACACCTCGATGAACGTATTGCCGATGATCTTGCGTTTTTTCTCTGGGTCCTCGACCCCTTTCAGCTTCGTAAGGAATTCCAGTGATGCGTCGACATATTTGAGGTTCAGCCCCATGTCTTTGAACGTATGTTGCACTTTTTCAGCCTCATCCTTGCGGAGAACGCCATTGTTCACGAAAATGCAGGCAAGCTGCTTTCCGATGGCCTTGTACACAAGCACTGCGGCTACCGATGAATCCACACCGCCGGAAAGGCCGCACAGTGCCTGTTTGTTGCCTACGGCCTTGCGGATCTCGCCGACGGAATAGTCGACAAAGGACGCCATGGTCCAGGTTGGTTCGCATTTGCAGATCCCGTACACGAAGTTCCGGAGGATCTGCACGCCCTGCGGCGTATGGACGACCTCGGGATGGAACTGGACGCCGAAGAACTTCCGCTTCTCGTCCGCCATGGCAGCGGTCGGGGAGTTGTCCGTATGGGCAATGGCGGAGAACCCGTCAGGCATCTTCTCGATGCGGTCGCCGTGGCTCATCCAGACGACAGTTTCAAGTGCGGAGTGCGGAGTGCGGAGTGCGGAGCCAATGCCATTGAAAAGACCGGCAACATTGTCAATTTTGAGCTCTGCCCTGCCGAACTCACGCTTTGCGGATTTGGCCACCTGTCCGCCCTGGATATAGGTCAGGAGCTGCATGCCATAGCAGATGCCGAGCACCGGGATGCCGAGATCGAGATGCGCCTTGTCGATGAGCGGCGCTCCCGGATCGTATACGCTGGACGGACCACCGGAAAGGATCAGCCCCTTGGGCCGGAAGGCCTTGACCTTATCGAGTCCGGCGTTGAAGGGAAATATCTCGCAGTAGACCTTGGCCTCGCGCACGCGTCGGGCAATGAGCTGGGTGTACTGGGACCCAAAATCGAGGATGAGGATCCGTTCACTATGGATGTCGGACACGGGGAACTCCTTTTATCGTTTGTATGAAACGTTCTTAGTAACCACTGGCGGCTTCGCCGCACACGGTGAAAGTCAAGATCGGATCTAAGTTTATGGTTGCGCCGTCATCCGTGCGTCACGACAAAGTCGGGACCCGTGGTTACATGACGTTTACTATTTCCGACAAAAGCACGTTGCCGAATGTGGAGCATCTTACCAATGATGCTCCAGCATGTCAATCCGAGTTTCGGGTCTTGACAGGGGCCTCCCCCTCCGACTATTATGGCCCATGAGCAGGACGGCTTATAAACGGCTGCAGGAAGTGGCGCACCAGGTCGCGAAGGCCCTTCCGGTTCCCGCGTTCTATAACCTGCACGCCTCAGCCGTCCGCTTCGCCGACGATCACCTGGTGACCAGCGAACTGCTCCACCAGTGCAGGACCTACCTCGATGAGTCCCAGCTGGAGTGCGCCCATGGCCTCTGCCACTGCGAAGCGGTGGCTCGTGACGCGGGCGCCCTCGTCCTGATCGAAGCGCCGGTGCGGGGAATCCCGTCATCCGATGCGGCAGGGCTCTTTCTCGCGGCGGAACTAGCCGGCCTCCTGCACGACATCAAGCGGAAAGAGAAGGACCACGCGCTCCTCGGCAGCATCGAGGCGGAACGTATCCTGAAGGACCTGGGAATGGAGAAGAATTACAGGAAGTACATCGCCGGTGCCATCAGGAACCACGAGGCGTTCAAGGCGACCACCGAAGCGGATGACGAGGCGGGAAAGCTGGTGAGCGACGCCCTCTACGACGCCGATAAGTTCCGTTGGGGGCCGGAGAACTTCACCACAACGCTCTGGACCATCGTAAATGCCAACAACACACCGCCCGAAAGCCTGCACCAGGTGTTCCTGGAAAAGATGAAAGGGATCGAAAAGATCAAGGAGACCTTCCGGACCAAAACGGGTTCAACGTTTGGCCCGGAGATCATCGACCAGGGCATCTCCATCGGGAATGTGATCTATAAAGAAATGACGATCATGTTACAGAACGAGCAATGAGGGGGCTCTCCTGACTGCTGATCGCTAATCGATCTCGCCGATCGAGGTCTTCTCCTTGTTACCGTACACCTTCCGCATCGTCGTATCGGAGCGCTCTTTCCGCTGTTCGAGAACGCCTTCCTTGAACTTCAGCGTTTCCTCGGCGAACATGGCCTGGCGAAGCCACTCGAAGGACAACTTGAGCAGTTCCATATCATCGATCTTGATCCTCTCAAGCCGCTCAGCCGGGATATCGTAGATCTCGAGGAAGGTGCTGTTGAACACGAATGCACGGAAATAATCCAGGTCGAAGCTCATCTTGAAGAACATCTCGTTCTTGATCTCCGGGAACTCCTTCCCCTGGCCGTGTGACTTCTTCTTGATCAGGATCTCCATCCACCCGCGGTTCATTTCGTCGTACAGGTCGGCGCCCTGGTCGGCGCGCCACTCGCCGATGGTCCACTGATGGTCCTCCTCGAACCCCTTGCAGTGTTCCTCTTTGGTCATGAAGTAGAACTCGTCCTTGCCGCCCTCGGCGTCCAGCTTCCGTAGCGTGGCCATGCCCACGGGGTAGTAGCGGCAGATGTTCGGACGGTCTTCGTAGACCGTGCAGCCTTCGGGAGTAACGAAGGGACAGCTCTTTTTCTCATCGTCCCGCATCCTGAGCGTCACGACCGGCAGGAGCGTCTTGTCCAGGACCTGGATATCTCCGTACTGTTTGATGAACTCGTCGGCGCTGAGACCGAGACGCCGACGGAGGCGCAGCATATCGTAGGGAGGAAGGGCGATGTTCACGTTGCTGCAGCAGGCGGTGAAGCAGCGCACTTTCGGGTGGCAGCGGAACTTGAACCGGCTGTCCTTCGTCAGCTTGACGGGGACGACCTTGTCGCTCTTGCCTTTTGATATGAGGATGTCAGTCTCGTCGATCTCGGTCGCATCTTTCTTTTTCTTGCTCATACGTTATCCGCCTTTAATTACGCAGGCTAAAGCCTGCGGCTGCCGTGCAGTACTCCTGAATTCTGGCTCCTGACTCCTGACTTCCGCGGTTATCTCATCCATCCCTGGATCTCTTCGTGCTGCCGGACAAGCAGAGTGATCCCTTCGTGGTCCGGCCCCAGGATATCCCGGAACCGTTCCACCGCTTGTTCGAACAACATGGGTTCTGACCCTTTCGTCAGATTGTCCGCATAAGAGACGATCTTTTCTTCAGGCGAGAGCGGCAGATAATCCTTCTTCGGCAGTCCGAGCCGCTCGGCCTCGGCGGCAGTGATCCCTGCTCCGATGTGTCGCTCAATGATGGCAAGCAATCGCTCGGAAAACCCCAACTCCCGGCCGATCTGCACCCCTGCCAATGCGTGGTGAATATCATGGGACCGCGCCCTGCCAATATCGTGAACAAGTCCGCCCAGACGGACCAACTCCCGGTCAACCGCAACGCTTTTTACCCGCTCCGCGAAATTGACTGCTGTGCGTGAGACCGCCGTGCAGTGCGCGACCACGCCCGGGGAGCACCCCGCCTCTATCAAGACCTTCTCGTCCCACATCGGAAGGGCATAATACACCACATTGGCCGGATATTGCAACCGTTTCACAGGAAACCCCGAAGCGCGTCCAGTCTGGTATAATGACATGTATGTATACGACAAAACGAATAACGCTCTATTCCCTCAGCACCTGCGGGGCCTGCAAGAAGGTAAAAAAATTCCTCGACGACAACAAGATCACCTATACGTACATCGAAGTGGACCTTCTGGACAGCGGCGAGCAATGGCTCATGGGCAAGGAAGTGACGAAGCGCAATCCCCAGGGCACCTACCCCACGCTCGTGATCGAAGACATCGTCATCGGTTACGATCCTGATACCCTGAAGGCGAAGCTGTTGGCGTAGTCCCTGGCAGCGCTGTAAAACCCTGCTTTCAGCTAAAAACCACGGGTGTTCGCGCAAAGCCGCAAAGTACCCAAAGAAAAAGCCAAAATGTCAGCCTGGTTGCAAACCCGTCGTATTGTTCTCCCTCTGCGACCTCGCTTAGAAGCGCCTACTTTTGGCTGCGTTCTCTGCGGTAAAATGCTTTTTTCAGGTTCTAACCATCCTTGTTTCATATCATAAAAAAAGGGGCTGGCCTGTTGGCCAGCCCCTCGTGTGTTCCTGCGATACGCGATGCTTACTTGATAAGCGGTACGATCAGGAGCGCTACGATGTTGATGACCTTGATCATCGGGTTGATGGCCGGGCCCGCGGTGTCCTTATAGGGATCGCCGACCGTGTCGCCCGTGACCGAAGCCTTGTGTCCGTCGCTGCCCTTCTTGTGCACGACGCCCTTGCTGTCCGTGACGCCGTCTTCAAAGGACTTCTTGGCATTGTCCCATGCTCCGCCGCCGGAGGTCATGGCAATGGCCTGGAACAGGCCGGTCACAATGGCGCCGATCAGCACGCCGCCGAGCGCTTCTTTGCCCAGGAAGAGGCCCACGACGACCGGAACAACCACCGGAATGAGCGCCGGGAGCATCATCTCATTGATGGCGCTCTTGGTCACGATGTCGACGCACTTGCCATACTGGGGCTTGCCGGTGCCTTCCATGATGCCCGGGATCTCGCGGAACTGTCTGCGCACTTCTTCCACCACGCCGCCTGCGGCCTTGGCCACGGACTCCATAAGGAGCGCGCCGAAGTAGTAGGGGAGCATGCCGCCGATGAACAGGCCGCAAAGGACCATGGGGTTCGAAAGGTCGAACAGGATCGTTGCGCCGAAGGAACGTGAATATTCCGAGAACAGCACCAAAGCGGCAAGTGCCGCGGAGCCGATGGCATAGCCCTTGGTAACTGCCTTGGTGGTGTTGCCCACTGCATCAAGAGGATCGGTGATGTCACGAATGGCCTGGGGAAGCCCGGCCATTTCAGCAACGCCGCCCGCATTGTCCGTGATCGGGCCGTAAGAGTCAATGGCTACGATGATACCAGTCATGGAGAGCATGGACACTGCTGCAAGCGCGATGGCAAAGATGCCGCCGGAGGCTGCATTCTCTGCACCGGAGAATCCGCCGCCAAGCCAGTAAGCGCCGAGGATCGAGGCAACGATCACGAGGACCGGCGCTGCGGTGGACTTCATGCTGACTGCGAGCCCGGCGATCACGTTCGTGCCGTGGCCGGTGAGGCTTGCCTGTGCAATGTGCTGCACCGGGGGATACTCTTTAGCAGTGAAGTACTCGGTGATCCATACGATCAGGCCGGTGAGAGCAAGGCCGATGAGGGATATGAAGAACACTGTGTTCGCCGTGAATACACCGGCATTGGGGCCGAGGTCGGCGATAAAGCTTTTTGCCACAAAATAGAACGCTGCTGCCGCGATAACGCCTGCAACGGCAAGGCCCTTATACAAGGCGCCCATGATGTAGTTGTTCTTGCCGAGCTTCACAGCATAGGTGCCGATGATGGAAGCAATGATCGAAACAGCGCCGAGCATAAGCGGGAACTCGATCCACGGGCTTGAGTCGCCGAATACGGTCTTGGCGAGAAGCATGGCGGCCACGAGGGTCACCGTGTAGGTCTCATAGAGGTCGGCTGCCATACCAGCGCAGTCGCCCACGTTGTCGCCCACGTTGTCGGCGATGACGGCCGGGTTACGCGGATCGTCTTCGGGGATATTCTTCTCAACCTTGCCCACGAGATCGGCGCCCACGTCAGCGGCCTTGGTGTAGATGCCGCCCGCGATACGGGCGAACACGCTCATGAGCGAGCAACCGAAGCCGAGCCCGATAAGCGCAGTGGATACCTGTTCAGGCGGAGCAAACGACTTGGCAAGAAAGTAAAAACCGGCAAGGCCGATGATGCCGAGACCAACGACCATGATGCCGGTCACGGAACCGCCCTTGAACGCGAGGCTGAGCGCGGCCTGGAGGCCTTTGCTCGCCGCTGCTGCCGTACGCACGTTGGCACGGAGCGACACCCACATGCCGATGAAACCGGCGAGGGCGGAACCTACCGTACCGATGATGAATCCGAGGGCTGCCCACTTCCCGAGTGCGGGAACGAAGAACAGGATACCCACCAGGACCACTGCGACGATCGCTACTGTCTTGTACTCGCGCGCCAGGAACGCATTAGCGCCTTCCTTCACTGCATTGGAAATGTCGATCATCTTCTGATTGCCTGAATCCTGCTTGTTCACCCAGATCGCGGTTATGATGCCGTAAATGACTCCGGCAATGCCGCATACCAGGGCAAAAAGAATCGTGTTACTCATTGATACTCTCCTCCTTTTATATCAGTTTTTTAATCTCATGAAAATCATATTGTACAAAAATGCCTGACATCGAATTGTAATAATCACTGGTGGTTCGACAACACATAAAACCCTCTTTACTTTTCCCGGCATCCCTCCCTGTTCAAGGTATCTTCCGAGCTGCGCCCGGCATTCTCGCGTGAGTTCTCTATGCGTCGAAACCGCCGATAAAGTCCTTCAGATACTGGTTCTCGGCCTTGAGGTTCTTCACCAGCACCCTCACCACGTCCCGCATGGAGAGCATGCCGACGAGACCGCTCTCTTCCACCACCGGCAGGTGACGGATGTTGTTCTGGATCATGACCGCCATGACGTAATCGAGGTCTTCTCCGGACTTGGAAACAATGAGGTTCGTGGTCATGACCTCTTTGATGACCACCTCTGTGCAGTTCCGGCCGTTCGCGACGGCCCGCACAATATCGCGCTCGGTGAGGATACCGGCGAGTTTTCCCTTCTCCATCACGAGGAGCGCGCCGATGCGGCACTCAGCCATCTGCTTCGACGCGTCAAAAAGCGTCTGATCGCTCATGATGCTGAAGCACTCGATCCCCTTGATCCCTAATAGTTCCTTGACCTTCATGGCAAACCCCTTAATGACAGCTCGCAGCTGGTAGGTCAGGGCAACAGCCCTTACTACGAGCTACGAACTATGAACTGATCTTATCCCTGCCGCTGTGCTTCGCGAACACCATGGCCGTCGTACGGTAGAACAGGTGCGCGAACTTGGAATAGGGAGCGTAGGCGAACAGCGACCACACGAACACCAGGTGGAAGTAGTACACATAATAGCCGGAGGTCATGTCCAGGAGCCGCATACCCCAGGAGAGCATCCCGGTGCCGCCGACGCCGATCACGATAGCAAGGAAGATCCAGTCGAAGTAGGAACCCATGCCGGCCTTCCCCGCCTTGGCGAGACGGTTCAGCAGGATGATCGTGATCCCTAAGGCAAATGCGACCGAGCTTGCCAGCGCGAGCATCTTCATGGGATCGGTGATCGGATAGGGCGCCTCGCCGAAGTTGAACACTCCGAAAGCCTGAATATGCAGCAGCTCATGACCATACAGGTAGACAATCGCCCAGGTGGTCACCACGGCGAGCCCCGCGAAACTGTAGAACAGCAGGAGGTGGCCCCACTGACGGAGCCGGTTCACGTTGCAGTCTGCGAATTTCGTGTGGGTCATGATCTGAATGACGGACGAGATGACATCGGCGACGATATTCCCGCCGGACTGCATCTCACCGGCCTGCGCCTTCATGCCGCTCCAGAGACGCTTGATCCCGACGAACGCTGAGGCCGCCGCGAACAGGGCGGTCAGGATGAATATGATATCGATGGCCGGAACAGGCATGAAATTATGGTACGCCATGACCGAGCTTTTTGCCCGCACCGCTGCGACATCCGTGTTCCCGAGGATCGTCGCGACGATGGCGAACAGCGCCATGGGGATGGCGAACAGGAGCCAGATGAGCCTGGGGTCCTGGGCTATCTTCGCGAAGAGCGGGATCATCGCCACTTCCTTGATGCTCTGTTTGCGGATCGCGTTCAGCACCTCGCCGGGCTTTGCGCCGCGAGGACAATAGGCCGTGCAGTCGCTGCACTGGTGGCAGAGCCACACGTCAGGGCTCGTAATAAGCTTGTCCTTCTGGCCCCACTGGGCGAGGACCATCTCTTTCCGCGGGAAGGGGTTCCCCTCGGGAGTCACGTTGCACACCACCGAGCAGGTGGCGCACTGGTAGCACTTCTTGAGGGACTCGCCGCCGCCCTTGATGATCTCGTTCACGAACTCCAAATCTGGTTTAATCACGGTTGCTTCTGACATAAATATCCTCCATAGATTCGGTTCGGATCGGGCTTTTATTCCGCAATCCGCATTCCGCAATCCGCAATTCGGTTTACATGCTCTTGAACGGGTTCGGTCCGAACACCTTCACCTTCTCAACGAACTCGTTTATCCTCTCGGGCAGCTGGTCGTACTCATTGATGGCGACCTGCATCAGTTCAACACGGCCGGATTCGAGCTGCAGCCGGTTCAGGGTCTCGCTGACCTTGCTGAAGCGGGTATTTGCCAGTTCGCTTCCCTTGACGAAGTGGCATTGATAGTTCTCGCCGTACTTGCAGCCCAGGAGCAGCATGCCGTCGATGCCCTTGGAGAGCGCGTCGGCGACCCAGACCAGGTTCATGCCGCCCAGGCAGCGCATGGAAACGAAGCGCACGCTGGGGTCGATCTTCTTGCCGACGATGGCCGCCGTGTCGAGAGCGGGATAGGAGTCGTTCTCGCACACGAGAACGGCGATCCTGAACACATCTTCGTCATCGGGCACATCGATGGCCTTCAGCATGGAGCCCACGATGTCAACACTGTAGTCCTTGAAAGACACGATGCGCTCGGGGCAGGCGCCCATGCAGGTGCCGCAGCGGCGGCAGCGGTTGATGTTGTAGATGGGAATGCCCTTCTCATCCTCGTCGATCGCGCCGAAGGGACACTCTTCCGTGCACCGTTTGCAGGCCGTGCACTTGATGATCAGCGGGTCAGGATAGGTCGTGTCCCAGGCCCGGGGATGGACCGCCACGCCGCGGGAAACATGGTCGATGACCTGAATGGCCTTGAAGGCCGCGCCGGCCGCGTCTTCCATGGCTTCGGCCATGTTCATGGGCTGGTGCACGCTTCCGGCTGCATAGATGCCGGTCCTGCGGGTCTCGTACTGGAAGCAGATGAAGTTCGAATCGGCGAAACCGGACGCCCCTTCCAGTGTCGGGATCTCAGGACCCTGACGGTAGCCGAGGTTCAGGATATAGTCCGGCTTGGGGGTCTGTTCGAGGTAGTTCTTTTTGGCTTCATCGCCGCCACCTGCCGCCGCGGTGAGTCCGTCGGCATATTCCTGCGGCGCGCGCGAGGTCGGCACCATGCCGGTGGCCAGGACCACGAGATCGGCCTCCACCTTCACCTTTTCGCCGGTCTTGGTCCCAAAAAGGGTGTTCTCCATCTCAACGAACATGTTGTCGTTGCCGGCATCGGAAACGCCGGTCACATCGGCCTTGGAGAGCATCACGCCGGGGTTGTTCTGCGCCTCTTTGTAATAGAGCTCGGTTCGGCCCGGGGTCCGGATGTCCTTGTAGAAGATCATGGCAAGGGCGTCTTCGTTCTGCCGCACATACTGGGACTGTTTGAGCGACGTGGCGCAGCACATGGAGGAGCAGTAGGGAAGATGGTTCGGGTCCCGCTGCCCTGCGCACTGGATAAAGGCGACCTTCAGCGCCGGCTTGCCGTCAGAGGGGCGGAGGAGCTTGCCGCCGTTCTTTTTGGCGATCTCCTCCAGCTCGAAATTCGTGACCACGTTCTTCATCTTGCCATAGCCGAGGTAGTCAAGCTTGTTCGCGTCGTAGGGCTTCCAGCCCGAGGCCATGACAATGGCGCCGATCTTCACGGTCTCGCCGTTCGACAGCGTCACGGTATAGAGGCCCGGCTGACCGTCGGTCTTGGACACGGTCGTGGACTTGTAGACCTTGATGTTCGGGTTGCTCTCGACCTCGCTGACGGTCTTGCTGATGTCCGTGTCCACGATCAGGGGTTTGTTGATATAGGACCCCGTCGGTATCTTCTTGTAGAGCTTGTTCACGAAACCGCCGAGCTGGGCGTCCTTCTCGACAAGAACGACCTGCTGGCCGGCGCCTGCGGCGGAGAGCGCCGCGGTCATGCCGGCGATGCCGCCGCCGACGACAAGGATCGTGCTGGTCAGGTCCGGAAGGATGTTGGGCTCGGCAAGGTCCGATTTCTGGGTCTTGACAATGCCCATGGTGAGGTAATCGTAGGCCGCGTCGTTCGTTTCATCCGTGTTCGGTTCCATGGTCCAGGCAACGAACTCGCGGATGTTGACCCGCTCCACCAGCGCGCCGGGGAACGTGAACTCAGCGGCCTTTGCGCGGGGCGAACAGGCCGCGATGATGATCGTGTTGATGCCGTCCTTCGCCATGTCGTCCTTGATCAGCTGGACGCCTTCAGGGCTGCACAGGACATCGTGGATCTTGAAATTCTGTACCTTCTTGGCTGCGCCGGAGAGCTTGTCAACGTCCAGCGCCTCCTTGATGCCGCATCCCTTACAGATATATACGCAGTATTTCTTCTCCATCCCTTAGTTCCTCCTCAAGCTCTGGATGCTCTTCATGACCACACCCGTTGCGTCCTGCGCCGACCGCGCCACATCAACGGGCGTCTTGAGCGTCCCGGTGGCGTAGATGCCCTTCGGGAGCGCTGCCTGGTCCACGAACCCATCGTCGGTCATTGCAACGCCGGCTTTCTTCAGCGATGCCGCGGTGGGCTGCATGCCGGTGGCAAGCACGACCATGTCGAAGGTCTCGGTGATCTTGCTGCCGCCGTGAATGTCCTCGGCGGTGACCTTCACGTCGCCGTTCGGTGCCTGCTCGACCCTGGCGACCTTGCCCTTGAGGAAGGACACGTTCTGGTCTTCCTTGATCTTGGTGTAGAACCGGTTCTCGTAGAGTCCGGGGGTCCTGATGTCGATGTAGAAGATCTTTACCTTGGCGTCCGGATAGAGCTCCCGGACATAGGATGCCTGCTTCAGCGATGCCAGACAGCAGATGTAGGAACAATGGGCCAGGTGGTTCTCGTCGCGCGAGCCCGCGCACTGCACGAACGCGACGTTCTTGACCTCTTTCCCGTCCGAGGGCCGGACGATCTTGCCTCCCGTGGGGCCGTTGGGCGAGGCGAGGCGCTCCATCATCATGTTCGTGATCACATTCGGGACCGTGCCGAACCCGAGGTTGTCCATCTTCGCGGCATCATAGGGGTTCCATCCGGTCGCCATGACCACCGCCCCGACCTTCACGGTAACCGTCTCCGGCTTCATGTCAAGGTGGATCGCATCATACGTGCAGGCAGCAACACACTTGGCGCAGGAAGAACCCTTGCATGCCTTGCCGTCGATGACATACTGCAGCGGGAATGCCTGATTGTGCGGCAGGTAGGCGGCCTTGGTCTTGCTCATGCCGAAATCGAAATCATTGGAACGCTCTTCCGGACATGCCTCCGTGCACTTGTTGCAACCCGTGCATTTTTCGTTCACGAACCGGGGCTGCGTCTTGATGGTGACCTCGAAGTTCCCTTCGCTGCCGGAGATCTTCTCCACTTCCGCCATCGTATAGATCTTGACCTGGCCGTTGTTCTTGATCCGCTTGTACTGGATCTCGAGTCCGCAGTTCGGGGGGCACATCTTCCAGAAGTACTTGTTCAGCTGCGTCACCCGGCCGCCGAGGTAGGGGTTCTTTTCCACAAGGATGACATCCGACCCAGCTTCCGCGGCTTCCACTGCCGCCGTAAGGCCGCTAAAGCCTCCGCCGACAACCAATATCTTATTTTCCGCCATGGTACGTAATCCTCCTTCAGACCTGAAAACAGAAGCAATTGGAAATTGTAGATTGAAAATCAGCGTTGTCCGGTTAGCAAATTGCATTGATGTTCATGGAGGAATAAATACATAGTTCGGCATTTTCCTCTTGACTTTTGGAGAAGCGCACGCAGGGAAAATTTCGTAAAAATCCTTTAACTACAAGGAGTTACGAAATGCCCTACGCACTCGGCCAACCGAATAAAAAGAGTTCAAAAACACCATCGTTTACGCTGTTGATCAAACCAGTGCAATATGCGTTGAGTACTACATCGCTCCTTACAGCACGGGGAAACAGGCCATTGCAAATGGAATTCGAAGATCAGCTCAATGCACTCATTTATTTTCACCTTGAGGAGCACACCTCAGGCCGCCACCTGCTGCAAGCCCTCAAGGAGGATGATTTCGCGCGAGAGAACGTAGCGCCCGCAGCCGGTATTGAGAAGAGCAGCTTCTTTGAGGCCATCAATTCTCGAGGTCTCGATCAGTTCATGGAAGTATTCTTGGCGCTTCAGGCCGATGCCGCAAGGATACTTCCCAAAGAATTCGACAAGCTCGGCGACCTTGTCGCCGTTGACGGCTCGCTGATAGATGCCGTCCTTTCCATGCATTGGGCCGATTATCGGGATGGCGCAAAGAAAACCAAGACCCATATAGGCTTCGACCTCAACCGTGGTATTCCGTCGAAGATATTCTTGACCAATGGCAAGGGAGACGAACGCCCTTTTGTAAGCCAGATACTCGCTCCCGGCCAGACCGGCGTCATGGACCGCTATTATCAGCGTCACAAAAGCTTCGATGACTGGCAGGCGGAGGGGAAGCACTTCGTCTGCCGGATCAAGGAAAACACGACGAAGACGGTTATACGCACCAACGCAGTCAAGCCGGGCAGCATTGTTTTCTATGATGCCGTAGTCCTTCTTGGCACTCCCAGGCAAAGCCAAACAGAAAAGGAACTACGTCTCGTCGGCTACCGCGTCGGCAAAAAAGAATATTGGGTTGCCACCGACCGTTACGATCTTTCCGCGGAGGAAGTCGCAATGGTTTACAAACTCCGCTGGAACATAGAAATCTTCTTTGGCTGGTGGAAGCGCCATCTGAAGGTGTATCACCTCATAGCAAGAAGCCCACATGGGCTTATGGTTCAAATACTCGCGGGTCTTATTACCTATCTGCTTCTGGCGATATATTGTCATGAGCAGCACAATGAAAAGGTCAGCATTAAAAGGGTCCGCGAGCTTCGCATTAAGATAAAAAACGAAGCCGGTATGCTGGATAACGAGCCGCCAGACGGCGCGTATACTGACCCGGTTGTTCAAAGCGTTTTATATGCAAAAATGTAACCGGACAATGATGATTGAAAATAGGAAAGTGCCAGTTTGAACCTTAAAAAAGAAGCGAGCATCGCTCGCTTTCTGCAATTTTCAATTTTCAATTTGCAATAAATCCCGGGGAAGGCATGCGCCTTCCCCGGGGTTGATGTTGACTACGGGACCAGCTGCGCGTAGGGAACCTTCTTGACGATCCAGGTGTTCTTGTCCTGATCGTAGATGGAGTTCACAAAGCACTTCCAATTGACATCGTCCACGAGATCGAAGTCGCCGCGATAGTAGTAGCCGGGATACCGCGACTCTTCACGGAACATGATGTGGCGCGCATGGGCCTCCACGGAGAGGATGCGGTGATAGTTCTCCCAGCAGCGCATCAGCTCGTGCAGGTTGCTTGCCGCCATCTTGCTCGTGTCTTCCTTGAGCATGTCGAGCTGCCGGAGGCCTTCGTCGAGCATGGTCTTGGAGGTCATATACCAGGTCCCGATGCCACCGAAGTACTCGTCGGCGATCTTCTGCAGACGGGTCTGGAGCATCTTCGGCTTGATGTAGTTCGGGTTGATCGCCGGGTCCGTGGTGAAGGTCTTGTACTTCTCGTACACCTCGAACGGCAGATAGAGCTCGGCCGAGATCTGGTCAGCCGTTTCCTTGATGGTCGGCTTGTAGTCCGGGTGGTCGAGCAGGTACGCGATGGCGCTCTTGGCCGCGATGCGGCCCTCGGCATGCGAGCCTGAGGAGAACTTGTGGCCCGATGCGCCACAGATGTCGCCGCACATAAAGAGGCCCGGCACGGTGGACATGCGGTTGTAGCTGCCGCCCGGCCATTTCTTGTTCCACTCTTCCGGCGCGCCGAGGTCCTCGGGACCGCAGCACCAGAAGCCCGCGCAGCCGGCATGCGAACCGAGGAGATACGGCTCGGTCGGCATGATCTCCGACGGGGTCTTGTCCGGCTCGATGTTCTTGGAGGCCCAGAGACCGGCCTGGCCGATGCACATATCGAGGAAGTCTTCCCATGCTTCCGACTCGAGGTGCTTCACCTTCTTTTTGCCTTCCTTCTCGCCGAGCTTCTCGGTGAAGGACTTGTTGATGGCGTCCATGGCGTGATGGGTGTTCATGAGGATCGGGCCCTTGCCGGCCTTCATGTCCTTCATCATCAGGTGGTTCCGGATGGCCGTGCCGAGGACATCGACATACTTGCCGTACTTGGCCTTGGCTTCCGCCAGGTATTCCGGATTCATGCAATAGTCTTCACCGAGGCTGTTGGTGGCCTTGGCCTTGAAGAACAGGAACCAGGCGCCCACCGGTCCGTAGCCGTCCTTGAAGCGGGCGGGCACGAAGCGGTTCTCCATCATGGTGAGCTCTGCGCCGGCCTGCATGCCGAGGGCATAACCGGAGCCGGAGTTCCATACGGGGTACCAGGCGCGTCCCTGGCCTTCCTGGGTCGACCGGGGACGGAACACGTTCACGGCGCCGCCAGCGGCAAGCACCATGACCTTTGCCTTGAAGATGTATATCTTGTTCTCACGGACGCTGAAACCGGCCGCTGCTGCCACGCGCTTCGGGTCCTTGGCGTCATGATACAGCTTCACGATGAACACGCGCTCGTAGTGGTTGGTCTTCTCGCCGGTGGCGGCGCGGTTGGTCTCAAGGGCCTTCTTGGCGGCTTCCGCCACGATGACCTTGTAGGACTCGCCGTTGATCATGATCTGCCACTTGCCGGAACGGACCGGCTTGCCGCCGTCCTTTAGCATGACCTTGCCAGCTTCCTTTGCCTGGAACCCGTCGAGGGAGAAGCCGTCGTCGCCCATCTTCCAGATCGGGAGGCCCCATTCCTCGAAGAGGTGCACGGAATCATCAACGTGGCGGCCCAGGTCATAGACCAGGTCCTCGCGCGTGATGCCCATGAGGTCGTTGCGCACGTACTTTACATAGTCCGCCGGGTCATTCTCACCGCAGTAGGTGTTGATGGCCGACAGACCCATGGCGACGGCGCCGGACCGGTCGGTCGCGGCCTTGTCCACCATGGTGATCTTGATCTTCTTGGGGTTCGCCCAGCGCGCAGCTTCGAACGCCGAACCGCAGCACGCCATACCGCCGCCGATGAGGAGGAGATCGGTCTCAACCTCTTCTACTGCCGGCTTCTGGCAGAACGAAAATGTACAGGTTTCCTTTTCCATTATTCATATCCTCCTTTATTTCTTAATGACCGGCATCGGCTTCGTGGTGGTGAAGAAACCAACCTGTTTGAGTTTTGCGAAATCCGCTTCCGGCTTGCCCTTGTAAGGATCGACCGAGCCTTCGGCAGTGGTGCGGATCGGGAACTTGAACCGCTTCAGTATCCCGTTCCGGAACTTCACGGTCCACATGATGGAATCCGTGCCCCTCAACGGGATAACGTTCGCCCCCATGGGGCAGAAGTCCTGGTACCCTCTGATCTCCATAGCCTGCTGCGGGCAGATCTTGACGCAGTTGTAGCACTCCCAGCACTGCTCCGGCTCCTGGTTGGTCGCCTTCATGAGGTCCCTGTTCAGGGTCATGAGGTCGTTCGGACAGATGTACTGGCATGCTGTCTTGTCTTGCGCCTTGCAGCCGTCACACTTCTCTGTAATAACATAACTCGGCATGGTACAAACCTCCTTCTTTGGATTGAATGAACTGCGTATGCAGTTTTTGTTCTCTCTTATTTCTGAGTATGCGTGCCTTCCGCGTGGCTGTGCAGCTTGATCTCCACCTTCTCGGTGAGGCCCGCGTAGTACTTCTTGAGGATCTCGAGCACTTCGGGACGGCTGAAGTGATCGGGAACATTCTCACCCTCGGAGAGCATCTTCCGGAGCTTGGTGCCCGAAAGCATGAGCCGGTCTTCCTTGCCGTGGGGGCAGGTCCTCATGGAGGCCATGCCGTCGCACTTGAAGCAATAGAAGGTGTGGTCGATCTTGAGCGGCTGGGTCTCGAGCGCGCCCGCCGGGATCTCGTCGAAGATCTTCTGCGCGTCGAACGGTCCGTAGTAGTCGCCCACGCCCGCGTGGTCGCGGCCGACGATCAGGTGGCTACAGCCGAAGTTCTGCCGAAAGAGCGCATGGAGGAGAGCTTCACGAGGACCGGCATACCGCATTTCCATGGGATAGCCGCACTGGATGGAGGAATCCTTCACAAAGTACTTCTCCATCAGGGTGTTGATGGCGTCGGCGCGGACATCGGCCGGAATATCGCCCTCTTTGAGCTTGCCCAGGATCTGGTGGATCAGAACGCCGTCCATGGTCTCGATGGCGATCTTGGCAAGGTACTCGTGGGAGCGGTGCATGGGGTTCCGGGTCTGGAACGCCGCGATCGTGCTCCAACCCTTGTCCTCGAACATCTTGCGGGTCTGCTTCGGCGTCATGTAAATGCCCTTGAAGGTATTGGGGAAATGGGCCTCGGACAGGACCTTCACCGGACCGGCCAGGTTCACTTCGGGCTGGCCCATGACCTTCTGCACGCCCGGATGACCGGCGACGTCATTGGTGCGGAAGATCTTCGTGCACTCGTGCTCTTTGTCGGACGTTGACATGGCGTACTTCTCGGCCACCTTCATGGTGGCCATGATCACGCCTGACTCTTCGTCAACAAGGGTGATCTCTTCGTTCTTCTTGAGCGACGCGGCGAACTCCGGCGTTGCCGAGAGCGTCACCGGGACGGGCCAGAACGTTCCGTCCGCCATCTTGTACTTGTCGCAGACGCCCTTCCAGTCCTTCTTGGTCATGAATCCGGTGAGCGGCGTGAACGCGCCGATGCCCATCATCACGAGGTCTGCGGTCTCGCGCGAGGAGATCTTGAGCTGTTTCAGGCCCGCGGCCTTCTTGAGCTCTTTCTGAAGGGCCGTTCCTTCCAGAAGAAGAGGCATAAGCTTCTTCTTTTTGCCATGAGGCTTTACCAGTGCCATACTGCGTTCCTCCTTATAAGGTGAAAAGAATTGATCCCACGTGGTCTGCTGCCACGGTTCTTCCCTGGTCTGCGGTTACTTCCCCTCGAGCGCCGCGACGGCCTTCTTGAAGATGTCGTCGATGCTGCCCACGCCCATGACCGTCTTCATGATGTTCTTTTTGGAATAGTAGTCGATGAGCGGCGCGGTCTGCTGCGTGTACACCTCGAGCCGTTTCTTGATGGTCGCTTCCTTGTCGTCGTCGCGCTGGAACAGCTCGCCGCCGCACTTGTCGCAGGTTCCGTCTTTTTTGGGGGCCGAGAAATGGACATTGTACATCTGCTGGCAGGCTTTGCAGGTCCGCCGGCCGGTGAGACGCTTCAGGAGGTCGTTCATGTCAACGTCGATGTTCAGGGCGATGGTGAGAGGCATGCTCGAGCCGGTGAGGATCTTGTCCAGCGCCTCGGCCTGGGCGGTGTTGCGCGGGAACCCGTCGAGGATGAAGCCGTTCTTGCAGTCCGGCTGCTTGAGCCGCTCTTCCACGAGGCCGAACACGATCTTGTCGGACACGAGGCCGCCCGAATCCATGATCACCTTCGCCTCCTTGCCGAGCGGCGTGCCGTCGGCAACCGCCTTCCGGAGGATGTCACCCGTGGAGATCTGCGGGATCTTGAACTTTTCGATCAGCATTTTCGCCTGGGTGCCTTTGCCGGCACCGGGTGCACCGAGCAGGACGACGCGTGTTGCCATGGAGTGGAACCTCCGTCTGAAGGATTATCGTGTGCGAATTATGAAGCGATGGAGCGAACAGCGAACGAGGAGCAATGCTACGGACCGCACCTCGCGCGAACATACTTTTGGCGCAGGCAGTAATATCGTTGAAACCGGCCTGTTTTGCAAGTTAAAAATTATAATTAGAATATTAGTTTTCCTAATGTAGGAAAAAAGAGAGCGGAAAAATGCAATAAATATCAACTAGATAGGGATATAAATTCTGAGTACCCTTGCCGAAGCGCGCCTACCTCCTCGATGAAAAGGTCAATACCGCAGAAGAGCCTAGTTGGCAGCGAAAATGGCAGGTTGCCGGCTGGTTGAAGCGTTCAAAGACAGGGAAAAGTGAGGAATTTTTCGTTTAAGTCAGTCCCCAAAGCCTCCATACATTACTATAATCTTTGCCTCACTTGCATTTTGTGCCTCACTTGCGTTCGCCCAAATCCCCCACGATATCCCGGAACTGCTCCAGGGCTGCTTTGTGTTGCCGGTAATTTACGTAGTAGTGTCCCCGCCCAGTCACCGCGTCCCTGTATACAGAGCGGGGAAAGCAGAACCCGTGGCTGCAATAATATTCGTTGCGGCCCGAGGCCGTCTCACCGTGAAAAAGAGTGGAGGAATTCAGCGAAATTTTCGAGCGCTTTACCGCGATGGCTCAGGGCGTCCTTCTCTTCCGCCGCCATTTCCGCGAAGGTCCGGTCAAAGCCCTCGGGAAAAAAGACCGGATCGTAGCCGAACCCCTTTTTACCGCGGGGTTCGCGTCCGATACGTCCTTTGGCGTAGCCGGAAAAGGTCCTTGTCCTGCCATCGGGGTAGGCCAGGGCAAGGCAGCAGACGAACCGGGCGCCACGCTCCTGGGGAGGGATATTGTTCATGTCGTGCAGCAGTTTCAGGTAATTCTTCGGGTCGTTCCCGCTTTCCGCGTCCGGCGCGTACCGCGCAGAATAGACTCCCGGCGCTCCGCCCAGTGCATCCACCTCAAGCCCCGAATCATCGGCAAGGGCCGGCTTCCCCGCGCACGTCGCGATCTCAAGGGCCTTTTTGACGGCATTCCCCTCAAAGGTGTCCCGGTCTTCGACGGTCTCGGGGCAGTGCGGAAAGTCGTCAAGCGAGAGGACGTTGATCGGAAGGTCCGCCGTGATCCGCCGGATCTCTTCGACCTTCTTTTTATTTCGTGTGGCGAGAACGATATCCATGGCGGGCGTAGAGTAGCATAAAAGACCGGGACTTTGCAACAGGGTGATCACACAACGGCAAATGCGGCGGGAGCGCGCATCGATCAGGCCTTTGCGAACAGCGCCAGGACCCTGACCATTCAGAGAAGAGATAAGAACCTTTGACGCAGATAAAATCGGATGTAATTATGATTTTCACTGATAGTTCAAGTTCTTATCCGGGTTGATCATGGATAAATCCGCCTTCGCTTAGAAGCGCCTACTTCTGGTATCCGTGTCAAAATGCGTAGTTTTTTAACCTGAAGCTCTTAAAGACGATCCTTTTTTCAACTGAAACACGAATGAAGCGACTTTTTCAGCGACCTGCCAGTGCACGATCCTGGTTCTAGGTTCGGCGGCGCGCCGGGGCTGTCGCCGATCTTCCGGTACTGGCATGCGCCTTCATTTTTCTTGACGCTCTAAACAACTTATGATAACTTGCTGCAGGAATAAGAAATTTAGTGTGCATAGCCAGCCATCATCGGGGAACTGTTCAAAGCACCATGTTCTTTCCGGAAAATTCGCGAGAATAAAGCCTTTCCCACGACGCAGGAAAGTTCACTTTCTGCAACAGCTCTTGTAATTATTGAAAATTAAAGACCGGCCGCCGAAGTAGTACGCGTGGTATGTTAATTGCTGTTAGCGAAGTATGGAAATGCGCCCCGCCGGCCGGCATAACGCAAGCCTTTTAACGACGGTTGAGCAGCACGTCGGAGGCATCATGTTGAACGCGACCACCGGAGAGCACCTGAAGGACATCTTCGCGACGGAGACCTGGCAGGACCTGTTTACCACCCTTTCCGACAGTTTCGGATTTTCTTTGAATGTCTATTCACAGACCGGAAGCTCGCTCTTCGTTCCGCAAACCACCCCTTCTCCCTGTCGCGGTTTCCGCCCCTCCTCGCCGGGCCGGGAGTCGCCGTGCAGATCGCACTGTCATCCCCACATGATAAACGCCCTCTCGACGGGAAAACCCGAGGTCTTCAAATGTTATGCAAAGATCATGAACTTCGTGCTTCCGGTCGAGTACCGGGAGGGGAAAGCGATGATCCTCGGGCAGGGATCGTTCTCCTCCTATGAGGATTTCCGCGCGTGTATGAATCTCGTGACCTCCGGCGGCCTCGACACGATCTCCATAACGACACCGCTCACGTTCACCAGCGAGCAGCAGGCATGGAAAGCCTGCCGCTTTGTGAGCGACACGGTAAACCGGCTTCTCACGAACATGCAGGAAACCAGCGCCCTGCGGAAAAAGTTCGACAGCCTCATGGACGTATTCTCGCTCTGGGGTTCTGCCGCCGCGGAGCAGCCGGAGACACGATACCAGAACATGCTGTACAATCTGTCGACGCTGCTTGATATCGACCGCATCACCATTCTTGCTCTCGACCGGCAGCATGACCGCTATACCAGTCTGTACGGCCTCTCCAGGAGCGGAATGCCGACAGAGGCGTTCAGCATCAGCTCGCAGGATGCCATCGTGAACGCGCTCCTCAGCGGGATGCCGTTCGTCCGCTCCGCGAAACCCGCTGCCGCATGCGACACCGACCTGCCGGATAGCCGAGAGTCCCGATATTTTTTCCCGATCATGGTGAACGAGGCGTTGGGAGGGATCCTCTGTATTGCGGAAAGGCTTCTCCAGGAGAAAGACCTGCGGATCATCTCCGGCTTCTGCAAGCAGACCGCTCTCTTCCTGGAAAATTATCAATTGCACCAGGACCTCCACAAGAAGTTCAACCGTTTCGCCTCGATGGCAGAGCTGACCAGGGCGATCACGCCGATCCAGAACTATGAGACCCTGCTCCAGATGATCCTGGATAAATCCGCCGAGCTCCTCAAGGCGGAACAGGGATCTCTTATGATGCTCGATCAGGAAACGGATGCCCTGCTCCTCGAAGCAAAAAAAGGCATCCACCAGGAACTGTCGCAGGAACTTCCGGGGAAGATCACGATACGGCGCGGCGAAGGGATCGCAGGCAAGGTGGCTGAGCACGGGGAGCCCATCCTCGTGAAAAACTTCGAGAGCGACCCGCGGTTCAAACAGAAGAGCCGTGAGCATTATAAGACCCTGTCATTCGTCAGCGTGCCGCTCAAGATCGCGGACCGGGTCATCGGGGTGCTCAATCTGTCGGACAAGACGACCGGCGAGGTCTTCGACGAGGAGGACCTGCGGTTCATCCAATCCGTTGCGACCCACGCCTCGATCGTCCTTGAGCGGAACGAATTTTTTAACAAATCGGAAGAGCTTAAAAAGCTGACGATAACCGATCCCCTGACGGGCCTCTTGAACCGCAGATATCTGCTGGAGCGGCTGAAGGACGAGCTGGCTCGGTCTGAACGGCATGTCCACCCCATGAGCCTGCTGATGCTGGACCTCGACGGTTTCAAGGTCTGCAACGACACCCATGGGCATCCTTTCGGCGACAAGATACTCAAGGACATAGCAGAGACACTCCTGAAAACCGTGCGGTCCATCGACATCATGGCGCGGTACGGAGGGGACGAGTTCGTCGCGATCCTGCCCGAAACCAGGGAATCCGTGGCGCTCGATATTGCCGAACGCCTGAGAATGTGTGTGCTCAGAGGGGCGACACAAACTCTGGAAAAAGCGGTTCTGGAACCTTGTGCGCTGACGGCAAGCATCGGCATTGCCTGTTATCCGGAACACGGGAATACCGCCGAGCTGCTTCTCGAGAATGTCGACAAAGCGCTTTACCGCGCCAAGAATAAGGGGAAGAACAGGGTAGAGGTGTTTTCCTAGCATGCCATTCAGCGCGCTTCAGAAAAAAGATTTCATCGGAAGGCAGGAAGAGCTGGCGGCTCTCATCCAACGGGTCACCCCGGCGCATGGGGTGACGGCACGGAGCGCTGTTCTGTCCGGACGCCGGGGCATGGGGAAGACGGAGCTGCTCAAACAGCTGTTCGGCCGTTTATTCTGGGAACAGGACCGGGTAGCGCCCTTCTATTATTCGGTCAATCCGGCGCTCCTTTCGGCACAGGACTTTTCCCGGAACTACCTGACACGGTTCCTGTGCCATCGACTGGCCTACGAGAAAAAAGAGCAGGCCCTGCTCCATCTTGACGGGATATCGCTCGCTGACGCCTCCTCGCTCCTGGAAGAGCGGGGCGCGGTCTGGGCAAGCGAGCTCCTTAGCCAATATGAACGCAGCTCCGGTGATCCCCTCGACGCCCTGCGCATTGCCCTCAATGCTCCGTACCTGTCCGCGCTGGCCACCGGGACATCGGTGGTCGTTTTGATCGATGAGTTCCCCCGTCTCAAGGGCCTTCACCGCGGAGGGGTCCCCGAGCCCCAGCTCGCCGCTCTCTTCGAGGAGCCGATGTCGTCAGGAAGAACACCCCACCTCATCACGGGAAACTCGCCGGAGTTCCAGGAGATGGCCGTCGCGAGCGGTCTGGAGCGGATACCCCTCCAACCGCTCGGACCCGAAAGCCTGTCGTCGATAGCTCACGCTCTCCTGAACGCACGGGGCGCCGAAGGGAACATGCCCCACCATTTGCAACGCCATCTCGGCGGCAATCCCTTGTACCTGGGGTGCGTCGTCAGGGCGGCCTGCACGAAGAGCACGCCTGACGAAAAGGATTTCTGGAATGCGTACCTGGGGGAGATCAGGGAAGGCGCGCTCTCCCTCTCCTGGTCCGCGGTCCTGAAGAACTTTTTCCCTGACCTGGCGACGCGGAGGGCCGCCCTTGCTGCGGCCGCTGCGATCTACCACGCGACGGAGCCGATATCCCTCAAACGGATCGCGAGATCCCTCGCGCTGACGGATGCCCAGGCGAGTGACACCGTACAAGCGTTGTATCTGGCAGGTTTCATCCGCGGAGAGTTCGGTGTGTTCAGAGCTGCGGATGACCTGGTTGTGCGGGATATTATCGAGTGCCTCTACCTGGGAGAGATCCTCGCGAAGACCCGCCATGAGCAGGAGCGGCTTTTCCGGGAATCACTGTTCCCGCAGAAGGAGCAGGGTGTCCGCTTCGACATGACCATCCCGATGGCCCGGGAATCAGAGCTCGTCGTCGCGCAATGCCTCGAGCAGATCGGCAAGAACCTTCAGCTCAACGAGGACGCTGTCGGACAGATGCAGATAGCCGTTATCGAGGCCTGCATCAACGCCATCGAGCACGGCAAGGGTGCAGAGGACAAGATCCGGATAATCGTTTCCGTCGATGGCGATCGCCTGTCGGTCTCGATCGAAAGCGCCGGACCGGAGTTCATCGTGCGGGAGACCGGCGAGCCGTTTACCGACCAGGGGGCCGAAAAGGCATCAAACAGAGGTTGGGGCATCAAGCTCATGAAGCGTTTTGCCGATGAGGTCACCTTTGAAAAGATCCCCGGAGGCACCAGAACGATACTGATAAAAAAACTTGGAACACCCGCCGGAGCGCGGAAGGAGGATGCAGCCCAGCATGAGTAATTTTTCACTGTCATCAAGGTCGGCGCAGAACGTGGCCGTCATCATGCCCAAAGGCTATATCAATGACATGGGGGCGGTGAGCCTCGAGCGGACCAGCGAGCAGCTGCTCGGAGAAGGCATGAACACGCTCATCGTCAATTTCTCCGATGTGCAGTATATCAACACCATCGGGGTCTCCATTTTTACCGGCATGGTCCAGAAGACCCTGGAACACAACAGCGTCCTTTACTTCACCAATATGAAGAAGGCTCACCGCGATGTTTTCGAAATGATGGGCCTGATCAAGCACGTCAAGGTATTTGCCGATGAAGAGGACGCCCTCCGGTTCTTAAGGAGAAAGGGGTAGCATGACGAAGAAAAAGCTGGATCTCAAGCGGTTGATGTTCACCATGGCGTCCCTGGTCGATCTCGGACAGGAGGCGACCTCCTCGAAGGACCTTTCGGCGAAGATGAAAGCGGCGCTCTATGTCATCACCGGCATGTTCTCCGTGCCGACCGCGGCCTTGTTCGTCTACCACCCGCAGCGCCGTGAACTCGAACTGCTGGTCGACAAGGGGCATCGGGACAAGGCCCTGCTGAAGATCACCCTTCCCATCCTGTCGGGACAGATAAAGCTCCTGCGGGCCAATGATCCGCACACCACGCGCGATCTTGCAGAGAGCGCTTTTTTTCTTCAGAATCGGGCCATCTTTACAAAACTGCAAACAAGAATCTTTCTCCCACTCTTTGTGAAAGGCGGTCTTGTCGGCGCCGTCGCGCTGGGCAGAAAGCTGGGCGGGGCGGCCTTCCGCCCGGCGGAAAAAGATGTCCTCCGGGTGATCGCCCATCACATGGCCATAACCCTGCATAACGCCCGGCTGTTCCTGGCGCTGGCCAACAAGGCCGCTGAAAACAGAAAGCTCTATACCAGCATGCAGCGGATCTACCATGACACCATAGAAGCGTTCGCGGCCGCGATCGACGCCAAGGACGAGTACACCAAGGACCATTCGTATCGCGTGGCAAGCTACGCCGTTGCCATCGCGCGTGAGCTCGGTTGGAAGAAAAAAGACCTCGAGGGCATCTATATCGCCGGCCTTCTCCATGACATCGGAAAGATCATCATTGATGTCAAGGTCATCAATAAGGGAGCGACCCTGACGGCCCCCGAGATCAGCGAGATCCGGAAGCATCCGCAGATATCGTACAATATCCTGTCCAAGATCAGGTTTCCCTGGAGGAACATCGAGAAGTTCGTCCTGCATCACCACGAGCGTTTGGATGGCAAAGGATATCCCCATTCCCTGAAGGACGCGGAGTTGAGCGATGGCGTGAAGATCCTCGCGCTGGTCGACGCCTTTGATGCCATGACGTCGGACCGCCCCTACCGGGACAAGCTGCCCCTCGTCGAGGCATTTCAGGAAGTAATGAGGTGCCAAGGGACCCAGTTCGACGAGAAGATCACGAATACGTTCTTCAGCCTGCTGAACAGGGAGCTGAGCGGCGAGGTAAAAGAGCCGCAGATCCTCCCCCACTTGAAGAACATCGACGTCGCGCTCTTCAACGGTCTTGCCTCAGATCACCAAGCGTGACCAGGGCGCACCAGATCATTCCCTCCTGCCTTCCGAAGCCTGCTGTTCATTCCTTAGACATTGGTCCGCGACTCCCGCCGCGGCTCAGGCCCCAGTGACTTGCTGTCCCTGCAGCTCGCTGCGGGTAATGTGAGCTCGCTCCTGGATTTAAGCTCCCTACAGCAAACGGCACGGAGCTTCGATCCTCAGGGTTGAACTGATTTATTTTAATCGCTTGCTAACCCCGATCACGGGGGGCGCGCTCGCTCCTGCATTCGATAATCGGATACCGCTCTTCGGTAATCATATATCACCCACCCCCCGCCCTATTCGAGCTTTTCCCGTCTACTCATGCAACCACACGCTTTCATGAGATTATTTTACTCTTCCCCACAGATGACTATTCTGGCATGGACGATGCAGTATACCCGGCAGACTTGGGAAAACGATCTTCCGATCAGGAGCCTATGATGCTGCACAACCTCTGGAACGCATTGAAAAGGATCTTCGGCATGGACGGCAGCTGGGAAGTAATGACCCTTTCCCGGATGGGGATCGATCCGGCATCAGCGCGGGCAATGACCCGGGTGCTCCAGCCGGTCCACACGGTGCGCTTGCGGCCGGAGCGGGACGAACCCGCCGCACAGACGCCCGATCAGATCGAGCTGGTCTGGAATGGGATCACCGACAGGGGGATGACGCGGACGCAGAACGAGGACAATCTGGCGCTGCATGCCATCGGGAACGACGCCCTCTTCGTGGTCGCGGACGGCATGGGCGGCCATGACGCCGGCGAGGTGGCAAGCGGCATCGCCGTCGAGACGGTCGCACAGGCGGTCCGGACAGGCCGCGTACGAAAGAAGGACCCGCTCGCGGCCGTCACGCAGTCGGTCCAGCAGGCGAATGCCGCCGTAAAAAAGGAAGCCCTGCGCAAGGGATCGAACATGGGGACCACACTGACCGTCGCGCTGGTGACGGAAGGGATAGCGCATATCGCCAGCGTCGGGGACAGCCGGGCCTACTGGATCGAGAACGGCACCATCACCCAGATCACGAAGGACCATTCTCTCGTGGCGAAGCTGGTGGAGCTGGGAAAACTGACGAAGGACGAAGCGCGTACCGACCCGCGGTCGAACCTGCTGCTCCGGACCATCGGGAGCGAGGAATCGGTCGTCGTGGACACGTACCGTGTCCCCCTTGCCCGCGGCGGCACCCTGGTGCTTTGCACCGACGGATTGTGGGGAGAACTGAAGGACGAGGATATCCGCAGGATCTGCACCGAAGAACAGCATACCGAGGTCATCTGCGCCCGGTTGGTGCAGCAGGCGAACGCGAACGGCGGGAAGGACAACATCACCGCGATCGCCGTCAAGGTCACCTAAGTGCGGAGTGAGAAATTCGAGATCAGAACAAGGAGGAACAGAACATGAAGAACGAACTGAACATCCGCTGCATCATGAGCAAGGACTCGCTGCCGGTGACCGACGGCGAACAGGCTGTCTACGCGCTGGTGGACATCAAGGCCGTCGCCGGGACGACCCTCGGGACCATGCCGGCGAACATTGCGCTGGTCCTGGACCGGAGCGGTTCCATGGACGGCGAAAAGATGGACAACCTCAAGGAGGCCGTGGGCTACGTGGTGGAGCATCTGGGCGATAACGACCTGGTCTCCGTCACGATCTTCGACGACCAGGTCGAGACCCTGGTCCCGAGCCGGCCGGCGAAGAACCGGGACGAGATCAAGGCGAGTCTCGCCAAAGTGATCGTCCGCGGCGGCACCCAGATATCCGATGGCCTTTCCGCCGGTCTCGCGGAAGTGAAAAAAGGGATCTCGAAGGACCGCGTCAACCGCATTGTGCTGCTGACCGACGGTCAGACCTGGGATGACGAGGATGCCTGCCTGAAGCTTGCCGATGAAGCGGGCAAGCTGGGCGTGGCGATCACGAGCATCGGGATCGGCAACGAGTGGAACGAGAAGCTCCTGCTCCAGATCGCCGAGCGGTCACGCGGCAACTCGCACTGGATCCAGAATCCCATCGCCATCCTCGACGCCTTCCGGCAGGAGATGGAGGGCATGCAGTCCGTTGCCGTAACGAACGTAAAGATCACCGGCCGCATGAGCCCCGGCGTACGCCCGGTCAAGGTGTTCACCACCGTCCCGATGATCGCCGACGTAAGCAGCCGGACGGTCAGCGGCACCATGGTCCAGGCCGACCTCGGCTCGCTTGACGGCAGGAAGGGACAGGCGGTCCTGATCGAAGCACGGGTGCCGGCGCATAAAGCGGGCGCGTACCGGGTTGGCCAGGTGGAGATCAGGTATGACGTCCCCTCCGGGGGGCGATCCGGCCAAACCGTCAAGGCGGACCTGAACATAACGTTCACCGCCGATGCCGCCGGAGCCGCAAAGGTGAATGCCGAGGTAATGAACCTTGTTGAAAAGGTGACGGCGTTCAAGCTCCAGACCCAGGCGCTCACCGAGGCCGATGCCGGCAACATTATCGCGGCGACGCGGAAGTTCCAGGCTGCCGCCACCGTCCTCCTGAACCTGGGCGAGGACGAACTCGCCGATGCCGTGAAAAGCGAGATCGCTGTGCTCGAAAAGACCGGAGCGCTTACCGCGGCAGGGACCAAGAAGCTTGAGTACGGCACGCGCAAACTTACGCAGGTGATGAGATGAGTGCGGAATGCGGAGTGCGGAGTTCGGAATGAACGTCAAATTCGAAGGCAAAAAGGAGGAAATTACCATGAAATGCACAGAATGCCAGATGGAGAACATTGGAGGAGCGCTGTTCTGCGAAGAATGCGGCGCAAAGCTTGAGGCCATGAATGAACTGCAGGAAACAGCGATGGAGAGCCGCGGTGAACGGCTGGTGCTCGCATCTCCCGACGGGAGCACGCTGGAGATACCCGTGAAGGATGAAGTGGTCATCGGACGAGAGGACCCCATCAGCGAGGTCTTCCCCGATCTCGATCTGACGAGCTTCGGCGGCATGGAGAACGGCGTATCGCGCAAACACGCGGTCATCCACCTCTCGGGCGCGAACTATACCCTCGAGGACATGGGCTCCACGAACGGGACCTTTGTCAACCGCAAGAAGGTCCAGCCGAACGTGCCGCATGCGATCAAGCCCGGCGACGAGCTCCGGTTCGGAAAACTCGCCTTCTCGTTCAAGGCGGCGTAGTTCAATTGCGGAATGCGGAATTCGGAGTGTGGAGTGAAAGGACAGAGGAGTGATGGTTCTTTATTCCGCACTCCGCACTCGTCACTCCGCACTGAAATGAAGGAGGATATCATGCTGAACTCCACATACAAAACAGTGCTGTACGGTGCAGCGGTCACGATCTCCTGGGTCCTGACCACGGTCTACTACATTTTGTCTGCATCTCATTAGTACGTCATAAAAAAAGAAAAGTCTTTTTGCCGTCTTTGCGAGCGAAGCGAAGCAATCTCGGTGTTTAAAATAACAACCAGTTACAGATTGCTTCGTCGCTAACGCTCCTCGCAATGACCGTAAAAGTGGGCTTTTATAACAGTCTGTAAGAGGGAAGAAGGAGGTCACCATGCCCAGACTCACCCATAAGACCCTGCTGTACGGAATAGCAGGAGCGCTCGGCGGCTCGGCCGCCTGGGCCTTTGTCCTGGCGCTGTCCCACCGGGCTGGTGCCGGCCTCGGGACCGAGGCTGCGCTCGGTGCGGTCACCGGTGCGTTCATCGGCGCATTCATCTGGAGCCACGAAGCGATCACCGGCAGGCAGTTCGCCGTCGCGGTGAAGCGCGCAGCCTACGGCGCAGGTGCCGGGATCGCCGGCGGCGCTCTCGGCGCGGGCCTGGGCACCCTGATCTTCTCCTTTCTCGGAGCCTTCGCGGCCGACCTGGGCGGTTTCCGGGCCTCCCTCGGCGTCATCATCGCGGTGGCGCTGGGATGGACCGTGCTCGGCTCCGCCATCGGCGTCAGCGGCGGCCTCATGGTCCGCTCGGCGGAACGTGCGCGCTACGGCCTGATCGGCGGCTCGCTCGGCGGGATGATCGGCGGGTTTGCCTCCGCCCTGCTTCCGGCAACAAGCCCCTGGGCGGCCCTGGCCGGCCTGTCCCTGCTCGGTCTGTCCATCGGCGGCTTCATCAGCCTCGTCGAGGAGGCCTTCGTGTCGGCGAAAGTGCGGGTGATCAAGGGCAGACACATCAACAGGGAGTTTCCGCTCCTGAAGGAACGAAGTGTGGTGGGCCGCGACGACCGCGCCGACGTCTGCCTTTCGGGCGCCGAAGGCGTGCTGCTCGAGCATGCGGCCATCAACCGGTCCAACGGGCACTACACGATCGAGACAGGCGCAGAGGGAAAACCAGTGTACATAAACCAGAAAATGACGACGAACAGCCGTCTTGCCGACGGCGATGTGATCCGCGTCGGAAGCGTGCTGCTCCTGTTCTCGGCGGTGAAGAAGGCCGCGTTTATCGCCGCGACCGTGCTGCTGGCCGGCCTTTCGTTCGCTCCGGCGCAGGCCGGGGCGCCCGCGTCCAGCCAGATCACCCAGTTCGACCTGAGCGCGTTCCCCACCGTCAGGGCCTATGTCTCGGTGCTGGACGCCGATGGCAGGCCCGTGGCAGGACTTTCCCGGGAGCAGGTGACGCTCATCGAGAACGGCCGTCCCGTCGCGGTCAGCGAAATGCGCATGGCCGGGACGACAGGCGCGCGTGAGGCCTTGAGCCTCGCCATCGTGGTCGACCGGAGCGCGTCCATGGCCGGCGAGAAGATCGACCGCGCCCGGGAGGCGGTCCACCGGTTCCTGTCGCTCATGGAGCCGCGTGACCGCGCCTCGCTTATCGCATTCAGCGATACGGTCGTCAGGCTCGAGCAACTGACGGACAATGTCCAGCTGTTGCAGCATGCGACCGACGCCATCCGGCCGGAAGGGCACACGGCGCTCTTTGACGCCGTGGCCGAAGGCGCTGCGACGCTGCGCGGCATTGACGGCAGGAAGGCCGTGATCGTGCTGACCGACGGCATTGCGAACCGCGGCGTTCTGGACATCGACCAGGCCATAGCCGCGGCGGTTGGTGACAATACCACGGTATATGTCATCGGCCTCGGCAAGGACGTGCGCACAGCGCGCCTGGAGCGCATGGCCGAAAAGACCGGCGGTACCTACTTCTTCACGCCCGCTCCCGACGGCCTCCGCCGGATCTACGAGACCATCAGCAGCAGGATCCGGAACGAGTACGTGGTAACCTTCGACACGGAGAAGCGGTCCGAGTACCTTCGCACCGTGGAGTTCGGGCTCGCGTCCGGACAGCAGTCGAAACGGGGCTACTTCCAGCCCGCCTCGTCCCTCTTCGGGTCAGGCGTGAAGCCGCCGGCCTGGGCCTTCGCCATGCCGTTCCTGAGCCTGCTGGGGATCGCCGCCGTATCCTTCCGAAAGGTGGAGCAGCTGCACAACACCGGCCACCTGAGCATCGTGCGCGGCAAGGGAGCGAAGACCAGCGTTGATATTGGAAAGACCATGACCATCGGCCTGGACAAGCGGAGCACCGTCGGCCTTTTCAAGGACGGCGGCAGCGGAACCCAGCACGCCGAAGTGGTCCAGGAGAACGGCCGGTACGTGATCGATGACAAGGGGAGCGCGACAGGTACGTATGTGAACAAACAGAAGGTGACAGGCAGGCAGACACTCCGGGACGGCGACGTCATCGACGTGGGCAACTCCACGATCGTGTTCAGCGAACCAACCGTGCAGGCCTGTCGGGGCTGCGGTGAAGCCCTGCGGCCGGGCGCGAAGTTCTGCGCGAAGTGCGGGCAGAAGACGGCGTGAACGCCGGTAAACACTTCGAAGGTAAGAGGGAAAGAGGGTAGGAACGAAGGAGTTCTTCATATTCCTTTGCTTACCTTCTTACCCTCTGCTCTTCTTACCTTCGATACGATTTGCTCACTATGACTAAACTCTTAAAGAACAGGTACGAGATCATCGGCCTCCTCGGCAAGGGCGGCATGGGCTCGGTGTACAAGGTCGTCGACCGCTCCCGTCACGGCAAGGTCATGGCCGCCAAGGAACTGCGCACTGCGAACCAGGCGCCGGACAAGGTTGCCGAATCCCTCACACTGTTCCAGACCGAGGCGCTGATCCTCTCCCGCCTCACGCACCCGAACCTTCCGAAGGTGACCGATTACTTTTCGATCGGCGGGTCGTACTATATCGTGATGGAGTACGTCCACGGCAGGACGCTGGAGCAGATGCTCGAGGCCCGGCGGGGAAAGCCCGTTGACGAGGGTCTCGCCCTTTCCTGGGCGCTCCAGATCTGCCGTGCCATGCACTTCCTGAGCGTCCAGAAGCCGAGGCCCGTCGTGTTCCGGGACCTGAAGCCGTCGAACATCATGATCGACAAGACCGGCCGCGTGAAGCTCATCGACTTCGGCATCGCGCGCTTCTTCAAGGAGGAAAAGACCGAGGACACCTACATTTATGGGACGCCGGGCTATGCCGCGCCGGAGCAGTACGGCACCGGCCAGACCGATATCCGTTCCGACGTCTTCTCCCTCGGCGCGACGCTCCATCATTGTCTCACCGGCAGGGACCCGTCGGCGCATCCGCTGGACTTTCCGGACCCGCTCCTCCTGAATCCGGGGTTGAACAAGGGAACGGTGAAGATCATCAAAAAAGCGCTGGACCAGAACGCGCAGCGGCGCTATCAGAGCGCGCTCGCCATGAAGCAGGCGATCCAGAGCGTGCTGCTGAACATCGAAACGCTGCCGCGCGGCGTCAACAGCGTCATTCACGCCGAGTTGGGCAAGCCCATCACGCTGCCGTGGTGGAAGAAGACCAGCTGGGTGAGCGTGCCGGTGATTGCCCTGGGGTGCAACGGCACAACGGGAACCCTGTCGTCCGACGACCGATGGCTCCATCCGAAACCGATGGCCTTCAACCATGGTTCGTCGCAGCTCCTGTTCCGCATAGACGGGTCGAAGCTCAGGATGGGCAGAGAGTATCGTTCGAGGATCACCGTGCACACCGACGCCGGCATCCTCCGTCCGCAGCTCTCCTTCAAACGGCCCTGGCCGTGGCTGCTGATCGATGCGGGATTGATCGCGGCGGCAATAGCGGGGGTGTTGCTGTTGAGGTAGGAAAGTTCGCTCTGACAGGAAAACATGGCTTGAAGAAGAACTTGTCTTCCCCGTACAAGCGGAATCCGGGCACGGATCGAAAACGACTCATTCCCGCAAGACGTGCGCGCGCATGATCGATGAAGGTAGTACTATTTTATTCCAACCGCTCGCTTCTGGATCCATACAACACCCCCCCCGTAGTCGAAAAGGCTTAAGGTCCACTCCTAGCTCACCTGCACTGATCCTGTACAAAGCCATGCATTGAACGCCCGGGTCTGATGCTGATCCTGCACTGATTTATCTCACCCCCGCTTACGACTAGCATTATGCTATTATTACAATATGTTGCAATCTTTTCCACCAAAATAACAATAAATACTTTACAAAACATAAATAATAAGTTATGCTTTTATCATTGAAAGGCAAGGGAGGGACCTGCCATGAAGGAACGACTGAATACGCTATTTGTCAGCCTGCTTTTTGTCTTTGTCACCCTGCTTCTTGTAGGGTCATTGATCACCTACGCTTATGGAGATCCCGTCGCCATCGGCGGCGGCTCTTCAGCAAAGGATATAATGATATTGAACAAATGACCAGACGGCAGGCCGGAAAAAAACATCCTCGGACTGGGCGGCGACGGCAAGGCCCCTGCTCTTTCGGAGGATGGCACATGGATTGTTTACTATAAGAATACCTAACTTTAATTTATTTTCATTCAGAATTAAATTTCCTGCTTTATCGACAACGTTTTCAACATCTAACTCGGGAGGAAGTGCCAACCATGCTCCGAACAGTCCTGGAAAACCTGCATATGATGGTACCCCAAGCTATTGCAATATGGATACTGGTCCTTGCTTCCCTTCTGGGTCTATTTCTAGGGGCATGTGCATACCTCCTATTGACTGGCTGGCAAATAGACTGGTCTTTGCTTCGTAAGAATGCTCAGCAGCATAGTCCGCCTGGAGCGCGTGGTTGGTGTAAGAAGTAATGTCGGTCTGGGGTCAGGCCCGGAAAGCTGGAATGTATCCCGGATCTCGCTCGACTGTCTTACACCGCTATCTCCAACGCAATCTTGTCATAGGTAATAACCGGCGCTGTTTTGCTCGCCGTTTCTTTTTTCTGTATCAAACCGATCTGCTCCAGGTAGTTCACGTCATCGGCGATGTTCTTCACGTCCCTCTTTGCAAACCGTGCCAGCTCGTTGATGGAGGACGGCTTCTTCGCCTTGATGATGTGCAGCAGTTCGAGCCGCTTTGGCGTCAGGGCCTTTCTGACCGCCTCGAAGCTCGTGAAATACGTTCCCTTCTCCTCCGCAACGCTCCCGCCCCGTTCAATGGACTCTCCCGTCCTCACAAAGTCATCGAGAACGGATTTCATGTCCTTGATCCCCACTGTTATCGTCTTGACCTTCATTCGTTTCTCACCGCCCCGGCAACTGCTCTGATTGTCGGACTGTCATTCACGTTACGCGATTTCCAGCTCCTTCCGAAGAAGACCCTGTCTAGCGCCTTCTCTCTCCTTCACGCGCCTTCCATAATGCGCTTCGCTTCCCGCAGGAACTCCTTCGCATTACGCAACGAGACTTCGGCGCCATCCGGAGAATAAGCGTCGGAGTAATCGGCGTCCTCCCGCAAGGACATGGCGTTCTTGAGTGCTCGCACCCACTTCAGGTCGATCTTCTTTGTTTCGCCGAAAAGATGTTCAAGTCCAGCAACAACGCAAAAATGGCTCCGCTCTCGGTAACCGCGAGAATACAGCAAAGCGCGGGCCGCATGGAACATAGCGTAGTACGCCTGGATAGTGGCCCACTTGTGCCGTCTCTGGGATAGGCTCAGTTCAGCGTCGGCAAGATCATCGGTCGCGGACTGGAACTCCTTCCCGGCGAGCGCTTTCGCTGCGTCTGACCGATAGAGTCTTTTCTTGTCAAGACAGTCCTTAAAGTCGCGATTCATCAATGCCCTTTTCGTACAGCACAATGCCCTTCTGTACTTCGGCAAAATATACCGGATCTTTTGATTCGAGAGCTGCCCACTCAGCCGGGGTTTTAACAACCGGTTTGATCTCGGCAAAACCATATCGGTCACGCGGCGAGAACCGTTCCACGGCGTCGAGGACCTGTTCGCGGCTTCCGCTCACCACAAAAAGGTCGAGATCGCTCTCCTCCGCGTTCGTTCCATTCGCGCAACTTCCGTAGAGAAGGACCGTTTTGCACAACACTTTCAGCCGCTTGACAAGAGGCGCGATGTTCAGGACTGTGTTTATTGCCTTGAATAGCCTGAGCTCCGGCGTCAGCTCCACGATGTTATAGAGTTCGGTCTTTCCCTTGCGTTCCTTCTCAACGATCCCCGCGCGCAGCAGGTCGCCCAGGATCTTGCTCGTCTGACCGATGCTGATCCGGACCTTCCGGGAGATTTCAGATCCGTAGAAGTGGCGTGTCGGGTACGCCAGGAACAGTGCGAGGACTTTCTGGTGGGTTGTCTTGACGATCAGGCCGTCCAGACTGTTTCCTTTTTTCGAAGACGTTATCACTTTATCGAACATGTTTTCATTATAATGAATAGTGGTGCTTTGTCAAGAGAAAGAATGATCGTCACCCCTTCCCCTTCTCCTACTCCCGCATCCCGTATTTCTTCATCTTCTCGTACAGCGTCGAGTAGGCGATGCCGAGGACCTTCGCGGCCTCGGTCTTATTGTTGTCCACGGACCTGAGCGTTGCATGGATCGCGGCCTTCTCGATATCCTCGAGCGTCTTGCCGCTCAAGCCTTCCAAGGTGGCTGTCTTCTTTCCCTGCGACAGGAAGAGGTCCTTTGCCTCGATCCGTATGCCGTCGCACAAGGCGGCTGCCCGGCCGAGCACGTTCTTGAGCTCCCGCACGTTGCCGGGCCAGGAATAGGCCGTAAGCGCGGCAAGCGCCTCGGGGGATAGGCCGGCGATCGTTCTGCCGATCTCCGGGGACAAGCCCGCGAGCAGATGGCCCGCGATGGTCTCGATGTCCTCTTTCCGCTTCCTGAGCGGCGGCAAGGAAACGCGCACCACCGAGAGACGGTAAAAGAGGTCCTCGCGGAACCGGCCGGCTTTCACTTCCTTGTCCAACTCCTTGTTCGTCGCGGAGATGACCCGGACGTTGACCGCGACGGGTTTGTCGGCGCCCACGCGCTTGGTCTCGCGCTGGTCCAGTGCGCGCAGGAGCTTCGGCTGAAGATCGAGGGACAGCTCGCCGATCTCATCGAGGAAGATGGTGCCGCCATCGGCGAGCTCGAACGCGCCCTGCCGGGCCTTGACCGCGTCGGTAAAGGCGCCCTTCTCATGGCCGAAGAGCTCGCTCTCGATCAGGTTCGACGCGACCGCGCCGCAGTCGATGACGACGAACGGACTGTGTGCCCGGCGGCTGTGGCTGTGGACGGCGCGGGCGGCAAGCTCCTTGCCGGTCCCGGTCTCACCCTCCAGCAATACCGTAACGTCCGTCGGCGCGATGCGCTCGAGAATGCCGTACACCTCCTGCATGGGAGCCGCCGAGCCGATGAGGCCGCCGAAGTGGTCAGCGGTGCTCTGAAGAACATCGATGCGCTCTTCCAGCGGCGAGAAGGTCATCTCGGTCTGTCCCAGGCGGATGACGGAGCCGGGCGAGAGATAGGCCTCGCGCACCTTCACTCCATCGAGGAACGTTCCGTTGGTGCTGTCGTGGTCGCGGAGCATGTAGCCGTCGGAGCGCTCCTCCACCTCGGCGTGGAGGCGGGAGACGGTGGGGTCGGTCAGCGCCAGGTCGCACCCCGGAAGCGTGCCGATCGTTACCAGGGACTTCTGGAGCACCATCTCCCTGCCCTCGTCCCTGCCCACGGTCACCTTGAACCGCGCTTTTTTTAGAATAAGCGGCATCAGGTTCTGTCGCGTCAGCACCTCGGTCTTGTCGGTTTTTTTCACCGCTCCGTCCCTGCCCTTCTCTTCCTTTTTCATAAGGTCATTGTATCACAAGACGGCGGAAATGATAATCCTGATCATGGCAGGTGGTCGCTCAGGGAACGGGGATGGGGAGAAAGGTTCTTCCTGGAATTATTGGAGAACACCGCTGCTCATGCGCCCATTGTACGAAAGAACCAACAGTTTTCATTCGCCGGAAAATCCCTTTTTAAATTCCTCTCGGGAAACGGTCCTTGTGCAGGGAAAAACATGCTTTGACCTTGACCTTTTCACGTCAGTATCCTATCATAGGCTTCATCTGATCGCGGTATACGGAGGGAACTCGATATGGGACCTGCAGCTGGCGACGACAAGACCCAGATACGGCAGCCAACACGCACCACGAAAGGGATACCGGCTCGCTACCAGGCCTCCGTGGTGATCCTGGAAGGCTATGCCGAGGGCATGGAATATCCGATCGAGAGGACCTACGCCATCATCGGCAGGAGCAAGGACGCCGCTATCACGCTCAGGGATCCCATGGCCTCGCGGGAGCACGCGGTGATCGTGTTCCATGAGAGCGCCTTCATCCTCAAGGACCTGGACAGCACCAACGGTACGCATATGCGGGGGGTGTCCATCCGGCAGAGGAAACTTCGCCATGGCGACAAGTTCCGTGTCGGAGACACGGTCATGCAGTTCATCCTCCAGGACACCGGCAGGGGCAGGACCTATGAGATCGCATAAATGAAAATTCTCTCCTCCGGCGGGACCGATCCCGGAAAGAAGCGGGCCAACAACGAGGACGCCTGGCTCGTCAACGACGCGCAGGGATTATACGCTGTGGCCGACGGCGTCGGCGGCAGCGAGGCGGGCGAGGTCGCGAGCCGCATTGCCGTCGAAACGCTTGCCGAAGCGATGCCGGACCTGCTCGGTGATAAGGACCGGACGCCGCCTTCAGAGGTCCGCTCAGATGACGTACCCGAGCCTGCCGCGTTCCGCCACGCGGTCACGCTTGCGAACCGCAACATCCGCGAGGAGGCCGTGAAGAATCCCGCCCGCGGCGGCATGGGAACGACGCTGACGGCGCTCCTCCTGACGCGGAAGCGGGCGTTCCTCGCGCACATCGGCGACAGCCGCGCCTATCGTTTGCGCGGCGGGACGCTTGCGCAGTTGACGAACGACCATTCCGTCGTCGCGGAGCAAGTGCGGGCCGGTCTCCTCACGCCCGCGCAGGCGCGGACGAGCCCCAACCGCCACATGATCACGCGGGCCCTCGGGATCGACCGGGAGGCCGCTCCGGACCTGATGGAACACCAGGTGCAGTCGGGCGACGCGTTCCTCCTGTGTTCCGACGGACTGACGGAGATGGTTTCCGACCGGGAGCTGGCAAAGATGCTCGGATCCTCGGAGCCCAGGCAGGCGGTCCGGAGTCTCATTGACGCCGCGAACAAGGCAGGCGGCGTGGACAACATAACGGCGGTGGTGGTGAAGGTGCTGGAAGTCTGACAAGACACAAGCAATATATGTCTCGCAAAGACACCAAGCTCGCAAAGAAAGGCCGGATCCTGGAAGATGTAAACCAGAGGTTAAGGTTAGCCTCCTGGTTCTCAGTTTTCTTTGCGGCCTTTGCGGCTTTGCGAGGGACGCCTTTTGGTTTGGCTTTTGGTTCCGGCTTGTCCGGGTTAGGTAATCATAATGGCGATACAACAGCTCAAGGACGAATACGAAGTACTGGACGAGATCGGGGCGGGCGGCATGGCCACCGTGTACAAGGCCGTCCAGAAGTCCCTTGACCGCCCGGTGGCGATCAAGCAGCTGAAGCGCTCGTACCATTCCGACGGTCAGATCGTAAAACGCTTCGAGCGGGAGAGCCGCGTCGCCGCGTCGCTCCAGCACGAGAACATCGTCCATATTTATGATTACTGGAAACGGCCGCACTTCGCGATCGTGATGGAATACGTGGACGGCACCGACCTCGCCGGGATCATCGAAAAGACCGGCCCCCTCCCCGTGGACGTGGGCATCATGATCGCGATCCAGGTCTGCAGCGCCCTGGACTACGCCCACATGCGCGGGCTCATCCACCGCGACATCAAGCCGAGCAACATCATGGTCAAGCGGAACGGCGAGGTCAAGCTTATGGACTTCGGCATCGCCCATACCCGCCACCTTGACGCGCTGACCATGCCCGGGACCCTCATCGGCACCCCGGCCTACATGTCGCCCGAGCAGATCCTCGGTCAGCCGCTCGATGCCCGGTCCGACATCTTCTCCTTCGGCATCGTGCTGTACGAGATGTTCACCGGCGTCAAGCCCTTCACCGACGAGGAGACCCGCGCAGTCACTGCCAAGATCATGAAGGACGGGTTCACCTCGCCCCGCCGCGTGAACAGCGCCATTCCCTGCGGTGTGCAGCGGATCATCAAGAAATGTCTGAAGAAGAAGCCGACGCGGCGGTACGGCTCCATGATGGACCTGGAGAAGAAACTGGGCAAACGCCTGGCCGGCAGGACCACGAAAGCCGCTTCCCTGCTGCGGATATCGGAATACCTCGTCTCGCGAAAGGTGTTCGAGGCCGCGCCGGAACAGGAAACTATGATCATCACGGGAAGACCGGTCACCCTGATCCAGCGGTTAGCGAAGGTCTCGGCGATCGCAGTGCTCGTGTTACTTGCCGCGGCAGGAGGGATCTATTACGACCAGAGCAGGGGAGGCCGATGGACGAACCGTCTGCTGGGCACGTCACAGCGGCAGACGCCGCTCGTCACCCTGCCGCAGACAACCGCAGACGCTCCTCCGGTCGTGACGCCTTTCTCGGTGCCAGTGAGCCGGATGATCGTCACCCCTGTTGTCTCGACCCCGTCGACGACACTGATCGTCGATCAGAAGAAGAAACCCGCACAAAGCAGAAAATCCGCCAAGGTCACCAAAAAGAATAAAAAACAGCCGTCCGGCACCCGCTGATGATCCTCCTACGCACGATTCTCTCCCTGACGGACAGGACGGCAACCGCGTCCCTGGCGTCGCAACGGCACGGGAAACAACAAAAGCGGAAAGGCACACGGTCTTCCCGCTTTTCTCTTTGAGTGCTGCCGATCGCTGCAGATCAATACTTCACCGTGATCCCGGCAAGGTCCTCTTTCGTGAGGTCCGGGAACCGCTTGAGCGTCCAGTTCCCGACCCAGTCCTTGAATATTCGCAGGTTCTTCTGCCGCTCCGCGTCGTCCGAGCCGAGATGCTGGTACATGTTCCCCGCCTTGCCGTCCTTCGCGCCCTTCCCGTCATCGAGACGTCGCATCAGCGCGCCCGTGTCCGGCCAGCCGGTGAAGAAGACCAGATGGGCGTAGCTGTCCATCTTCGGTCCTTTGAACAGCTTCGTGAACTTTTCCTTGTCTTTCTTGAAATCGCCGTACTCCGGCGATCCCTCCCCGTGGCACATCGCGCACTGACGGTCGAATACCGCCTTGATGTCCGTCGTGTACCGCACGTCGCTTGCTATAGCGGGAGCTACCGTAATGAGGAACAGCAGAACCGCTCCTGTCCAGAACCGCACAGAGTTTTTTTCCATGGTCGCCTCCTCTGCTCCGGTCAAGCCTGAACGCCAGGGCCGGAGCAATTTGATGAATTGCTGAATACTACCATGACGGACACGGCGGATGCAACGAAGGAGCAAAAAAAATCGCCGCATCATTCGACGCGGCGAGGGGATGAGGGAGGTTGGGCTACTGCTTCTTCGTTTCCCGCTCGCGATACCAGACGCGAAGCTCTTTCTTCATGATCTTTCCGGTCGCTGTCCTCGGCAACTCTTCGGTGAAGATGAACCGCCTCGGGATCTTGTAATGGGCCACATGCTCGGTGAGGTATTCGCGGAGGTCCTTCTGATTCGCGGACTTCCCCTCCTGGAGCACCACGTACATGATGCCCAGTTCCTTCCCCTCTTCATGCTCATGGGCCACGCCGATCATGGAGCAGTCCTTGACCGCGGGATGCCGGTAGAGGACCTCCTCCACTTCATAGGGATACACGTTGAGGCCGTCGACGATGATCAGGTCCTTCTTCCGGTCGATGATCTTGATATAGCCGTCCTCGTCGAGCGCGGCGATATCGCCCGTGAAAAGCCACCCGTCCTTGATGGTTTTGGCCGTGTCCTCGGGGCGGTTCAGATATCCTTTCATCACATTGGGCCCCTTGACGATCAGTTCCCCGGGAGTCCCCATGGGCACCGGTGCGCCTGCATCATCCACGATCTTGACCTCGATCCCGGGGATCGGCTTGCCAACGGTGCCGGGTTTGCTCTTCCCCTTTTCCAGGGGATTGATGGATACGACGGGCGAGGCTTCGGTGAGCCCATACCCTTCCAGAAGCGGCACTTTGAAGGCCGCCTCGAACTCACGGATGACCTTGACCGGCAGCGGCGCGGCACCGGAGACGCACAGCCTGAGGTTCAGCAGCAGTTTTATGAAGAAGGGCATGTTCTTTTCAGCAAGGATCTTGTAGACCGTCGGGATGGCCACAAAGAGCGTGATCCGGTCCACGATAAGGCTCTTCACGACCCGCTGAAAAGGCCTCACGCCGGGCAGCAGCGAAATCATGGCGCCCCTCAGAAGCGGAAGTATGACGCACACCGTAAAGGTAAAGGAATGGAACAGCGGCAGGAAGACCACGAACCGGTCCTTCTGCGAAATATGGATGACCTCGTTGGAGCCGAGCGCGTTGGAAATGAGGTTCCGATGGGTCAGGAGCGCGCCCTTGGGTCTGCCCGTGGTGCCTGAGGTGTACAGGATGGTCGACACGTCATCGGGATCCGACCGGGGAAATTCCGGCAACGGACCGGACGGGGAGAACTTCCGTACGGTCTCCGAGAGAGCGTGATACTGGCGGGTCTCGCGGTCCCGCTGCCGGAGCTTATGCACCGTGTTCGAACATTCGGCGTCGTAGAATACGGTGGTCACGCCGGCATCCTGAAGAATGAAGTCCACCTCTTCGTGGGTCAGCATGTTGTTGACCGGCAGGACGCATCCCCCGGCCCTGATGATGCCGAAATAGGCCGCGATGTACTCGTGGCAGTTGCAGCTCAGAAGGGCGATCCGGTCGCCGCGCCGAAGGCCGCGCTCCAGGAGATAGGCCGCGAACACCGAGGCGAGGCGGTCCATTTCCCGGTACGAGTACTTCTTGCCTTCAAATTTAACGAACGTCTTTCGGGAGATCTGACGGGCCTGCTCTCCCAGCATCTGGTCGAGGGGAAGGATCTCATTTTTCATAGGCAAAAGTATAGCATACTCTCCCCGGGGAGAAAAGCGGAAAAAAGGCGTAAAACCATACGATCGGACCGCCCTCTTGACGGCCGTTTTTTTCTTGACAAAATACGGGATTTATATTATCTTCTATCCTGTTGGAAGCTTACATATAGTAGCAGAGCATCACCGTTCTGCTCATTATCGGCAGGCGCCACAGGGGATAGCACAAGGGCAGGGAGACAAACTCCCTGCCCGGTTTTTTTAGCGGCTCCTCGGAGCGGAAAAGACCGGCGGGAAGGGGAAAGGCTTTAGTCTTGCGCTTTTCCAAAAACGCCTGCATCCCGTGAATCCAGGAGCGAGCGCATTCCCTGTAGCTTGCTACGGGGTTAGCGAGCGATTAGAATAATTTATTATTACCTTGAGGATCGAAGCTTCCCTGCAGCTTGCAGGGAGCTTCAACAGGTGCGCGCACAGGCATGCGTTACAAAACATTAATAAAGCAGAACAGCTGAACAGCACAGCGTTAGCGTCAAGTGCTGAGGATGGCCGTATAGTGGCGTGTAATGTACAGCTCTCTGGCATGCCTGCGCGCACCAGTGAATCCAGGAGCGAGCGCATTCCCCGTACCTTGCGACGGGTTAGCGAGCGATTAGAATAAATTATTACTACCCTGAGGATCGAAGATTCCTTATAGGCTTAATCCATATCGTAAATGATCGTATCATTCAGCGGACTTCGGCCTGCGTTTAGCCGCTGTTTTTGCGTTGAATTTGGCTGCATCGATGATGAATCGCTCATGGGTGCCTTCGGAAATTTTATCCAGTCCATCATTGCCGACAATAAAAAACGTCAGTTTTCTCCCCTCGACCTTCTCCAGCGTCACGTTTACGGTTACAGTGAGCCCCGGAGGGGTAGCCGCCATGTGGCTCAACCTCACGTCGGTCCCGACAGTCTGCTCATCAGGCCAGTCCAGATGAGGTTTCACTGCCATGATGCACGCCCACTCGAAGAGCCCCACCATAAACCCGGTTGCCAACACCTTGGGCATGACCTGAAACTCTGGAGATTCGGGATAAAGATATGGTACTGTCTTATTCTCGGTGATCGTAAACTTGAATTCATAAGACAGCCCGGGCTGTAAAGTATCGCTTGGCATGGTTCTCCTCCTCAATCAACGTCCGACATCCTTGCGCGGCCGTCGTTGACTGCCTTCGGTTTATATCTATCCTTCTGGTTGAATACCGTCACATCTTTATAGCCCGCCTTGATTTTGGCGTGATGTGGCCTGTTCTTGGGAATAAAGTAGGTGTCGCCTCTTTTGTAGACCCTGCTTTTACCGTTTATTGATAGATGGATCTCACCATCCAAAACAGCGCCCCATTGGGCGTCGTGAGTATGTTCCGGGATGTCTACATCATGTTCGAAGGCCATGAAAAGAACCTGATGATCGATACATTGAAGAAGATAGGCATGCAAGCCAGGAACGGAGATGTCTGCGCGAGGCAGTTCCGTTATGAAATGCGAAAAATTATTTTCCATTTGCGTCCTCCTTCGGCCCTAAACCGCGTTGGACGAACTATGTTTCCGATATGCGATTATCGCCTGTCAGCATATATTAGGCAAATTAAATGTTTAGATAATTATCATTAGTTATGCTAATATATGAAAACTCACGGGAGGGCGTATGGAATGGCAGCAGATAAACGGCTTCTATCACGTGGCGAAGCTCGGGAGCTTTACCCGGGCAGCTGAGGCCACGTACCGGACACAATCAGCCTTGACTCAGCAGATCAAATCGCTCGAGCGGGAGCTCGATTGCCAGCTGTTTGAACGAATCGGAAAGCGAAAGATCGCCCTCACCCCTTTGGGGGAACGGTTCTTCAGGTTTTCCGAATCCCTTTTGCAGGAATACGACAAACTGATCGGGGATATCGGAGAACACAAGGGTCTGAAGAAAGGCCGGCTGAAAATCGCCGCTCCTTTTACGACTCTCTATCATCTTCTCCCGGAGATTGTGAAAAAATACAATAAGCACTTTCCCTGGGTCGAGCTCTCATTACTCGATCGACCCCAGAGGGACGTGATCGCATTAGTTAAAAGCGGAGACGTGGATTTCGGCATAGCCGTCGAGGGCATGATCCCGCGGGACCTGAACAAGCATCGATGGAAAAAGGTTGAACCTGTCCTGTTGACCCAGGCGGGCCATCCCCTGGCGCGGGCAAAACATGTGTCTCTTGAGAAGATTGCCCAATGTCCGCTTATATTGCCGCCGAAAAGCACAGAATCTCTCCATCGCAACAAACTGGAAGATCTTTTTCGCAGGCATGGCCTCGGCTATTTCGTGATTATGGAATCCTCGAACGTCGAGCTGAGTTCCCTCTACGTGGAAATGGGGCTTGGCGTTACGTTCGCGTCAATCGTCAAGGGATTGCCTGTCTTTAAGAAAAGGAAGAAGCTGGGGTATGTCTCATTGAGCCATTATCTTGGATTTGAGCATATCTGCATTGCGACAAGAAAGGACAAAAAAACGACTGTCTATCAGGAAGCATTCTTAACCATGATGCTCGGCAACTAATCAGGCGTTAACTCTTTCTGTTTCGATGCGGTTTGTGGCTCAGCGAGAGATGGGTGAAATGAGCGGCATTAAGGGTAGAACCGTGGCCTACCGACGGGCGCGAGCGCAGTTTGCAGCCCAAAGATGCTCTCGGCTCCTGTCGAGGGGGCATTTCTCTTTTTATTATTCAACAACTTCATAACATGCAGGGCAGCTTGCCGCAGGGAGCTTCAATAACACTATTCAGCTATCCAAGTGCACTTTCACTTCGCACATGCAGGCCAGCTCTTTTCTTTTTCGATCACTGTCGGGGGCATCTTTGAGCGCGTCTTTCGCGTCAGAGCTACCCGGTGCAGGGGTAAGGTAGAGGCTTTGGTCTTGTGCCTTTCCAAAACTCCCCGCATCCCGTGAAACATGCTGGATAGCTTGCAGGCGGCCTTACGTTACCCGCTCGTATGGGAGATGCTCAAAAAAGAAAAGGCAGGCTGCCCTGATGCAGCCTGCCTTGTTCATGGATGACGCGAACTATGCCTTTACGACATTCGCTGCCTTGGGACCCTTCGGGCTGTCTTCAATGTCGAACGTCACTGCCTGACCTTCGGCCAGGGACTTGAAACCCGCGTCCTGAATAGCAGAAAAGTGAACAAACACGTCTGCTCCGTCCTCTGCGGCAATGAATCCAAATCCCTTGGAGTCATTGAACCACTTTACGGTTCCTTTTGCCATGTGTGCGGAACCTCCTTCCGTGAGAATTGAAGTGGCGGAAACGTGTGTCACAAAAAAATCCGCAAAGATGGGCTCTTTGCGGATTCGCGAATTCGTGAACGACAAAGACTTCCGAACTTCTGGGTAATATTCCCATATCCCTGCATACATGTCAAGAAATATCTTCATTCTCCCCTTTCATTAGTCGCGTCGCTTTGCTACACTTCACCCAAGGAACAGTAACGGCCAGACACGATTATGGGACGACTCCGCCATGAACAATGACCCCCGAAAAGAACTCCCCGGCAGCGACGCGATACCGTTCCGGGATCTCTTCGAAACCGCCAAGGACGGCATCGTGCTGGTCAGCGGAGAAACAGGCCGCATCAGCGAGGCGAATCTCGCTTTTTCCCTCATGTCCGGGCATGACCCCGATTCGATCGTAACGAAACCACTCTGGGAGATCGGTCCGCTGAAAGCAACAGACGCCGGCTTGGTGATCTTCAGGGAACTCCAGACCAGGGACCACATCTATTACGATGACCTGCCGTTCGTGCAGCGTGGCGGGAAACGGATCAGCGTGGAGCTGGTCTGCACGGTGCATCGGGTGGACGATCGAAAGCTCATCCAATGCACGTTCCGGGACATCACCCGGCGGAAGGAGATAGAGGATGATCTGTGGAAGTCTGAAGCGCGGTTCAAAGCGCTCTTCCTGAGCGCCCCCGTCGGGATCGCCTTTGTGGACGTCGAAGGTCGGATCATCGAGAACAACAGCTCCCTTGATCAGATGCTCGGTTTCGGCAAGGATGAGCTTCTGGGCAGGCACTTTTCCAGTTACTCACACACGGAAGACCGTGCCACGGACGGTGACCTGTTCCAGGAACTCCTGCAGGGAAAGCGGGATTCCTACCGCCTGGCGAAACGGGACCTCCGGAAGGATGGCAGCACGATGTGGGTCCTGCTCTCCGTCGCCCTGGTGCGCGGCGCGGACCAGAACGTGCAGTACATTATCCGCATGAATGAGGACATTACCGAACGAAAACGTGCTGAGGATGCCATCATCAAGTCGCGTGATTTTTACCGGACACTGATGGATGAGCTGCCCAATCCCATCCGGCTGGCGGACACGGACGGTAAGTGCGATTATTTCAACCGGGCATGGCTCGATTATACCGGACGGCGCACGGACCATGAGCTTGGCGACGGCTGGAGGGAGAACATCCATCCCGATGATGGGGAACGGGTATACACGCTCTACCAGAGCTCGTTCAAAGCGCAGCGACCTTTCGTGGTGGAATATCGGCTGCGCCATGCAACAGACGGGTTCCGATGGGTGGTCGAGTCCGGGAATCCCTTCCCGGGGATCGACGGCCGGCTCGCAGGGTACATCAGCTCCTGCCTTGATATCCATGAGCGAAAGGCCCTGCAGGACACGCTGGAGACCATCTCCATTTCCGACGATCTCACCGGCCTCCTTAACCGTCGCGGCTTTTTTACCCTCGCCCAGCAGCAGATCAAGCTCGCCAATCGTACCAAGCGGCGGTTGCTCCTGATCTACGGGGACCTCGACGGGCTCAAAAAGGTCAACGATGCCCTTGGCCATGCGGCAGGCGACCTGTTGCTCGTCGAGACGGCCAGAATCCTCCGGGAGGTGTTCCGCGAATCCGACATCGTCGCCCGGCTGGGAGGAGATGAGTTCGCGGTGCTGATCACCGAGGACAGCAATACGCCCGACACGGCCGTCATTCTGGACCGCCTCCAGGAATCGACCCGCGTTCACAATGAACGTGCGCCGGGCGGGCCGCAGATATCCCTCAGCATCGGGCTGCAGGTGTATGATCCGGGACATCCGACCTCCTTCGACAAGCTGATCTCCCAGGCCGATGCCCTGATGTACGAAGAGAAAAAGATGAGGAAACGGTTATAGCCGAGGGGGAACGCAGAGAACGACAGGATGCATGAGGAACAAGAGGCTTACACCACCTCTTCATCCTCTTTCCGCCATGCGGGGTCAACGATGCAGATGAACACGAGGTCCGACGTACCGGGATTGTGGATGCATTGTCTGGCGGAACCGTATGGAACCGTATGGGGTCAGACATGATATCCTGACTAACTTTTATTTGTCCAGGATGAACAGGACCGTATGGGGTCACCCCTTTGGGTTACGGGCAATCATGAAGGCGCCTGATGAGCATGGCCGCTATCCCTGTCCGGTCCCGATGACGGCGGCCACGACCTCGGAAAGCTCCCGGATCCGGTAAGGCTTGATCGCCACGCCCCGGAACCCGTAGGCTCGAAAATCCGCCATCACCGGGTCCTCGGAGTAGCCGCTGGAAACAATGGCCCTGACCGCCGGGTCGATCGCGAGAAGTTTCACGATGGCCTCCTTGCCGCCCATGCCGCCGGGGACCGTGAGGTCCATAATGACCGCGGCAAACGGTCTTCCGGCCGCCCTTGTCTTCTGGTACTTGGCAATGGCTGCGTTTCCCTCGTCGGCATAGTCCACCGTATAGCCCATGCGTGCGAGCATGTCGCCGGTGGTCTTCCGCATGTCCTCATCGTCGTCCATGATAAGAACGGCCCCGCTCCCCCGCACGAACTTCTCCTGGCGGGGCGGCGGCGCCACCTCGCACTGTGACGCAGGCAGATAGAAATGAAAGACCGTCCCCTTGCCCAATTCCGACTCCACGGTGATGTGGCCATCATGCTTCCTGATGATGGAATGGGTGGCGGCGAGACCAAGGCCGCTCCCTTTCTGCTTGGTCGTGAAATAGGGATCGAAGATCCTGGCAAGGTGCTCCCGGGGGATGCCGGTTCCCTCGTCGCTGACCGTTATCGCCACATACCGGCCGGCCGCGAGGGCGGACACTTCGCCCGGCCCGAGCGTGACATTCCCTGCCGCGACACGGATGATACCGCCTGCGGGCATGGCCTGGTCCGCGTTGATCAGCAGGTTGTTGAAGACCTGCATCATCTGCCCCTCGTCGGCCTCCACGGGCCAGAGATCGGCCGCGATCGACAGTTCATGCAGGACCCGTGAACCCCTCAGGGAAAAACCGGCCGCCTCGGTAATGATACCGGGCAGGGTGATGCGCTTTTTCACCGGCGCGCCGCCGCGGGAAAAGGTAAGCAGCTGCCGGGTCAGTTCCTGCGCCCGGAAGGAGGCCCGCTCGGCCTTGGCCAGCTGCTGGTACGCGCTGTTCTCCGGGTCCACGTCAAGCATGGCAAGCGAAACATTCCCCATGATAGCGCCCAGCAGGTTGTTGAAATCGTGAGCAATGCCCCCGGCAAGCAGCCCCAGCGACTCCAGTTTTTGCACGCGCGACAGCTCGGCCTCCATGCGCTCCCGCCCGGCGATCTCCTGCTGCAGCCGGCTGTTGATGCTCTTCAGCTCGGCCGTCCGCTCCTCCACCAGGTCCTCAAGCTGTTCCTGGTGTTTTTTCAGTTCATCTTCTATCTTCTTGCGTTCCGTGATGTCCCGCACCGCCTCGATGCCGGCAGTGATCTCACCCCTGGCATTCCTGAGCGGGGAAGACCTGATCTCGATATGACGCGTCCCGCCGTTCCCATCGGGCACGCTCTTCAGCAGGACATGGTTCCCCCCGTCCCTGAAGGATGCCGCAACGGGACATCCCGGACAGATGGAATCGCGGCGTGCATATTTTTCGTAGCAGACCTTTCCCAGCTGGTCGCCGACCAGGTCCCGGTGGACCTTGTTCTGGTAGAGCACGAGGTAATCACGGTCCTGAATGCTGATGCCGTCAGGGATGGCGGCAATGATCGCATCGGACTTCGCCTTCTCGTCCTCGATCGCGGCCAGGGCCTTCCGGAGCTCGTCCTCGGTGTATCTGCGCAGCACCAGCATCCTTGCCGTAACGACGGCAAAGATCAGCATGGCCAGGACGATGAGAAGACGGAAATAGAGCTCGTGGGGGGTCACCTTGAAGATCAGGGAATCGACGGCCGCGTCCAGGACCCAGACGCCGAGACCAATGAGAATCGCGGCGATCACGACTTTGTTTTCGTACCAGCGCCTGGGCAATTTTACCATCAGTCCCCCGAACCAGTCCGACGCTTGCGCTTGCATGCGCTGAAGTGAATTTATCGCGGAGCCTGGAAATTGTCAACGAAATAGTGCCCGTTGCCGTCCCCCGCCCGGAACCATGCTGTTCTGCGGCCTTTCGCGTGCGGCTGGCTCTTTCTCCTTGCGGACCAGCGCGCGAATATGGTACATAGTCAGGAACGCCATGGACAACGAGAGTGTCGCACAATACCGGTCATGGTTCTCCCTTTTTGCAGCGTCCCACTATACGAAAGAGGAGCAGGACCAGCGGAACATCCGCCTGAAGGAAGACCACTCGCACAGGGTCCGCGACAACGCCCTGCGGATCGCCGAAGGGCTGGGGCTCGTCGGGCGGGACATCGCCCTTGCCGGGATCATCGCCCTCTTTCATGATGTAGGCCGGTTTCCCCAGTACGCCCGCTACCGGACCTTTGAGGACAGCCGTTCGGTGAACCACGCGGTCCTTGGCGCGAAGACCCTCCTCGGGCTGAACGTGCTGCGCGATCTCCCGGTCCGGGAGCGTTCCCTGATCGTACGCGTCGTCGCCCTGCACAACGTCTTTCTCCTGCCCCCCCGTCTCGACGATGAGGTCAGCCTGCACGCGAAGCTCGTCCGCGACGCCGACAAGCTCGACATCTGGCGCGTGTTCATCGAGCTCTCGGACCGGGACGCCGCGGACTGGCCGTCGGCCGCGGGACTCGGGCTTCCCGACACCCGGGAATACTCGCCGGAGGTACTGTCTTCGCTCGAACGTCGCGAGATGGTGCGGCTGACCCGTCTGCGGACCCTGAACGACTTCCGGCTCCTTCAGCTCACCTGGATCTACGACCTGAACTTCATTCCCAGTCTGCGCATGGTCCTCGAGCGGCGCGTCATCGAACAGCTCACCGCATCGCTCCCCCGGACCGATGAGCTATCGCGGTTCATGGACGACCTGCGAACCTATGTGAACGAGCGGATCGAGGCACCTCCCGCCCCGGGAAAGGCGCGCTAAGGGCCTTCCGGCACCCGTGAAAACCACTTTTGCCTTGAATTCACCATGCTGTTCTGCTATGATGCTCGGGCTTGAGGAGGCGCATGCGAAAGGCTGATCTGACCACCAGAGCGGTTGCGGGCTTCATTGATCTTCTCCTCGTCATCGGCATGTCGCGGCTTCCCGATGTCATGGGGTTTCTCGCCGTCACCGGTTATCTTCTCGTCCGGGACGGGCTGTTCGCCCAGCAGAGCGTCGGCAAGAAAGTGATCGGACTGCGCGTCGCGCTCATCGATGATCCCGGGAAGACCGCTTCGTTCCGTGAATCGATCATTCGGAACCTCCCCCTTGCCGTTGCCTACCTGCTGTTCCTGGTCCCCTATGCCGGCTGGATACTCGGTCCCCTGGCGCTGGGGGTTGAGGCCCTCACGGCGATGGGTGATGAGCGGGGCATGCGTATCGGCGACCTCCTCGCGCGGACGTACACGGTGCAGGCGGAAGCTGCGTTGCCGGTCCCTGTCCCTGAGGCATCGGCCCCGGAAGGCCCGGCGGCGGCAGACACGAACGATACTGCATCATAAGCATACGACTCAACGGTCCCCTCGATCCAGGCATTTTTTGAAAGGAGCTTCACACCGTCATGTTCATCAATACCATCATGGGTTGGTTCTCCAACGACATGGCCATAGATCTCGGCACGGCCAATACCCTGGTGTACGTCAAGGGCAGGGGCATTGTCTGCAATGAGCCGTCGGTCGTCGCCATTTCCGTAAAGACCGGCAAGGTGCTCGCCGTAGGCGTGGAGGCGAAACGGATGCTCGGCCGCACGCCCGGCGATATCCAGACGATCCGCCCGATCAAGGACGGCGTCATCTCCGACTTCGACGTGACCGGTGAGATGCTCCGGTACTTCATCCGTAAGGTGCACAACCGCAAGTCCTTCCTGCGGCCCCGCATCGTCATCGGCGTCCCGTCAGGGATAACCCAGGTGGAGCAGCGCGCCGTGAAGGACGCTGCCATTTCCTCGGGCGGCCGCGAGGTCTACCTGATCGAAGAGCCCGTGGCCGCTGCCATCGGAACGGGACTGCCCATCTCCGAGCCTTCGGGCAACATGATCGTGGACATCGGCGGCGGCACGACGGACATCGCCGTCATCTCCATGGACGGCGTCGTATACAGCAAGGCCATCCGCGTCGGCGGCGACAAGATGGACGAGGCCATCATCAACTACATCAAGCGCAAGTACAATCTGCTCATCGGTGAAATGATGGCGGAATCGATCAAGATGGAACTCGGCTCGGCCTACAAAACGGAAAGCACGCGCCAGACCATGGAGATCAAGGGCCGCGATCTCGTGTCCGGCATCCCCAAGACCCTCATCCTCGACGACGACGAGGTGCGCGAAGCCCTGGCCGAAACGGTGAGCCAGATCCTGAACGGCATCAAACTCGCCCTGGAGAACACGCCGCCCGAGCTCTCGGCGGACATCGTGGACAAGGGGATCGTGCTGGCCGGCGGAGGCGCGCTCCTCAAGGGCCTCGACGTGTTCCTGCGCGAGGAGACCTCACTGCCCATCATCATCGCCGAGGACCCCCTCACCTGCGTCGCCCTCGGGGCAGGCAAGGTGCTGGACGATCTCGACGTCCTCAGAAAAGTCATGATGTAACATGAGAACGGCGGCGCCATGCCCGGCTTCTTCGAAAAGAACAAAAAGCATATTGCCCTTCTGGTCCTGTTCCTCTTCCTCTTCTGGCTGGTCACCATCCAGGTCAAGGCAGGCCGGTTCACTGTGCTCGAACGGCCGGTCCTGGCCATATCGGGCTTTGTCGAGCGGATCATCTTCGGAACCTATGACACCGTGATCTCCATCGGCAGAGGCTACGCGTTCCTCGTCCGCGCTGAGCGGGAAAACGTACGTCTCAAGAACGAGCTTAACCGCCTGCGTCTCGAAAACCAGATCACCAACGAGCTCTTGTCGGAAAATGAGCGTCTCCGGGCCTCCCTGGGCTTCATGAAGCTCAATCCGCCGCCCGCGGTGATGGTGCAGGTCATCGGCAAGGAATTCTCCCCGTCGTCAAGCACGATCACGGTGAACAAAGGTTCCTTCTCGGGCATCGGGCGCTACCACGCGGTGATCACGCCCGACGGTGTCGTGGGCCGGATCCAGACCGTCCTGCCGGGAACCTCCCGGGTGCAGCTTCTCACCGATCCGGGGAACACCATTGCCGTGCGGGTGCAGCGAAACCGGGAAGAAGGTCTGCTGGAGGGCAAGCTTGACCGCTGCGCTCTCAAGTATGTCTCCTATTACGTGGATGTACAGGAGGGAGACCTTCTGGTAACGTCAGGATTGGACGGCATCTATCCCAAAGGCCTCCCGGTGGCCGTGGTGACCAAGGTCCGCAAACACGAAGCCAGTTCGTTCCAGACCGTCTATGCCGATCCGGTCGTCCGGATCTCCCGGATCGAAGAAGCGCTGGTGCTTCTGAAATGAGACCGCGGGTATATCTCATTGTCTTCCTGCTGCTCATCCCGCTCCAGGCAAGCCTGTTCGGCCCCCTCTCCCTGGGCGGCGCTACACCCGACCTGGGGCTGGCTGTCCTCTACTGTATCGGGCTTCTGACCGGTCCGATCGAGGGGTCGCTGGCCGGGATCTCGATCGGCTTGATACAAGATTTGGGCTCAGCGAGCCTTATCGGGTTCTCGGGATTCACCCGGGGGCTCACGGGTCTCTTCACCGGCTTCCTCGGGAGGCGCGTACTGGACATCCGGAGCCCGGCGAATATTGTTTTTCTTTTCGTCATCAGCCTCGCTGATTCGCTTTTTTCCGCGCTTTTTCTGGAGATCACCTACGGGTCGGTCCCGGTCTTCGGCCTCTTCTTCGGCCGCGCGATCCTCCGGGCGGCAACGACCGCCTGTACCGGCTATGTTCTCCTCCGGCTCATTACCGGAAAGAATGTCCTCGCGTGGATGATGCGGCGCGAACTGCAGAAGGAGTTTTAAATGCAGCAGGACAGTCCGGCGGATATTCAGAAGCGGCTTCCCCTCCTCGCGGCGCTCATCGTTCTTTTCGCCGTGGTCCTCTTCTTCCGGCTGTGGTACCTTCAGGTCGTGAAGGGAGCCGACTACCAGGAACTGGCCGAGAGCAACCGCATCCGGCCCATCAAGATCCGGCCGGCCCGGGGGATCATCTATGACCGGCACGGCCGGCCCCTGGTGGAAAATGCCCTCACCTTCGACATCTCCATCGTGCCTGAGGACGCCCCGGACCTCGAAGCTTCGATCGCCAGGCTCGCCTCCATCGTTAAAATGAAGCCCGAGGCCATCAAGAATGCGCTCGATGACGCCGAGGCAGTGCGCGGCAAGTACGAGCCGGTGAAGATCGTCGAGGAAGCGCCCTGGGACGAGGTGGCCATGGTGGAGGCACGGCAGGACGACCTGCCCGGCGTCATCGTGGAGCCGGAGCACCGCCGATACTATCCCTACGGCGGCATGGCGTCGCACCAGTTCGGCTACATCGGCAAAATGACCCGGTCCCAGAAGAAACAGGAGCAGGCGGACACCGGCCTCCTCGTGGGACAGGGAGGGATCGAGAAGGTCTACGAGAAGTTCCTCAGAGGCACGGCCGGCAGGCGCATGATACAGGTGAACGCCGCGGGCACGAAGGTGAAGGACCTGGGCATCGAGGAACCCAAGCCGGGCACCGACCTTTACCTCACCCTGGACCTTGATATCCAGCGCGCGGCCGAAGAGGGACTCGGCGCGAGGGCCGGCGCCGTGGTGGCCATGGACCCCAACTCGGGCGAGGTCCTGGCGCTCGTGAGCCACCCCACCTACGACCCGAACCTCTTCCCGCGGGGGATCTCGCCCCGGGACTGGATACGGCTCTCGAACGACCCGTCGCATCCCCTGTATAACCGGGCGATCCAGAGCGTCTATCCGCCGGGCTCCATCTTCAAGATCGTCGCCTCCCTTGCGGGACTCGATTCGGGCATGATCGATCCCCGGGAGAAGGTCACCTGCACCGGTTCCCTCCGCACCGGCCGCAGGTCTTTCCGGTGCTGGAAGAGAGGCGGCCACGGCATTGTCGACTTCCACAAAGCCCTTGTGGAATCCTGCGACGTGTATTTCTACACCATGGGCAACCGCATGGGCTTCGACCATATCGCGCTGTATGCCCGAAAGCTCGGCCTGGGGAGCAAGACGGACATTGTTCTCCCGGACGAGAAACCGGGCCTCGTCCCCACCGCCGCGTGGAAGCGGGAAAAGGTCCGCGAGCCCTGGTATCCCGCCGACAACTTCATCAATTCCATCGGCCAGGGTTTCCTGCAGGTGAGCCCCATCCAGGCGGCCCAGATGATCGGCGCCGTGGCGAATGGCGGCGTGTTCTATCAGCCCATGCTGCTCAAGCGGACCCGGAACCGCGTGACCGGCGCCGAGAAGGTCTTCGCGCCCCTGGAGAAACGCAGAGAGTTCTTTAATCTCGAAGCGCTCGCCGCTGTGCGGAGCGCGCTGCTCGGCGTCACGACCGAGGCGGGAGGCACGGCGCATGGCGCGGCAACGCCGCTCGCCCCCGTGGCCGGCAAGACCGGCACGGCCCAGGTCATCGCCCAGAAGGTCGCGGGCGGGAAACTCACGGAATCGACGCAGGACCACGCCTGGTTCGTGGCCTACGCGCCGGCGAACGATCCGAAGATCGCCATCGCCGTGTTCGTGGAGCACGGGGGGCACGGCGGCGCGGCCGCGGCGCCGGTGGCAAAAAAAGTGATCGAGGAGTATTTAAAACATGCTGGAACGAAGACTGCTCGGTAACGTGCCCTGGGGCATGGTGGCCCTCATCATCGGCATCGCGCTGGTGGGCCTTTCGGCCGTGTACAGCGCCACCTACACGGCGATTGGCCCCTCGTCCCTGTTCAAGAAGCAGATCATCTGGATCTGCCTGGGCATCATCGTCATGTTCGCGGCGCTCATTCCGGACTATCATACGATCGGCCGCTACGCTTATGTGCTCTACGCCCTCTCGATCTTTTTCCTGCTCCTCGTGGCCATCGTGGGCAGGACCGGGATGGGAGCCCAGCGCTGGCTCCCGATCGGGCCCTTCGCGTTCCAGCCTTCGGAGCTCGCGAAGCTGTCGCTTGTGCTCGCCCTGGCGCGGTATTTCGCCGAGGACCCCAAGCGGGGCGGGTACGAGCTCAAGGACCTGCTCGTTCCTGGGGCCATGGTCCTCGTGCCGCTTGTCCTCGTCATGAAGCAGCCGGACCTCGGCACGGCCCTCATGCTGCTCTTTACCTCGTCGCTCATCGTCATCCTTGCCGGGATCCGGTTCAAGACCGTGATGACCGTCGTCGTTATCGGCGCGCTGGTGGCTTCAGCGGTCCTCTTCGTTCCGCCCGTGCGCCACAAAATATGGAAGTCCCTTAAACCCTACCAGCAGAAGCGGATCACCGCTTTCCTCGATCCGTCCTCGGACCCCCTCGGGAGCGGCTACCACGCGACGCAGGCCAAGATCGCCGTGGGCTCGGGCCAGACGACCGGCAAGGGCTTCCGCAAAGGGACCCAGGGCCAGATGGCGTTCCTGCCTGAACGCCACACGGACTTTATCTTCGCCGTCATCGCCGAGGAACGCGGGTTCATCGGCGCAAGCTTTCTCATCATCCTGTATCTCGTCCTGCTCCTGGTCGGCGTGGACGCCGCAAAGAGCGCCAAGGACAAGCTCGGCTCGCTCATGGCGGGCGGCATCATTTCGATGCTCTCGCTCTACGTCTTCATCAATGTCGGCATGGCAACGGGCCTCCTGCCCGTCGTGGGAGTCCCGCTCCCCCTGGTGAGCTATGGCGGCACCTCCATCGTAACCACCTTCCTCGCCCTCGGATTGCTCTTGAACATCCAGTCGCGGCGGTTTATGCTGTTCTATTAAAATTCTTCGCCACTAGGTCTCCAAGGCACTAAGAAGGTCTTTGCTTTCTTCGCGTCTTCGTGTCTTTGTGGCAGATCAAGGACGCTCATGTACGAAGATTTTCTTCCGCTCGTCAGCAAGCCGGCACGGTACATCAATTCCGAGGTCAATGCCGTCCACAAGGAACACGGGGCCGTGCGGACGAAGGTCTGCCTTCTGTTTCCCGACACCTACGAGGTCGGCATGTCGCACCTCGGCCTCCGCATCCTCTATCATATCCTGAACAGGCGCGAGGACACCGTCTGCGAGCGCGTCTTTTCGCCCTGGACGGACTATGAGACGAAGCTCCGGGCATCGGGGCGCCCGCTCACCAGCCTCGAATCGAACCTTCCCCTTGCGAAGTTCGACATCATCGGCGTTACGCTCCAATACGAACTTTCGTACTCCAATATCCTGACCGCCCTGGACCTCGGCGGCATCCCCCGTCGTTCGGCGGACCGGAACGACGACCATCCCGTTATCGTAGCCGGCGGACCCTGCGCCGTCAATCCCGGGCCGCTCGCGGACTTCATTGACGTCTTCTTCATCGGCGAAGCGGAAGAATCGGTGCACGAGATCGTCGAGCTGAAGCAGCAGCATCCGCGCAGGCAGGCGTTCCTTGAGGCGATCGCACAGCGCGAAGGCTTTTTTGTGCCCGCCCGGGGTACAGCGACCGTCCGGCGGCGGTTCCTGAAAGACATCGAATCGGCGCCTTATCCCGACAAGCCGCTCCTGCCGCTCATGAAGCCCGTCCACGACCGCGTTACGGTCGAGGTGGCGCGCGGCTGCATCCGCGGCTGCCGCTTCTGCCAGGCCGGCATCATCTACCGGCCCTACCGCGAGCGGAGCCAGGAGACGGTCAAGGAACTCCTGCGGGGCTCGCTTGCCTGCACCGGGTACGAAGAGCTTTCCCTTGCCTCGCTCAGCACCGGCGATTACTCGGACATCGAACCGCTTGTCGGCGAGCTCATGAAGACCTATCGGGACAGCCGCGTCTCGGTCTCGCTCCCCTCGCTCCGCGTCGGCACGCTCACGCCCGCCATGATCGAGGCAATCGCCGGGACACGGAAAACCGGCTTCACCCTTGCGCCCGAGGCAGGGACCGAACGACTCCGGAGGGTCATCAACAAGCCTGTGAGCGATCGAGATCTCTTGGAAGCCTCCGAAACGATTTTCGCGAACGGCTGGAGCACGATCAAGCTCTACTTCATGATCGGACTTCCCACGGAGACCGACGAGGACCTCGACGGCATCATCAGGCTGTCGAACGAGCTCTTTGCCCGCGGCAAGCGCTCCTCGAAGCGCAGCATCCAGCTCAATATCAGCATCTCGACCTTCGTGCCGAAGCCCCACACCCCGTTCCAGTGGATGGGCCAGGTGCCCATGGACGAGATCAGGAGAAAACAGGCCTATCTCGGCCAGGGCCTCAGAAAGCGGGGCATCATGCTCAAGACCCACGATCCCGAGACGAGCCTGCTCGAAGCGGCCTTCGCACGCGGCGATGCCTCGCTCGGCAGGGTCATCGAAAAGGCCGTGGACCTCGGCTGCCGCTTCGACGGCTGGTCGGAGACCTTTGATTTCAAAAAGTGGACCAATGCGTTCGCGGCATGCGGGATCGATCTTCCGGCCTGCGCGGGAAAAACCTATGGTCTGGACGACGAGCTTCCCTGGAGCAACATCCGGACCGGCGTGACCGACGCGTTCCTGAAAAAAGAATATCAACAAGCCGTCGAATCGGTGACCACCGGGAACTGCAGGGAGGAATGCACCCATTGCGGCATCGGGTGCGCCGATGGCGGTAAACCCGAGATGGGAAGGCCTGCAGCGCCTTCCGTCGGGAAAGCTCCCGCGGAACAAGCAGCCGCGCCAAAGAAGGCCCAGGCGCCCCCGGAGATCACGACCCGCATCAGGATGAAGTTCTCGCGCGCCGGCCGCATCCGGTTCCTGTCCCATCTTGACCTCATGACGCTGTTCCACCGGACCGCCGGCCGTGCCGGCGTTCCCCTCGCCTTCTCCCAGGGCTTCAATCCCCACCCGAAGATCGCCTTCGGCCCGGCCCTGTCCGTGGGCATGGAGAGCGAATCCGAGTTCCTCGACATGGAGACCGATCCTTTCATCGACCTTCTCCAGGCGACGAAGGACCTGAACAATGCCCTGCCCGACGGCGTCAGGATCCTGGAATCGCGGATCATCCCGAAAAAGGCGGCCTCCCTCTCGGGCTGCATCAGCAGATACAGGTATGAAGTGCGTATGCCTGCCGAACAGATGAATGAGACCGGGTCGCTGATCAGTGCATTCCTGGCCATGCAGTCGGTGATCGTGGAGAAAGACGGAAAGCAGAAGGACATCAGGCCGGGGATCGAATCGATCGTCACGAAGGAAGACGGCCTGCTCGAGATCGTCCTCCAGGACTCGGACAAGGCAAGGCCCCGCATCCAGGACGTCGTTGAAAAGCTTTTCGCCATCAGCCGGGACGAGGCATTGCTGTTCAGGATAAAACGTACGGCGATGTTCGAGAAGGTCAATGGGGGATGGAAAAGCCCGATGGGGGTCGGCTAGTAGAGCGGACCGACCCCACTCGCTGACAAGCGACAGGGACATGGCAGCATATCAGCGTATTCCAGGCTGTGGTAAGAGATGCCTTATTCAACAAACGGTAAAGATCTGCTCCTAGTGCACTGTAAAACTAATTCCTGACTGTATGCGTCCTTTCCTTTCGTCACCCCGGCATGATTTTAGCCGGGGTCCAGGATGATTTTAAAAGAAAAATTCTCTGGATTCCGGCTTTAAACGTGCCGGAAAGACGGTGCGGCACCATTAACAACTAAGTTTACGATGTACTAGGATGTTCCTGGGAGCGTTTTTGCCAAACGCCTTCGGGAAGATTACGGTCCGGCAGGACCCTGCCCGATCAGTACTGAACATTCACAATGGGCCAGGATGTTTCGCGAGACGCTGCCGAGCATGCCGCGCACGCCGCGATGGCCGCTGCCGCCCACGGCGACAATGTCCGCCTTGCACGACGCGGCCCTGCCCAGGATCTCCTCTGCCACGATCCCGCCCTCGGCCGTCGCGGTAGTGGTCCTGAACCGCGCGGAAAGCAGCCTGTCGGCACGCTGCAGTACCTCCTCCGCGTGGCCGTACTCGCTCTCTTTCATTGCCGCCACGATATCCTTCATCCGGTCGTTCACTTCCATCACGAACCGTTCAGGGATGTCCATATAGGCCGATGGCGAGACGTAGAGCGCCGTGGCCGCGCTGTCCGGCGGAAAGGGCAGGGACGCCAGGAACGAGGCCGTGGCATCGGCGGGCGCCGATCCGTCCGTGGCCAGCAGCACCGTGTAGGGCGGCTTTGCGTCCCATTGCAGCGGCTTGACCACCAGCACCGGCCGGCGTGAGCCGATGGCCACGGCGCGCGTCACGCTGCCCACGGTCGCTGCCTTCCTGCCCTTCAGCCCCCGGGACCCCATAACAATGAGCTCCGCTCCCAGTGCGTCGGCCTTTTCGAGGATCCGGTCGGCGGGATGTCCCTCCGCCTGGTCGGCAGCGATTGCCGCCCCGGTCCCCTTCAATGCTGCTGCGGTCAGGTCAAGGATCTGCGGGGCGATCTCCTGCTGGATCAACCGCATGATGGCGAAGTCCCGCTCCCGGACCGAGAACGCGGTCTCCTCCACGGCGTGGAACACCACGATCCCGTCCTCCGCGGCCAGCGGGAAGCGCGACAAGAACCGGGCCGCGCCGAGTGCACAGTCCGAACCATCCGTTGCAAGCAATATCTTCACAGGACACCTCCTCGAGTGACAGCAGATGCAGCGACAGCTGGTGCACCGGGTTATAGTTTAATCATAGCACAGAAGGGATCGTTTAGCGGACGGTATGCGGCTGTCAAGAGAGCGGGCTGGCGCCGCCGGTGGCCATGGTGAGGAGGAGACGACAAGGGTAGGAACCATATTCTTTGCGTCTCGGAAGCGGCACTGGGCCCCATTGCCACGCAGGGCATCTTTGCCGCCATGACGCTCTGCGCGCCTGATTTTCAGCGGGAACTCCGGGCGTCCACAGGCTGGTTGAATGGGAGGTTGAGCTCACAGGGGATCACCTGGTGATCCCGCGGATATGATCAGGAGGCCGTTGTGTCCTGAATCGACCTGTCGAGAGCAGCAGGAACGATCCGCCCCGGACACGGCGTCCCCTGAAGTGCGGCAGCAGGGGCGAAGGTCAAGTTAGAAGACCCTATTACATTATTACGTTGTGGATTGAAGCTCTCTGCAGCAAACTGCAGAGAGCTTCAATATGACCCCGGCAGATTACTTCTTCTCGCTGACCGGCGTTACGGTCTCGGTGAGCGAATCCTTGATGGCGCCCGGCGCGCTCATGATTGACATGAAGCTGTTGCTGCCCATCATGCTGAGGTCCGGAAAGCTGATGGCGATGCGGAACTTGGCGAAGAGGTGATATACGTTGTTCCCCGACACCAGTACCTCGTAAGGAAGATGAGCCGTTGACTTGACGCCGCCAAAGTCGATGTAGTCCATGACGTACTTGTCCGCTCCCTTTCCCTTGGTGATGGCAACGCCGAAGACGGCCTCTTCCTTGCCCGGGACATCGACGCGGTACACCTTGGTCACCCCGGCCTTGCCCGCGGCAAGGCCGGCCTCGACAGCGCTCAGGGCCTCCGGGTAGGTCTTGAACTCGACAAGCTCATGGTCGCCGAGACTGTCGAACTTGGCCATGCCCATCATGTAATTGTACTTGCGAATGCTCTTTTCCTTCATCCCGTCCTCGGACCCGAATTCCTTCTGTTTGCCCAGCGCGGTCTCCAGCTTGGCCTTCACGTCCTCAAGGTTCTCCTTCATCCGGTAGGCGGCGGCCCAGTAGGGTGGATTAGTATAGGACACCTGGATCTTGTCCTTCACCTTCGTCACGGCCACGCGCATGACTGCCCCGTACCCGCCGAAGTCGCTTTTCGCGGCGTTGGCCTTGAGGGCCTCGCTGGTCACAATGATCACCATGGCGTTCGGATAAGGCGCATAGTTCCCTGCCACTTCGAAACCCTGGCCCTGCAGGGCGGTCCGTGCGGCGTCCGCGGCCTGCGCCACGTCTGCCTGCTGCGGCTCCGCGCCGAGCACAAAGGGCTTCAGCCCCTCTGCCTGGGCCAACGGCACTACGGTGAAAAGAACGAGACTGGCCAATGCAACACTGATGATCGTACGCAGCTTCATGGAATCTCCTTTCGCTCCTTGGATTCTGGCCTGATGGGTGTAAACGGGGATGCTCTCACTGCTGACAGGCACTGCATGACAGTAGCAAAAGGAAAGGCAGGTGTCAATAATATTCTAAACTCTGAATCCAGGAGCAAGCGTATTCCCCGCTGCTTCCTGCGGGAGTTAGCGAGCGATTAGAATGTAATACTACCTTGAGGATCGAAGCTCCATGCAATTATCTTCAGGGTGCTTAAATCCAGTTGCGGGCGCATCGGCGTCTCTCTGCGCGCGAGATCATGCGGGCTGACGGGAAGCGATCTTTTCTTTCGCCTTGACGAGCGCCGTGATGGTCTCGTTCACCGGGACGCGGATGCCCTTCTCGTGAGCCAGCCTCACGATGGCGCCGTTCAGGGCGTCGATCTCGAGCCGTTTCCCCGCCTTGACGTCATAATACATGGAAGGGAAGTGCTTTGCCGTGGGCGGGACGAGCTTGGTGTAGAAATGCTCACGGTACTCCCCGGGCGATTTCCAGTTCAGCGGCATGCCGTGGGCCTGCGCGACCAGGAAGATCTCGTCGATGATCCGGTCCATCACCTGCCGCGTGCCGGGATTCTCCGCGAGCTGGCCATAGGTGCATTCGAGCACCGCGCCGAGGGGATTGAGCGCCGCGTTGTACAGGATCTTGTCCCACAGGATGGCGGCGACGTTCGCGGCGTACGAGGTTGGAATGCCTGCCGCGTTGATCGCCTCTGCGATGGCCTTCACCCGGTCCGGGGCTACCGCATTATCCGGCTGTCCCATGCGGACATCATCGGCGATGACCGTGACCTCTGCCCTGCCGGGTGCGTGCAGCTTGACGCCGAAGATGACCCGGGCCAGGAGGGTGTGCTCCTTCCCGACGATACCGGCGACGGTCTCGTAGTTGCCGTAGCCGTTCTGGGCAACCATGACCAGCGTGTCCTTTCCCACGAGCGGCTTGACCTGTTCGATGGCCGATGCCGTGTCAAAGGACTTGACGGTGAGGATGATGAGATCGAAAGAGATATGCTTGATTGTATCGATGGAAGCATGCATGCCGTCGAGCTGTGTTTCGTGCTCGCCCCAGATGCCGGTGACGCGTGTACTCCGGTCAGCGAGGACGGAGAGATACTTGTCCTTCGTGAGGGCGTGGACCGTGTGGCCCGCTTTTTTCAGCATGGTCGCGAAGACCGTGCCGAGGGCGCCGAGACCGGTTATCAGGATGGTGAATGGCATATGCTATTAAAAAAGCCGGAAAATCAAAACCTATTTACCGCGAAGCCGCGATGAGCGCGAGGAAGTCAAGAACAGCAGCAGTTTTTCTTCAATTCAGAAATCAACAGCTTGTTGAAGAACGGCTGTCGCTTAATCTTTGTCATTCCCGCGCATGCGTGAATCCGGGATATCCTTTTATTACTGGACCCCCGTTTTTTTCGGAGAAGACGCATTAAGCTGCATGATACGTTTTTTCAATGACCTGGTAAAGCTTTCCTTCGCGACCCTCGCGCCTTCGCGGTGAAATGGTTTCAGTGTATTAATAAATACTCTTGCTACTGCCCGAACTTCTCCACCACTCCACCATCTTCCTGAAATGCCTGCAGTTTTCCACCAAGTCCGGCCCGTGCTTGAACAGCCCGCCGCCGATCAGGAAGATGAGGTCCTTGCCGTAGGTCTCGAGCATCTCGGGCACGCGGTCCAGGCTCATGCCGCCGCCGGGAGCGGGGAAGATGGTCTTGACGTGGCCCATGGGTTCTGCCGTGCCGTGCACGATGTCGGCGCATTCCCCGCGGCTGAAGGAGAACCTGCCGCCGAAGTTAGGGAAGATCGTGACGTCGGCGCCTGCCAGCCGGGCCAGTTGGCCGAAGATGACTCCGTGGGACATGCCGCCCTGTCCGATCACGAAGCTTCCCTGCAAGGCGGGATGCGTAAGGATGGGCAGGCTGATGCTGTCATCGTCGGCTAGCTCACGCATGAGATCGAATCCGATGATTCCCGGCGCGACCATGATGCCTCCGGCGCCGGCCGCCTTCGCGAAATGCGCCCGTTTTACTACCTGCTTATGCGGGGCGGTTATGTTCGCTATATATAAGGAAGGCTGGCCTGTCTCTTTGCTCGCCTTATTGACCGCCGCTGCGCAGCGCGTTACCCGCTCCTCGAAGGGAGAACAACACTGGTCGGTCAACCCGTGGTCGTCCTTGATCATGTCCATGCCGCCGAGAGCGAAGCGGTACGCCAGGTCGGCAAGTTCCTCGCAAGAGTGGCCCATGGGCTTGATGGCTGTGGAAAGGAGCGGGCGGCTGGGAATGTTCAGAAGTTTGCGCATGCCTTCCCTGCCGAAGCGCGGCCCTTTGAAGATGTTCAGAAGGGACGATGGCAGGTCAATATGTTCGACGCGGATGCCGGGCTTGATGCTCGTATTGCCGAAGATGACGTTCATTAGCTGCGTCAGCTCGCCCGCCGCGATCTCGATCGCGTAGCTGATGACCGTTCGAAAGCTCGCGTTATCGTAACGCCCGAAGGACTCGATCCGACCGAACACATGGTCGCGGATCGTCCCCTCCCCCACGCACTCCGCCGGGAACTCCACGGTCTGCTCGATGCAGATGTCCTCGGCCTTGGTGCGCGCGTCCTTCTCAGTTCCGTAAATGCGGTAGGTGACGGAGAAGCGGTCGCCGGAGAAAAGCGAGGATGGGGTGCAGGTCTTTTGGATGATCATGATGTGTAATGGATAACATACACGCCGAAGAGTGTCAAACGATTTTCAGATAGTTCATACTCGCAGAAGCCTCAGGAAGCCACAGCACCCTTGTCTTTGGAGGATTTCGCGCCCATCCTGATAGTTTCAAAATAATGCAACTAATATGACCTGCGTCATATGCGATGCGCAGAACCTCCTGTAGTATGGCTCTCACCATCAGGAATCAATACCAACATTCTCTAGGAGGGAACCATGTTTTGTTATCAATGTGAACAGGCTGCAAACGGCAAGGGATGCACCAAGATCGGGGTATGCGGCAAAGACCCGGAGGTCTCGTCGCTTCAGGACCTTCTGGTCTATTCCCTGAAAGGGCTTTCGCTCGTTGCAGTTGAAGGCAGGGGGCACGGCGTCAATGACCAGGAAGTAAACCTCTTCCTGACCAAAGGGCTCTTTTCCACGCTCACGAACGTTGATTTCGACCCCAAACGGTTCGAAAAACTTATTCAGAAGAGCGTTGAACTCCGCGAGAAGCTCGCGGCGAAGGTCACGGCAGCCGGTGGCAGAACGGACTTCACCCACGGCAGCGCTTCCTTCAGACCGGCAGCGACCGTCGAAGCTTTGGCAAAACAAGGCCGCGAGGTAAGGGAACGGGTGCCCGATGCAGCGATCAACCCCGATATCCAGTCTCTCCAGGACATTCTTCTGTTCGGCCTCAAAGGCGTGGCTGCTTATGCGGACCATGCCCAGATCCTCGGGAATACGGATGACACGATCTATGCCTTCATGGCCGAGGCGTTGGCTGCCATGACCGGGACCGATCTGGGCCTGAATGAATGGGTCGCGCTGGTGCTCAAGTGCGGCGAGGTCAACCTCAAGGCAATGGAAATACTCGATGGCGGCAACACCGGCGCGTTCGGCCATCCGGTCCCGACCAAGGTGCCGCTCGGCGCGAAAAAAGGCAAGGCCATCCTGGTTTCCGGCCATGATCTTAAAGACCTTGATATGATCCTGAAGCAGAGCGAAGGAAAGGGGATCAACGTCTATACCCACGGCGAGATGCTGCCGGCCCACGGCTACCCGGGCCTCAAAAAATATCCGCACTTCTACGGTCATTACGGCACGGCCTGGCAGAACCAGCACAAGGAATTCGCGCACTTCCCCGGCGCCATTATGATGACCACGAACTGCATCCAGAAACCCCTGGCGTCGTACAAGGATAATCTCTTTACCTGCGGGCTCGTGGGCTGGCCCGACGTGAAGCATATTTCGGACGGCAATTTTGCCCAGGTGATCGAGAAGGCCCTGTCGCTTCCGGGATTCCTTGCAGATGCACCGGGCAAGGAAGTTTTCGCGGGATTCGCACGCAACGCCGTGCTCGGCGTGGCGGACAAGGTGATCGACGCGGTCAAGGAAGGAAAGATCCGTCACTTCTTCCTCGTGGGCGGGTGCGACGGCGCAAAGCCCGGCAGGAACTACTATACGGAGTTCGTGGAAAAAGCTCCCAAAGACACCATCGTGATGACCCTGGCCTGCGGCAAGTTCCGCTTCTTTGACAAGAACCTGGGAGACATCGGCGGCATCCCGCGCTTGCTCGATATCGGACAGTGCAACGACGCCTACTCGGCGGTCCAGATCGCGCTCGCGCTTTCCAAAGCCTTCAACCTCCCGGTGAACGACCTGCCGCTGTCCCTCGTTCTGTCATGGTACGAGCAGAAGGCCGTGGCCATCCTGCTCTCCCTGCTGTCCCTGGGCATCAAGGACATCCGGCTCGGGCCGACGCTTCCGGCATTCATCACGCCGAACGTACTCGACGTGCTGGTCAAGAACTTCGACATCAAGCCCATTGCGGCAACGGCCGATGAGGACCTCGAAACGATCCTCGGACCCTGCTGGAACAGGACCAAGGCGGAGTGTACCGAGGCAGAAGCGGTCCCCGTATAAGTACGTTCCCGGCACAACGATAAAGGCAGGACGGATTCTTCCGTCCTGCCTTTTTTTGGACGATCATGGATCAACATTATAAACGTGAAAGCCACCGTTGTCGGCTGTTGCTTTACATCGGCCGGGGTACCAGCATATCACATTATGCAATTTACTCTTTCATCTCAAAATCGTCAATGAGGGGATAGATCTGTTCGATGTTCACGCTCATAAAGGATGGCGGCAGGATGGAATCACTGATCACGAACACGTAAAATGCGTGGGTATCCTTATATCCTTCGGGGAAATACAAGAACATGGCGCTCTTCGCATAAGACATACGCCTGTAGGCAGGGAGGCCCTCCAATCTCTGAGAGGCAGTCCATGTCATGAAATAGAGCTTTTTGCCATTCCGCACGAGTTCTCCGTTGGCCAACTCCTGCAGCTTGTATCCATCCTCAACCGAACCTTTTTCCCTCATGATCTTCTCTTCGATAGCACGAACGTTGTCTGCATGCTCGGTTTCAGTAAGACCCCAGCCCTGAGAAGCGATGGTGTTTCTGATAACGGTCATGATCGTAGCGCCTTGTACTTCCCCCGTAAGGGGCCATTTTCTTAATTTCTTAAGAACGAGCGTGTCATTCTCCGCAGTGGTGGATGCCTCCCAGTCCTTCCAGGACCGCTCATCGGCTATATTGATCCTGTATGTCTGCATTTCAATAGGAGCCTTCACATTGCCCTGATTTGGCAGGCGGGCTGTTGCACAGGAACTGAATGTCAAACTCAAGGAGGCCAAAAGTAAACACTTTGCGATGTGGTGCATGTCCTGTACTCCTTTGACTAATAGTGAAGCGAGCCACCGAGCGTAGCGAGGACGGCTCGACTAATTGCCAGACACTCCTCGACCACTCACCGTCGGTGAATTTGATAAATAGAGGTAAATGTTCGCTTCCACTGCTCTGTTCGCAGTATTGTAAAGGTACATTTTATAGCGGGAAAAGGCGATGCGCTGCTGAACCTGTTCGGATTCAAAATAGACAGGATCTCCGCTCTTCGTATGTACCTTGCATTCGATAGGAAATTGAACGCGCTTTGCGTCACGAAGGGCGCGCAAGATAGTCTTTTCGTCAGGAATGAGAAGAACTCCGATGGTGCCTGAAGAATAAACATCGCTTCTCATTTCGCCTTGCAGGCTGATCAATAGGGACGTGAATCCGTCAGTTTCGATGGTCCCGGCATAAAGCATTTCAGACAATTCCGCTCGTTGCGAAGTAGGAACCACCAAACCTTCTTTTGTAATATATTTTGTCGTTCCTTCGATCGACACAGAACCCTTGATCTGTTGCAGTTCGGGGAAATTATTTACCTGCACGTCGCCCTTGATCTGTTGCGTCTCAGGGAAATTTTTTACGTTCACATCAGCAGGCTGGGAAACCTGCGCTTGCGAGACAAGAGGAACGATTGCCGGGAAAAGAATAAAAATGGGAAATATCGCGGTGACCAATGATCTGTACATGGCATTCTCCTGTGTCGATCCTCCCCTTGATGAAGAGGTGGCATTTACTTGCATTGATAGTGACCGCCTCGCGAAAGACCGCGCCGGCCAAAACGCTTAACGCTGTGATCCTATAATAAAATACGTCTACCGGGAAGAAAAATGACGGACCAGGAAGCGAGTTGTTACGATTATAGATACAATCCGTGGATTGTCAAGAATTGCGATGTGGTATTACCAGGGTATGTTGATGAGATGGCATGTCATGTTTATTTCAGCAGTTTTTTGTACTCGGCATGGGTCCCTATCCAGAACCACAGCAGCCCGTCTTCAACTTCAACGGCGAGCGCTCGGCATCTCATGCCGACACGTACGGACCAGTACCTGCCTGTCTTTTTGATGTGGAGGGAAGGATGCTGCGGATTTTCCTTGAGGATAATGAAATTCTTGTCAGTCCGTTTCTGGAGCTGAGCGGGGAGTTTCTCGTAACATTCCCAGAACGTCGGGCCGGCAAAGTGCCTCATAACGGTTTTGCTTTCCCTTTGCTGTACTCCTTGAGCGCCTTCTCTGCAACCCGGTCAAGCTTCCCCGTCTTTACGTCCTCGTCAACCTGTTTGTCCCACCGCGCAGCATCGAACGACTCAAACCAGGCCCGAAATTCTGCGAGCTTATCGGTAGGCAGCTCAGTAACGGCTTTTTCCAGTTCTTTAATGGTAACCATCCGAGTACTCCGTATAATTGATTTCGGTCAGACACGGTCTCCTGTCTGCTGAGATGAATATAAAGCGGACACGGAACTTTGTCAAGTTGCCGGTTCAGCAGAACTTACGGTTACTCCTTGCCCGCTCCGCCTTTTTTCATCTTCCCTTCCAACTGCTTGAACTTGCGAAACGAGACCGAATACGAGGACGACTCCGCGATCATACCGGCAACGAGCAGCGTGTCCATGATCTCGTCGAGCGTCGCGCCTTCGGCGACCGCCCTTCCCATGTGCGCCTCCAGGCAGTGCTCGCAGTGCAGCGCCGCTGCCGCGCTGACCGCCACCAGCTCAGCGGTCTTTTTGTCCAGGGCCTTCGGCTCCTTGTACACGGCTATGCCTTTGAGGAGGTAGGGATTAAAAATGCGGGGCCGTTCCTTCAGTACACTCAGCACATATCCCAGTTCGCCGCGGTCATTCACCATCGCATCGGTGATCGCGTCGGTCAATTCGACCTTGCACAGCATGGCTTTGGCTTCACGGATCAAGGCCGGTCTAGGTCTGGACTTCTTGATAGGGTTCTTTTTTCGCTCTTCCGCCATAGTGCCCCTCCGACAGCGACGTTGCTCCTGAACCAGCCAAACAGAACTAAAATAGCATTAACGCTGAAAAAATATGCAAATAACTATGATCGGCGCTGTAAAGACCAAAGAGCTTACATGGTTCTTTCATAAGACTTTCAGCGAAAATCTGCGTTGAAGTCTTGAATGGCCCTTGTTGTCCATGCCTGTTATATAGACTAGTACATTGTAAATCTAATTCTTGATGGTATCGCGCCTATTTTTCTCGTCGCCCCGGCATGATTTTAGCCGGGGTCCAGAGGTTTAAATCCCTGGATTCCGGCTTAGAACGTGCCGGAATGACGTCGTTGAACCATTAACAACTAAGTTTACGGTGTACTAGAGCATCTCGAACCATTACAGGATTTACAAAATCCTCAACGCTGAAAAATCTATGAAAGAACATTATGATTGGCGCTGTAAAGACAACAGACTTTACATGGCTTTTCATGGGAATTTTCAGCGAAAATCTGCGTTGAATTCCTGCTATATTTTTTTGCTAGATCCTGGCCACGCGCACGAGCGAGTTGTTCTCGTTCAGCCCGTCGATGATGGCGCCGAGGCCGGCCATGTTCTGGAGGTAGTTGAGAGCGTCCTGGGAGATCTCTTCCCCGGGGACAAGGAGCGGGATGCCGGGCGGGTAGACGGTCACGATCTCCGTCGAGACCCTGCCCACGGAATCGACAACGTTCACCAGTTCGCTGTCGGCATAGAAGGCGTCGCGGGGCGTCATGACGAACTTGTTGGTCAGCGCCGGCGGATGGACCTTGTCGAGGGGCAGGAGCGCCCCCTGGAGCCCGGTCTCGGCCGATATCTGCTGCAGCGCGGCCACGAGCCGGTTCAGGTCGTCCTGCCGGTCGCCGATGGACACGATCACGAGCACGTGGAAGGGGTCCGCCATCTCCACCTGGATGCCGAAGCGGATGTTCAGCATCTGGGAGACGTGGTAGCCTGACAGCCCCAGGTCCGATACGGTAATGGTCAGCTTGGTCACGTCCATGTCATGCATGCCGGCCTGTTTTGCGCGGTCCTTGGTGAAACAGGCGATGCCCGGGACCTTGTTGATCTCGGTCCGGGCGTCCTCGGCCAGCTTGATGGTGCGGTTCAGGAGCTTCTTGCCTTCCGTGGCCATCTGCATGCGCGCCAGGTCCAGGGACGCCATCAGGATGTACGACGGGCTCGTGGTCTGGAGGAGCTTCAGGGTGTTCGTCACGTCGTCGATGTTGACCCTGCCGGCGTTCGCGTGGAGCATGGACGCCTGGGTCATGCCGCCCACGATCTTGTGGGTGGACTGGACGCACATGTCCGCACCGGCCTCGAGGGCGCATTTGGGCAGCTTGGGGTTGAACTTGAGGTGCGGGCCGTGCGCCTCGTCCACGAACACCATAAGGCCCTTCTCGTGAGCGTAAGGGATGATCTTCTCGATGTCCGTGCAGAGGCCGTAGTAGTTCGGGCTGGTGATCAGAAGCGCCCGGGCGCCGGGGTTGGCATCGACGGCCGCCTTGGCGGTCTCGAAGGTGACGTTCAGGGTGAGCTTCAGGTCGCGGTCGAAGGCCGGCTGAAAGAAGACGGGCGTTGCCCCGCTCATGATCAGTCCGGTAAGAACCGAGCGGTGGCAGTTCCGGGCGATCAGGACCTTGTCGCCGGGCCCGGTCGTTGCCGCCACCATGGCGTGGTTTCCCACGGTGGTGCCGTTCACGAGGAAGTAGGAGCGGTCGGCGCCTGCAGCCCTGGCGGCCAGCTCCTGGGCCTCCTTGATGACGCCGGTGGGGTTCTGAAGCGAGTCGACCTCATCGAGGGTGGTCAGGTCAATGGAGAACACGCGCGGCCCCACGAACTTGCGGAACCGGGTGGCAATGCCTTTGCCGCTCTTATGTCCGGGAGTGTGAAAGGAGACCTTGCGGCTTTCCGCGAGGGTGACCATGGCGTCGAACAGCGGGGTGCGGAGCTGTTCTTCGTCGATTCGGGAGGGAGGGGGGCTCATGGCCGTTTAATTCAATAAGACCTTTAGTGGACGCGGATAAGGGCTGATGACATCTGATCAAGGCCGATGACGACCGTGATTGCCGTCAAGTACTTACTACCAGGAGCACTAAATACTTTGCCACAGAGGTCAATGAGGACACCGAGATATACGTAATACGGCTGCAATATCCAGCCTTTCTCTGTGCTCTCTGTGATCTCGGTGGCAAAAGAGGTTAACAGTATTATGCTCTCCTCAATACATCAATGGTACGTGAAGAGCGGTGCATTATCCTCGATGATCTGCTTCTGCTCGGCCAGCGCCTTCCGGATATGCTTGGGCAGGTTGAACTGGCCCAGGTTCGTGATGCCGTCATAGAACCGGTTCTCGCCCGTGATCCGCTTTTTGATCATGTCGTCCACTTCCTGGGGGGTGAACTTCCGGGGGTCGCGGTTCTTGGACGCCAGGGTGAAGCCCCAGGGCAGGGCAAAGGACGGGATGGGCACGCCGTAGGGCGCCACGACGGGGAACACGGCTTCAAGCGTCTTGTTCACGGCGGTGAAGTTCAGGAGCTGATGGAGCGCCGTGGTGCCCGCCTGGAGCGAGATGACCCCGTCCGGCGAAAGGCGTTCCTTCACGATCTCGTAGAACTCGCGGGTGAACAGGAGGTAGGCGGGGCCTTCCTCGACAGGCTCGGAGATGTCGATGATGATGGCGTCGTAGGTGTCGGTGGTCTCTTCGAGGTACTTCCGCGCGTCCATGAACCGGAGGTCGGTGCGGGGGTCGTCGAAGGCCCCCTGGTGCCACTCGGGGAGCATTTCCTTGGATTTTTCAACCACTTCCTGGTCGATGTCGACCATCATGCAGTACTCGACGCTCTTGTGGCGGAGCACTTCGCGGAGCGTGGCCCCCTCGCCGCCGCCCACGATGAACACCCGCTTGGGGTCGGGGTGGCAGAGAAGTGCGGGATGCACCAGCGCCTCGTGGTAGATGAACTCGTCGGTGATGGAAGACTGCATCTTCCCGTCCAGAACGAGGCACCGGCCGTAACTGCCGCTGTCCATGATCTCCATCCGCTGATACTTGGTCTGGCTTGCATAGTGGATCATGCGGATGCCGTGGAGATGCCCCTCTTCGGGGCTCGTGTACTCAATGAACCATTTGTAGCTCTTCGGTTCGATCATGCGTACGCCGGCTCCTGGAGCGTTACCTTGTGCGGCAGCTTCGCGTGGCCCAGTACGCCCCGCTTCATCTCGACGATGGAGGGGTTCTTGCACTCAAATTTTTCGATGAGGAATTTTGCGGCGACCTGCGGTTTGATCACGTCACCGCAGGTGAAAACGTCGACTGCGGCGTAGCCGTATTCCGGCCAGGTGTGGATGGCAAGGTGCGATTCGGCAATGACAACCATTCCGCTGATGCCAAAAGGACTGAATTCGTGGAAAGCGACCTCTACAATCGTCGCCTTTGCCTCCAGCGCGGCATTTTTCATTGCTTCAGTCACAAACTCTAGATTACTCAGGGTCTTGGAGTTGCAATCACGCATCTCCAGCAACAGGTGGGTTCCCAACGCTTGCAATCTGTTTTCCTCCTAATCCGCCCGCCGGAAGCTCCCGGGCTTGCCTCCCGGATCAGCGAGCACCGCCTCCCGCTCCCGCGGAAGGGCTGTGACCGTTTACGCCTATCCGTCCCGACTTCGGACGGCGCCGACTCATCGATAAAGTTGAGTGTTATTTATCAAAATCATCACGGTCTGTCAATAAAAAACATCACAGAGGCTCATTTTTTTTCGCGGGCGCTTCGCGCGGCGGCGCGACGGCAGCGAGAACGTCGCGGGAGAGGGAACTTTCGCTCCGCTGAGACCCCGAAACGGCCCCGGAGCGGCGCCGGAGGTCGGACGACCGGCTCCTGGGAGAAGATTTTCCTCCTGCACGACGCCGCTCGGACCCGGAGACCGTCACGAGAGGTCGCTTCGGCGTCTCCTGGGAGGAAGGTCCCCTCCTCCGGAGCATGAGCGTCGTCTGCAGCGACCGCAGGAAGGGCAAAATACTCCTTTACAACCTTTCACGAGTGTCTTATATTGCGTCTCGCATCGCCTGCGACAGCGCGCCTTGACGGTGTTTTTCGTTCCGGCGCCTGTCTCCCGGCATCAGACTCGTGGCTGTTGGAGGTTTGCGGTCATGTCCCTTGAAAAAGGCTTTGTCGAGATCGGCTCGGTGCTCGTGAACCCCGAGATCTTCACCCGTCCCTACGCCTGCGACGTGGAAAAGTACGGCTGCAAGTCCATGTGCTGCTACCGCTCCTGCATCGTGCCGCCCGAAGAAGCGAAACGGATCGAGGCCCATGCAGAGGAGGTCCTGGCTTACCTCTCCCCGGAGAACCGGGAAGCCGTCACCAGGAACGGGTCCATCCTTGCCGTCTGCGAGAAACAGTGCCCCACGGGCTGCGCGATCCATGAGGACGAGGCCCGGGCCATCCGGCGGACCTTCGGCGGGGCGGACTTCCGCTGCGTTCTGCTGTTCAATAACGACTGCTCCCTCCTGTATTCGACCAGGGAAGGGCTCCGGTACTGCGCGGTCCATACCTACGCCATGGACAAGGGCCTGGTCTGGGAGGAGTTCAAGTTCGCCGACTGCGTCCAGTACCCCCTCTCCTTCTATACCACCGAGGACGGCAGGAAGGTGATGTCCATCCAGGACACCCCCTACCTGGACCACATCCCCTGCATGAAGGACCCGCAGGGCGAGCCCATGTACAAAAGCCTCAAGAAGACCATCGAGACCTTCCTGGGCAAGGAGTTCTACCAGGAGCTCGCCGGCTACGCCGGAAAGCAGCACAAGAAGTAACATCTCTGCGCCTGTACCTATCCGGGTCGGCAACTGTAGTATAATTCTTTCCTAATTATGGGAACACTCTTCGTCAGCTTCCTCGTGGCCATCAGCGGTGCGGTCGGCCTCGTTGTCGTGAGCAAGACCCTCGACCTCGAAACCTATACGACCCGTATCTTCCCGCTCATCCCGATCCTCTATGCCCTCGTCTACCAGGCCCTTGAAAAGTCCCGAACCGGCAAGACCCGGACCATCCCCCCTGCGCAGGCAAAGGATGAGATGAAGCTCGGCGCGGCAGCGCTCTTCCAGAACATCACGGTGGACCGGATCATCATCATCGTGGGGGTGAGCCTCCTGATCAAGACCGGGCTCGAGATCATCGCTACTTCGGTCTACCTATCGGCAGGCAGGATGTCCTTCACCGAGGTCTACGGGCAGTTCGGGATCGAGACCATCAGCAGGTTCCTGCGCGGCGACCACCCCTGGCTGGCCGGAAGCCAGGGTCTGTACCTCCTGGCCCTCATTGCCCTGGTCAACGGCCTCGGCACCGGCCTCTGGATCGGCACCACCACCAGGGCACAGCCCATCCTGGAGGGCGTGATCGCCGGCGCGGTGTTCACCGTCCTCACCACGATGACCAACATGATCGTCCTCTACCGCTTCATCGAGAACCTCGCGAATGAGAGCGCCGAGGCCTACGGCTTTGCCCTGCATGCGGGCTTCGCCGTCGTCATCTCCCTCAAGGTCCTGCTCTACGGCCTTTGGAGCGGGATAGCCTACCGGGAGAAGTGCGAACGCGAGGCCCGTGCCGCCGGAAAGAAGTCCGCGAAAAAGACGAAGAAGTAGCCCCCGCCGGCCTTTTCCGCCGGCAAATCCCAAAAGACAAACTCCAAATCGCAAATAATAGCCAATATCCAATTTTCAATCGTCCTAATTGATCATTGGTAATTGGAGCTTATTTGTTATTTGTCGTTTGATATTTGGTGCTTGGTCGAGGGGATGGATGCAACGAATGGCCGGAACATCGTCGAGCGCGTGAGGCGGAATGAAAGGCCGTCAGAGAAATCTTCGGGTGTCGAGGTAGTGCTTTTTCCAGTAGGGGTCGGTGATTCTGTCCCGGCGGACGAAGCCGCCGGTGCTGGGGGCGTGGACGAACTGGTCGCCGCCGACATAGATGCCGACGTGGGAATACTTTTTGCCGCTCTGGTCGAAGAAGATGAGGTCGCCTTTCCGGGCGTTCCTGAGGCCGACGGAACGGGTGCTGTTCCTGAGCGTCCTCGTACTGTGAGGGACGTCCATTCCGGCGGTGAGGTAGCTGTAGCGCACGAGGCCGCTGCAGTCGAACCCGGCGGGCATCTCGCCCTTGTACTTGTAGGGCCGCCCGATCATGGTGAGCGCCGTGTCCGCCGCCTTGTCGCCGGCCGACTGGCTGTAACCGGACACGCGCTTCGTCGGCGCGGAGGCGCATCCGGCGAAGAGAAGCCCGGCGATACTCACTATGAGCAGAACATTCCGCATGCGATCTCCTCTACCCGCGACATACTAACGGGTGCAGCAGCAGAAGTCAAGCTACGGGGAATGCGCGCGCTTCTGAATTCAAGATACAATGTTTTTTTGGGGAGCCCGGCATTTGGATACGTCAAAAGCTTTTGCTTTGGTATGTGCTTTTCCAGAGCGCCCTGCATCCCAGTGAATCCAGGAGCGAGCGCATAGCGAGCGATTAGAATAACGACTTCCCTGAGGATCGAAGCTCCACGCAGTTTCTGTTGGGAGCAAAGAGGGCCTCGCACAAGCATGACCGGAAGATAGTCTGGAAAACCACAGTCATGCCTGCGCGTGCGCAGCGTAAGCGCACAAGGAAGGCCGTATTGTTGTGTAAAACACAAAAGACAACAGGTTATGATTGCGAGGACCTCAGAACCGGGGTGCAGAAAAAAAGAGCCTTGTCGTGGAGGTTCAAGATGCTTGGTTTTTTTTGGGTAGCCCGGTGGCTTGCTGTGCTAAGCATGTAGGGCTGTTCAGCCGATCGGCACCTTATACCAGTCGCAGCACTTCCCCTCGCCCGCAAAAGACCGGCTCGGCCGTGTCTGCTTGAGCTTTTCAGCAGTCCCGCGGTTTTGGGCTCGTTCCATGCATACGCACAGTCTTCGCACCAGACTATCCGTCGCTTGGGTACAGCAAAGACCTTATGCCGCACTTCCAGGCTCTGGCGACTCTGCAACTTCCCAGAAATCCCTTGACCCTTCCGATGCACCCTGTTATAGTTTTTCGCATGAAGCATAAGGTTACTTTTCTTCCCGACAACGTCACCATCGAGATGGAGCACGACGGAAACCTGTTCAAGGCCTCCAAGGCCGCGGGTATCTACGTGCTCTCGTCATGCGGCGGCAAGGGCAACTGCGGCAAGTGCAAGCTCATCGTGACATCGGGCACGGTCGCCCCCGGCCAGTCGCGCTCCTACCTGACCGCCGAGGAGGCGGACCGCGGGTATGTCCTCGCCTGCCACTCCCGGGTCCAGAGCGATCTCGTCGTCGAGATCCCGCAGGAGTCGCGCATGCAGGCGAAGCACAAGATCGCGACCGGCGCCAACCCCGACGATATCCTGAAGCTCATGAAGCAGGCCGGCGGATGCCTGGAATCCCGCATCTTCCGGGTCTATCTCGATCTCGCTCCCCCCACCATCGACGACAACATCGCCGACTTCGAACGGGTCCGGCGCGCCCTCGACAGCGCCGGGTTCAGCGCCGGTCACCTGCACATGAACTATATGATGCTCTCCAAGCTGTCGCGCGTGCTCCGCGAAGGCCAATGGAAGGTCACGGTATCGGTCTTCAGCTACGGCGATCTCCTCGAGGTGCTCGATATCTTTCCCGGCAACGCCACGAAGACGCGGTATGGAGCGGCCGTGGACATCGGCACCACCACCGTGGTCGTCTACCTCGTGGACATGAAGAACGGCCACATCATCGGCACGGCGTCAACGTTCAACAGCCAGGGCAAGTGCGGCGATGACGTGATCACCCGCATCGTCTATGCCACGGAGAAGAACGGCCTCAAGGAGCTCCAGGAACTCGCGGTCGGCAATGTCAACACCCTGCTTACAGATCTCGCCGAGAAGAACCAGATCGCGCCGGGCATGATCGATTACATCGTCGTTGCCGGCAATACAACCATGATGCACCTCTTCTACGGCATCGACCCCCAGTATATACGGGAAGAACCCTACATCCCGGCGGCGACCTTCTTCCCGCCGATCCGCGGCAAGAGCGTCGGGCTTCAGCTTACGCCGCAGGCCGTCATCTACTCCATGCCGAACGTCGCCAGCTACGTGGGCGGAGACATCTCCTCGGGCGTGCTCGTCTCCCAGATGCACAAGCAGGAAAAGGTCTCGCTCTTCATCGACATCGGCACGAACGGCGAGATCGTGCTGGGGAACAAGGAGTGGCTCGTGACTGCGGCCTGCTCGGCGGGCCCGGCCTTCGAAGGAAGCGGCATCAAGTTCGGCATGCGCGCCATGGAAGGCGCCATCGAGGAAGTGGCGATCGACCCGAAGACCTTCGAGGCGCACTACCGGGTCATCGGCGACGTGAAACCCATCGGCATCTGCGGTTCGGGCATGATCGACATCCTCGCCGAGATGTATTTGAACAATGTGATCGATCAGAAGGGGAAGATACGGGAAGAGATCGGGTCCAAGCGCGTCCGCAGGGGAGATTCCGGGCTTGAGTATGTCATTGCCTGGCGCATCGAGAGCGCCATCAACAAGGAGATCGTGATCACCGAGGTGGACCTGGACAACCTGATCCGCGCCAAGGCGGCCATCTATGCCGGATTCGGCACGCTCCTCCGGAAGATGAACATGACCTTCGCCGACCTGGACAAGGTCTTCATCGCCGGCGGGTTCGGCCGGTACATCGACGTGGAGCGCGCCATCACCATCGGCATGCTGCCCGACCTGCCCGCGGACACGTTTCAGTTCCTGGGCAACACCTCCGTCATGGGCGCTTACTACGGCCTGCTGTGCGACCGCATGCTGCACGAGGCCGAGGACATCGCCCGCAAGATGACCTACATCGAACTGTCCGTCTCGCGCAGCTTCATGGATGAATATATGTCCGCGCTGTTCCTGCCTCATACGAACATCAACGCGTTCCCCACGGTGAAGAAGGAGATGGCGGCGAGGAACCGGCTGGTCTGAGGGCGGTCTCCGCTGATTGCGCTCCAAACAGATAAGGCTGCCCGGTGAGATCCACCGGACAGCCTTTGTTATTCCTACCGGCCCCGCTCGAACGACTAATACAAACGCACTAATTATTAGTGTGTCATTGCGATGAACGGAGTGACGAAGCAATCTCTTATTTTGCTACGAGATTGCCGCGTTCCCATTGACGCTCACAATGACATCGCAGTAATATTTACATCGTTTGCTAGAGTTAGGCACTCTTTTGGTGATGGGAGGTGTACCAATCAACGAGCTGGCGGATCATTTTCTGATAAGACGTGTGATGCTTCTTGGCCTCTTTCTTAAAGAATTCAATACTTGATTTTTTCAGGGCGAGCGTCACCTTGACATTGTCCTCTTTAAGAACCAATTGATCCGGCGGTGGCAGAAGATCATGTATAACCCTTAATTTACCCATCGGCTCATCTGTGTATTTAATTTTGCTCTTCATATAGTTTCCTTCCTTTCCTCCAGAATCCGGCACCATATATGCGGATAACATTGCCACGATACGTAAATCGAACGGTCATGACTCCCTCGCCGACTCGACCTATGCAGTAATATCGGTTTTCCTCGTTACTATGCTCCTCATCCTCCACGATGATGCGATGTGGATCAAGAAAGGCATGTTGAGCAAGCGAAAAAGACACGCTATGCTTTTTCTGATTTTCCTGGTCTTTTTCATCATCCCATGCAAAGTGAGCTTTTTTCATCGTTTGAACCTTAGCACAGATCATCCGCAGAAGCAATATTATTATATGGCTATATATATGGCACTAAGACCGTTTTGGGCAGGAAGTGCCTGGAAAGGCTGCCGGCAACCGGCTTTTTGTTCTGTTTCGCTGACCTGGTTTTGTTACCCTATGGGTCCCTGACGAAGGTCTCCGCTTCCGCGCTTCAAAAACAAAGGCTGTCCGGTGAGATCCACCGGACAGCCTTTGTTTTTCCGATTGATGGTCCTCTGCCCGATCGTGTCAGGCGAGACCGTGGGCGGGAGCGATCACTTCCCCTTTTTCTGCAGCACGCCGACACCGAACAAGCCGAGGCCCGCAAGGAAAGCATAGCCGTAACCTTTCTGCTCATAGGTTATGTTCACAAATTCCCTGCCCTTGCTTTTAGACATTTTGAACCAGGTGGCGTCAGTGAAAATGAGTGCGAGACTGACGATGACCGTGATGACGCCGAGAAGCGCCATCACCCTGCCGACCTTGGAAGCTTCTGCTATCTTCCTCCCGATGGGTCCGAGCACGCGGATCAGATAGCGCTCGACGATATTGCCCGCGGCTCCCACGCCTTTCTTGAGCTCCCGCATCTGTACTACTGTTTCGTCCCCCATGTTATGTCCTCCTTTAGATTTATATCAAGCCTTACGCATATCTGCTCAGATATGTCCATATACTTAAATCGTTAGTTTGCAGATGCTGTGCCAAAGTAAGGGGAGCGCGCGAATTGGAGCTCAATGGAAAGAAAAGTGATATGTTCCGTATGGTTGTGTTTTTGAAAAGCTGGCGGCATTAGGGGGCCGGGAGAGCAGGGTGGCGCGATGTATATGATTTTCGTAAGGAGGATATTCGATTTTCGAACGAAAAATATTCGGTGACGCAGTAAATAAACAAGTCCATCAAGGACACAA
>CAYPOT010000003.1:0-271 GCA_964412455.1 uncultured Nitrospiraceae bacterium | reverse complement strand
CATCACTAAAGACGTCCCCAACAACTCACGTTTTAAGTCTGACCCGCTACTGTCCTGACCCGCTACTGTCCTGGTTGTGTTTTTAAAAAGCTGGCGGCATTAGGGGCCGGGAGAGCCGGGTGGAGCGATGTATATGATTTTCGGTGGAAGGTATTCGATTTTCGAACGAAAAATATTCGGTGGCGCAGTAAATAAACAAGTCCATCAGGGACACAACATCACTAAAGACGTCCCCAACAACTCACGTTTTAAGTCTGACCCGCTACTGTCC
>CAYPOT010000002.1:0-109423 GCA_964412455.1 uncultured Nitrospiraceae bacterium | reverse complement strand
GATACGGGCTTCGTAACCATAAGACGTTACAAATAATTTTCCTGCCGTTTTGAGTAGAATTTGATTCGTAACTAACTAAAATTCCCCGTTCCCGCTCAACTGAGCAGATACTGAACGAGGAACTGGAGGATCTCCTGGCCCAGGAAAAAATAGAGCACGTAAATGACGACCGGCCAGATGATGGCCCCGAGGACGCGAAAGATCAGGAGGGCCATGAGGATCAGCATGCCGAAGCGTTCCAGGCGATAGTAGGCCGCCCCCAGCCGATCCGGCAGCAGCCAGTAGACGATCCTGCTCCCGTCCAGCGGCGGGACCGGAATGAGATTCAGCACCGCGAGGGCGACATTGATCAGGACACCGTAGCTGAGCATCAACGCGACCGGGAAAAGCGCCCGGCCGGAGATGTCGCCGAGGCCGCTTTCTTTCACGGCGGGGAAGATGACCCGCAGGATCAGGGAGAAAAGGAGGGCCATGAGCAGGTTGATCCCCGGACCCGCGAGCGAAGAGAGCGCCATGCCTTTCTTCGGGTCCTTGAAATACCGCGGGTCAATGGGCACAGGCTTCGCGTAGCCGAACACGAACTGCCCATTCGTGCCGAAGTACAGCACCAGCGGCATGATGATGGTGCCGATCAGGTCGATGTGCGGGATCGGATTCAGCGTAAGCCTTCCCAAATCCCGGGCCGTCGGGTCGCCGAGCTTGTTCGCGACCCAGCCGTGGGCCACTTCGTGGAACACGATGGCGAACACGAGCGGCAGGGCCATGACGGCGATCTTCTGAATTGTCGAGAGTTCTTCCATAAATTTCAGTTTACCGCAGAGTACGCAGAGGGAAAGAAACGGGACGAGTCATATTGAGAAGGTTAGAAAACGTTATCCCACGCTTTAGCGTTGTTGCCTTCAATTTCCGTGGTTTCAATAAATCTCAGCGGTCTCTGCGATCTCCGCGGTGAAAAAGTATGCGGTAAAAAAGTATTTTGAAGATTGATACTAAAGGAAAGGGTGCCGATGTGTCAAGGGAAAAGGCGGCGGGAGCGGGCGTTATTCCGGCACGAGCGTGAACGCGCCGTCCTCGATCATAATGAGGAAGAGCTTCTTCTGGGACTCGCCGCTCCCCACGAACGACGTCGAGCCGGAGATGCCCGGGAAGTCGCGGAGGTTCAAAAGACCGTCCTTGATCGCGTCTGGAGTGTCCTTTTTATCCTTCAGGAGCGTGAGGACCATGGTGGTGGCATCATACGCCTGGGCGGAGAGGATGTCGGGTTCTTCCTGGTAGGCGGACCGGTACGCGTCGACCACGGCCTTGACCGCGGGCTCAGGATTCTCCGGGTAAAAGCCGTCCACGATCACGGCGCCTTCGGCGTGCCTTCCTGCCCGTTCGATAAGGTCGGGCGTGTGCCAGTTGTTGGAACCGATGATCTGTTTGCCGGTGATGTTGTAGAACGCCAGCTGGGGGATCAGCAACCCCACTTTTTCAGCGTAGCCGGGCAGATACAGGGCGTCGAAGGTCGGAACATAGGACTGGAACAGCTTTTTCCGTTCCTGGTCGTCGTCGGGGATGGGTATCTTCTGGGACCGGAAGTCGATCTCCATGAGCCTCCGGATATAGGGGCCGAAATCGTTCGTCTCCGGGGGATAGGTGATGGTCGCGAGGATCTCCGATTTTCTCGCGAGTTCCCGGGTGAAGACGCGGGTGAGGTCCCTGCCATAGGGATCTTCGGGAGCGAAGATCACGAACTTTTTGAGGGCCCTGCTGAGGCCATACCGGGCGGCCGCGATCGCCTGCGCGGAGTTGGTCAGGGCGTTTCGAAATATCCATGGACTGAGGCCGGTCAGCCCGGCGCTCGAGGCAGTGGGCGTGAGAAGGGGGAGCCGGACCTTCTCCAGGGAAGGCGCCAGGGCCTCGACCTCCCGGGAAAGAAGCGGCCCGATAACAGCCACGACGCCTTTTGCCGCGAGTTCGTTCAGCCCTGCAACGGCCTTCTCCGGAGAACCTTCCGTGTCTTTCACGATGAGTTCCACGCGGTTTTCTGGGTTTTGGGTATTATAGGACAGGACCGCGAGTTGGATCCCCTTGAGCACACGGTCGCCGAAGAAAGAGGCCGGTCCCGTCTGCGGGACCAGAACGCCGAGCAAGTACCGCGGAGCCGTGAGCCCGGCTGTTGCCTCGGCCAACAGCAACTCACCACGTGTTTTTTCCGGATGGGCGGGGAACCGTTCCAGGAAGGTTTTCGCTTCTTTGACGGCGTCCTGGTAACTGCGGTGTTCGATGAGCAAACCGGTGAGCCGCAAAAGGGCGAGGTCAGCGGGGTATGCGGCACCCGCGGCGAGCGTTCTCAGTTCGTCCTCGCTCAGGTTCTTTTCCACGAACTCGCGGACGCGGTCCCGGTATCCCGGCCGCTGCTTTTCCGGCGCATTGTCGGCGAGGAAGGTGAATTCCCTGATCGCCGCGGGATAGTTCTTTTTCGCACTGTAGGCGGCGGAAAGCATCTCGGCGATGCGCCGGAGCTTTGCCGGTTCGGTGATCCTGCTCCGGTCCACCAGGTTGTCGATGGCGAGGTCGTACTCCTTCAATTCGAAGTAGCACAAGCCGATCTTGTATTTCGCCTCGCCGATGAGCGAAGATGACGGATATTTCTCGATGAGCTTTGTATAATAATTGAGCGCCTGCTTGTAGTTCCGGGTGGTGAGCTGGATCTCTCCCATGAGGGAGAGGGCCCGGTCGGTATGCCTGCTCTCGGGGTAGGTGGTGAAGAATCCCTCGACTGCCTTGCTCGCCTGCTCATACTGTTTTTTGGCAAAGAGGGTTTCGGCGTGGTCGACGCGCGCGCGCGCGTCCTTCTCCCATTGCGGCTCCGGGACGAGCGCGGGCGCGCAGCCCAGCGAGGCGGTCAGGGCGATAAGCAGAAGGATCGCCGACAGGATGGTGACAGGCCTCGACAGCATCAGGTTATTGCGCTTTCTTTGCCGCAGCCCCTGCTTTGGCCGCCTTGTTGCGCGTTCTCAGGGTCTCTGCCTTCCGTTTCCGCCTGCGGCGTAATTCTCTCTCTCGTTCACGCACGGTATGGTTCTCCTTTTCATGAAAATGGCCGATGAATTCAGCCTGCACACTATAGCGAAGACGGGCAGATTTGTCAATACGTTAGAGTGACAGGAGTCAGGAGACAGGAGTCAGAATTCAGGAGTGGATGCCGGTTATTGCCGTTCTCCTGGCTTCTGTCTCCTTTCTTTCAGTTTTTTCCCTTGATTTATCGAGGCTGATAGATTAGATTATGTGCGGTCATTCAGCTTAAGTCTGCAGTCTGAGTGTCTGTTGTCTGTCTTTTTCGTCTGGCCTGTATGGGCGAGTAGCTCAGCTGGGAGAGCGCCGCGTTCGCAATGCGGAGGCCGAGGGTTCGATCCCCTTCTCGTCCACCAGTTTTATCGTCTTATCGCAGAAAAAGGTAAAGCCTTGCAGGAAGACTGCAGGGCTTTTTGTTTAGAAGACAAGTGCGAAGCACGTTGATCGTCTATTCAACAGGGTTGGTCAGTCTCAGTTTTATGAGTTTTTTTGCCAGGTTGTAAATGTCCACGCTGCTTCCTTCCTTGCGGATCTCGACCGCAACGATATAAACCGTGATCTTGTCGTTGACCACGCGATAGATGATCCGATAACGCTGCCCTGCAGCCCGCAGGCTCCGATAGCCGGATAGTTCCGCAACGAGCGGTTTTCCCTGCTTCTCCGGTTCTTCCGTAAGATCGTCGATCCGTTTGATAATAAGATCACGCACACGCCTGTCGGTAATGGCTTTGAGCATCTTCAAGGCCGTTGGTGCAATGATGACCTTGTAGGTCATACCGCCAGTTCCCGCTTTGCTTTTTCCCAGGCCACGCCCTTACCAGCAGCAATCTCTTCAATCCCTTTGTGCAAGGCTGCGGTCAATTCCTCGTCACCGAGTATCTCCAGCGTTTCCATGATGGACTCGTAAAGGTCCCAGGGCATGACGGCAAGCACAGGCTTGCCCCGCCGTGTGATTGCTGCTGCGCTGTGCTGCTTCTCAAGCTTTTCAGGCATGGCGGTCAATTCGTTCCGCGCTTCGCTCATGGAATAATTTTTCATCTCTTTCAGCATGGTGCATCCTCCTGTACTTCTAATTGTACAAGAGTATGTACAAAGTGTCAACACCAAAGAGCAAATGGCTATATCAAGCGGCCCGGCGGCGGAAGTGAGCGGCAGGTATGCTAAAATTGTGCTAAAATAAATTCAAACAGTGGCAAGACCTTTGCCACAATGGGTTTTGTCGTTTCGCACTGCAGGGGTGATATCGCCCACTATATCTTTTCGCAGATCAAAGCAAAGCCTTGCAGGACGACTGCAGGGCTTTTTTTTCACAGGAGGGCATCCATGCGTTTTCCGAAACTTACCGGCACTATCTCGATCACCGACGAAGAAGGGAAGATCGTCATCGCCGGCGACCCCGAGGGCCTGCGGTCGCTCGGCAAGCTCCTGACCTGGCTCGGCGACGCGGACCAGGAACAGTGGCCCTACCTGCCGCCGGGCGGCCGCGCCCACGTGCATGTCTACCCGAAAGACGATATCAGCGCAGGCTCACGCGAGGTGGAACTGATGCGGCTGGACGCGAAGGGGGACGGTGGAACCGCCGGAGGGCAATGAGAAGCGATAACGTCGCCTTTACCGGCCGATGACCCGCGCGCCGGACCGAGGTCAAGCTGCAGGCAACCTTCCGTTTCTCCTGTGGCGCGTCGTTTTGAGCGCCTCTCCAATGTTCATATTCGCCGCGCGAAACGCCGGCAGCGCGCCTCCTATGAACCCAATGATGAATACGAAAAAAAGCCTTGCACTGAATATCATGCAAGGTTTTTATCGTTGCAAGGCCTGTCGCGACGATGCCCGCTTACGGGTTCAGGAGCGTTTCCTCAGCCGAGGTCCTGCCTCCGCTCATGAGTACGCGTCTTCCCTCTATCTTCAGCTTTCCCTCTGCATAGAGCTGGATGGCGCGGGAGTAGATGACATGCTCCTGTTTCAAGATGCGCGCCGAAAGGGAGTCTTCGGTGTCGTTATCCAGGATGGGCACGACGGCCTGGATGATGATGGGGCCGGTATCCATGCTCTCGTCCACGAAGTGCACGGTACAACCCGAGAATTTGACACCGTGTTCCAACGCGGCCTTCTGCACGTGGAGGCCGGGGAATGACGGAAGCAGGGCGGGGTGGATGTTCATGACCCGGTTGGGGAATGCCGTGAGCAGGGTCGGGGTGATGATGCGCATGAAACCTGCCAGGATGACGAGTTCCACGTTATGCTTCTGCAGTTCCTTGACGAGCAGTGCATCATACTCGTCCCGTTTACCCTTGAAACCTCGGGCGCTCACCGGGACGCCGGGGATATGCTGCTTCCGCGCCCGCTCCAGTGCATAAGCGTCGGGCTGGTCGCTGATGACCACGGCGACCTCGGCGGAGAGCGAACCGTTCCCGATGTTGTCGATGATGGCCTGGAGGTTGGAACCGCGGCCGGAGACGAGTACGCCCACCTTTAGCTTTCTCATACGCTCTCCCTGGTGCTGACGGTCTCTCTGAATAGTATTGTGTAGATCATGATGGTAGGAAGGTAAGAGGTTAAGAAGGTAAGAAGTTTGGATTTCGAGAAGAGAGGATTTTTTTCCTACCTTCCTACCTTCCTACCTTCATCTTCGACGTACTTGACGATCTGCCTGCCCTTCACGATCTCGCCGATATGGAAGGCTTTCTCGCCAAGCTTGGCTGCTTTCTTGATGACCGCTTCCACCTGTTTCTTCGGTACGACGATGACCATGCCGATGCCCATGTTGAACGCGCGGTACATCTCGGTGTCGTCGACGCCGGATTTTTTCTGAAGGAGCTTGAAGATCGGAGGGATGTCCCAGGTCTTTTTCCGGATGAGGGCCCGGGCGCCCTTGGGGAGCATGCGAGGGGTGTTTTCGGTGATGCCGCCGCCGGTGATGTGCGCCATGCCGCGAATGTCGAAGTCCTTCATGAGCGCCAGGATCGTCTTTGCATAGATCTTCGTCGGCGTGAGCAGCACTTCGCCGAGGGTGCCGTTCCCCAGTTCCGTCAGGGTGTCGTCCACGCCGTAGCCGGCCCTCTCGAGCAGGACCTTCCGGACGAGCGAGTATCCGTTGCTGTGAAGCCCCGAGGACGCAAGACCGATGAGCTGGTCGCCGGTCTTTATCCGGGACCCGTTGATGATGTGCTTTTTTTCCACCACGCCAACCGCGAAACCCGCAAGGTCGTATTCATCCTCTCCGTAGAACGACGGCATCTCGGCGGTCTCGCCGCCGATGAGCGCGCAGCCCGCCTGTTTGCACCCGTCGGCGATGCCCTTGACGACCCCAGCGTGGTCCTCGGGTTTCAGTTTGCCGGTGGCGAGGTAGTCCAGGAAAAAGAGGGGCTCCGCTCCCTGAACGACGATATCGTTAACGCACATTGCCACCAGATCGATGCCAACCGTGTCGTGCCGGTTCATCAGGAAGGCGATCTTGAGCTTGGTCCCCACCCCGTCGGTGCCGGAAACGAGAACGGGGTTCTTGTACTTCTTCAGGGCGAAGAGACCGCCGAATCCGCCGATGTCCGTCAGGACTTCAGGCCGCAACGTGGACTTGACGAAGGGTTTGATCTTTTGGACAAAGAGGTCGCCGGCATCGATATCAACCCCCGCGTCCTTATACGTTATGGCCATAGTTATCCCCTAACTAATTGAATTCATATGCGAATAATCATATAGTCCTGGCTCGATGTTTCCTGCCAAAATCGGTTCGATACTACCTGTAACCCCTCGGAATGTCAACAGGTTTTCGCTGAGACAGGAAGAAGTGGGATGCCGGGTGGGAAGGCTTATTTCGTCATTTTCTGCTGAATGTCGCGTACGGTGGGATTGTGCAGGAGCTGGAGAAACTTGGGATTGGCCATGAGGGCGGCCGTATCGCCCGAGCTCATGGCGTTCATGATCTCCGGGTCTTCGAGGATCTTCGTGAACTCTGGATCATCTTTGAGCGACTGGATCATACCCATTACCTCCTGGTCGCTCATCATCTTGTCCTGGAGGGACCCTGCTTCGCTGCTCTGGCCGGAAGGCCGGGATAATGATGTGCTTTGCGAACGGATGGTCCGAACCTTCGCATCATCGATCTTGAGCGTGCCCAGGGAACTTGTTTTGATGGTATAGACGCCGCTGTTGAGCGACAGGACCTCGCCCGTGATGACGCTGCCGTCGGTAAGTTCGATCTCCTTGATCTCACCGGCAGAGGAGGTCACTGCAAGCAAGGCGCTCAGGAACAGCGAGATGATGAATGCGCGTATCATGGCCGTACTATAGCTCAACTTTCCTCACGTTGCAAGAGGGGTTTTTCCCGACCGCTCCTCTTGGAACGGCGGGGTTTGCCATGATCTTCGCGTCCATGCCGTACCGGTCCCTGATCGAATGGATGTTCCGGCGTTTCTGGCCGATGGCGGAAGAGAGATCAGCGGGATTCACGAAAAAAGTGACTGTGCGGGCCTGCTCGCCTGCGGAAAGGAGCGCGCACATCTTTTCCAGGAACCGTGAGGAATCAACAAGCTGCCGGAATGCCGGATGCCAGGGTCCGGCGATGACCGTGCCGGGACGTTCCAGTTCCGCGGTCGGCTGGAGTCCGACACGGATGACCTCGATGCCTGCCTGTTCGAACCGGACCACGGCTTTATGGCACAGCAGTACGGCGTCATCGAGGGACAGAGGAGCATATTTGCCGGTGCGATAAAGTTCGGCGAGGGGGGTTTCCTTGATCACGAGAGCAGGGTATATCCGGACGAAGTCAGGCTTGAGTGCGACGACCTGCGTTACTGTTTCCTGGAACGTTTCCGGTGTATCGCCGGGAAGGCCGGGCATGAGCTGAAGACCGACGGTGAAGTTCTGCGCGCGGAGCAGGCTGAAGGCCGCAAGGGTATCAGCGGATGTGTGCCCCCGTCCCGAACGAGCCAGCACATCGTCGTCCATGGATTGGACGCCAAGCTCTACCGTCGTGACATGGCAGCGTTTCAGGAGCGCGAGGACCTCCGTGGAAATGCCGTCCGGCCTGGTTGAGAGGCGGATGCTCTCGACCAGGCCGGAGTCGATGAAGGGCCGGACCGCTTCTAAATACTCTTTTTGCGCCGCCAGGGGCAGTGCGGTGAAGCTCCCACCGTAGAACGCGACCTGGACCGCTTCGCTATCCCGGCGCGCTTCGAGGTATCGGCTGATCGAAGGGTGGATGGATGAAGCCTCAGGCGGTTCGTTTGTTCCGGTGATGTTCTTCTGGTTGCAGAATACGCACTGGTGCGGACAGCCTGCGTGGGTGATGAAGAAGGGGATGATCATGGATAGTGAAACCGTAAACAGTAAACGGTAGACAGCATAAAGGGAAAGACAGGTAGAAAATATCAGCCCTGTTTACTGTTTACCGTCTGCTGTCTGCTGCCGCAGTTTACCCAGTGCTTCCTTCGCCGCTTTCTGCTCGGCTTCTTTTTTGCTCCTGCCGGTCCCGTGTCCGTAGACCTCGCTCCTGACGGAAAGCTCGATCTCGAACTGCTTCTGGTGGTCGGGCCCGGATTCGGATACGACCGCATAATCCGGAAGGGTCTTGAGCCGTTCCTGGCAGAGCTCCTGGACCTCCGTTTTATAATCAGACGTTCCGCCGGCGGTCTGGGCCTTCCGGATCGTGTCATCGAAGAACCGGGTGATGAATTCTCCGGCGTGCCCGACGCCGCCGTCAAGATAGAGTGATGCGACGAGGGCTTCGAGGCTGTCCGCGAGGAGAGAGTCCTTGTCCCGTCCGCCGGTCTGCTCTTCGCCCCTTCCCAGAAGCAGGTATTCGCCGAGGCCGATCTGTCGTGCCACGGCAGCAAGGGACGGCTCGCTTACCACGGCGGCGCGGATGCGGGAAAGATCCCCCTCGGAGGAGCCGGGAAGGGCGTTCATCAACTGCTCGCTCACGACGAGGTTCAGGACAGAGTCCCCCAGGAACTCCATCCTTTCATTGTGCCCGGATAAGCGGTTCTCGTTCGCGTAGGACCTGTGGGTGAGCGCGCGCTCCAGCAGTTCGGCCTTTCTGAACGTGTAGCCGATACACTGCTGGAGCTCCGGGGCAGGCCGCATGTTATGACCGGTATTTTTTGAAGATGAGGGTGGCATTGGTGCCGCCGAACCCGAAGGAGTTCGACATGGCGATCTCTACCGGTGTTTTCCGCGCCGTGTTGGGGATGTAGTCGAGGTCGCATTCCGGGTCCGGGTTCTCGAGGTTGATCGTCGGCGGCAGGATGCCGTGCACCAGCGCGAGGATGCTGATGACCGCCTCGACGCCGCCGGCCGCGCCCAGGAGGTGTCCGATCATGGATTTCGTGGAGCTGACCGGGACCTTGCGGGCATAGTCGCCGAATACGGTCTTGATGGCCATGGTCTCAAGCTCGTCGCCATACTTGGTCGACGTGCCGTGGGCGTTGATGTAGCCCACCTCGGCGGGAGAGATGCCCGCGCTCTTGATGGCCATGTTCATGCATCGGGCCGCGCCTTCGCCGTTCGGCGCCGGGGAGGTGATGTGATACGCGTCCCCCGAAAGGCCGTAGCCGATGACCTCGGCCAGAATGGCCGCGCCGCGCGTACGCGCGGATTCCAGCTCCTCCAGGACGACGATTCCCGCGCCCTCGCCTATGACGAAGCCGTCGCGTTCCGCGTCAAAGGGGCGGCTCGCGCGCCCGGGCTCGCTGTTCCGGGTTGAGAGCGCCTTCATGGCGTTGAAGCCGCCCACACCCAGCGGGCAGATGCAGGATTCCGCGCCGCCCGCGAACATGGCATCGGCGTCGCCGCGCTGGATGATCTTGTACGCGTCGCCGATGGAGTGCGTACCCGTGGCGCATGCAGTGACCACGCTGACGTTCGGTCCCTTGGCGCCAAAACGCATGGAGATGTGGCCGGCCATCTCATTGATGATCGACATGGGAATAAAAAAGGGCGTGATCCTCCGGTACCCTTTTTCCCTGTAGGCCTCGTAGGCCCGCTCTATGGCAGGGAGGCCGCCGATGCCCGCTCCGGCAATGACGCCGACGCGCTCGGCGTTCCCGGGCGTGATCGGAAGCCGGGCGCTGTCCATTGCCAGCTGGCTGGCGGCGATGGCCAGGTGGATGAACCGGTCCATCTTCTTGATCTCTTTCGGCTCGATGTACCTGGCCGCGTCGAAGCCTTTGACCTCGCCCGCGATCTGGGTGGGAATTTCCTTGTCATCGAACTGGGTGATGGGTCCGATGCCGCTCCTGCCGGCGGTCAAACCTTCCCAGCTTGTTTCAGTATCCAATCCGACGGGGGTGATCATACCGACGCCGGTGACCACGACTCTGCGATTCAATGAAGCACCTCCTGCTTATAAAATCCGAAAAGCCAAAAAACCCTCCTCACCGGACAGGGGAGCGGCTTTCTGGCTTTCGAAACGTGCTGAACCAACAGCGAAAAAAAGCTTCGCCGTTATTTTGCCTTTGCCTTGACGTAATCGATGGCGTTCTGGACCGTCGCGATCTTCTCGGCGTCTTCATCGGGAATCTCGACGCTGAATTCCTCCTCGAGGGCCATCACCAATTCCACCGTGTCCAGGGAATCCGCTCCAAGGTCGTTGACGAAGGAAGCCTCGGGCTTCACATCGCTCTCGGGTACCCCGAGCTGCTCGGATATGATCTTTTTCACTTTTGCTTCTACATCAGCCATAGTCCACCTCCTCCGATTGTGTGCTTGCAGAAATCGTTTCTTTCGTGAATTTTGAATATTGAATCTTGAATTGTATAATTACATGTACATGCCGCCGTTCACATGGATCACCTGGCCGGTGATGTAGGCGGCGGCCGGCGATGCCAGGAACCGGACAGCGTTCGCCACGTCCTCGGACGAACCGAGTCTCCCCAGGGGTATCTGCTTCGCCAGGTCAGCCCGTACCTGCTCGGAAAGCGCCTGGGTCATGGCGGTGTCGATGAATCCCGGTGCAACGGCATTTGCCGTGACATTCCGGTTGGAGTATTCCCGGGCGATGGTCTTGGTGAGGCCGATGAGCCCGGCCTTGGATGCGACATAATTGGCCTGGCCGGCGTTGCCCATGGCGCCCACGATGGACGCGATATTGATGATCGTGCCTGAGCGCTGTTTCGTCATGTACTTGAGCGCGGTCTTGGTGCACAGGAACGCGCCCTTCAGGTTGATGGACAGCACCAGGTCCCAGTCCTCGTCTTTCATACGGAGGATCAGGCCGTCCCGGGTAATGCCGGCGTTGTTCACGAGGATGTCGATCCTGCTGAACTTCTCAACGACCTGGTCGATCATGGCCGTCACGTCGGCGGACGACGCGACATTTGCCTTGAGGGCCAGGGACTTTCTGCCCATCGCCTCAATGTCGCCTGCGGTCTTCTGGGCCGCCTCGAGGTTCACATCACAGATGGCCACATCGGCGCCGTCCTTTGCAAGGCCCAAGGCGATGTCCCTGCCGATGCCCTGCGCTGCGCCGGTTACTAAAGCTATTTTCCCACTAAGTGACATGAGTGACTTTGCTCCACTCTCTTGGTCTATCTATCCGAAGGTATGAAGGTAAGAGGGTAGGAAGGTAGGTGGAGAGACTGCTCCCGCGCTCAACTTCTTACCTTCTTACGTTCCTACCTTCTCCCGTTTACAATCCCAGGGCCTGCAGCGTCTCGCCCATGCTCTTCTGGTCTTCCACGTTCAGGACCTTTGCGTCCTTGGCAATGCGCTTCACGAGTCCTGAGAGGACCTTGCCGGGCCCGATCTCGATAAAGGTGTCAAAGCCATCGGCCGTCAGGCGGTTGATCGAGTCTTCCCAGTAGAGTGGGGAACTGATCTGTCTCACGAGAGACGGTTTGAGCTCCGCTGCGGTTCCGATGAACTTCGCATCGGCGTTGTTCACGATGGGGATGCGAAGATCGCTGATGGTTATTTTGTCCAACTCCAGGGCAAGGCGTTCACCCGCCTGTTTCATCAAGGAGCAATGGGACGGTACACTTACCATGAGCGGCACGACTTTTTTCGCGCCCGCGGCCTTTGCCAGTTCCATGGCATTTTCCACGGCCTTTTTCTCGCCTGCAATGACGATCTGGCCGGGCGAGTTGTAATTTGCAGGGGCAACTATACCATTTTTGGCCGCGTCAAGGCAAGTTTTTTCTAGGGCGTCCCGGTCCATGCCGAGAATTGCGGCCATGAGTCCCGCACCTTCGGGCATTGCCTCCTGCATGTACCTGCCGCGCTTCTGTACGAGCGATAGGGCGTCCTTCAGTTCGAATCCGCCTGCCGCAGTGATCGCCGTGTACTCCCCGAGGCTGTGGCCGGCGGCAGCGTCAGCGGAGAGACCGCGGCGTTCCAGGGCGCGGAGGACCGCAATGCTTGCCGCGAGGATGGCCGGCTGGGTGTTCTCCGTTTTGTTCAGCGTCTCCGACGGCCCATGCATGCAGAGCTGCGCGACGTCGAATCCCAGAGCGGCGCCGGCGATGTCGAACACCTCTTTGGACTCAGGGAACGTTTCGATGAATTCTTTGGCCATGCCGACGTATTGTGAACCCTGGCCGGGAAAGATGAATGCAATTTTCAAGGTAAACTCCTGATGTTCGTATGACATTGAGCGGCGGCGATGCATGCTTCATCAAGTCCGTCAACGTCTAACGGTTACGGTCACGAAGCCCGTTTCGTCGCTCGGTTACGTCGTCCGTCCTCTGACGCAGCCCATGAACGATTACCGTTACGGGCCTCGTTGCCGACGAGCGAAGGATCATCATCCCCGTATCTCCCGGAACTTCTTGATCATGGCCGTAAGGACTTCGGTCACATCGCCGACGATGCCATAGGTGGCCACGTTGAAGATGGGCGCGTCGGGGTCCTTGTTGATGGCAATGATGGTTTCCGACGATTGCATGCCCGCCACGTGCTGGATGGCGCCGGAGATGCCTGCGGCGATGTAGAGCTTCGGGCAGACGGTCTTGCCGGTCTGGCCGACCTGGTGTGAATAGGGGATCCATCCCTCGTCCACGGCGCCCCGCGTCGCGGCGACGGCCCCGCCGAGCACTTTTGCCAGTTCTTCGAGCAGCAGGAAGTTCTTCTGGCTGCCCAGCCCGCGGCCGCCCGCCACGATGATGTCGGCCTCGCAGATGTTCACGGTCTCGGTCAGCTCATCGATGGTCTTGAGGACCTTCGTGCGAACAGCACCGGCCTGGGTGAACTTCACCTCGACGATCTCACCTGTGCGGGAATCGTCGCGCTGCGCCGGTTTCATCACCTTGTGCCGAACCGTGGCCATCTGGGGGCGGTGGTTCGGAGTGACGATCGTTGCCATGATGTTACCGCCGAAGGCGGGACGGGTCTGATGCAGATGGCCCGTGGCCGTGTCGATATCGAGCATCGTGCAGTCGGCGGTGAGGCCGGTGTACAATGTCGAAGCGACCTTGGGGAAGAAGGACCGGCCGATGGCGGTGGCGCCGGCCAGGATGATCTCGGGCTTGTGCTGGGTCGCGAGCATCGTCAGGACTGCCGCGTAGGAATCGTCGTTAAAGTCCTTGAGCGCCGGATCGTCGGCGACGTACACGATGTCCGCGCCGTGGGCGATAAGGTCCCTTGCCTTGTTCTTGATGCCGGAACCGATGAACACGGCCGAGAGCTTGGAGCCCTTTTTGTCGGCGAGCTTGCGGCCTTCTCCCAGGAGTTCCAGCGAAACGCTCGAGATCTCACCCTTGTGCTGTTCGGCAAAGACCCACACACCCTTGTAGGCCGAGAGATCCTTCGCGGGGACGGCCGGTTCGGCGTCCTTCTCGATGGCCTTGAACTCGCATGCCTCGACGCAAGCGCCGCACAGCGTGCAGGCCTCGGTGATGAATGCCTTGTCCTCGCGCATCTCGATGGCGCCGAAGGGACAGACCGGCACGCAGGTCTCGCAGCCGGTGCAGGTATCGGGATTGACTTTAATGCTCACGAAACACTCCTTACATCAATTGCAAAATGGAAAGTGTAAATTGGAAATTGGAAAGTGGCGGCATTCAGATTTGAAATTTTCAATTTCCAATCTTCAATTTCCAACTCGACATTCGAAGAATGTCGATATCAGATCAACGATTGTTCCTTCAGCTTCTTCGCCAGGGTTGCGACCTGTTCCTCAACGGTGCCCGAGAGGACCTCTCGCTGGCCGCGGGGTGAAGGCGGGAAGATACGGACGACCTGGGTGGGTGAGCCCCGCAGGCCGATCTTGTTCTCATCGGAGCCGATGTCAGCGGCCAACCAGGCCGCGACCTTGAGGCTTTTGGCCTTCATTTTACCCTTGAGGGACGGGACCCGGGGTTCGTTGATCTCTTTCACGACGGTGATGAGGGCGGGGAGGGAGGTTTCGACCACGTCGTAGCCTTCGTCCATGAGCCGCTCCGCCACCATCTTCCCATCCGCGACCTGCTCGATCTTCCTTATATATGCCACGAAAGGAATGCCGAGCATGTCGGCTGTCTCAGGCCCCACCTGGGCCGTGTCCCCGTCGATGGCCTGCTTGCCGGCGATCACGAGGTCAAAATCGCCGATCTTCCTGATCCCCTGGGACAACGCATAGGAGGTCGCCCAGGTATCAGCCCCGGCAAAGGCGCGGTCCGACAGTAATACGACGTCATCGACGCCGAGGGAGACTGATTCTTTCAGGGCTTCGACGGCCTGGGGAGGCCCCATGGTGATAGCGGTCACCTTGCCGCCGTGCTTCTCGCGAAGCCGGAGCGCCTCTTCAATGGCGTATCGGTCATAAGGATTGATGATGCTGGGAACGCCGTCCCGGATGAGAGTATTTGTCTCCCGGTTGATCTTGACTTCAGAGGCGTCCGGGACCTGCTTCACTAAGACAATGATGTTCATACATCAAATCCTTTTGCCACGAAGACGCACAGACACAACGTCTTTCTTCGAGCCTCGGTGCCTTTGTGGCTAATTTGTTTGCTGCCCTTTGGTTACTTGTTTCTCGTCGCTTCCCGGACCATGTCCAGGGCGATGACGTTCCGCTGGATCTGGTTGGCGCCCTCGAAGATCTGGAGGATCTTGGCGTCGCGCATCATTTTTTCCGCGGGATATTCCTTCATATAGCCCGAGCCGCCCATGATCTGGACCGCGTCGGTCGTCACCTTCATGGAGATATCGGTGCCGAAAAGCTTTGCCATCGCGGAGGCGCGGGAAAAATCCTTTGCGCCGCTGTCGATAAAGCGGGCGACGGCATAGACCAGGGCGCGCGCCGCCTCGGTCTGGGTCTGCATGTCCGCGAACATGTGCTGGATGGCCTGAAAGGAGGTGATTGGCTGCCCGAACTGGACGCGGTTCTTGGCGAAGGAGATCGACTCATCGATGGCGCCCTGTGCCACGCCCACGCCCATGGCCCCCACACCCGTGCGGGAACTGTCGAGGGTCTTCATGGCGATGATGAAACCCATACCCTGCTTGGAGATGAGGTTCTCCTTGGGGATCCGGCAGTTGTTGAAGATGAGCTCCGTGGTGGATGAGGCTCGGATGCCCATCTTGTTCTCTTTTTTGCCGAAAGTGAACCCCGGGGTGCCTTTTTCCACGATGAAGGCCGAGGCCCCGCGGGGACCCTTGGACTTGTCGGTGATGGCGATGACCGTATAGAGTTCCGCCTCGCCGCCGTTGGTGATCCACTGTTTCGTGCCGTTGAGCACATATTCATTGCCCTCAAGCTTTGCGGTGGTCTGGATGCCGCTGGCGTCGCTTCCCGCATTGGCCTCGGTGAGGCCGAAGGCCACGAGGCTCTTGCCTGAGGCCACGTCGGGGAGAAATTTCTTCTTCTGCTCCTCGGACCCGTAGAGCAGGATGGGATAGGTACCGAGGGCGCTCGAGGCATAGGTCGTCGCGACGCCCAAACAGGCTTTGGACAGTTCCTCTACGACGATGCAGAGCTCAAGGCTCTTCTTCCCGAGGCCGCCGTATTCCTCGGGGATGAACAGGGAGTAGAGATCGGCCTGCGCAATGGCCTTCATGATGTCCCGGGGGAACTTGTTCTGCTCATCCAGTTCTGCGCGGACGGGAACGATCTTCTCCACCGCGATCTGACGCGCCAGGTCGCGGATCATTATCTGTTCTTCTGTCAGCAGGTAATCCATGAATCCTCCAGGAAAATCAAATATCAAATTTCAAACTTCAAATAACAAATGAATCTCAATAAGTCAAAATTCCAAACAGGGAGGTCTGGAATTTGTGATTTGGAATCTATTTGCGTTTTGGTGCTTGTTTCTTGGTGCTTTCCATTCTACCATCGTATCAGCGCCGAGGCCCAGGTGAGTCCGCCGCCAAAGGCCTCGAGCAGGATGAGCTTATTTTCCTTCACCCGTCCATCCCGCACCGCCTCGTCGAGCGCCATGGGGATCGATGCCGCGGAGGTGTTCCCGTACTTGTGGATGGTCAGCACGACCTTCTCCATCGGCATGTTCAGCCGTTTGGCCATGGCCTGAATGATGCGGAGGTTCGCCTGGTGCGGTACGAGAAGGTCGATCTCTTCGGCCTTCACTTTGTTATGGTCAAGGGCCTCCTGCACTACGTCCTCGAGGGCCCGCACGGCTATCTTGAACGTCTCGTTGCCCTTCATTTTAATATAATGCATTCGCTTGTCCACGGTATCGTGGGTCGGCGGGTGGGAGGCCCCTCCTCCGGGGATGTGCAGCACGTCGCCATAGGAACCGTCGGAGTGGAGGTGCGTCGAGAGGATGCCGCGCTTGCCGGCATGGCGCTGGACCACCGCCGCGCCGGCTCCATCGCCCCAAAGCACGCAGGTGGTGCGGTCCTCATAGTCCGTGAAGCGGGACAACGCCTCAGCACCGACCACGAGGATGGTATGGTGCATGCCGCTCCGGATGAACCCGTCGGCGATGGAAAGGCCATAGAGGAACCCCGAGCAAGCCGCGTAAATATCGAAGGCGGCGGCCTTTTTGGCGTGGAGCTTCGCCTGCAGCACGCATCCGAGGCTCGGCATGGCCGAGTCCGGCGTGAGCGTACCCACGATGATCAGGTCGATGTCCTGCGCGGACACACCGGCCGCCTTCAGCGCCCGGACGCTCGCTTCATAGGCGAGGTCGGATGTGGTCTGGCCCTTTTCGCAGATCCGGCGCTCACGGATGCCGGTGCGTTCCATGATCCAATCGTCGCTGGTATCTACCATTTTCTCCAGGTCGTGGTTGGTCAGCACCTTCTTGGGCGCATAGGACCCGGTCCCGATGATGCGTGCGTGGATCATTTTGTTTTCGTTATCTCCATGTTCTTTACGATGTCTTCGTGGAGGTGCTTGTTGACCTCGCTCCTGGCGAGTTCCGCCGCCACGCGGACGGCATTCTGAATGGCGCGATCCGAGGAGCGGCCGTGGCTGATGATGCTGATGCCGTTGATGCCGATGAGGGGGGCGCCGCCGTATTCCGCGTAATCGATACGGCGCTTGAGCGCGCGGAAGGCCGGCCGCATCATGAAATAGCCGAGCTTGCGGACCAGGTTGTCGCCGATGTTCTCCCGGATCATGAACGCGATGGTGTCGGCGACCGCCTCGGTCAGTTTGAGCACGACGTTGCCGATGAACCCGTCACAGACGACGACGTCGGCCTTTCCGCTCATCACGTCCCGTCCCTCGACGTTCCCGATGAAGTTGAGCGACGTTTCGGCCAGGAGCTTGAAAGCCTCCTTGGTGAGTTCGTTTCCCTTGGTCTCCTCCTCGCCGATGGAAAGGAGCCCCACCTTGGGATTCGGGTTCTTCAGAAGGTATTTCGCATAGACCTCGCCCATGATGGCGAACTGGAGGAGGTTGTTCGGCTTGCAGTCGACATTGGCGCCTACATCGAGCACGATGCACGTTCCCTTGACGGTCGGCATGAACGTCGCGATGGCTGGTCGTTCCACGCCTTCAAGCTTGCCCAGGACGAGGAGGGACGTGGCCATGGCCGCGCCGGTGTGGCCGGCGCTGATCACGGCAACGGCATCGCCGCTCTTCACCAGTTCATTGGCGACGCGGATCGAAGAGTCCTTCTTCCGCCGGTAGACCGTGGAGGGAGAGTCGAGCATATCGACGACCTCGGTGGCGTTCCGGACCTCGATAGGCAGGGACCTGGCAGAGGGGTGATTCTTGAGCTCGGACTGGATCGACTGCTCGATCCCGACGAGAATGATGCCGACGCCGTATTCCTTTGCGGCATGCACGGCCCCGGCCACGGTTGCCTGAGGCGCATAATCCCCACCCATTGCATCTACTGCGATCTTCATCAACGCGATTGCTCCTGGCAAGACAAAAGGCAAAGGGGAAACCCGCGTCGGGTGGAGTTCCGTACTTTGCCTTCCTTCGAATGTGCGTGGTTAGATCTGCTGGACGGTCACGACTTCCCGGCTATTGTAGGTGCCGCAGGACATGCAGGCATGGTGCGGCTTCTTGACCTCCTGGCACTGCGGGCAGAGCGTGAGACTGGGCGCCTGGAGGTGCTTGTGCGTACGCCGCTTGTCCCTGCGGGACTTTGAATGTCTGCGTTTTGGATTAGGCATTTTGGTGCTACTCCTTTTCTGGTTTAATGATCTTTTTGAGCACGGCGAAAGGGCTTGTTTCGCCCTCTGTTGATTCGATCCGGCAGCCGCAGGTTGTTTCGTTCCGGTCGGCGCCGCATTCCGAGCAGAGCCCCTTGCAGTCCTGGCTATGGACCGGCACCATGGGGATGCCGAGGAGCAGTTGCTCCCGGATGAACTCCTTGGGCTCGATCTCGCCGCCGCGGTAGAACTCCGTGTCCAGCTCGGCCCTTCCCAATTCGTGTTCAGTCGCCTGTCCCAGCGATGCTTCGGGGACCAGCTCGAAGTCCATGGCTGCTTCTTTGACAGGAAAGGAGAATCGTTTCAGGCACCGGCTGCATTCCAGTTCGGTCGTCGCTTCGACGGTTCCGTTGACATGGAATCTCCCCACGCCTTCAGCCTTGAACGTAACCGTTGCCTTGAACGGTGTGGTGGCGGTCCCTGCCTCGAACAGGTCGAGCTTGTCCGCAAGCCGGACCGTCAAACCTTCAGGAGGTATATCGTTGATCTTAAAGGCCATTTAAATACCTCCGAGGCCAAGAGTCACGAATTATATAAGGAAGCCCTCGTTTTGTCAAGGGAAAAGACCTGTATAACCGTATATCCGTGAGGCGTAAGACGTGAGGCGTAAAAGGGGAATTCCGCATGAGCCGCGACATGTATCGATTCCCGTCTCACATCTTACGTTTCACGTTCGACATTCGGTCCTCCTCCTTGGACTCGCCTGAGCAGAATGAGCCCTATTATAAAGAAGGCGGCGATGGAGAGGATGGCCGGCCGCTGGCTTCCGAAGGCCGCGGACACCTGGCCGAAGACAAGGGGGCCGATGACCGCCGATGATTTTCCGACCATGGAGTAGACCCCGAAATACTCAGCCTCCTTGCCCTCGGGGATGAACTGGGTAAAGAAGGCGCGCGTTCCTGCCTGTACGGAACCGAGCCCGAGGCCGGCGGTGCAGGCGACGGCCCAGAACTGGGCCTTGCTCTTGACGAAGAACGCCGAAACGGCCACGAGCGACCAGAGCAGAAGCGAGACGGTCACGACCTTCTTGGGACCCCATGTGTCGGTGGGCTTCGACAGGAGAAAGGCTCCACCGAGCGCCATCATCTGCACGACCACAAAGAGGCCGATGAGCTCTCCCTGGCTGAAGGCGAAGGTCGTCGCCGCCAGGCTGCTCGAGAACACGATGACCGTGTTCACGCCGTCTTCATAGATAAGGTAGGAGAGAAGGAACTTCCGGGGTTCCTTGCGGGACCAGATCTCCCGCAGGGTCTGCCACGCCTTCCTGATGCCCATGACGCCTGCCTGCGATGCCGTCATCCCGGTCCGCGCGTCCCGCGGCAGGACCAGGAAGGCGGGGAGCGAGAAAAGGGCGAAGAATCCCGCCACCATGAACCAGATGAGTTCGAACCGTCCGGCTTGCGCGAGCGGAAGCGCGATCAGGAGCGACAGGATGGATCCCGCGTATCCAACGCCGAAGCCCCAGCCCGAGACGCGGCCCTGGTACTCGACCGGGGCGATCCGGGGGAGAAAGGAATTGTAGAACACGAGACCTCCTTCCATGCCGATGTTCGCCAGGGCGATCAGGAGGAACCCAAGGACCGCCGCGCCGGGCGTGAGCAGGGTGAAACAGGCGACTGCGGCCACGCAGGTGAAAGTATAGACGGCGAGAAGGCGTTTGCGCGAACCCGCATAATCGGCGATGCCGCCGAGGAACGGCGAGGAGAGGGAGACGAGCAGCATGCTGAACGAGATGGCCCTGCCCCACCACAGGTCGCCCCGGCCGCCTTCGTTCCCCACGATGACGTTGATGTAGTAGACCTGGAACACGACTGCCGCGATGACGGCGGAATAGCTTGAGTTCGCGAAGTCGAAGAGACACCAGCTGATGACCTGCTTCTTGTTCATGGCGGCATTATGGGATAAAAGAATAGTGAATGCAAGGGTGTTCTCAAGGGGATTGTCTTTCGGCTGCTATAGTATCTTTATGCTCAGTTGAGAACAAGGAGGTCATCATGCAGACAAAGATGCTCGGGAATTCAGATCTGGCCGTCACGCTCGTGGGCTACGGTGCATGGGCCGTCGGCGGCACCGGCTGGGAGTATGCCTGGGGGCCTCAGAAAGACGAGGATTCCATCGCGGCAATTCATCGGTCCCTCGAACTGGGCGTCAACTGGATCGATACGGCCGCGGTTTACGGCCTCGGACATTCCGAAGAGGTCGTTGCCCGGGCGCTTGCGGACCGGATGGGAACACAGCCCTATGTTTTCACGAAGTGCGGATTGGTCTGGGACGGGCTGGGGCGACTATCCAGGAAGTTCTCGGCTGCAACGGTCCGGCAGGAGTGCGAGGCCAGCTTATCCAGGCTTCGCGTCGAGACGATCGACCTCTACCAGGTACACTGGCCGCCGGAGAACGACGCAGAGCTGGAGGAAGGATGGGCGGAGCTTGCGGCGCTCAAACGCGAGGGCAAAGTGCGCTGGATCGGTGTATCGAACTTCAGTGTTGAACAGATGAAGCGGGCGCAGGCGATAGCTCCGGTCACGTCGCTCCAGCCGCCGTATTCACTGGTGCGGCGCGGCGCTGAAGCGGAGGTCCTTCCCTACTGCAAGCGTGAGGGGATCGGCGTCATTGTCTACGCACCGATGGCTTCGGGGCTCCTGACCGGCGCCATGACGCACGAGCGCGCTGCATCGCTACCCGCGGACGATTGGCGCCGCCGCAGTCCCGAATTCAATGAACCGAACCTTACCCGGAACCTCGCTCTTGTCGAGCGGCTCCGCGCTGTAGGCAAGCGCCTTGGCAGATCGGCAGGAGAGGTCGCGATTGCGTGGACCCTTCGCAATCGTGCCGTCACCGGCGCTATCGTCGGGGCGCGGACCGCGGCGCAGGCGGACGGCGTCATGAAGGCGGCGGAATTCCGGCTGAGTGAAAGCGATGTCATGGAGATCGAATCGGGACCGGCAGGAACAGGAACGTAGACCTTGGGGCATGACGGACGGCGGTTCTGTATGCCGGGGCAGGCAGGTAATTGCGGACGTTGCCGCGGCGGCCGGGGTCGTTTTTAAAGAGAAATATGTTATAATGGGGGCCATGGGAAAGGCAATTGGTTGTTTCTCCGGCATCCTGGGATTTGGACTCTTGCTCATCGGCATTGCCTCGCTGGTCATCCTTATCAAGATCGGCGGACAAAGCGACGGCCTGGGTGCCCTGTTCTTCTATATAGGCCTGTTCGTCGGTTTCGGTGGCGCTTTTGTCATCTTTACATCGACTTCCTCGAAAGAGTAGTTTTCGATTTACGTCGTCTCTTCATGGGCATCAAACAGCGGGATCTCGTGAAGCAGGACCTTGATGATGATTGAGGCCTTCCCCTGAAAATACCCTTCCGGAACGATTGACTTTCCCCAGGACTTTATGATAAAAAATGTGTCGATGAAGTACAACGACGCGCTCCCGGAGGATATTCCCATGTCCAAGTTTCGCTTTCCGTTGACCATCCTGCTGTTCGTCATAATGTTCGCCATTGGCCGCGAGAGCCTGGCGGTTATCTACAAGTACGTGAACGAGAAGGATGTGCCGACCTTTGCCGATGACCTGCAGAAAGTTCCCGAGCAGTACCGCAGCCAGGCTGTCGTGGTCAGCGGAGGCAATGACTATGACGCCTATGACGAGCAGGAGAAGGCCCGCCTGGCTGCTCAAGCGCGCACCGCGCAGGAGCAGCAGGCCGCCGCTCCTGTCAGGGCCGAGGAGTCGCTCAGCGGCCGGCTGGTCCGGTCCGGGGTCGCCGTCGGTTTGTTCATCGCCCTCCTGTTCGTGGCCACGCATATTGACGCGCTGAGGGAGCAGGCGCGGGTCCTCTCCCGCGTCCGGACCGCGCTGGTCGTGCTCCTGGTGGCGTTCCTCGGATTCACGCACGCGCGTGACGTGATGGGATTGTTCGGGAAGGTCGGCGATACGGTCACGAACCCGGTGGCGAGCATCCAGGAGAAGTCGGCGGCGCGGGGGAGGAAGGCCGCGGCAGCCTACAAGTCCATGGACAAGATCATGGACCAGCAGGCACAGGACGAGGAAGCGCGGCTCAAAGAGATCGAGAGAAAGTTCGATGAGGCGGAGCGGGGGAAGTAGAACTATCCTTTTTCAGTCACCATTTTGATCACTGCGTGGACGATATCGAGCATCCGCCCCAGCTCCTGCAGCGACATCGAGAGCGGCGGCATGAGCACGATGACGTTCCCCAGGGGCCGGATAATGAGGCCGCGCTTGCGGCACTCCTGGACAACCCGGAAACCCGCTTTCGCTTCAAGCGGGTAGGGTTCCCTGGTAAGCCTGTCTTTCACCAGCTCGATACCCACCATGAAACCCTTCTGCCGCACCTCGCCCACATGGCCGAGCTTTCTGATCTCGGCCAACCGCTTTGCGAGGAACGTGATCTTAGGCTTGAGCCGCAGGAGCGTTTTTTCTTTTCTGAACAGGTCGATGTTCGCGATGGCCGCGGCGCAGGCGAGGGGGTTGCCGGTGTAGGTATGGCCGTGGAAGAACGTTCTCAACTCCTTCTGCTCTCCCATAAATCCAAGGTAGATATCCTCGGTCGTGAGCGTCGCGGCGAGAGGCAGGTAGCCGCCGGTGATGCCCTTTGCCACGGCCAAGAGGTCGGGGGACACTTTTTCCTGATCACAGGCGAACATCGTACCGGTCCTGCCGAAGCCCGTCGCGACCTCATCGGCGATCATCAGGATGTTGTTCCGGGTGCACATCTCCCGGATGCGCTTCAGGAATCCGGGCGGCTGCAGGAGCATGCCGGCAGCCCCCTGAACGATGGGTTCGATGATCAGGGCGGCCGAGACGGAGGCGAACTTCTGAATGATCCTTTCGGCATGCATGAGGCAGGTCATCTGGCACATCGGATAGGTCAGTCCGAATTTGCAACGGTAGCAGAAGGGCGACTCGATCTTCCGGGTCTGGAACAGGAGCGGTTTATAGATCGAATGAAAAAGGTCGATGCCTCCCACGCTCACGGCCCCCAGGGTATCTCCGTGATACGCTTCGGTGAGCGAAAGGAACCCCGTCTTGCGCTGATAGGGCGGGCCTTTTTGCTGCCAATACTGAAAGGCCATCTTTAAAGCGACCTCGACGGCGGTCGAACCGCTATCGGAATAAAATACCCTGGATAGCCCTTTCGGCGCTATCGTGACGAGCTTTTCGGCGAGCAGGACCGCCGGGACGTTCGAAAGACCGAGCAGCGTGGAATGGGCGATCTTCCTGAGCTGTCGCGCAACCGCCTGGTCGATCTCTTTTTTCCTGTGTCCATGCACCGTGACCCAGAGCGACGATACGCCGTCGAGATACCTTTTTCCCCTGGTGTCGACCAGGATGCTCCCCTTGCCGCGCTCGATGATGACCTGCGGTTCCTGCTGCCAGTCCCGCATCTGGGTGAAAGGATGCCAGAGGTATTGCTTGTCGAGCTGGTGAAGCTTTGTCTCGGCGGAGGATGGTGGTCGTTTCGGGGTCGTTTTTTTCTTCGGCATATCCTGCTCCCTGGGTCTCCGAATGGTTATTCGCTATTATATTTCATCCCGTCAAGGTGTCAATCAGAAAAAGGGCTTGAAAATATTCAGTTCTTTTTGGTACAATACCCCGCTACGCTAACACTAGGCTGACACCGGGCAAACATCAGGCAAACATCGGGAGGGATTTTTCCATGCTGCACAAGAAACGCTTCTATATTTCCGCCGCATTCATACTCATTGTCGGTGTGTTCGTGGGTCTTGCGCTCTCGTCGCGCTTTGACCTCATGTCACCGCTCGCGGCCAAGAACCAGGTGTCGTCACGGTCCGTCGAGATCCTGTCCCAGCTTTCCGACGCCCTCTCCGAGGTGGCGGGAGTGGCAACGCCGTCGGTGGTGAACATCTCCACGACGCGCGTGATCAAGCAGAGCGACCAGATGCCCAACGATTTTTTCGACGACCCTTTCTTTCGCCGGTTCTTCGGGGACCAGGTGCCCCGTCCCAACGTCCCGAAAGAGCACAAGGAGCAGAGCCTGGGCTCCGGCGTGATCGTGTCCGAGGACGGCTACATCGTCACCAACAACCATGTGATCGAGAAATCCCAGGAGATCAAGGTCCTGCTGTCGAACAAGCGGGATTACAAGGCCAAGCTCATCGGCGCCGATCCCAAGACCGACCTTGCTGTCATCAAGATCGAGGCAAAGGGCCTGGCCGCGCTGCCCTGGGGTGATTCCACCACGCTCCGCGCCGGCGAGATCGTGTTCGCCATCGGGAACCCCTTCGGCCTGAATCAGACCGTGACCATGGGGGTCATCGGCGCCGTGGGACGCGCCAATGTGGGCATTGCGGACTACGAGGACTTCATCCAGACCGATGCGGCCATCAACCCCGGCAATTCTGGCGGCGCGCTGATCAACGCGAAGGGCGAGCTCGTCGGGATCAATACCGCCATCGTTTCGCGGACGGGAGGATACCAGGGCATCGGGTTCGCCGTCCCGAGCAGTATGGCGAAACAGGTGATGGAAAGTCTGATCAAGTACAAGAAGGTTGTCCGCGGCTGGCTCGGCGTGAGCATTCAGGAGGTCACGTCGGACCTCGCCGAGGAGTTCGGCGTAACGGACCTGAAGGGCGCGATCGTGAGCGGCGTGATGAAAGAGAGCCCGGCCGAGAAGGCGGGGATCAGGCAGGGAGACGTTCTTCTCCAGTACAACGGAAAGGACGTGGAGGACACGGGCCATCTCCGCAACATGGTGTCCCAGACCCCCATCGGGACCAAGGTCAAAGTACGGCTTTTCCGGCAGAAGAAAGAGCTTGTGGTCGAAGTAACGATCGCGGAACTGCCCAAGAAGCTGGGAGAGGCCATGCCCGAAGAGGAGCCCGGCGAGAGCCAGGAGGAGAGCAACGCCCTTTCCGGCGTGACGGTGCGCGAAATTACGCCCGAGCTCGCCAGACGCTTCCGCATCAATGAAGGTGACGCCGGCGTGCTCGTTGTCAAGATCGATCCGGGCAGCAAGGCCTTCGAGGCGGGCATCCGGCCGGGAGACATGGTCATGCAGATCAACCAGAAGGACGTCGCGACGATCGAGGACTACAAGAAGGCCGTTCTGAAGCTGAAGAACAAGGATAGGATTCTGCTGCTCATCCGCAGGAAGGGAGAAGACCTGTTCCTGACGATCCGGCCTGAGTAGGGTTCCTTACTGAAAAGGCCATGAATACATACACGATTGGCGCTGTAACGGATAAAGAACGAACATGGTTTATTCATAGGAGTTTCAGCGAACATCTGCGTTGAATTCTTGCATCGCATTTGTCGGTCAATCCTGTTATCCTGTCAAAGTCTTGTCTTGCTCTATTATTAATTTATGTTGCAGGAATATGTATTCTTTAATTACGAAAGGAGGTGAATTCATACATGGGACTTATTCTTATCCGCATCATATTTGCTTTTATCGGGACGTTGTTGGGTTACTATGTCTCGATGCAGCTCGACGAGCAGGTCAGCAGGACGGAGGGGATGGCCATCGGTTTTGCCGTCGCCGTCAGCATCATCCTGACGGAGCTCCTTTTCCGGCGTGTGGCACTCAAGGTCATCATCGGCGGCATCCTTGGATTTATCATCGGTCTTACTTCAGCCAATATCATTGCCGCTCCTCTGAAACTGGTGCCTCTGGAGCGGAGCATCGTGAACTTCATCGTCCTGCTCATGAATGCGTTCTTCGGCTACATGGGAGTGACCATCGGCATCCGGGAAGGAGAGCGGTTCAACCCGGCGAACATCAAGAAACTCTTTAAGGGCGGGTCCGACGAGAACCTCAAGCTCCTTGATACCAGCGTGATCATCGACGGAAGAGTCGCCGATATATGCGAAACAGAGTTTCTCGACGGCATTCTCATCATCCCCCAGTTCATCCTGCAGGAACTGCAGCACATCGCCGACTCCTCGGACTCGCTGAAACGAGCCCGGGGCCGGCGCGGCCTCGACATCCTCCACCGGATCCAGAAGATGGGTCATATGGAGGTCCGGATCACCGACGACGATTTCCCCAAGATCCGGGAGGTGGACAGCAAACTCATCGCCCTCGCGAAGCGCATGGGGGCCAAGGTCATCACCAACGATTTCAACCTGAACAAGGTGGCGGAGCTCCAGGGAGTGACGGTCCTGAACATCAACGACCTGTCGAACGCGGTGAAGCCAGTGGCCCTGCCCGGCGAGACCATGCGGGTGTTCGTGCTGAAAGAAGGCAAGGAGGCCGGCCAGGGAGTCGCCTATCTTGACGACGGTACCATGATCGTGGTAGAGAACGGCAGGAAGTTCATCAATAAGAACGTGGAGGTTTCGGTCACGAGCGTGCTCCAGACCGCAGCGGGCAGGATGATCTTCACCAGGCCCAAGGAGGACATGGAGCACGAGCTGCAGCACGCGGAGCGCTGAAACAAGCACCAAGCAACAAGCGCCAAATAACAAATAAACTCCAATTGCCAAGCACGAAATTCCAAACGTTTGGATATTGAAAGACTGGAGCTTGGATATTATTTGGAAATTGCATTTTGTAATTTGTATTTCCAGGAGGTTTCATGTCAGGGCATTCAAAGTGGGCAACGACGAAACATAAGAAAGCCGCGATCGACGCCAAGCGCGGCAAGATATTCACCAAGATCGGGAAGGAGATCACCGTGGCGGCACGGCTGGGAGGCGGCGATCCCGACGGCAACCCGCGACTTCGCACTGCCGTGGTCAATGCCAAGAGCGTCAGCATGCCGGCGGAAAATATCAAACGGGCCATTCAGAAGGGGACGGGTGAGCTCCCGGGCGTGGCGTACGAGGAGATCACCTACGAGGGATACGGCCCGAACGGCGTGGCGATCATCATCGATGTAATGACGGACAACCGGAACCGTACGGTCGCCGAGATCCGGCATACCATGGAAAAGCTCGGCAAGGGAATGGGCGAGAACGGCTGCGTTTCGTGGATGTTCCACAAAAAGGGCTATATCGTTGTGGCGCGTACCAAGGCCGACGAGGAGAAACTCATGGGATTGGCGCTCGACGCCGGGGCAGAGGACCTGCAGACCGAGGATGATAATTTCGTCATCACCACGCCGCCGAACGATTTTGAGAAGGTCAAAAAGGCGCTGGAAGATGCCGGCGTTCCCCTCGAGGTCGCCGAGGTGACGATGCTCCCTCAGACCTATGTGAAGCTCGAAAAGGAAAAGGAAGCGGGCCAGATGCTGCGCCTCGTGGAGGCCCTCGAGGACAACGACGATGTGCAGAACGTGTACGCGAATTTCGACATTCCCGACGATGTGATGAACGCGGTGGGGGCGTAATTCAAGATAGAAAACAGAGATGAAACAGTTCATAGCTCATAGCAGATGACCAATGCTATAAGCCACGAACTATGAGCTACGAGCTGTCTACTGGGGGAACTATGAGGGTTATGGGTATTGATCCGGGGACGCTCACGAGCGGGTATGGCATCGTTTCCGAGGAAGACCACAAGCTGTTTCACGTGGTGTCGGGCGGGATCAGCCCTTCGGCGAAGCAGCCCTTTCCGAATCGGCTCAAGAAGATCTACGAGGAGCTGGAAAAGATCATCGCAAAGTACAAGCCCCATGTCGTCGTGGTCGAGGATCTGTTCGTATCGAACAACATCAAAGCGGCGCTCAAACTGGGCCACGCGCGGGGAGTCGCGATCCTTGCCGCGGTGAACGCGGGCCTTCCCGTGTTCGAGTATGCGCCGACCGAGGTGAAACAGGCCGTGGTGGGCACCGGCAAGGCCGAAAAAAAACAGGTCCAGCTGATGGTCAAGGCCCTGCTGGACCTTCCGAAGGTGCCGCACCCTGCCGACGCGGCGGACGCGCTTGCCGCCGCCATTTGCCACATCCATTCATCGCGGATGCGCGAAATGCTGAAGAGCCCCGCATCCTTCCGGGGGGCCGGCAGAGCGCGATGATCGCCTGGCTTACGGGAAAACTGCAGCGCAAGGCGGCAGACTCCGTCATCATCAACGTCGCCGGCGTGGGCTACCAGGTGGCTGTTCCCGTATCCACGCTCAACGCCATCGCCGATCCCGGCGACGAGGTGACGCTCCATATTCACACCCACGTCCGCGAGGATTCCCTCAGCCTCTTTGGTTTCGGCACGGAACTGGAGAGGGACGTCTTCCTGCTTCTCATGGGCATTTCCGGCATCGGTCCGAAGCTTGCGTTGACGGTCCTGTCTGGCCTCTCCGTACAGGACCTCGTGGCGGCGATCCGCTCTTCCGATGATTCCCGGTTGTGCGGCATTCCCGGCATCGGGAAGAAGACGGCCGCGCGAATGTGCCTGGAGCTCAAGGACAAGGTCCGGCAGCTCGCGCCTGCCGAATCGCCGCGGACGCCCCTGACCCCGGCGGCATCTTCCGGCGACTGGGATGACGCGGTATCCGCACTGGTCAATCTTGGCTACAAGCGGCCGGTCGCGGAGGAGGCGGTGAAAAAGGCTCAGCAGGCCCTTCCGGACGTCCGCATCGAAGAGCTGGTCCGGGAAGCATTAAGTATATTGATGAAACGATGATCGTGTCGTCGTTTTTCGGTGACGAGGCCCGTATCGTCTTGCGGCGGGCGGCAACGGCGGAAGAGACAATGAACGAAAAACAAGTTCGAATAACCAGCTTTCGCGACCTCAATGTGTATCAGGCTACCTATGCGGTCTGTGTTCAGGTGATGACAGAACTGCTTCCCAAACTGCCTGATTCCGAGCGATATGATCTGAAAGATCAGCTCAGCAGGTCTGTGAAGGCGGTCCCGCGCTTGATTGCCGAAGGTTATGCAAAACGCCATCAGCGGGCCGGTTTCCAGAAGTACCTTGATGACGCCATGGCAGAATGCAATGAAACGATCGTGGGATTGGAAATGTGCAGGGACATTTATGGTACGCATGTGCAGAATTTTCCTCTCAGCGAGGTCATTGATACATACGATAAAGCCGGCAGACAGTTGTATAAGTTGGCTGCTGCATGGTCCAAGTTTAAAGACGAAAGACGAAGCGCTCAACCGAAACGGGCTTCGTAACCGTAGCATCGTCGGAATTAAAGTGTATCGGAACCGAGGCCCGTGTCGTCCTGCGGTTGGCGGTGACGGTTGAAACAACCATGAACGAGAAACCGGCTCGCAGCATCAGTTTCAGCGATGCTGTTTCCGTAACCGTTGGCCGTCTACCGCAACGGCCCACGTAACCGTTACCGAAACCGTCTTTCGCGTGACGTTAGCCGCCTGACGCAACGGGCCTCGTAACCGTCACCGGTTTTCACTAGATAAAAAATTATGTCCAAACGGATCATTACCCCCGAGCAGAATGAAGACGACATCCAGCTTGACCGGAGCCTGCGGCCGACTCGGTTCGAGGACTTCGTGGGCCAGGACCGGATCAAGGACAACCTGTCCGTGTTCATCCAGGCGGCGAAGGCCCGGGGCGAGGCGCTGGACCATGTGCTTTTCTGCGGCCCACCGGGGTTGGGCAAGACCACTCTGGCGAACATCATCGCCCACGAGCTCGGCGTTTCCCTGAAATCGACATCGGGTCCCGTGCTCGAGCGGGCAGGCGACCTTGCCGCGATCCTCACCAATTTACAACCGGGCGACGTGCTGTTCATCGATGAGATCCACCGTCTCAATCGCGTGGTGGAGGAGGTCCTCTATCCCGCCATGGAAGACTTCCAGCTCGACATCATCATCGGCCAGGGTCCGAGCGCCCGTTCCATCAAGCTCGACCTTCCGCGGTTCACCCTCGTGGGCGCCACGACCCGCACCGGTCTGCTCACCTCGCCCCTCCGGGACCGTTTCGGGGTCATCGACCGGCTTAATTTTTACGCTCCCGGGGAGCTCCAAACGATCGTAAAACGCTCGGCAGGTCTGCTCCGCATCGCCATCGATCAGGACGCCGCCGCGGAGATCGCGCGCCGTTCACGGGGAACGCCGCGGATCGTGAACCGTCTGCTCCGGCGCGTCAGGGATTTCGCGCAGGTCGCGGGAAGCGATGTGATCACGGCAGAGGCGGTCGTCAGCGCCATGAAGCGGCTGGAGGTGGACGAAAAGGGGTTCGATGAGATGGACCGGCGCCTGATGCTCGCGATCATCGACAAGTTCGAGGGGGGGCCGGTGGGGCTGGAGACCCTTGCCGCGGCCCTGGGCGAGGAGAAGGACACCCTTGAGGATGTCTATGAACCGTACCTGATCCAGGAGGGGTTCCTGGACCGCACTCCGCGCGGAAGACAGGCCACCAAGGTTGCCTACGAGTATTTCGGAAAAAAGAGAGCAGCGCCCGGACAGGACCGGCTGCTGTGACCGTCCAGATCTTTGACAGGATTACAGGATTAGATCTGATAGCGTCAAAGGCCATTCTTGGGTGAGAGTCATAGGCAAAGAGGCCTCCGCCGTAATCCTGTTGTGGTTCGATAAGCTCACTGCTTCGACGTTACTCAGCATCGTGAGCCTGTCGGACGACATCATGAGCATGTCGAATGATCCTGTCAAAAAGCATTTATTATTTTGGGGAATCTTTATTGAAAAACGAGCGTAACATATCTGAAAGTCTGGCTGACAGCAGTATCCCGTCGGGGTCCGCCGGCTCCCGGCCATTCCTCTATTACCTGGTCGCAACGGCAATGGTCTGCGGCGGTCTGGTCATGGTCATCGAGATCCTGGGCTCCCGCGTCATCGGGCCTTTCTTCGGCGCGAGCCTTTTCGTCTGGACCTCACTGATCACCGTGACCCTCGTAGCCCTTGCCGCGGGATATGCGGCGGGCGGCGTTCTCTCGGACCGGAAACCCTCACCGGCCTATCTGTACGGCATCATCCTTCTCGCGGGCGTGTTTACCCTGCTGGTGCCGGTGCTGAAAGGCCCGGTGCTCAAGACGACCGTGTCCTGGGGACTTCGTACCGGCGCGCTTGCCAGTTCTCTGGCGCTCTTCGGTCCCGCATTGTTCCTCCTCGGCTGCGTCTCTCCCTATCTGGTCAGGATCGCCGCGCGGGAGATGCGGAACATCGGCAGGACGGTCGGTGTGTTTTACGCCATTTCGACCGTGGGAAGCTTCGTCGGCACGGTAGCAACGGGGTTCGTTCTCATCGCCCACTTCGGGGTCAACGCGATCTTTACGGTCATCGGGACCCTGCTGCTGGCGCTGGCTGCCGGATATTTTCTCTTCTTCCGGAAAAAGGCCGCTGTTCTGTTCGCGTTCGTGCTGCCGCTCCTGCTCTTCCATCAGGAGGGGCCGGTCTCAAAGGTCATGTCCAACGGCACGCGGGTCACGAAGGTGTTCAGCAAGGACACGCACTATGGCAACATCAAGGTCGTTGATTATTCCCTCGGCGACAAACGGCACCGGGAGCTGATGATCGACGGCCTGATCCAGGGCGGCATGGATGTGAAAAACCGCCAGTCCGTTTACGAATATTCCTATTACCTGGAGTTCCTTCCCTACGGGATGAACCCGGAGGGAAAGAACTGCCTCATTATAGGGCTGGGGGCGGGCCTGGTCCCGGTCTGGTACGAGGCGCGGGGCGTCAGGACCGATGTCGTGGATATCGACCCCGACGTGGTGGCCATCGCGAAGAACTATTTCGGATTCGGCGTCTCCGGGGATATCATCATCGCCGACGCGCGATACTACCTGAACACTTCCTCAAAAAAATACGATTATATCATCCTCGATGTCTTTAACGGCGATACCACTCCCGGTCATATCCTGAGCCTTGAAGCGCTCAGGCTCGTGCAGGCACGGTTGACGGAGCAGGGGATCCTGGCGATTAATCTCATCGGCAGCCTCAAACGAGAAAATTTCATGACCGTTTCCATCATCAGGACCCTCGAAAGCGTTTTCAAGACCGTGGACATTTATCCCAACTATGCCGCGGAGACGAACGAGGGAAGCGGTAACATCACGGTGCTGGCATATGACGCGTCCTTCCGCCCCTTCGAGCGAAGATCGGTGGAGAACCTGCCGGTCCATCCCTTTGCGGTAAAAAGCGTACGCCAGTTCCTGGGAAACGCATTTACGCTTCCGGTCGGAACGCCGGGGATCGTATTGACCGATGATTATAACCCCATCGATTTCTACGATGTATGGCTCAAGGAATGGGTCAGGAGGATGATCCTTGAGGGAGTTGATATGGATGTTCTCCTATGACGCAGTCCTCGTTCCCTGGGTCTGCTGCCGCAGCAGGGTGGGTAAAAGAGCTCTTCCTCGCCATCATCATCATCCTGTTGACGATCGCCGCCGTGCAGCGGAACAGCGCCTGGCAAACGCTCCTGTCAATATGGTCGGACAGTGCTGCGAAGTCTCCGTACAAGTCGCGGACCCATAACAATCTTGGCAATTGCCATCTCTTGTTGAACAGGTATTTCCCGGCCATTGCCGAATACCAGCAGGCCGTGGCGCTTGATCCGGAGAACATGGAGGCACAATACAATCTGGCCACAACGCTGGACAAGGTCGGCCTGTACTCCCCGGCCATCCAACCGTATGCTATCTTCTGCAAACGCGGTCCGCTGGAATACACAGAGCAAAAAAGAAAGTCCTGTGAACGCCACCGCCAACTGAGCGCTGCGGCGAACACGGGGAATGGCGGTTCTGGTACGCGATGAAAATCCTACTGCATATCTGCTGCGCGCCGTGCGCCATCTTCCCGCTTTCCCGATTGCAGGAAGAAGGATTTACGGTCCAGGGATACTTCTATAATCCGAACATCCATCCGTACCTCGAGTACCGGAAACGCATGGGCACGGTACAGGAGTTTTCGGCCCGGCTGGACCTCCCGGTGTCATATTCTGATGGATATGATCTTGATGAATTCCTTGTCCGTGTTGCCGGCAAGGGCGCGGGCCGCTGCGAGCAGTGCTACCGGATGCGGCTCGATGCAGCGGCCGTGGAGGCCGGGAAGAACGGGGCCGGCCTGTTCACCACGTCATTGCTGTACAGTAAGCATCAGAAACACGATCTCATCAGGGGCGTTGCCAAGGAAATGGCATGGGAACACGGTATAGAGTTCTATTACGAGGATTTCCGGGCCGGCTGGCGGGAGGGGATCATGGAGTCGAAGGCCATGGGCCTCTACCGCCAGCAGTACTGCGGGTGCATCTACAGCGAAAGGGAACGGTATGAAAGCAGAGAACAGAGGACAGAAAACAGATGAGTAGCGCTCCTTCATTGTTCCGGCCACCTGCTTTCGAAAATGGTATTTGCAGATGAATGCGGTTTTTTTTACAATTTGTATCGCCCTGTGTACCCTCTTGCCGGCGGGATCTTCCCTGGCAGAATCCATCCGCGTGGCGATCGCGGACAATCAGCGTTCCGTGACGCTGGAGTCCCCCGCAGGGCTCCGGACAACAGGCGCTGCCGGGAGAAGGTCCGGAAAGTCGGCTACCTACCTTGCCGCGGATGTGGGAAAAACGCCGGTCCGCGTGTCGTCTTCCGGCGGGTTCATTAACGTTAACGGCAAGGCATACCGCGGCGCGATCGAGATACGGAAGAAGGGGAACGGACGGCTTCAGGTCATCAACGACCTTGATCTGGAGGTCTATCTCCTCGGGGTGGTTGCCGCGGAGATCCCATCGGACTGGGAAATGGAGGCACTCAAGGCCCAGGCCGTGGCATCGCGGACCTACGCGCTCTACCAGAAACAGAACGCGGGCAGAAGGCCCTACCATATTCTCGCGACCGTGGACAACCAGATGTACCTGGGCAAAAGAGGAGAGCGGCCGCGCGCCACGGAGGCGGTTACGGAGACGCGGGGTCTTGTCATCACTTACCGGGGCGAGGTGATCCCCGCATTCTACCATTCCAGCTGCGGCGGTCATACGGAGAACGCCCTTGAACTCTGGGGCATTGATGAGCCCTTTCTCAAAGGCGTTGACTGTGATTGCCAGAACATCTCCAAGTACGGATTATGGGAAAAACGGTTCACCACGGCTGGCGTCATCCGTGCGCTGCGCCGTGGAGGCTTCCGGCTCGCGGAGATCAGCGGCGTGGAGATGGGCGATCTGACACCGGCAGGCAGGGTCAAAAATGTCATTTTTCGCCACGCGGGCGGGGCCACATCCGTGCCGGCCGAAACGATCAGGGCCACCGTGGGATATTCTAATATCCCCAGCATTTTTTTTGAGTCTGAGCTTATAGACAGGGAAGTGGTGTTCTCGGGCAGAGGCCACGGTCACGGCATCGGCCTTTGCCAGTGGGGCGCAAAGGAGATGGCAGGGAAGGGCGCTGATTATAAGGCGATCCTTTCTCATTATTATCCGGGCACCGCTGTCGTTCGCACACAGGGCAACTGATCGTTATCCTGATCTGGACAAGCCTGCCTGTGCGTGTCCGCACGCAGACAGGCCGGAATCGAAATCTTTACCATCAACCCCGGTTTATGTTATTTCTTTTCATAACTTGACATGGCCGCGCGAATGTTAGCGTTCCTCGTCGTTCGGTTACGGTAACGAGGCCCGTTTCGTCCATACAGATTACGTCGTTCGGCCGAATCTTTTGCGTTACCGTTCGACGATTGACGATACGGGCGTCGTAACCGTGTGACGTAACCTTTGGTTGCGGCGGAGGCAGCGCTATGCTATAGTCGCAACTATTCTTATAATGGAATAAAGGATAAGGAATTCTATGGGAAAAAAGCAGGGTCAATCCAGGGTCCAGTCTCCGGCCGGTGTCCGGCCTCAGACGAAACGGGTCTCACCACCTCTCTCAATAACCGCAATGATCGGGATGTCGCTCCTTCTCCTGTACATCGGTTACCTGACCGTCTCCGCGCTCCAGAGGAACAGCATCTTCCACACGCCGGTGACATTATGGAATAGCGCGGTGCAGAGCGCCCCTGATAAGCGGCGAACCCATGAGAACTACGGCCAGGCGCTCTCCACGGCCGGGCTTCTGCAAGAGGCTTTACAGCAGTTCAAGACCGTCCTTGCCCTCCCCGACGACGGGAGCGTTCCGATGCGCGATGTGTATCGGGAGATCGGGGTGGTCTATTTCCGGCTGGGGCTGATCGATGAATCGATAACCGCATGGAAGAAGGGGCTTGAGCATGCCTATATGGACCCGGGCCTGCTTAACAATATCTCCATCGCCCTGATGAAACAGCAACGTTTCGATGAAGCGCTCTCCCATGCGCAAATGGCGAGTCAGGCCAACCCCTACATGCCGGAGCCAGCGAACACCCTGGGAGAGATCCATATGGCAAAGGGTGATTATCAGAAGGCTGCGCAATACTTTATGACGTTCCTGCAACTCCGGCCGGAGGATTCGCGGGGGTACTGGAACACAGCGCTGGCGTACGAGCGGGCGGGGGAGTATGAAAAATCCCTGAGATTCGCCAACCAGTTCCTTTCCATGGAGGCGGATCCGAGGTACCGGCAGGCGGCGATGCAGTTGGTGAATAGCTTGAACAGCAGGATTAATTCACAGAAAAGATAGTCGTATTTGTCGGTTATTCCTCCCGGAGATGATTTTTCCCTAATCTATTGCCGAGACGCTTTATTTTATTAGTAGATGCGATTATGTTCTGATCATGCATTGTGACGACGGGCAAATAAAACATGAAGCGAAAGCCGCAGTTGGGGTGCTCCTTCTCGCTGTTATTCTGACCACGATGACCACACTGTCTTTTGTGCGAAATCGAATTTATGAGAGCGATATAAACATGTGGGCTGATGTAGTAAGGAAAACGCCATCGAAACAGCGGCCACATTATAACTACGGATATGCCCTGGGGAAAGGGGGTGCTCATCGCGAAGCCCTTGCGGCATATGAGAAGGCATTATCTCTTCCCTATGATGGAAGAGTGCGTCTTGAAAAGATCCTGAATGATATGGGGACCTCCTATTTTGAGTTGGGGTTATATGACCAGGCCGTCTCAACGTGGAGCAGATGGCTTGCGGTGGTCCCCCGCAGCGCAAAATTTCTTAATAACATCGCGGTAGCGCGTTTGGAGCAAGGCCGCTATGACGATGCCAGTTCATACGCGCGGCAAGCGATCGATGCGGACCCCTTCCTGGCGGACGCCTACAATACCATGGCCGAGGTCCTTTTCGCGAAACAGCGGTATCGTCAGGCGGCTGATTTTTTTCTTGCCGCCATCGTGCGCGAACCGAATGGTGCACTGCGATACTGGAACGCGGCCTTGGCGTTCGAAAGGGCAGGGGAATACGAGAAGGCCCTGCGGTTCGCCAGCCAGTTCCTTTCCATGGAGGCGGATCCGAGGTACCGGCAGGCGGCGATGCAGTTGGTGAATAGCTTGAACAGCAGGATGAGTGGTGGGAAAAAATGAAAAGCGGTTAGCGTGGTTGTTTGAGTAAAAAAAACTGTTTTGACAGAATAATGTATTTCTTGAGTATTGAAATTCATTGTGTTCATTATTATTGTACCTTGTTTTGCGCTAAAACCATCAGTTAGCGCAAAATCGCTCATTATTTCTAGTTGAAGAAGCTGCTAATATTGTATAAATAGTATTGTTAAACAATGGGTTAAATGGTGGCATATAGGTTGCAAAGTAATAACAAAGCAATAATACATCCGTTGTATTCCGTATTTTTTAGGCGCTGATTTAACTGTCAAAAGAAAGGGGGGTGTGCAAAGGCAATCTAATCAGATCCGTAGATAGATGATTTTATGTATGAATGGGGAAAATTGAGTGAGACTTAACTTAAATCTGTAGGACTGAGGCAAATGCTTCAGAAAATCTTGAGAAAAGGAGAAACAAAAGATGAAGAAGATTTTAGTAGTATTTGTTGTAGTAGCAATTGCGCTCCTGGGCGCAACGGCAGCCATGGCTGGTATCTCTGCCACGAAGCATAACCTGTCGACTACCGGTCCCGGTGCGACAACGGCAACTGCCGAAACGGAAATCTGCATCTTCTGCCATACGCCGCACGGTGGGAATCCGGCAGTTGCGCCGCTTTGGAACAAGCCTGCTAATACTGGAACCTTAACCGCATACGGTACGACGAAGGCTGGAACCCTCGTTGGTGCCCCGACCACTGGTGTTTCCTTTGCCTGTATGGCCTGCCATGACGGCGTTTCCGCAATGGGTGCCGTGCTGAACACCTCAGCCGCTGGTATCGCGGCTGACACGATCGCACTGAGCAATGCCACCATGCCGGCTGCCGGCAGCCTCGGACTCCCCATGAATAACGACCACCCTGTTGCTTTTGCCTATACTGTCGCCGTCGCAGGTATGAAGTTGCTTAATGCTACCGGGGCGGGCAATGTTGTAAGACCCGTAGGCCCGGGCGTGGGTACGCTTCCGCTCGGTCTTTCTGGTGCAATGATGGAGTGTTCGAGCTGCCATGAACCTCATTCAACCAACACCAGCTTCCTTCGCTTACCCAACACTAATAGTGACCTTTGCCTGTCCTGCCATCTGAAGTAATCGATGATGTAATAGTTTCGGATCTGAGGTTGTTGACATGACAGAGGGGGGGCCAAAGCCCCCCTCTTTTTTATGTTTATTGAAAGAATAAGTCACCTGTCTTTGCTGAAACAGGCGAAGTGAATTTTTACTCCCACAATTTCTCGCCATTGAACAATACGTGAGAAAAGCATGGCGCAGAGTATGATCAGATTGATAGCGGATAGGTCCATGCTTTGCGAGCCTTGTTTTCCACCTCTATTCTATTGACACCCGTGAAGAGATTATGTTACTATTTTTTGTGATTTTATGCGTGAAATCAGCAACAACAGGGGTAACGAATGGTTAGAAAAAAAATTTTCATATTGGCAATAATGCTCGCGACAGTGATGCAGTTCGGCTGCGCTGCAAAGACCACAGAAATCAGTCTTATCTATCCGTCGGCTCCGGAAGAACCGCGCGTTGCGTTCCTGAAAAGCTATACCGGCGACACCATGTACCAGAAATGGGGTTTTCTTGATATCCTCTTCGGATCGCAAGGCTCGTCCATGGGACAGCTTTATGGCGTCGCGGCGAAAGGCGGCAAGGTCTACGGGGCCTTGTTCCGTCCGCCGGCAGTGGTGGTTTTTGATGATAAGGAGCAGCGGGTCACTTATCTGGGGACGAGCGGCCCGGGCCGGCTCTCACTGCCCACGGGGATCGCCCTGGGCGACGACGGCATTGTTTATGCGGCTGATGCCACGGAAAAGAAAATCCAGGTGTACACCAACGAGGGTGTTCACAAACGCTCGATCGGCAGCAAGAACGATCTAAACAACCCCGCGGGCATAGCTGTGAATAACAAATTGCAGCGGCTCTACATCGTCGACAGCAGGGACAATAAGGTAAAAGTTTACTCGCTCCAGGGGGAAAAATTGTTCGAATTCGGCGGACCCGGCGCCGGAAAGGGAGCATTTAATGGGCCCACGAACATTGCCGTTGACAAGCGAGATGATGCTGTTTACGTGGTGGATACGATGAATTTCCGGGTTCAAGTCTTTGACCAGGACGGCAGATTTCTGAGAACATTCGGGACCGTGGGAGATCTTCCGGGCCAATTCTCCCGGCCAAAAGGGATCGGCATTGATAGCGAGGGTCACATTTACGTGGTGGATGCGGCTTTCGGAAATTTACAGATATTCGATGAAGGCGGCCGGCTCCTGCTCTATTTCGGAAACTATGGGCAGGGACCTGGAGAATTCACTTTTCCAGCAGGGCTGTATGTTGATGAAGACGACAGGATTTTCGTGGCAGACTCCGGCAATCACCGTATTCAGAGCTTTCAGTACCTGAGCGAAAGATGGAAAAAGGGCCATCCTGAGGAGTACAAGAAATATCTTGAACTGCAGGCAAATCCGGAAGGCAAGAAGGAAGAAGCCCCAAAGAAGGTGAATCAATGAAGAGGATCGCGCTGATTTTAGGAATACTGGTATCAGCATCACTTCCGGCATTCGCTGCTGACGGTGGTGTCGCCAAGGTGAACGGGACCATTATCACCGCTCGACAGCTGGAGCAGGAGATTGATTCGCTGATTCCTCGCTCAACGTTTCACGGCAACGTGACCGAGGAGAGACGCAAGGATTTCCGTGAGAAGGCGCTCAATGACCTGATTGATCGGGAGCTCCAATACCAGGACGCTGTGGCAAAGGGAATGAAGCCCGATAAGCAGCAGGTAAAGGCGCAGATGCGCCAGATCAGGGACAGGTTTAATTCAAAAAAGGCATACAGGGAAACGCTTGAAGAAGCAGGGCTCACCGAGGAAGGACTCCGGGAGATTATTGAAAAAGGCGTGCTTGTACAGGAAGTGATTGCCAGGACCGTTAAGGAACCGGCCCGGATGAGTGAGGAGGACCTCAGGGCATATTATGACAAGCATATTGATAAATTCAAGCAACCCGAAAGTGTAAAATTAAGATTGCTGTCCACGAAGGACAAGAGCAAGGCACAAGATGCCCTCGCCAAGATCAAGGGAGGCGAGGACTTCGGCAATGTCGCGGCCAAGTTTTCTGAAGATGATTATCGTATCAAGGGCGGTGACATAGGCTACATCCACAGAGGGCGGGTACTTGAGGAGGTCGAGCGCGTGGCTTTCACCCTGAAGGCCGGGGAAAGGAGCGATCTCATCGAGGCTGGAGGCAGCTGGTATGTCATAAAAGTGGAGGACAGAAAGCCAGAACATCAACTGTCATTCGAAGATGCCAGGGATAAATTAAGAACTGATCTTGAGGGTAAACGGGCGAACGAACTGAGTGAAAAGTGGATGTCTGAACTGAGGGCGCGCGCGAGGATCGAAAAGGTGGAACCAAAGACGGCAGACCGGTTAGAAAAGTAAGGTGCAGTTTGTGGTAAATGGTGAAAAGTACCGGGAAAAATTCATATAAACAGGTTCAAACAGAGAAAGTGTAATAGCACTCAACTTTAGAGCGTTAGCGCTCATTTATGGGTATTCTAGCAAGTAATATTAATTTAAGTTATTGAAATATAACAATAATAATACTTCATATCAGGCAGATATCTTGCATATTATTGTACAAGTTGAAGTATGTTCCTGAATAGAACCCATTAGGCTGAGAATATAATAAAGTGTTATTGCGATTCTCAAGAATAGTCATTACCTTCTTCGTCCTCGCGTACACGGTCCTTGTTTTGTCCGGCGAGGCGCACGCCTATGCTGTTTCCGGTCTCGCTGAATTTTCCTATCGCAGCTACGAAACAAAGGTCGGCGCCAGCAAATCTTCGTATCAGACCTGGGACCAGAACTATATGGCGAACCTTGCCGGCCACCTGATAGATCCCCGTATTTTGCTGTTCAATGCCGGGGTTGGGTTTTCAGACTCCCACTCCTCGTCGGGGACCGATGCACAGTCACTGAATTACAACCTCAGAGCATCCTTTTTCCCGGGAATGTATGTCTCGTGGGACCTCTACGGTTCGAAAACGACGACAAGCATCGCAAGTCCATCGTCCCTTGACAACTATGACGTGACCTCGACATCCTATGGCGGCGCCTTGAGACTGAATCTTGCCAGCGGGCGGGGCAAGAGGAACAACAATAACTGGGCCAACAATAACAACAATTCAAATAAATTTGGAGGGAATGATCTCCGGTTTCTGCTGCCGGATATCACCCTTTCGCACGATCACACTGAATCGGAGTCGGACAGGCTGCCGGTCCCTCTGCGCGAGACCCGCGATACCACGAAGGCAAGCCTTCAATATTTCACCAGAGCCGCATTCAAGCTGCAGCTTGACGGCAGTATCGAAACATACGAAAATCTGCTGTCGGGGGCGGGCTACAAGTCCACGACGCTGACGCTGGATTCCTACATCCGGCCGTCCTCCGGATCCGAACTGACGATCTCCGGACGAACGACCGAACGCGAAGTCGATTCGATCGCCGGCTTCTCTCCCACCGAAAAGACGCAAACGATGAACGTCAGGTACGATGTGAGGGGAAAGAACGGCGTGGAGCAGTATTATCGTTACGACTTCAACAAGCTGGAACGTACCAACGGCTATTTTACCACGCAGCGCGGCGATGCGCAGATCAGGTACACGATCGTTCCCGAGCTTAAGGTCTTCGGCGGGGTCGAGTACGGCGCCGCGGCGTATCATTCGCGGGACGCCGCCGGCGCGGTGACCGAGTACACAACGGACTCGGGCGGGCTGGTGGCGGGCGCGTCCTTCGGGAAGACCTACCGGCCGGATTTTCTGGGGCCCTTCTCCTTCCATACCAATTATGACTTCCGATACGGTTTCATCGATGTGTCTTCCGCGACTGCCGGAACGTCCGGGAGCGGTAATTACTACACGAACAATTTCGGCGCGGGAATCGCCAGCGTTGACTGGAAGGAGGAGAACCTCTCGCTCGACTATTCGTTCAACAACAAACGGGACCATTCTCCGAATAATAATAATTCGTACCAGCACACCACCCGGTTCGCCGTCAGTTCCCGGCGGATCCCCCGGACCACCTTGCGGGCCACCGCATCGTACTACGTCCAGGAATCCGAGAGCGCCATTCCCAACGTATTCTCAGGCGCTGCGACCGACACGATGCAGCAGCACCGCGCGTATTTCTATGATGCCACCGCGGACTACGCGGCGTCATCCTACCTTAACTTCGGGGCGGGAGCGTCGCGCGGACACAACGTGAATAATACCTATACCTTGTCCACACTGACCCCCGTCTCCATCAACGGCCAGGTAACGATCGAGGATGTTGCTTTCGGCACCGCCCGGTTCGTCTATCCATTTACCAGAGACCTTCTGTATCGCGCAGACGCCAGGGAGGAGTATCGCAGCGAAAACGTGCAAGACGTTGTCACCCGGAGCCATCAACTGACGACGGGGATCGACTACCGGATCCGTAAGATATATGTAAACATCGAATACCGGTTGAGACAGGACATTCCGGACAACGCACAACGCGTGACGCAGCAGACTTTCCTGGCCAAGCTGTCACGGCCGTTTTGACCGGACGGCATCCTCACGCCATGCCCGGCAGGCCACCTCAGGTCCTTTTCCCATCATGACAGCCCACCGAACTCCGCACAATGCTGAAGATGAACGCCACGTTTTCCCTCCAAAAGAGAATCCCTTTGACGCGCTCTTTGCAGACCCTCTTTATCGTACGGTGAAAAGAACGCACTTCGGCTATCGATACCGTAAATGGAAAATCAAACGATACGTCCCTGACACAGGTCTGATCCTTGATGTCGGATCGGGCACGGCGCCCGTCAGCCCGGATCTGGGGAGGACCGTCGTCGCCGATATTTCAGAGGAGGCGTTGAACCATGTCCATGCCTTCGGCAAGGCGGTCACCTCGATTACCGATATGGAGTTTAAACCGGCGGCGTTCGACTGCATCCTGTGCTCGGAGGTCCTGGAGCATGTTCTCGATGACGGAAAAGCCGTAGAGGAAATGCGCCGGGTCCTGAAAACCGACGGCACGCTGATCCTGACGGTTCCTTTTCAAAAGAAGTATTGGGCCGAAGACGATGAATTTGTCGGCCATGTGCGCCGCTACGATCCGGGCGAGCTTGAAAGCCTGCTCCGGGACAGGGGATTCAGTACGATCGCTACGTTCAAACTGAGCGGTATGCTGGAGCGATGGCTGACCTTGAGGAGCCTGGGGGTCTATCGTTCGTCGGCGCTGGCGCGCCGCCTTCCCGCATGGTTTTTTCGCGGAATAAATCTTGTGCTGTTCTGGATCTTGTACCTCCAATCTCCGTTCCTGCGCTGGAAGACAGCCACCCGGATCCTGATCGTCGCGCGGTGACGAAGGAGTGTCTGCATGCTGAATAATTACAAGATCATTGTGGTGATGCCCGCATACAATGCCGAGAAGACCTTACGGCAGACCTATGTTGAACTGCCCCACGAATACGTGGACGAGGTGATCCTGGTCGATGACGCGTCCTCCGACCAGACCGCGCGCATTGCGAACGAACTCGGCATCCGGACGATCGTCCATGGGGAGAACAAAGGGTACGGGGCAAACCAGAAGACCTGCTATCGCGAAGCGCTCCACCTGGGCGCGGATATCGTAGTGATGGTCCATCCGGACTATCAGTATTCGCCCAAACTGGTGACCGCGATGGCCTCCATGATCACCGCAGGGCATTACGATGTCGTGCTGGGATCCCGGATCCTTGGCGGCAAGGCGCTTGAAGGCGGGATGCCGCTCTACAAGTATGTCGCGAACCGGGTCCTTACGTTCGTAGAGAACCTGATGGTGGGCGCCAAACTTTCAGAATACCATACGGGATACCGTGCGTTCTCCAGGACCGTTCTGGAAAAGCTCCCGCTTGAGGAGAACTCCGACGATTTTATATTTGACAATGAAATGCTTGTGCAGGCGGTGTTCTTCGGTTACCGGATAGGGGAACTAAGCTGCCCGACCAAGTATTTCGAAGACGCGTCCTCCCTAAATTTTTCCAGAAGTGTCAGGTACGGCTTTGGCGTCCTTGCCACGTCACTGAAGTATCTTGCGCAGAAATATGGCATCAGGAACTTTGCGTTGCTCAGTCCAACGGGACGAACCTTGCGCTGATGAGAGACCGGCTGGGAACGCGGGGGTGTTTCGGCGCATGTGCCGGCAGACTGATGGTGGACAAAACGAAGAAGAATGTCGCCGGCTGGCTTAGGGACCGCGGGATAGGGAAAAGGCAGGCGGGATCTGTCCTGATCATGCTGATCAGCGCGCTTGCGTATCTGAACACGGTCCCCAACGGATTTGTCTGGGATGACCGGTACCTGATCGAACAAAACCCGTACCTTCGCAGTCTGGATCATGTCCCTTCGTATTTCGTGTCATCGCGCACGCAGGGCTCGTATGACATGAAAGTGTATAGGCCGCTTCGGCAGGCGATGTTCAATGTTGAATATCAGCTTTTCGGAGCAAAGCCGGCAGGCTATCACGTGATGAATGTGATCCTGCATTCTTTGAACGCGCTCGCGCTCTTCCTCTTGCTGAGGCGCCTGTTGCCCGATTCCCGGCTTTCCTTCCTGCTCGTAGTCCTCTATGCGGTCCATCCGGTACATACCGAGGTCGTCGCGAACATTACCGGACGGGCGGATATTCTCTTTTCGATATTTTATCTTGCTGGACTGACGTTATTTATTCGGTCCCGCGATGACCAGAGGAAAACCATCTTTCTATTCGGCTCTGCGATGGCCTATGCACTGTCCCTGCTCTCGAAAGAAATGGCCGTAACGTTTCCGATCATGGTATTGACCATAGACATTTACCTGAATGGAGGAGATTGGCGGGCCATTCAAAGAACGAAATGGTTCCACGTATCGCTGATCATCATCAGCGTCATGTACGGAGTCATGAGAACCGTTGCCATCGGAGAACTGGGAGCGGGAGATTACGCTGGTGACAGCATCTGGACCACCCTGGCGAGCCAGACGGTCATTGTAGGTAAATACATTAAACTGTTTTTCCTTCCTTATCCCTTGACTGCCCGATATGATATTGTTCCTGTTGAAAACCTGTTCAATCTGTTCACGATTTGTGCTGTGCTGCTTGCATCCGCCCTCGTTGCGTTCACAGCGTTTTCATTGAAACACAGGAGGTTTTCGCTGTTTCTGCTGGGCTGCTGGTGGTTTGTCATAACCCTTTTGCCGGTCAGCAACATCATCCCCATACGGGCCGCCATGATGGCTGAGCGGTATCTCTACCTGCCGCTTGCCGGGTTGTTTATAGTAGTATTTTCTCTAGTGCAGACATTCCTCAAACGCGAGCTGCCAGCGTCTCGAGAAGTCTTAGGGATTGTCTATAGTGTCTGTTTTGCCGCGTTTTTTTGCGTGACACTGTCAAGGAATACGGTGTGGAAAGATAATCTGACATTATTTGAAGATACAAGGACAAAAGCGCCAAACTCATTGGTCGTTCATTGGAACCTGTTTGAAGAATACAGGAAGGCAGGCAATGGCGCAAAAGCCGCGGTTGAGTATCAGGAAATGATCAGAATTAATGAGGAAGTCGCTCGCGGGTATTTAGTCATTGCCGAGCGATATCAGGGCAGGGGAAACAGGACGGCAGCTTTGCGAATGACGAACAAGGCATTGAGCACGAAACCTGATTTGCACGAGGCGATAGAGTATCGAGACAAACTGCTGTCGCTGCAATAACAGGTTTGCGCTGCTTCGTTCGCGTACTGCACGGATGTATTGATCCAGGAGCGAGCGCATTCCCCGTAGCTTGCTGCAAGGAGCTTCAATAAGAATGGTTTGTGATCTCTCCCGCCAATCACGCCGGGAGCGGAGTCACCCGGTTCCTGCCGTTCCTTTTCGAGGTATACAGCGCTTCATCCGCCTTTTTGAGCAGTACTTCCGGTTGTACTTCATCATTGCCGCTCAATCCCGCAACGCCGAGGCTGATGGTCAAGGTCGTCCCCGGGTGCTTTTTCTTGATCCGGAAAGGATGGTTCTCCACCATCGTGCGCATCCTGTCGGCGACCTTCAGGGCAATGCCGAACTCCAGTTCCGGCAGGATCACGGAGAACTCTTCTCCGCCGTACCGGAAGCACGCGTCCATGGTCGCGTGTCTGCATTGGCCCTTGATGACGAGGGCCAGCTCTTTCAGGATGGCATCACCCTCCTGGTGGCCGAAGTTATCATTGAACTGCTTGAAATGATCGATGTCCAGCATGATCAGCGACAGGGGCTTGCCGGTCCTGCTCCGTTTGATCACTTCCTGCTCGAGCTTCTCCTTGAATACGCGGTGGTTATGCAGGCCGGTAAGGCCGTCAAGCTGGGAGAGCTGCTCGGTCTTCATAAAGAGGCTGGCCTTCTCTATGCCGATGGAGATCTGGTGGGAGGTCAGGGCCATGAAGTCCATATCGTCGACGCTCAGGCCTTGTTTGTCCCTGCAGTCGATGCCGATCACCCCGACGGTGGTGTTCCGTGACTTGAGAGCGACGCCGATGTACGCTCCATCCCGTTTTTCCTCGCCGGGGACATGGATGAAATCGTTGAAGGTCTCATAGAAAAGCGAGAGATCGCGGATGTGGGAATGCTCGCCGACCTCGACGATCCTGCCCGGAATGCCTTCGCCGATCCCGATGGAAATCTTGTCCGTTGCCTCGAATCCGCTGAAGTAGGTGAGGATCAGCTTTTGACCGCTGTCGTCGGCAAGGTAAAGCGATACGCGGTCGAAGGGGATCGATTTTTTGAGCGTACCCATGATCAGGTGGATCATCTCATGAAAATCATTGGTCGAGGCGATGGTCTTGGAGATGTGGTAGAAGGTGAAAACCTGGTTGTTCGATTTATCGAGCAGGTTTCCCAGGCTGTCGATCTGGGCACGTTCCTGCTCCAGCTCCTGCTCGAGTCGGTCGATGCGTGCTTTTAATTCATCAGACATGGAGACCCCGCATGGTACGCATCACCTGCAGCAAACGCTTTTGACGGCCGGGCGAAAGAGAAAAAGATAAGACGACATTGTATCGTTGCAATATTCGCGTCAGAACAGGTACCCTCTTTCCGCATGACCTTAACGATGTCCGCTTGATCAGTGCGTCTTTTTCGGAGGCACCGTGGATAGGGGGATCGATTTCAGCTGCGACGCCGGGGCTGCTGCAGCGGCCGTTGCCGTCGGCTGGGTCGCAGGTGCGGTTTTGGCCTCCTGCTTAGGCGCGGCGATTTCCGGCGGCGCTGATGCCGGAGCAGTGATAACGATGATGGTCTTCAGCTCCTTGATCTTGAAGCCGCGCTCGGGAACTTTCGCCGGGTAGGACGCAGCGACCAGGGCCTCCGCAGGTACGCCGTTCTTTTCAAGGAATTTCACCAGTTCCAGCGACCGACTCGAGGCAAGGGTCCGCGCGTCCCTGGCGGGCACCCTTTTTCGGCCCCTTCCCTGCGCCGGCGCGGACTTTGTCATGTTCCCGATGACGATCTCCTTGTCCTTGAGTTCCTTAAGCAGCGCGGCAAGGTTGTCGAGGGACGGTCTGCTTTCCCGGGCAAAGGTGACGGACAGGGGGGTATAGAGGACGCTCTCAGCTATGTTAACGATGATCCGGTTGCCGGCTGCAACGACCTCGGCCCTGCCGGCGGTGATATCGTCGGCCAGGCCTTTCGTGAGCGCCTGTTTGGCGGCGTCGGTCCATCCCGTTTCCAGCTTTTCCCTGCCCGTGTACCTGGCCAATTCTTTCCGCGCTTTTTCGAACTCCGGCTGGCCCGCCTGGAGTCTGGCGTATTCTATCTCCATGGGCCTGTATGTATAGAGAAACAAGTAAGCTCCGCCGGCCAGGGTCACGACCAGCAATACGATGACGAGATAGGTTACGATCTTCATGATGCCTCCTTGAGGTCAGACGATAGACATCAGACGACAGACAAACAGAAAACTGACGGTAGACAACGGCCTGAGGCATTGGATCCAGTCTGCTGTCTGACCATCTGACGTCTGTCGTCTTATTTCAGTTGGTTCATCGCTTCTTCGATCCGGTCCATGCCCTTTTTGATGATCTCCATGGAGGTTGCATAGGAGAGCCTGATATAGGCGTCGGCGCCAAAGGAGTCGCCAGACACCAGCGCCACTTTTGCCGCCTCCAGCAGATACGCCGCGAGGTCCGCCGAATTCTTGACGGTCTTCCCGCCCGCGGACCTTCCGTAGAGCTTCGAAACGTTGGGGAAGGCATAGAAGGCGCCGACGGGCAGCATGCAGGTCACGCCCTTCATCTTGTTCAGGCGTTCCACCATGTATTTTCTGCGCTTGTCGAACTCGGCGTTCATCACCGGGAGGAAATCCTGGGGGCCGCGAAGCGCTTCAAGGGCGGCCTTCTGGGAAATGGACGCGGGGTTCGAGGTGCTCTGGCTCTGTATGTTGGCCATGGCCGTGATCACGTCCTTGGGCCCCGCAGCGTAGCCGATGCGCCAGCCGGTCATGGCATGGGACTTGGATACGCCGTTCACCACGATCGTGAGTTCCTTGATCTCCGGGCTGAGGGAGGCAATGCTGATATGGGTGAACCCGTCATAGACGATCTTTTCGTAGATCTCATCGGAGATGACATAGATCCTGTACTTGACGGCAACGGCCGCGATCTCCTCCAGCGTCTTCCGATCGTATGCCAGGCCGGTGGGGTTCGAGGGGCTGTTCAGGATGATGGCCTTGGTCTTCTTGGTGATCGCCTTTTCGAGCTTGGCCGCCGAGATGCGGAAACCTTCCAGCTCCGTTGTTTCCACGATGATCGGGGTGGCATCGTTCAGGATCACCTGGTCGGGATAGGAGACCCAGTAAGGAGAGGGTATGATCACTTCGTCACCGGGATCGAAGATCGCTTCGGCGATATTGTAGAGGCTGTGTTTCGCTCCGCAGGAAATGAGGACCTGCGACCGTTCATAGGTGAGCCCGTTGTCCTTTTTCAGCTTGTCAACGACAGCGTCCTTGAGCTCGTCGGTGCCGCCGGCCGGGGTGTACTTCGTGAAGCCTGACTGGATCGCCTTGATGCCCGCCTGCTTGACGTTCTCGGGAGTGTCAAAATCAGGTTCGCCGACGCCGAAATCCACCACATCGATGCCCTGCGCTTTCATGGCCTTGGCTTTTGCCGCCATGGCAAGTGTGGGTGACGGCTTGATCGCTTTGGCCCGTTTTGCAATGCCGATCGTCATGGGTATCAAAATCCTTTCTCAGTTCGGAATGAATTGAAATTCTTCCGTTTTTATCATAGCGCCGCGTCAAAGTCAATTGAATTATGGGCATTGCCGGACCAATGATTACGAAGTTCCCGTCGAACATTCCCTCCCTTGCAAAAAAGGCATGAATCGGTTACATTCCCCCCATGTCTGAACGCGATCAGTCCGGCCCTGCGACCTGGCGTCAGGGCCTTACCCGCAATGTCGTCATCCTGGGATTTGTCAGCCTGCTGAACGACGCCGCCTCCGAGATGATCTATCCGCTGCTCCCGGTGTTCCTTACCACCGTGCTCGGCGCGGGACCGGCGGCACTGGGCATGATCGAGGGCATCGCGGAGTCAACGGCCTCGCTCCTGAAGCTCTATTCGGGCTACCTCTCGGACCGGGTGAAGCGCCGCAAGGGCTGGGTGGTCGCCGGTTATTCCATCTCGAACATCATCCGTCCGCTCATCGCCTTTGCCGGTTCCTGGGTGCAGGTGCTGGTGCTTCGTTTTTTCGACCGTGTCGGCAAGGGGCTCAGAACGTCGCCGCGGGACGCCATGATCGCCGACTCCACATCGCCCGAGTTTCGCGGCATGGCATACGGGTTCCACCGGGCCATGGATCATGGCGGCGCCATCGTGGGGCCGCTGCTGGCCACGGGCCTGCTCCTATTCTATCAGGACAGCGTCTCGACGGTTTTCCTGCTGTCGTTCATACCCGGCACCCTGGCAGTGATCCTGTTGCTCGTTGGATTGCGGGAGCGGGAGGCCGCGCCCCGCGCCGTTGGAAGCACGTTCAGCTTCCGGTCGGCATGGACGGAGATGCCTGGCGGCTTCCGGAAATACCTGCTGATCATTCTCCTCTTTACGCTCGGCAACTCCGCAGACGCTTTCCTCCTGGTGCGCGCCCAGGCACTGGGGGTCCCCATCGCGCTTCTTCCCACGATCTGGGTGGTCCTCCACATTGTCAAGATGGCGTTCTCCGTGCCTGGAGGGATCCTCTCTGACCGGCTGGGGAGAAAGCGGATCATCGTCGCTGGCTGGGTGGTGTACGCCCTGGTATACGCAGGGTTCGCCTTCGCAAGCCGTCAGTGGCATGTATGGGCCCTCTTTGCAGCGTACGGGATCTACTTCGGACTGACCGAGGGCGCGGAGAAGGCGCTCGTCGCTGATTTCGCGCCTGTCCATCTCCGGGGGTCCGCCTTCGGCCTCTATCATCTGACCGTCGGCATCGGCGCGTTCCCTGCGTCGCTCCTCTTCGGAATGGTGTGGGAATGGCATGGCGCAGCCGCCGCATTCGGCATGGGCGCCGGTCTTGCGCTTCTGTCGAGCGTGATGCTGGCCATGCTGCGGGGAACAGCACAACGAAATGCAGACTGATCATTAACAGGCTGTTGAATAAGACCCATGTTGCTGGCATTGCGAGGAACGTTAGTGACGAAGCAATCTTGCTGTGCTTGATTCATCGGACCCCAGATTGCTTCGCTGGCAATGACCTTTACAAGGTATTTCAACTCTAAAGAACGATGCGGAGAAAGGAACGATCATGGCAATCTATACTATCGCAATAACCGGCGCCAGCGGCGCCCCCTACGGCCTGCGTGTGCTCCAAACCTTGATCAAGGGCGGAAACAACGTGTACCTTACCATTACCGGCGACGGGCTGGCGATCCTAAACGACGAGACGGGACTGGCCCTGAAGGGTTCGGAGACGGACATCCAGAAGGTCCTGGAGAAACACCTGGAGGCAAAGGAAGGACAGCTTCGGTATTTCGATGAGAACAATATGTATTCACCCATCGCCAGCGGTTCGGCGAAGGTGGACGGCATGGTCGTGATCCCGTGCTCCATGAAGGCGCTCTCGTCCATAGCGAACGGATTTGCGTCGAACCTCATTGAGCGCGCCGCCGATGTGACCATCAAGGAAAAAAGGAAAATTATCATCGTGCCGCGGGAGATGCCGCTTTCCTCGATCCATCTCCGGAACATGCTTTCCCTGTCCGAGATGGGCTGCCATATCATTCCGGCCATGCCGGCATTCTATCACCATCCAAAGAATTTGCAGGACATGATCGACTTTGTCGCGGGAAGGGTACTTGACGCGCTGGGGGTGGAGAACGATCTGATGCCGAGGTGGGGGGTGTAGTAAATTGCGGATTGCGGATCTCGGATTGCGGATTGCGGATTAAAACGGCTCATTCTGTTTACGCATTGTACTCCGTCCCGCCGCTTTCCCCGAGGTTTTTCATCCAGTTATCGAGCGTTGACTGGTCCTGCTTTGCGAGGACCTCTTCCTGGACGAAGATGGGCGCGCCGACCCGGATCGCGATGGCGATGGCGTCACTGGGGCGGGAATCGATATGGAACTCCTTGCTGTTGTGGAGGAGGTACAGGGAGGCGTAGAAGGTATTGTCGATGAGATCGCTCACGACGACCCGGGCGATCTCGATCTCCAGCCGGTCGAAGATGCTGATCATCAGGTCGTGGGTGAGGGGGCGGCCGGCCTTCACGTTGCTCATGGCCAGTGCTATGGAATTGCCTTCCGCCGCCCCGATCCAGATGGGCAGGAGCTTCTTCCCGGTCTCATCCTTCAGGACGACTATATAGCTGCTGTTCTTGCTGTCGAACAGGACGGTATTCACGCTCATTTGTATCCACATTCCCATTCCCGCCTTACCGTAACCATACCACAGTATCCCGCCGCAGTAAACCCCGTTGTTGCAGAAACATATTGCAGAGCATTTCAAGCCGAAAGGGAGTCAGGGCCGCCTTCTTTCTTAAACAGAATTATGCAACAACGGGGTAAAGGCCGTTCGTCGGAGCAGGCCCGGTGAAAAATACTTGACAGAATTAGTCAGGTTTGTTATCGTAGGTACATACGGGATGCTTACGGTCCCGCATAGTGTGTTGCCATGAAGCTTTCGACAAAAGGAAAATACGGTGTTCGCGCCCTGTTCGAGATCGCCCGCAACTACGGCAAGGGGCCTCTCTCGATCAAGGAGATCGCTGAACGCCAGCATATCTCGCTCTCGTATCTTGAGCAGATCCTTCACCGGCTCGGCAAGGCGGGCATCATCGAGAGCGTGCGCGGACCCCATGGCGGTTATGAACTGGCCCGAAAACCGGTCGATCTGACGATCGGTGATGTGGTCCGGGCGCTCGAAGGACCGATCGCGCTGTCCCATTGTCTGGAGCCCGGCGCGACGGCGGACGGTTGTTACCAGGCGGAAGACTGTGTTGCCCGGATGGTCTGGAGCAGAGTGGGAGAAAAGATCGAAGAGGCGCTGGACAGTATTACGTTCGAACAGCTTCTTCACCAATATCACGGGAAGGACCGCGAGCAACCGGGACATCGGAAGAAGCTTGTCGCAGCGGGAAAGGGGGCTTGTTGATCGTGAGAAAAGTGTATCTCGACCATGCGGCGACCACGCCGGTGCACCCCAGGGTCGTGGAAGCCATGCTGCCTTATTTCACCGCGAAGTTCGGCAATCCCTCCAATCTGCATGACATGGGCAGGGAAGCCAAGAACGCCGTGGAGGACGCCCGGGGAAAGACCGCCGCCCTTATCGGGGCAAAACCGGAGGAGATCTACTTCACCTCCAGCGGCACGGAGTCCAATAATTTTGCCGTCAAGGGGCTTGCCCTGGCCAACAGCCAAAAAGGCACTCATATCATCGTCTCCCAGATGGAGCATTTTTCCGTCCTGCACCCCGTGAAGTCCCTGGAAAAAGCCGGGTTCAAGGTCACCCAGGTAGCTCCGGACAAGCAGGGGATCATCGATCCGGACGCAGTCGCGAAGGCCATTACCAAGGAAACGGTCCTTGTTTCCATTATGCATTCGAACAACGAGATCGGCACCTTGCAGCCGATCGAGGAGATCGGGGCGATAACCAGGGAGAAGGGGGTGCTGTTCCACACCGATGCCGTGGCTTCCGTGGGATGGGTTCCCGTGGATGTAAAGGCCCTCGGCGTGGATTCGCTGTCGCTCTCGGGCCATCAGTTCTACGGCCCCAAGGGAACTGCAGCTCTGTTCGTCCGAAAAGGAGTGCGGATCAAGCCGCAGATCGAGGGCGGCGTCCAGGAGGACGGCAGGCGGGGCGGCACCGAGGATGTTCCGGGGCTCGTGGGACTGGGCAAGGCTGCCGAGATCGCGGCGGCGGAACTGCCGAAACGGAGCAGCTATCTGACGCCGCTTCGTGACAAGCTTTTGAAAGGGCTTCAGGACAGGGTCCCGGACCTGATCGTGAACGGCCATCCGACCCGGCGGCTTCCGCACAACGTGAACGTCTCGTTCCTGTTCGTGGAGGGGGAGTCCATGCTCCTTTTCCTGAACATGGCGGGTATCTATGTATCCAGCGGATCGGCATGTACTTCGCGGTCGCTCAAATCATCGCACGTTCTCTCCTGCATCGGGACCGACGCGGCGGCGGCCAATGGCACTCTGCTGATGACGCTCGGCATGGGGACCAGCGCGGAGGATGTTGACTATGTGGTAGACACACTTCCGCCCATCGTACAGCGTCTGCGGGAAATGTCGCCGCTCTATGAGGACATGATAAAAAACAGGAACAAGACCTGAGGAGGGATCTATGGAACAGTACAGTTCAAAAGTGATGGAGCATTTCGCCCAGCCCCATAACGTGGGCGAGATCGAGAACGCAGACGGCGTCGGCACCGTGGGCAACCCGGTCTGCGGCGACGTGATGAGGCTCTACATCAAGGTGGAGAACAATGTGATCATCGACGCAAAGTTCAAGACCTTCGGGTGCGGGGCGGCCATCGCGACGAGCAGCATGGTCACGGACCTGGTCAAGGGAAAGACCCTCGAAGAGGCGCTCAAGATCTCCAACGCTGCGGTCGCCGAAGCACTCGGCGGTCTGCCGAAAGTGAAGATGCATTGCTCGGTGCTGGCCGAGGAAGCGCTCAAATCCGCCCTGGACGATTACTATAAGAAGAAGGGCCTTGCCTCTCCCGTGACGATGCCTGCCGAGACCGGTCACGAAAACGAGATGGAGTGATCACGTTGCGGATCGCGGATTGAAAAAGGAAGGACACCATGGACGTGAAGGACATACAACCGGACGATGTGCTGGATTGCGTGGGTTTGGCATGCCCCCTACCCATATTCAAGACCGCGAACAAGATTAAAGAAATGCAGCCGGGCCAGGTACTGGAAGTCCAATCGGATGATGACGGCATTGAAATGGACATGCCGGCATGGTGCAGGAGGACGGGTAACGAATATCTTGGGCTGACAAAGGTTGAAGGGACGGACGAATATAACGTATTCGTCAGAAAAAAATAGAGTGTTGTCCTCATGGTCAACACAGGAGCGGGAAGCCCGGCGGAGCATGTGCGCCGGGCTTCTGACGTTCAGGAGCAGCCTGGCATGGACGGACTGAACAAGCGGATACTCAGGAGGTTCAGTCAGAAGGGCATATATTTTCCCTGACCCATGTTCACGGTCTTTCTCAAAGAAGAACAAACTGTATGATAAATAATATGTTTTCACGCTGACCCAGAGGCCAGTTCCTTACGGTTAAGACGAAATTCCTGTTGCTTTTCTGCGCTTCGCTGGGTATTATGTGCCCTGATTTGCGCTTTAACCCATTTTTAAGGAGGAACATTCACATGATCATGGTGACAATCGATACCGGCAAGTGCGATGGCGACGGCACCTGCGCGAACCTCTGCCCCCAGGCGGTATTTGCGGTCAATGGCGGCAAGGCGGAAGCAGTGAACATGGCCGAGTGCATCAATTGCATGACCTGCGTGGAGAATTGCCCGCAGAACGCGATCACCGTTACCGAGATGTAATCAGTATTTTCGCAGAGATGCAATGAAAAAGGGGCCCGGTCTCATGACCGGGCCCCTTTTCTTTTTTAACAGGTATCAGGCCTTGTCGGCGATCTTCCTGAATGCGGCCATGATATCGATGGGCAGGGGGAAGACGATGGTGGTGTTCTTCTCGGTCCCGATCTCGGTGAGGGTCTGGAGATAGCGGAGCTGGAGCGCGACGGGGTCCTTGCTGATGATCGCCGCGGCCTCGCCCAGTTTGTAGGAAGCCTGGAGTTCGCCCTCTGCGTGGATGATCTTCGCCCGGCGTTCCCGCTCGGCCTGCGCCTGGATGGCGATGGCGCGCTGCATCTCGACCGGAAGGTCGACGTTCTTCACTTCCACCGACGTCACCTTCACACCCCAGGGTTCGGTCTGGTCATCGATGACCTTTTGGAGCTCGGCATTGATGGCCTCCCGGTTCGACAAGAGATCATCCAAGGCGTTCTGGCCGAGGATGCTCCGCAGGGTCGTCTGCGAGATCTGAGAAGTGGCGTAGAAATAGTCCTCCACTTCGATGATGGCCTTCCTCGGATCGATGACGCGGAAGTAAATCACCGCATTCACTTTCACTGTGACGTTGTCCTTGGTAATAACGTCCTGGCTGGGAACGTCCATCGTCACGGTCCTGAGACCGACGCGCACCATCTTCTGGATGCCCGGCAGGAGGATGATGAGCCCCGGTCCTTTAACGCCGCCCACGTCGGGGACCCTCCCAAGGGTGAAAATGACGCCGCGTTCGTACTGTTTCAGGATCTTCAGCGTGTTGAACAGGAACCACGCCACGATGAAGATGAAAACCATTATACCGAGTCCATATGCCTGTAAGCCCATGTGCTGCCTCCTTGATCGGTTTGCCTCAGTGTTTTCCGACAACTCTGAGGCTGAAATTATACCGCTTTCTTTACTTTGAGTCTCAGCCCTTCCACTGCCGTGACTGTCACCTTCTCGCCCTTCCTGACCGGCTCGTCGCTCCAGGCGTTCCAGTATTCTCCCCGCATGTGGACCTGGCCGTCGGCGCCGATGTCGGTCCTCGCTTCGGCCTGCATGCCGACGAGACCTTCCTTTCCCGTGTCGACACGGCCCCGATGCGCGCGCACCGCCACGGTTACGGTGACGATGAACAGGAGGGACGACGTGGCAACGACGGGGAGGATCACGGCCCAGGAGATCCGGAGCGACGGTTCGGGCGAGTCGATCAGCATGAGCGAGCCGAACAGCATGGCAACGACGCCCCCGATACCCAGGACCCCGTGGCTGGCGATGAAGGCCTCGGCGATAAAGAGGAGAATGGCGAGGATGATGAGCATGAGCCCGGCGTAGTTGATGGGCAGGGTCTGGAGGGCATAGAAGGCGAGGATGAGGCAGATGGCTCCCGCCACGCCGGGGAATATGGCCCCCGGGTTCGACAGTTCGAAGTAGAGGCCATAGAACCCCAGGATCATGAGGATGTAGGCGATGTTCGGGTTGCTGATGATGCCCAGGAGCTTGTACCGGAACCCCATGGGCAGTTCTGTGACCGTTGCGCCGGCGGTTTTAAGGGTCTTTTTGCCGAGGACCACGTCCACGGTCCTGCCGTCGATCTGCTTGACGAGGGTGGCTACGTCCGGAGCGATGAGGTCGATGACCTTGAGTTTGAGGGCCTCGGTCTCGGTGATGGATACTGCCTTCCGTACCGCGTCCTCGGCCCATTTGGCGTTCCTGCCGCGCTTCTCAGCGATGCCCCGGATCATGGCGGCAAGGTCGTTGGTCACCTTCTTGGCCATGGTCTCATCCATTTTCCCTTCCATTTGGACAGGCGAGGCGGCCCCGATATGCGTGGTAGGGGCCATGGCGGCTATATGTCCGGAAAGGGTTATGAACACGCCGGCAGAGGCCGCCCGGCCGCCGCTCGGCGCAACATAGACTACGATGGGAAGGTTCGAGGACATGATCCTCATCACGATGTGATTGGTGGAGTCGACCAGCCCCCCGGGCGTGTTCAACTGGATAATGAGCGCTTCAGCATTTTGCTTCTCCGCAGTATCGATGGACTTGATGATGTATTCCGCCACTGTGGGGGTGATGGGAGCATCTATCTTGATCAGCAGCACCGTGTGCGCGGGAGGTTCCGGCGTGGTTGCGGTGGGAGCGGATTTTTCCGGTTTCGGCGGATCCGCGGACAGGGCAAGACCCGTCAGGCCGGTAATAACCAGCAGTACGGAAAGTGAAATGGTGATCCAGGCAATGGTCGTTCGCATTGGTTCGAAAGCTCCCGTTGATGATGAGATAGAGAAACTGAGCAGGAAGATGGGAACAGTATATCCGCAACGGCCACCGCTGTCAAGAATGCCTTGACTTGAAAGGCGTTTTTCTGTAGCATCGGAAAAAGATGACCATGCGGATCACGGGAGGCACAGGCCGGGGGAGAAAGCTCAAAGTACCGGCGGGAGAGAAGGTCAGACCCACGTCGGACAAGGTGAAGCAGGCCCTGTTCAATATCCTGGGCGACAGGGTTTCGGGGTCGGCCTTCCTCGATCTTTTTGCCGGGGCGGGAGGGGTCGGCATCGAGGCCCTGAGCCGGGGCGCTGAACGCGTGGTCTTCGTGGACGGCGCCAGGGAATCTCTGGACGTCGTCAGGCACAATATCGAACTGGCCGGGTTTGCCGGTCGCGCAGAAGCGGTCCTCTCGAAGGCGGAGACCTTCCTCAAGAAACGCTCCGGACCCTACGATATCGTGTTTCTCGATCCGCCCTATACCGTGGAGATGCTGCCGCTGCTGCAGCTGGTCGCCGGTTCCGGTCTGCTCAAGCCGGAGGCCATCGTCATCACCGAGCATTTCAGGAAACAGCTGTCTCCCGGGACGGCAGGTGAGCTGACGCTGGAGCGCGAGGCGCGGTACGGCGATACGGTGCTGGCGTTCTATAAAAAATAAACTGAATTTGCCACGAAGACACAAAGACACAAAGATTTTTTAGTGCCTTAGTGGCGAGATGAAAGAAGGAGTTTCCATGAAGCGCATCGCGGTCTATCCCGGCACCTTCGATCCCGTTACCAACGGCCATGTCGATCTCGCGGAGCGAAGCCTTCGGATGTTCGACAAGGTCATCGTCGCCGTGGCGGCCAATCCCAAGAAGCAGCCGTTGTTCGAGCTCAGTGAGCGCATCGTCATGTTCAAAAAGGCGACGACAGGATACCGGAACCTGGTGATCGAAGGATTTGACGGGCTTCTTGTCGATTACATCAGGGAGAGAAAGGCAGTGGCGATCATCCGCGGCCTGCGCGCGGTGTCGGATTTCGAGCACGAGATGCAGATGGCCCTCATGAACCGGCGGCTTGATCACAATATCGAAACGGTCTTTATGATGCCCAACGAGGAGTATTCGTTCATCACCTCGACGATCGTGAAGGAAGCGGCGAGCTACGGAGGGAATGTTTCCAGCCTCGTTCCGAAAGGGGTCGTGGAAAAGCTGAGAAAGCGGTTCGGACGATAGCGATCACGAGCGGGCCATTCTCTGCCGGAAGGCTTCATATAATATTACCGCCGCCGAGGTCGCCACGTTCAGCGAGTCTATCGTTTCGGCCATGGGGATGCGGACGCGGTGGTCGAAACCCACAAGTTCCTCCGCCGACAATCCGGAACTTTCCTGGCCCAGCATGATGACCGTCGGCAGGGTGAGGTCCAGTTCAAAGGGTGTCTTCCTGCCGTTCAATTCCAGCGCTACTGTCTGAAATCCCCGCTCTTTGCACCTCGCGACGAAATCGTGTTCGCTCTGCACTTTCACTACCGGGACCCGCATGATGCTTCCCATCGATCCGCGTATGGCCTTCCCATTATACGCGTCGACGGTGTGCGGCGTGACCGCGATGCCTGACGCGCCGACCGCTTCGGCGGTCCTGAAGATGGTGCCGAGGTTGCCCGGGTCCTGGAGGTGGTGAGCTACGACTATCAGCTTTGAGCTTTGAGCTATGAGCTGGTCTTCCGTATGCTCCCGCATCTCCACGACCGCCATCACCGGCTGGGGTGTCTTGCTGTCGGATATCGCGTCCAGCAGCCGTTCCGATATCCAGAGAATTTCAACACCGAGGCGCTCGGCAAGTTTGAGTACGCCTTTCCCGTGGTGCTGGGTAAGGGAAGGGGCCGCGATCACCTGCTTCACGCCGAGGTTGTCCCGGAGCGCCTCCTCGACCATCTTGAGCCCCTCGATCAGAAAGGCCCTCTCCTTTTTCCGGATCTTGGGATCGGACAGGGATACGAGATATCTGACGGCCTTGTTCTCTTTGCTCGTGAGGGGTGTGTGAGGTGAGGTGCGTTCCATGGCAGGAGTATAACATAACGGAAATGGCCTCGAAACAGTGAAATGGGGGATTATTTTATTGACTTTTTTTTCACATACGATATACTTACGAGCCTGTAACCCGCAGAGAACAAACGGAAATCAATGAAACAAACAGTAACGGAGATACTCCTCGAAGCCCTTGCCCGGGCGAAGAGCAAGGGCGAACTGAAGCTCGACACCCAGCCGGCGATCACGCTGGAAACCCCGAAGGACAAGAACCACGGCGATATGTCGTCGACGTTCGCTCTCGCGATGGCGAAGATCGAGGGCAAGCCGCCGCGCAAGATCGCGGAGATCGTCCTGGCGAACCTTCAGGACGAGGAAGGCATCATCGCGAAGACCGAGATCGCAGGCCCGGGATTCATCAATTTTTTCCTGAAGCAGGACCGCTGGCGCAAGACGCTCTTTGACATCGATGGCCAGGCCCATGAGTACGGCCTCAAGAACATCGGCAAAGCGGAGAAGGTTCAGGTGGAGTTCGTGAGCGCGAACCCCACGGGACCGCTCCACGTGGGCCACGGAAGAGGCGCCGCGGTCGGAGACGCGCTGGCGAATCTGCTTGCGGCTGTGGGCTACGATGTCCAGCGGGAATTCTACATCAACGACGCGGGACGGCAGGTGCGGCTTCTCGCGCAGTCCTTGTACGCGCGGTACCAGCAGGCGCTGGGAAATAACGTCACGTTTCCCGAGGACGGCTACCACGGCGAATACATCTCCGAGGCGGCGCAGGATCTCATCAAAGTTCACGGAAACAAGTTTCTGACGGTCCCGCTTGACCAGTGCTCAACGGTGTTCGCCGACTTCGGCAAGGACGCCATGCTTGCCGAGATCCGGACCGACCTGGAAGCCTTCGGCGTGCGGTTCGATGTCTGGTTCAGCGAGAAGACCCTGCTCGCCGACAACTCGGTACAGAAGTCCATCGCCGAACTCCGTGAACGGGGATATTTGTACGACCAGGACGGGGCGCAGTGGCTAAAATCCACCGCCTTCGGAGACGACAAGGACCGGGTGGTGGTGAAAAAGGACGGCGAGTACACCTACCTCGCGTCGGACATCGCCTACCATCGGAACAAACTGGCGCGGGGCTTTACCCAGCTTGTGAACATCTGGGGCGCCGACCACCACGGTTACATCCCGCGGGTGCAGGCCGTGATCCAGGCCTTTGGCCATCCGAAGGATTCGCTCCATGTGCTGCTTGTTCAGCTCGTTACCATAGTGCGTAATGGCCAGCCCGTTCCTATGTCCAAGCGGGCGGGAAACTTCGTGACGCTCCGTGACGTGGTCCAGGACGTGGGCGCTGACGCGGCGAGGTACATCTTCCTGACGCGGAAGACCGACAGCCATCTGGACTTCGACCTCGACATTGCGAAGGAGCAGTCCCGGGAGAATCCGGTCTATTACGTGCAATACGCCCACGCGAGGATCGCGAGCGTGTTTCGCGAGGCGGACACAAGGAATATTCCGGTCCCCACGCGGGAAGCCGTGAAGATCGACCTCCTGGACACCGAGGAAGAGCAGAACATCATCAAGGCGCTGGCGAAGTATCCCGAAATGATCGAGGAAGCGGCCCTGGCCTATGAACCGCACCGGATCACGTTCTATTTGCAGGACCTGGCAGGGCTGCTGCATAACTACTATTTCAAACACCGGATCATTGATGCCGACGATGCCGTACGAACTGGCGCCCGGCTCTTTCTGATGAAGCAGGTGAAGACGGTGATACAGAGCGCGCTCAGAATACTTGGGGTAACAGCGCCGGAGAGAATGTAGCGAGTGCGGAGTGGCGAGTGCGGAATGCGGAATGAAGAAAAATCCCGAAGAGCAAATACTCCGCACTCCGAATTCCGAACTCCGCACTGAAAATGTGTTCAACTTTTCTTTGACAAAGACGGGCGATGGCACTGCCGGGAGGCTGGGGTCGTTCACGACCTCCCATGGCAAGGTCAACACGCCGGTGTTCATGCCCGTGGGCACGCAGGCCACGGTCAAGACGCTGTCGCCTGAAGACCTGATCGAGATCGGCGCAGAGATCATCCTGTCGAACACCTATCATCTGTTCCTCCGGCCGGGGCATGAACTCATTCGCGAGTTCGGCGGTCTCCACCAGTTCATGAACTGGAAGCGGCCTGTCCTGACGGACAGCGGCGGGTTCCAGGTCTTCAGCCTGGCCGATCTCCGGAAGGTGACCGATGAAGGCGTGACGTTCCAGTCGCATATCGACGGCGGGGCAAAGCACTTCATCACGCCCGAGTACGCCGTTGAGATCCAGGAGGCGCTCGGCGCGGACATCATCATGGCCTTCGACGAATGCATTCCGTACCCGGCGACGCGCGATTATGCGCAGGAATCGCTTGAACGGACGCATCGCTGGGCAAAGCGCTGCCGGGAGGCTAAGAAGGAAACCGGTCAGGCGCTGTTCGGGATCGTCCAGGGCGGCATGTATGCCGACCTCCGGAAGCGATCGGCCGAAGCGCTGGTGGACATCGGTTTCGAAGGCTACGCCATCGGCGGCCTGTCCGTGGGTGAGACCAAGCCGCTGATGTACGAGATGCTCGAAGCGACGGTGCCGTCCCTGCCCGCGGACCAGCCCCGGTATCTCATGGGCGTGGGAACACCGGAGGACCTGGTGGAAGGAGTGGACCGGGGCATCGATATGTTCGACTGCGTGATGCCCACGCGGAACGCCCGGAATGGGACATTCTTCACCTCCTTCGGCAAGCTGGTGATCCGGAACGCCCGGTACGAGCGGGACAACAAGCCCATCGATCCTGCGTGCCGGTGCTACACGTGTCGGACTTTCACGCGGGCGTACCTCCGGCACCTCTTTAATGCCGGTGAGGTGCTTGCCCTGCGGCTGGGGACGATCCATAACCTGCATTTTTATCTGAACCTGATGCGGGATGTCCGGGCGAGCATTGAACAGGGACGGTTCAAAACATTTAAGAAGGAATTCCTCGCGAAGCGAGGGCAGGAAGAATAGCCACATTCAAGGCTCAACGTTCAATGTTCAAGGTGTGTGGCAGGCACGCTTTGAACCTTAAACCTTAAGCCTTGAACGTCAGACAATCCATAGGAGGTTCTACCATGTTCGAATCGATTGCATACGCGATGGGCGCCCAGGGCGGCGCGGCAGGACAACCGGCCGGCGGCGGGTTCAGCGGCCTTTTCATGATGGTGATCATCTTCGGCATCTTCTATTTCATCCTCATTCGGCCTCAGCAAAAGAAGGCGAAAGAGCACAGGAAGATGGTCGAGGAACTCAAGAAGGGCGACAAGATCGTCACCTCGGGAGGGATCTACGGCATGGTGGAAGGTGCGGGGCCCGCTACTCTTACGGTCAAGATCGCCGAAGGGACCAAGGTTAAGATCGCGCGCAGCTCCGTGGCCACGGTGCTTACCGAGGAAGAAGCGAACAAGGAGTAGCTTGGAGAAATATCAAATTGCAAATTGCAGATTGTAAAATGCAAATTGTAAGGTAAAAATGCTTTTGCCATTGACTGCATTTTACAGTTTGAAATTTAATATTTGCATTTTGCAATGAACTCAGATTTCAGGAGGATGTTCCATGAAAAAAAGTATCCAATGGAGGCTCGGGCTCATTGTCCTTTCGATGATGATCGCCCTGTTCCTGTTCCTGCCGTCCACCCCGTTGGGAGCGAACCTGCCTGACTGGTGGCGTCTGAATGTCTCGAAGATCTCCCTGGGGCTCGACCTCAGGGGCGGCAGCCATCTGGTGATGCAGGTGGAGACGGACAAGGCAGTTGAGGCCGCCGTTGACAACATCGTTGCGGACCTGCAAACAACGGCAGCGTCCCAGGGGGTCTCGGTCCAGTTCAGCCGGAACGGCCAGGATATCACCGCGAAGTTCGACGAGGCGATGGAGGACAAGGTTGATACCTTCATCAAGAAAACCTATGCCATCCTTGTTTCGAAGGACCGGGCCAAGGGAGAGCTGGTGTACAGCCTCCAGTCCGCCCGGGCCAACGAGATGAAGGAAGACGCTGTCCGGCAGTCGAAGGAGCGGACCGAGCGGCGGATCAACAAGTTCGGCGTCGCCGAGCCCAACGTTTACAAGCAGGGAGCGGACCAGCTGGTGATCCAGCTTCCGGGTATCAAGAACCCCCAGGAGGCCATATCGTTCATCCGCACCGCGGGACGCCTCGAGTTCAAACTTGTTGACAGCGAGTCCGACATGCAGAAGGCCCTGGCGGGCAAGGTCCCCGAAGGCCGCGAGATCCTTTACAGCGAAGGCGTCGGGGATACGGGCAAGGTGTCCCGTGAGCCGAACCTTGTGTTCAAGCAGGCGCTTCTTACCGGCGACCGTCTGAAAGAGGCCAGGGTCACCATCGATGAGTATGGAAAGCCGGCCATCAGCATCACCTTCGACGGCGACGGAGCGAGGGTCTTCGAGCGCATCACCGGCGAGAGCATCGACAAACAGCTTGCCATTGTCCTTGACGGGGTGGTCCATTCGGCGCCGCGCATCAGGGACCGCATTTCCGGCGGAAGCGCCCAGATCACCGGCAGCTTTACACACGACGAGGCGGCAAAGCTCGCCATCGTGCTCAGGGAGTCGCTTCCCGCGCCCATGAAGATTTTGCAGAACGTGACCGTGGGGCCGTCCCTCGGCCAGGACTCAATCAATAAAGGCATGCGGGCCACGCTCATGGGCGGGCTTTTCGTGGTTGTGTTCATGATCGTCTACTATCGCCTATCGGGCGTCATCGCGGACTATGCGATCATCCTGAACCTGGTGCTGCTCCTTGGCGCCATGGCGCTTCTGAACGCCACGCTCACCCTGCCGGGCATCGCGGGCATCATCCTGACCATCGGCATGGGCGTGGACTCCAACGTGCTGATGTTCGAACGCATCCGGGAGGAGCTCAGGGCGGGCAAGCCGCCCCGGCCCGCTATCGACTCCGGGTATGACAAGGCGTTTCTCACGATCCTTGACTCGCACGTGACGACGCTGATCACGGCCGCCATGCTGTTCATGTTCGGCACCGGTCCCATCAAGGGATTCGCCGTTACGCTCAGCCTCGGCATCCTCATTAATTTATATTCAGCCCTCGTCGGCACCAAGGTCATCTTCGACCTCATCAATGCCAAGTGGAAACTGGAGAAACTGAGTATTTAAGAATTAATACGTTTTACCGCAGAGCACGCAGAGTACGCAGAGGAAGAGATTCAAGAATTGAAATTCAAAATGGAAAACTCTGCGATCTCAGCGACCTCTGCGGTTTAAAAATAGAACTTTTTTGAATTCTTTGGAGGGTACAATGCTGCAGATCCTGCATAAGACCAATATCGATTTCATGGGGTGGAAGAACGTCTCGTTCGCCATCTCGGCCGTTATGATCACCCTGGGGCTCTTTGCCCTGGTGCAGATCGGACGGGGCAAGGCGAATATGGGCATTGACTTCGTGGGCGGGACCACCGTTCAGCTCAGTTTCAAGGAACGGCTGCCCATCGACGAAGCGCGTACGACGCTCGAAAAAGCCGGATTCCAGGGATCGTCCCTTCAGGAGTTCACCGACGGGAACAAGATACTGATCCGCCTTCGGGAGCATGAAGGCGTCGCGGAGAAGGTCGTGGCCACGTTCAAACAGGCCTTCCCCGCCCGGGCCTTCGAGGTGGACAGCACCACGGAGATCGGGCCGACCATCGGGAAAGGCCTTCAGAAGGACGCGCTCCTGGCCATTGTCTTCTCGATCATCGCGATCATCATCTACATCGCCGTCCGCTTCGAGTTCAAGTTCGGCGTGGCAGCCGCCATCTCCACAGTGCACGACGTGTGCGCCGTGCTCGCCATCTTCTATGTGATGAACAAGGAGATCAACCTCCTTATCGTCACGGCGCTTCTGACCCTGGCGGGATATTCGCTGACCGACACGGTGGTCATCTTCGACCGTATCCGGGAGAACATCAAACGGGCCAAGCGGGAACCGCTCGGGACGCTGGTGAACAACAGCATCAACGAAGTACTTTCCCGCACGATCGTCACCTCTTTCACGGTCGTTCTCGTACTGGTCCCGCTTGTGCTGTTCGGCGGCGAGGTGCTGCACGATTTTTCGCTGGCGCTTCTTATGGGCGTCGTCGTCGGCACCTACTCGTCGTGGTTTGTGGCGAGCCCCATCCTCGTGGTATGGCAGGGGAAGGCCGGCGGGGCGCTCATCAGGAAGAAGTAGAACACTGAAAACAAGATAGGCACTAAGGAAGGGGAGTGGCGAAAAGCCACTCCCCTTTTTCGTCCACGCTCAGGAATTAAGGGATATTTGCTGTTTACAAACAAGACTCGCCCCTGATATACTCGGCAATGAAAATGGCTACTGGTCGGGCTTCGTGAGGAAACACCGAGTAAAATGCGGCGCTGGAAAAACCGGAGGGCGAACAGTGATGGACCAGGAGCCGAAGAAAAAACCTTTTGCATTTCGTCTCTCGCAGGAGGCATTGAAACAGTTCAAAGACGCCTCTCCTGAAGCAAAGCTGAACTGGTTGGAGGAAGCTAACCGGTTTGTCAATGATTTCGTATCTCCGGAGAAGCTGGAAAGATGGAAGAAGATATCAGGACGATGATGGGAGAGTAGATATCAACTGGAACATCTTGTGGAGATTGATGAATACTGAGGTGCCACAAGAATATACAGAGGAGATAGATCATGGCGGTTCCTGATTTCCAGTCTTTCTTTAAGCCTCTGCTTGATGTTGCTGCCGACGGCAAAGAGCACTCCATGAAAGAGGCGAGAGAGATCATCGCCAAGCGGATTAATATTGCCGAGGCTGACCTTCGTGAGATGCTTCCGAGCGGAACCCAAACGAAATTCGACAACCGCATTGCCTGGGCAAAGAGCTACTTTGTCCAAGCAAATGTTTTTGAATCTCCGCGCAGGGGCTGGTTTAGCATAACCGCGCGGGGGAAGGAACTGCTCAAAAAAGGCCATGAGCGAATAGATGTAAAGATATTGAACCAGTTTCCTGAATTTGTAGAGTTCCACACGGCAAAACCCGGTATAGGAGCCGATGACAGTCACACGGAAACTTCAATAGTAGAAACGCCCGAAGAGACCCTTCAAAAGGCATATTTGAATATCAGGGGCGACTTAGCTGCCGAGATATTGGAGCGGATCAAAGGAAATTCGCCTCAGTTCTTTGAACGGCTTGTTGTTGATGCCATGGTAGCGCTTGGATACGGCGGCTCTCGTGCGGATGCGGGCAAGTCTATAGGTCAAAGCGGCGATGAAGGGATTGACGGGATAATCAAAGAAGACCGCCTTGGGTTGGATGTGATCTATTTGCAGGCCAAGAGATGGGAAGGCACTGTGGGCCGGCCGGAGATTCAGAAGTTTGTCGGAGCGCTGCATGGGAAGAGGGCTAAGAAAGGCGTTTTCATCACAACGGGCAGGTTTTCCGACGACGCTGTGAAGTATGTTGAGAGCATCGATCCCAAGGTGATCCTAATCGACGGAAGAACCCTCGCGGAATTGATGATCGATTATGGACTGGGAACGACGTCAATGGCGACGTATGAGATAAGAAGGGTGGATTCGGATTACTTTACGGAAGAGTGAGTTGATCCACCTTGATTATAGCTGAATGGCAACTAAGTAGGTGTGTGACCCTGATAGGGTCTCACAATAACAAACAAGGAGGCACATTAGGATGGCAACAGGCCCTGGAAATCAACAAACTGGTCAGGCTGGCGAACATTTTGTTGCTGCTGAGCTGAATCGACGCGGTGCATATGCCGTCACATTTGCTGGCAACATGCCAAAGATAGATATTCTCGCGAGTAATCATGATCGAACAAGAGAGGTAAGCATTCAAGTTAAAACTCGTCGAACAGGAACCTGGCATGCGTCCATCGATGATGGAAGAAAATGCAAAACAACTTCAAAGGAGACACACTTCTGGGTATTTGTTGATATTGAAAACGTTAACGCACCCCCATCATATTATATTGTCCCATTATGGTGGATTCAAAACAATATCTACGAAACCCATAATACATACTTGGCAAAGCATGGTGGCTCTAGGGCAAAAAACCCTAATTCAAAACATCACGGTATAGATCCCAAGCGCATAGTTCAGTGGAAAGAGCGCTGGAATATACTCAAGTTATTTGAAAGCTAAAGTCAGACAACCAAGGACAACCAAGGGGTCGTAGTAACTCAGAGCGCGTAAAAGTTTCCACCATTATAAGATGACCACAGTTCAAACATCACAGATTGCATTGCCAGGTATGGACCGGCTTCAGGCGGCTGTTGAGCAGTTGGCAGCGGCGGGCGTTGAGGAACGCGGCGCGGTATTCACGCGGTGTGAGGTGGTGGAGTTTATTCTGGATCTGACGGGCTACACGATTGCCGCCGCCCACAATAAGCGTTTGCTGGAACCGTCGTTCGGAGAGGGAGCATTCCTTCTGGCGGTAGTAGAACGACTGCTCGATTCTTACAAGACACATGCACTCAAGCATGCCGACCCAGTAGCTGATCTCAGAGACTCCATTCGTGCAATTGAATTGCATCGAAAAAGTTTCATTGAAACCCGGTTGAAACTTAGGAATCTCCTCAGAGAGAAGGGCATAACCAATGCGGCCACTGAAAAACTGCTCGATGCGTGGCTGATTCAGGGCGATTATCTTCTTGTTGAACTACCATTCCAGTTCACTCACATCGTTGGGAATCCTCCCTACGTTCGGCAAGAAATGATTCCAGCTGTGCTGCTTGCGGAATACCGGCATCGATTTGATACCCTCTACGACCGTGCCGACCTGTATATTCCGTTCATTGAAAAATCTTTAAAGCACCTTGAATCAAAAGGCTCTGTTGGCTTCATTTGTTCTGATCGTTGGATGAAGAACCGTTATGGCGGGCCATTGCGGGAGATGGTGGCGAAGGACTTCCATCTAAGATACTATGTCGATATGGTGGATACCGATGCTTTTCATTCCGAGGTGAGCGCATACCCCGCGATCACGGTAATTGCCCGTGAATCATCTGCCGCTACTCGTATAGCTCATCGGCCGCAGGTTGATAAAGCTACGCTGGTAAAGCTTGCACATGATATGTGTGCCAAGTCAGTAAAGCCGAATAGCATTGTTCATGAAGTCTCTGGCATCATGCGCGGCAGCGAACCATGGGTTCTTGAGTCTTTCGACCAACTTGCAGTATTAAGACGCCTTGAGACGTCTTTCCCGACACTGGAGGAGGCCGGATGCAAAGTCGGCATCGGTGTTGCTACAGGCGCGGATAAGGTCTATGTCGGCGCATATGACGAGCTTGATGTGGAAAAAGACCGCAAGCTGCCGTTGGTCATGACCAGGGATATCAGGGCCGGTAAGGTGGAATGGAATGGCAAGGGCGTCATCAATCCTTTTAACGATGACGGCGGGCTGGTGAACTTGAAAAAATATCCGAAGCTCGCGGCATATTTAAACCGACATAAGGCGGTGATCTGCAATCGCAATGTGGCAAAACGAAATAGCGAGCGCTGGTATCGGACCATCGACCGGATTACACCGACGATCACGCACACGCCGAAACTCCTTATTCCCGACATCAAGGGTGAAGCAAATATCGTGTATGAAGAAGGCAAATATTATCCTCATCACAACCTCTATTACATTACATCCGATACGTGGGATTTGAAGGCGCTTCAGGCTGTGCTTCTGTCGGACATCACTCGTATGTTTATCACTACCTATTCCACGAAGATGCGGGGTGGTTATCTGCGGTTCCAGGCACAGTATCTGCGGCGCATCCGTATCCCTCACTGGCAGGACGTACCTGCAGATATGCGGGCGAAGCTGAAGGTGGCAGCGAAAAAGCGAGACTTCAAGGAGTGCACTGCTCTGACAATGGATCTCTACAAGCTGTCGCCTGAGGAACGGTCCGTCCTCGACATGAATAATAATGAAGGAGTGAATCATGCCGCTTGATCTCGCTGATTATGAAGCCAAGGCCCGTGGCGCCGTTAAGAAGTTCTGGACAGGCAGGAAAAAAGCCGCCAAGAAACAGCTGGCCGGCGGCAGGACCGATCAGGGCGAACGGAGCGCAGTAACCGCAGGCAGCAACATGAATGGGTTTATTGATCTGGTCGTGGATATCGTCCATGCCAACGGGCTTGTCGACGCCGATATCATGCTTCAACGCAGATTACTTACGCTTCCCGGTTTTTTCCGTCCTACAAAGTTGTGGGACCTGCTTGTGATGAACAAGGGAAAACTTGTCGCGGCGATAGAGTTCAAGTCACAAGTTGGCCCGTCGTTCGGTAACAACGCCAATAACCGCTGCGAGGAAGCGCTTGGGACGGCGGTTGACCTGAAAACCGCATTTCGAGAAGGGGCTTTTGGCGAGAGTATTAAACCCTTTGTAGGGTATATAGTTCTTCTCGAAGATGCCCCTGCTTCCCGTAAGCCTGTAACGGATATGTCGCCAAACTTCCCTTTATTCCCTGAATTCCGAGGCGCTTCATATGCGGATCGCTACAACATTCTGTGCAAGAAACTTATGTCGGAAGAACTTTATACAGCCGCCGCCGTTATTCTCTCGCCTCGCTCTGCTGCCAAATCGGGTGTGTATTCGGAGATGAGTGCTGTGACCGGGCTAAATTCGTTTGTTAAGAGGCTCGCGGCACATATTACTGCTGAAGCAACTCCATAAAAGGATGCAGATTGGTGAGTCTATGCAAACTGTGAAGACTTTGGAAAAGCGTTATGGGAAAGAGCGTGAGATGCGGCGGATTCCAGTTGCACTGTCGAACGGCAAGGACATCAAACTATTGATGGGTAGGCAGAATGTATTAGTAAAGAAGGTCATTGCAGATTTTTGTCCGCTGTATTCACCGGCCGGGCATGTACTCTATGTAAGTGGCACTGAGAAAAAATGGTCTTATCTCGATTCCGATGCTCTTACGGAATTGGGTCTCGCTATCGAAGAGCATGGGAAAATGCCGGATATCGTGGTGCATCACCGTGAGAAAAACTGGCTCTTTCTGATTGAAGCGGTAATTAATCGCGGTCCTATAAGCCCTAAACGCAGGCAGGAGTTAAAGGAACTTTTTGCCGGGTCGAAATCAGGCATTGTTTATGTTACCGCGTTTCTCGATCGGCGGGCAATGATGAAATACTTCGACGATATCGCCTGGAAAACGGAAGTCTGGATTGCCGAATCTCCCACTCATCTTATTCATTTCAACGGTAAACAATTACTCGGACCGTACGAGGATTAGACAGGTTGAATCGAATGAGGTATTCGAACTTTTCGAAGGAGTCGCCGGGGGGTGTTTCTTTATCCTCGAAAATATCAGGGACGTTAATACGTCGCGAGTTTTTAGTTGGCAGGTCAGGGACCGCAACTCGAAAACCGATTCAATGGCGACTTCTTTGATCGATGCTCCTTACGTGTAATCATGCAATACCCGAGAGGGCTGCTTACAGCAGGGAGCTTCGATGGCGGTAATGCTGCTTCAAATTTATATTGTTCTCCCAATCCTGGCGGTATATAATTAGAATTAGAACGAAAAGAAAGGAGTTCTGGAATGAACCCTCGTATTATATCCGACCCGAACGTATGCGGCGGCGAACCGAGCGTGAAAGGAACACGCATTCCCGTTCACATCGTTCTCAGCCACCTTGCCGCGGGCGATACCTATGAAACAATTCTCAGGAACTTTCCGCGGCTGACAGTCGAGGACATCAAGGCCTGTCTCGAATATGCTTCATTTCTCGCGACTGAAAAGCTTGCGGTGGCATGAAGATCGTTCTTGACGAAAGCATAAGTTATGGACTTGGCGAGGTTTTACGTCATGAAGGACACGAAGTAATCGCTATTGCGGAAGCGGCAACCGCCGGGAACGCCGACGAAGAAGTATTCAAACTGGCATGTGAATTCAAGGCTATTCTTATCACCAGAGATTATCATTTCACAAACCATCTCAGATTTCCAGCGGACAAGACCAACGGTATTATTTATATCAGGCATGGGAACCTCACCTCGGAAGAAGAAATACAGTTGGTCACAAAATTTCTCTCAAAACATCCATCTGCGGAATACAACGGCAGGTTAACCACTTTGTACAGAAATAGTGTTAAGATCCGCTAAGTCGGCGAAGACGGCCAGGCCTCGCACACACCAGTAAAGGATGTTTCTTCGAATTATCCTCTCTTGACGGAATTTCGTAGCGCCTCATATGCATACCGTTACAAGATCCTATGCGAAAAACTGATTTCGGAAGGGTTGTATGCCGCAGCAAGCGTTATTCTGTCACCAAGAACTGCTTCTAAATCCGGCGAATATTCCGAGATAAGCAATTTGACTGGGCTTAAGTCTTTTGTAGCAGCATTGGCGGGACATATTGCAGCGGAAGCATCAAAGTCGCAACGTAAATAGAAAAACCTCATTAATAATGGATAACCCTGTGATCAATAATAACCGGAAAACCATCCGCATCGCCGGAAGCGATGCTGTTCCGCTGTCCGGCTCCGACGCCGTTCAGCTCACCTGCGGCACCGCTGGCTGCAGCTCCAATTGCTGCACGAATGGCCCGCACATCATCCTGAATCCGTACGAGATCGACCGCATGTGCAAGGCGAGCAGCATGTCCTACGAGGACCTGATCGACATCGTCGAGACGGACAGGACGAATGGTTTCCCGCTGGTCATGCTGCCGAGGGACCCGGCGTGCCATTTCTGGACGAACCGCGGATGCCGCATCTACGATGGCCGGCCCCTGGCCTGCAGGCTTTTCCCGCTCGGCAGGGTGTTCGAGAACGGACGGTCGTATATCGTTCTTCCGGACCGCAACCTGTGCACGGGGCTTGTTGCCGCGCCTGCCCGGACCCTCGCCGACTATCTCCGCGGGCAGGATACGAAGACGCATGTTCGCATGGCGGACGCCTGGATCGAGTTCGTCACGGAGATGGAGACGTTGAACTTTCCCGATAAACCCGTCACTTCCGTCGCCTTTCACCTGCTGGTGTACAGCCCTGATACTCCGCCGACATCCGATCCTGCCTGCGCTCCAGAGTCGCCCGAGGAGCGGTTCCTGCTCCGTATGGCAACGGCCCGCCGGAAACTGCCAGAATTTCTGAAGTCCCGTTAGCGACAAATAATAGAATTCTGAGTGCAACGGCAAGAACGTTTACCGCGAGGACGCGAAGTACGCGAAGGACGGCAACAACAAAGGGGCTTTTGCTTAAATGCAAGAGCACCAAGAGTTCCTTCGCTCCCGCAGAAACCCCGCCTTTATCAATACCTTGTCAGGGTATTCCTCAAGAACTTCTATTGACATGCAGTCCACTCGACTATAATATAGAATCATGTTAGAATTTCGCGGAACGAGTGATTTCAAGGCGCATGCAACGGTACCGGTGATCATTGCTGCGTTCCTGTTCAATCTTGCCGGCTGCGCAACACCTCAGCCGCCCGCCGCTGCACCGCTATTTCCGGTGTCTGCTCCCACGGTCACCGTTCCTCCTCAGTCGAAGAAGCCGCTCCCCTTCATTGCATCGCCTGAAGAGGGTTTTCGTGTCGCTCTTGAGGCCTACACGATCGGGGAGATGGAGGCATCGGCGCTCTCTGCGCAAAGCGTTATGGAACGCTATCCCGCCACCCCCTGGCACAAGCGTTCCCTGTTCCTGCTGGGCAGGACGTTCATCGCCCGGGACATGACCGCCGACGCAGAGAAAGCCATGCTTCGTATCCCGACCGAGTATCCTGATCTGGCCGATTATGCATTGTTCTCTCTTGCCGAGCATTACTATTCAGGAAAAAGATATACCGACGCGGTCGGCCTGTACCGGAGGCTGATCAACAACTATCAGTCCAGCTCGCTGGTAGCGAGGGCTTCCCTCAGGACGGCGCAGGCGCTTTATGACGCCGGCTTGTTCCGGGACGCGGCAATGGCCTATGAACGGACGCTCTCTGATTTCCCCCGTTCCGAACAGGCGCCTGAAGCCGGACTGGGTCTCGGCAGGGCGCGCGCCGAGGCGGGTGATCTGTCCGGCTCGGTGAGGGCGTTCCTTGATGTGCGTGTCAGGCATCCCGGGAATGGGAGCGATGCCGAGGTGGAGAAGGCCCTGGCGGCGCTTGCGATCCGGGGCGCACAGGTCCCGAAGCTCACCGCTGAGGAGCATTACGAACGGGGAAAGAACCTGTTCAGGGCCATGCAGTACGACAAGGCCTCGGAATCTTTCCATAGCGCCCTGGAGGCGGACCCTTCTCATCCCCAGCGGGCGGACATCCTGCTTCACAGCGGGATCGCCTTGTATAATCTCGGCAGGCGCCCCGAGGCGGCGTCGACGCTGGAACGCCTGTTCAAGGCCAGGCTTCCCGACTGCCGGTGCGCCGAGGCGCTGAACTGGCTGGGCAAATCGTACAGCAGGCTCGGTTTGCGCGAAGAGGCAGTCGAGACCTATCTGAAACTGGTCCGCCTGTATCCTGAAAGCGACTGGTCTGACGACGCGCTTTACCACACCGGCAATGTGTACCGTGATGCCAACGACATGAAGAAGGCGCTCAAATACTACCGTCGGCTGGTGGAGGAGTATCCGGAGAGCTCCCTGGCGGACAGTGCGATCTGGTGGCAGGGATGGGCCTCTTACAATGCCGGCGACTACCGGAAGGCTGGACAGATCTTTCAGGAACTGGTCAGCGGATATCCGCGGTCGTTCCTCGTTAACCAGGCGCTGTACTGGCAGGGCAGGGGCGCGGAGAAGTCGGGTGACCGGGACAAGGCACGGCGGTATTACCGACGAGCCGTGATCCGGGGGCCCTATACCTATTACGGGTACCTCGCCGCGGAGAGACTTGCCGGAAATGATCTTCCGGTCCTTTCCGTCGCCGATGAACCGATCATGAACGAGCCGGTCCCCGAGGACAATGATCTGACGCTGGAGGAAGGAGCGGACCTGTCCGATCTTGACGGCCCGCCGGTCTGGACCGATGAGGCCGTTGTCGCGCTGTCCACGTATCCCGCATATGGAAAAACCCTGGAGCTTATGTACCTCGGCATGAAGAAAGAGGCGGCCGCCGAGCTCTGGTCGCTCCAGAAACTGCTGCCCGGAAGGTACGGGGCGATCATCGGTCTCTCCAAGGCCTTCTTCGAACTGGGCGATTACCACAGCTCGCTTATCACTGTGCTCCGGAGCTTCGACCGCCACCTGGAGCGGCCTTCCTCCCGGATGCCCGAGGACCTGTGGCTCCTTGCTTATCCGCAGGGATACTGGCAGACCATCGTTTCCGCGGCGAGACGCTACGGGCTTGACCCGTACTTCGTTGCCGCCATCATCCGCCAAGAGAGCCAGTTCAGCTCCGCGGCCCTTTCGCCGGCGGGGGCCCGGGGTGTGATGCAGGTCATGCCTGCCACGGGAGCGTGGATCGCGAAGATGACCGGGATGCGCGATTTCGAGCGGGCGAAGCTCTATGATGTGGACATGAACATCAGCATCGGAACCTGGTACTTGAGCTACCTGTTGAAGCGGTTCAAGAACGACCTGTATCTCGTGAGCGCCGCATATAACGCCGGGCCGGAGGCCGTGGCGGCATGGACCGGCGTGCGCGGGGGAGCAGTGGACCCCGATGTGTTCGTGGAGGCCATCCCCTACCGGGAGACCCGGGGGTATGTGAAGAAGGTGCTCAGGAACTACGCGGAGTACAGGCGGATCTACGGCGGGACGGACCTTGCCGCGCCGCTTCACCTGTCCGGCCCGGCCAACCAGAGCGCCGGAGGGGCGGGGACCGGTGATGTTCGACTGTGCGGGTCTACGGGGAGCTGTCCATGACCGGACGACCGGCGGAGGGAACGTGAACGATCTGGTTGCGCGGTTCGCCGAAGTGGAAAAGAGGGTGCGTGCGCTGGTCGTGGAGAACGGCCAGCTCCGCGACAGGGTCCGTGAGCTCGAAGAAGGCCTGGGCAGGGCGAGCGAGGGCGCCCGGGAGGCGGAGAGCCTTCGCGCCCGGAAGGACCAGGTGCGGGACCGGCTGAAGCGGCTTCTCCGTGTCCTGGAAGCGGTGGAGACCAGGGAAAAGGAAAAAGAAGAGGACCTGCAGGGGAGCGAACCTGGACAAGTTGGAGCAATAGAGTAATTTTGACAGGATCATGGCCCCAGGCCACAGGCAGGATAAAATCGGATAAGATCGAAAAAGTCGTTCAACGCTGACAAAGCTAAGAAGAAACTATGATTGGCGCTGTAAAGACCAAAGAACTTACATGGTTTTCTCATAATGATTTCAGCGAAACTCTGCGTTGAATTCTTGAATCGCCTTTGTCTGTCGATCCTGTTATCCTGTCAAGATATTATTCCGCTTTAATATTGCTTTCCATTTAGCGGGCAAAAGCATGACGGACAACGACAAGTTCTATCACACGATCCTGGACAACCTTTATGACGGCGTCTATTTCGTCGACCGTGACCGTAAGATCACTTACTGGAACAAGGGGGCAGAGCGGATCACGGGGCACCCTGCCGCCGAGGTCGTCGGCCGCCGCTGTTCCGATAATGTCCTTATGCATGTCGACGGCCAGGGCGTCCTCCTGTGCAAGGACCTGTGCCCGCTTGCCGCGACGATGCAGGACGGCGTCGAGCGGACCTCAGACGTGTATCTCCGGCACAAGGACGGCCACCGCGTTTCCGTCAATATCCGCATCACCCCTCTCAGGAACGAACGCGGCGAGATCACGGGAGGGGTCGAAGTGTTCGCCGACAACTCCCAGAAGCTTTCCGCCATCGCCCGGATGGAGGCGTTCGAAAAGCTTGCCTATCTTGATCCTCTTACCGGCACCGCCAACCGGAGATATGCCGAGATCGCCCTCCATGCGCGGCATGAAGAGTTCCAGCGCTACGGCTGGCCTTTCGGCGTGGTCTTCATCGACATCGACCGCTTCAAGAGCATCAACGACGAGTGCGGTCACGCCGCCGGCGACGAGGTCCTGAAGATGGTGGCGAAAACGCTGATGAACAGCGCTCGTTCCTTCGACGTGGTCGCGAGGTGGGGCGGCGACGAGTTCATCGCGGTGATCGCGAACGTCGAAAAGGAACAGCTGATCGCCGCCGCCAGGCGGTTCCGCACCCTCGTGGAACAGTCCAGCCGCTTCTCAGGACCCGTTCAGCAGGTCACGATCTCCGTCGGCGTTACCCTCGCCCGCAGCGACGATACCGAAGCGACGGTGCTGGAACGGGCGGACCGGTTCCTGTACACGAGCAAGACCGCCGGCAAGAACCGCGTCACCACCGATCCATGATGTTCCGTTGGTCATTTTGTCGTCGCGCATCCTGACCAGTATTTTTACCCGCTGCATACCGTCCCGGATGGATCGCCTTCGGTTGCAAACACCGGGTAAGTATGCTACTATCTGAGCCCTTGGAGGCAGCATGATCGGTTTCTTTCTGAGATGGTCCATGAACCTGCTGGCCTTGATGGCCGCCGCGTCTCTCATTGACGGTATCAGGATCAAAAGCCTCGGCATGGGGATCCTGGCCGCCGGGATACTGGGCGTGGTGAATGCCATCCTCAGGCCGGTGGTGCTGCTCCTGACCCTGCCGATCAACATACTCACCCTCGGCCTGTTCACCCTCGTGATCAACGCCTTTATGCTCACGATCGTCGCAGACCTGGTCCCCGGGTTCACCATTGAGACATTCCGCGCGGCATTCTGGGGGTCGCTGGTGATCAGCATCGTGAGCTGGCTTCTCAACATCTTTATCGGGGGAGACGGCAGAATGGTCTATATCAGTTCAACCCGGAAGGGCGGGGACGGACGGGACTAGCAGACACCAGACTACAGACAACAGACTACAAACAAACAACGAAGACAACAGACAGAAGAAAAACAACAGATAGCAGACAGAACCTTCTTCAGTCTGTCGTCTGAACATCTGATATCTGACCGTTTGTCGTCTGACCTCTCGTTTTTCAAGGTATCTTTATGACGCATATGCATATCCCCGACGGGATCCTTCCCGTCTGGCTCTGGGTCTCCGGTTTTCTGGTCATGGCCTGCCTGCTCGCCATCAGCCTCTACCGGCTCCGCGGCATGGACATGAAGAAAAAGATCCCACTCCTGGGCGTTTTGTCAGCGGTCATGCTGGTCGCCATGACCCTCGAGATCATTCCCATCGCCTATCACCTGAACCTGTCCGTCGCCACCGGGATCCTCCTGGGCCCCTCGCTGGGATTCGTCGCCGCGGTCATCGTGAACCTCATGCTGGCATTTCTGGGTCACGGCGGGATCACCGTGCTAGGCCTGAACACCATACTTTTGGGAGCCGAGGCCATGCTCGGCCACACCTTCTTCTATCTTTTGACAAAAAGGCTTTCAACCTATTGGCGCGCTGCCCTAGCAACGGTCCTGGCGCTCTTCCTGGTATCGCTGCTTCTGATCACCATTGTCGGCATCTCCCATGTTGATCCCCAGGCCTACGGTCACGAACAGGGACACGAGGCTGAAACGGAGCGCGGGCATGATGCTGCGCTCCCGGCATCGCTCACGACCTTTGCGGTCGTCGTGCTGTCCCTCGGCGTGATCGGTTGGATCATCGAAGGAGCCATTACGGGCGCGGTCATCCGGTTCATCTCCCAGGTCAGGCCGGACCTGCTTGCCCACACCCTGCACAAGGATACCTGCCGGACCGATCATTCGAGGTGCGACCCATGATCGATGTGGCAAGGGTCGACTACTGGGCGGCCAACGGCTCCGGTCCGTTCCATCGGGCTTCGGTGCTGTCCAAGCTCCTGTTCCTGGCGTGCGTGGTTGCCGCTGCCGTCGCGAGCAGGGACCCCTATCCGTTGGCCGCAGGGACAGGCATGCTGATCGTTCTCGCGGCGCTGGCTGGCCTCCCCTGGGCGGTCATCGGGGTTCTCTCGCTGTACGCCGCGGTCTTTGCCCTGCTCTACGCCTTCAGCCTCCGGGGCGACGGGTGGACCTATGCCGTACTCCTGCTCAAGGCCATCACGCCTGCGTACGCCGTGGGGATGGTCATTGTCAGCACCCCGTACCCGAGGATCTTTTCGTTCCTGAGCGCGTTTCTTCCCGAGATTCTGGCAGCCGGGCTCTTCATGACCTACCGGACGCTCTTCCTCCTGCTGGACATGATGGACAATTTCGGCACGGCGATCCGGCTGCGGGGCGGGTTCTCACCGGGGAACATCGTGAAGAACAGCGCGAACATCGCCAAGGGCATCGGCGGGCTGCTGGTCCGGGCCGTTGAACGGTCCTCGCGGCTCTATGCGGTCATGGTCGTGCGGGGGTACAACGGTAAGATGGCGGAAACGACCGTGGGGACCATCGGTTTGAATGACTGGCTGCCCGTGGGAACAGGGATAGCGGTTCTGACGACGGTCATGCTCTGGCGCTAGACGCGAAATCGAGACATGTTATGATCAAATTGCCCACGCTCTCAGACAGCATCGTAACGGTCAGTTGCCTCAAGCACATCTATCCCGACACGACGGAGATCCATATCTGCGGACTGGATTTCGTGGTGAACCGCGGGGAGCGGGTGGTGGTGCTGGGCGGGAACGGGTCCGGAAAGACCACGCTGCTCTACCATATCCTCGGGCTCCTGAAACCGGACGAAGGCAGGGTGACGGTCTTCGGTGTGGACCCCGCGACCGAGTACAACGCGATACGAGAACGCATCGGCGTTCTTCTGCAGAATGTGGAGGAGCAGATCCTTTCTCCCACAGTCCGGGAGGACATTGCGTTCTCACCGAGGAATTACGGCATCAGCAGGGACGAGACCGGCCGGATGGTGGACGCGGTCATGGCCGAGCTCGGCATCGCCCACTTGCGGGACAAGATCTGCCACTACCTCTCGGGCGGTGAAAAGCGCAAAGTGGCCCTGGCCGGAGCCCTGGTCATGCGCCCCGAGCTCCTGATCCTCGATGAACCGTTCGAGGGCCTTGATACCCGCTCCCGGGCCGAACTGGTGGGGATACTGAACCGGCGCAACCGGGAGGGGATGAGCATTATCATGTCCACCCATGATCTGAATCTCGTGGGGAGCTTTGCGGACCGGGTCTATGTCCTCGCCAGGGGGGAGGGGGTTGTCACGGCCGGAACGCCCCTGGACATCTTTACACAGGTTGACGCGCTGAAGAGGTCGAGCATCGATCCGCCGGTGCTGACCGAGTTGTTCAACAGGCTCAAGGAGAACGGCGTCGGCCTTGAAATGCCGGTTAATATGGAACAGGCAGTCGATGGCCTGCTCCGGTTCCTAAAAAAATGATATACTCATGGTTATTCCGGAGTAACGAGGAGGCTCAATGTTGAACAGGCGCGGTGGCAACGGACCGCTGTCCGATGTCGAACAGGGGAGCAGGAAGGGTCTCAGTATCATTCTCCTTGCCCTTGTGCTGGTGGCGGCCATTATCGCAGGCACGGTGGGAGGCTACTATATCTTCAACCATGATGCGCGGGGCTTTGCCATGACCATACTGTTCTTTCTGGTCATCCCGATCATAGCCTACGTTCTGTTCCGCACCATGATCGCCCCCTACTACCGCAGACTGGAAGACGCCAACCTCGAACTGCGCATCAAGCAGGAAGAGCTCCTGGACATGAAGGACGACCTCTTCATCAAGTTCCTGGGGATCCATGACGCCAACTATGCGGCGAACTCGCCCCGACAGTTCCCCGATCGGTTGAAGGACGTCGCCGACATCACGGCCAGGGTCATGTCTGCCGATGTCTGCCTGATCTACCACTATGAGAAAAAGAAGGACGAACTGGTCCTGGCCGCGACCAACGGCTACCGCCAGGAGGCAGTCGGCATGGTGCGGATCCCGCAAGGAGAGGGGATCGAGGGGTGGGTGGCGCGCAGGGTCGAACCGGTCACGCTCAAGGATTTCACCAAGGACAAACGATTCAGAGAAGCGCCGGGCCTTGCGCTTTCCAGCTACTCGTCCCTCTATTGCCTGCCGCTCTATGTCTATTCCAGCGGCGCGTTGATGGGTGTCATTGAACTGCTCTATGGGAAAACAAAGAACTTCAGCGACGAGGAGATCAATTTTTTTACCACCCTTTCCGGCATCCTTTCCAACACTATGCAGAGCGAACTGCTGCAGACCGAACTCCGGAAGATGAACGTGGAACTGGAGCAGTGGGTCACGGAGAAGACCGAAGAGCTCCGCTCTTCAGAAGAGCGGTACCGTACCCTGGTGGAGAACGCCAACGAAGCGATCTTCGTGCTGTCCGAGAACGCGGATATCGTGTTTGCCAACGAGCACGCCGTGCGCCTGTCGGGGCTGGGGAAGTTCGACCTCGTTCACAAGAACCTTGCCGAGCTCCTGTCCGATGCATCCCAGGTGCAGGGCATGCTTGCCGAGACGGTCCAGGGAGGCCAGTCGCTCAGGAATGCAGGATTGAAACGCAACGACGGCGTTATTGTCCCGGTCGAGGTGAGCTGCGTCGGTCTCACGCTGATCGGCAGGCGTTTTATCCAGGCGGTGGCGCGCGACATGTCCGCCTACGTGCGTCTTGAACAAAAGCTTGCGGAAAAGGACCGCGAGATCGCGGAGCTGCGGTCGCGCTGAAATAATCATCGCGCATGCGACCGGCGCCCGCCGGCGCCTACTCATAAAAAAACGGCCCCGAAGCATTTCGGGGCCGTTGCTGTTTCTCGATCCTGAAAAGAGCAGTTAGCCATAGAGACAAACAGCACAGAGAAAAAGCAAAGAGTTGTGATCATAGGCGCTTCACCGAATTGGTGAGGTGCCCATCAATTTCACCTATTTATTTTTCTTTGCGAGCGTTCTGCTGAGCACACGCCGAAGTCTTTGCGCCTCGGTGAGAACAACCCTTGTTTTTAGGATAATGGTTTTTGATTGCTGGTGATTTTAGAGTTCAGAGCCCTGTTCCGCAAAGAGCGATACGGCCTTGCCGGAGACCGGCGGGGTCCGGGCCGGTCATCATGCAGGTCTTCTCACATCACTCTTGACAATCCGGACCTGTTTGCCTATTCTCTGTGAAATGTGCTCTGACGTGTCTGACGATAATAACGAGAAACCTCCGGTCATGAAAAGCGTCCCTGGCAGTTCGATGCTGTCAGGTCCGGAAACAAGCATCGCGTTCCTTTTCCGGACGATGATGGTGGTCCTTGTCTGGGGTCTTTTCACGGTCCTCGTGCTTCCCGGTATGACATTCGATGCCTGGGCAGCGCCGGAAGATCCTGTCCCGGCAGGACCCTCCGCGGGAGCGCCGGATGTACAATCCGTACCGTCCGTTCCCGCACCGCCCCAGGAGGGGAGCGAGCTGACGGCGCCTCTGCCGCAGGAAGAGGAAAATCTGACAGCGCCGTCAATGTCAGGCCAGCCTCTGACCGGGCCGACTGCGACAGTTCCTTCCGCTCCCGCCGCCCCATCGGCGTCTGCGATTGAGGACGAGGACAATGCGGACGAGGGGCTTGTTGATGCGCTGCACGGCGGCATTTCCCGGAGATTCCTGACTTCGGCAGTGTGGCTGGATTCCTTCTTCGGCGATGAACGCCATGAGGAGGAGGTCAACCGTTCTCAGTTCAAGGTGCGCTTCGACGCGTTCCGTGAGGGCAGCGGCGGCATGGCTTATCTGCGGCCGAACTTCGATCTCAGGCTGGTGCTGCCCCAGCTCAGACACAAGACACGTCTCGTGATTTCGGGCGATCCGAACGAAGATGTCGATCCCTCATCATCTCCACAGGGAAGTCCCGCCGCCAAACTCGCCAAGGTTCCGGAAAAGAGCGTTACGACGGCGCTCCAAGTTGTTCCCCTGGAAACGAAACGCAGCAATCTCAGCATCCGGGCTGGTGTCAAGCTTCACAGCGGGAAACTGGAACTTTTTCTGGGCCCACGGTACCGGTATCTTGTGCAGTATGGACCCTGGGACGTGCGGTTCACTCAGGAAGAGCGGTGGACAACGGACATAGGATGGCAGGTGAGGAGCCGGTTCGACGTAGAGCGGCCCCTTCCCAATGACCTGTTCTTTCGGACGAGCCTCGAAGGGGTGTGGACAGAGAATATGCACGGCTATCCCTATGCCCTGAGCTTTCTCCTGCGGCAGCCGCTGGACGGCAATCGGGCACTTCAGTATGAATGGGTCAACAGTTTCCATACCCGGCCAACCGATGTGTTGATCGAGGAACTGTTCGTGTTCCGCTACCGGCAGCGGTTTTGGCGGGACTGGCTTTTCCTCGAGGTCGCGCCGCAGGCCCGTTTTCCGCGGGACAGGGGCTTTGAATACACGCCGGGGATCCTGTTCAGGATCGATATGGTCTTTGGCGACATCCAGAATATATTTTAGTTACAAATCAAATTCTACCCAAAATGGCAAGGAAATTTTCGCCACAAAGGCACTAAGACACAAAGAACGTCTTGAAAATTATCGAGTTAATCAAACCACGAAAACACTCAGGCTTCTCTTCGTGTCTTCGTGTCTTTGTGGCAAGTTTTGGTTCCGGCTTGTCCGGGTTAGGTCCCTTGCCGAAGATGTTCGCTACACCGATACCACGCGGTCGCGACCCTGCTGCTTGGCAAGGTAGAGGGCCTCATCGGCGCGCTGAAGAATGGCATCGGCCGTGGCATCCTGCTCACTAAATGAGGTGACGCCGGCGCTTACCGTTACGGTGATCTCCCGGGTCCTGTCGGAGATCTTCCTGATCTTGATCATCTGCCGAATCCGTTCCGCAAGCCCTGCCGCTTCGTCCAAGGTCGATCCCGGCGATATGATGAGGAACTCCTCTCCTCCGATCCGCCCCAGGAGATCATAGGTCCGGAGGCCTTCCCGCATTTCCTCCGCCACCGCCCGGAGGACCCTGTCGCCGAAGGCGTGCCCGAAGCTGTCGTTCACCTTTTTGAAGTGACCGATGTCGAGGAGAATGAGCGAAAGCGTGGTACCGGTCCGCACGGCGCGCTGGTACTCTTTGTTCATCTGCTCCATGATATGCCGCCGGTTCTTGAGGCCGGTGAGCTCATCGGTCACGGCGATATGTTTTAGCCGCTTTTGTGTCTCGTCCAGCCGTCCCACAAGCTTCCAGGTAAGGAAATAGAGTAAAGCCAGCAGGATGCCGATCGTAACGATAACATCAATGAGGATCTGGTTGCGATTGGTCCTCATCTGGGCCACCAGGCCCGCGGCGGGGACTCTGATGCTGATACCTCCGCGGATGTCTCCGATCTTGTACCCCTGCCGGCTGTGGCACGAGAGGCACGAACGGTCAATGGCGAGGGGAAGGATATACCGGAAGACCGGCCTATCCCCGGTGCGGTCGAGCCGCCAGATCTCCCGTTCGCCTTTTTCGAACCGCTCCAGTGATTTTTTTTCAAAATCGTCGGGCCGGTTCTCGGGGTTCAGGTTCTTGAGACTGATCATCTGGAATTCCACGATGTTGTCCCGGCGGGCCAGTTCGGAGATCTCGCGGGTCATGATCGCGGGGTTTCGCAGCGTCAGTACCTTCCCGTCGGTGGTTCGGATGTCGGGGTTGACGCCCAGCTCCTTGAGGTAGGGATTCGATTCGACGCCCGGTTTTTTTTCCACATAAACGCCGCCATAGGCCGCATTCCAGTGCCGGGTGAGCACGATGAGCTGGGCGAAGGACTCTGCCTCGTGCCGCACGGTCTCGAGCAGGAGTTCGTTCACCGTTTGATAGCGGAACAGATAGATAACGGCCACGCCGACCGTGACCACCACGCTGATGGTGATCAGGAATGCCGTACGTCCTTAAAATACTGAAATGGATTGGGCCACTTTGTTAGCGGCATAGGTCGAGTCCTCAGGGAGTGCTTGCCGGGAAAAGGAGCATCAACAGCCCGAATAGGGGAATACCCTAACCCGGACAAGCCCAGCTAGAGGCGGATGCCTCTAAAGCAGGGCAAGCCGGAACCAGCAGGTTACGGTAACGGTGACGACGCCCGTTTCGTCCAGCGGTTATGTCATTCGGTCTTTTTGCATTACCGTTACCTGAAAGACGTTTGACGATACGGGCTTCGTAACCATAAGTCGTTACCGATAATTCAGCCATTTTGGCAAGAATTTCATTTATAACTGACTGATAGCGAGCATCAGGTACAGAACACTATTTTCTGGAGAAGGGCGCCTCAAATATGCTTCCCGTGCATTATTCCTGAATATCGGCCAAAAGTAAACTGAAAAACCGCTGGCTTAATACGGAGCGGTCACGACCTGGCAAGGGACAGGCCTCCCCATCGCGGGACAACCATTTTGACCTTTACATCACTCCCGTAACTATGGTATAAATTATGCATATGGCGGCCGTTTCCAGGTCGCCATAATAACTTTCAGGCTATGATACTCTCACGCGTGAGATTTTTTGCTGTTTTTTCCCTTTTTATCGTCCTTGCGGCCTTTCTCTATGGCAGCTACCTGTTCCTGCGCGATGCCGATATTAAGATGCCTTCCTTGTTCAGACCTGCTCCCGGCAGGCGGCTGTTCATCAGTATGGACGGTTTCCGCTTAACCCAATCTGAGGATGGAAGGGTCTCTTTGCGGATGAGCGCCAGATCCACCGACCTGTTCGAGGACAAAGAGGCCCAGTTAAAGGAGCTCGAGCTGGTCTTTAACAGTTCCGACGGCAGGACAGCGGCCTTGATCGGAGAGACGGGGGTCATGGACATGGTAAGCGGGAATGGGACGGTCCGCCGGGGTGCGCGGGAAGTGAGGATCATAACGAGCGACGGCTACCTGATGACGACCAATTCCCTTTTCTGGAAGGCAAAGGAGCGTGTCATCAGGACGGATGAACCATTCAAGGTCCTGGGCAGGGAGATCTATCTTGAGGGCAAAGGCTTCTCCGCTGATGTGGATATGCGGAAAATGTTGGTGGACAGCAATGTCAAGGCGGTTCTTCAGGAATAGCCTTTTAATGATCGTTGCCCTGTGCCTGCTGGCGCCGGCATCGTCTTCTGTCGCCCTGGAAGAGGGGGACCGCGAGCCCATGGTGGTGACGTCCGCCCGCATGGAGGCCGATGAACTGGGCAATACGGTTACGTTTATCGGCGAGGTGGTCCTCAAGAAAGAGGCAATGACGCTGACGTCCGATCATCTTGTCGTGTTTTATGACCCTGCTTCAAAAGGGGTACGGGAGATCGAGGCCCTTGGCAATGTGGTGGTCCTGAAAGAGGGAAGGGTCGCCACCGCGAACAAGGCCATCTATTACAGTGAGGACGAAAAGGTCGTCCTTACCGGCGAGCCTCGTATCAGTGAGAACGAGAACCAATTGGGGGGAGAGCGTATAACCCTGTTCATGAGAGACGACCGGAGCATCGTCGAAGGCGGCAAGGTATTGTTCTATCAGGACAAGCAAGAGGAAACCAAGCAGAAACCGGTATTGCGAAAAATAAAATAGTCGTGGCGGGATGGATACAGGCACACCCTTTCGTCCCCGGCACAGCGAGGATAGCGTAGCCGAACATGGATGCCCTCGAAGCGAAAAAACTGGAAAAGACCTACCGAGGCAGAAAGGTCGTTAAAGGGGTAAGTTTCCAGGTCAAGTACGGGGAAGTGGTGGGGCTCCTCGGCCCCAATGGCGCCGGCAAGACCACGTCGTTCTACATGGTGGTCGGCCTGGTGAAGCCCGACCACGGCAGAGTCGTCCTTGACGGGGTGGATATCACACGGATGCCCATGTACGAGCGGGCGCGGAACGGCATCGGGTACCTTGCCCAGGAGCCTTCGGTTTTCCGGAAACTGACGGTAGCGGAGAACCTGGTCGCCATTCTGGAAACGCTCGGGTTGTCCGATCTTGAGATGCGTGACCGGCGTGACAGCTTGCTTGCCGAACTGGGGATCGCCCATCTTGCCGACAGCCTGGCGTACACCCTTTCCGGCGGTGAACGCCGGCGGGTGGAGATCGCCCGGGCCCTTACCTTGTCGCCCAAGTTCATCCTGCTTGACGAACCCTTCGCGGGGATCGACCCGCTGGCGGTGCAGGACATCCAGGGCATCATTTCCCTCCTCAAAAAGAAGGGGATCGGCATCCTGATCACGGACCATAATGTCCGGGAGACGCTGGCTATAACCGACCGGGCGTATATCATCAATGACGGCAAGATCATCGAGGCAGGGACGCCGGAGGAGATCACGGCAAGCCCCCGCGTTCGGGAGTTCTACCTGGGAGAAGGATTTAAATTGTAGAATCTGACCCGTACCAGCCGGAACCATATCTGCCACGAAGGCGCGACCAAAAGTAGGCGCTTCTAAGAGAGATCACGAAGAAATCTTGAAGGGCGGCCGCTTTCATCTTAACTAACGGGTAATTTTATTGATCGTCTTAAGTGTCTAGGTGCCTCAGTGTGGCCCTCTTTTTGGCCATTGTGGCAAAAAGATCCTTGCCATTTTGAGTAGATTTTGATCCTGTATTACTAAACCGGATGTCCGGGGCATGACTGCCGTTCCTGGCCTCTGGTCCCGTTCTCTCGATAAATTTATGGAAGCCAGACTCGAACTAAAACTCTCACAAAAACTCATCATGACGCCGCAGCTCCAGCAGGCTATCAAGCTGCTGCAGCTCTCACGCCTTGAGCTCACCCAGACCCTCGCCCAGGAACTGGTGGAGAATCCGGTCCTGGAAGAGGTATCGCTCGAGACGGCAGAGGGCTCTTCCGAGGAAGAATCAGAGCCGGGAACGATGGCCGAAAGCGGCGTTGCCGCGGAGAAGACCGCGGAACTCGCTGCCGATACCGACGGAGAGCGGGAGCTCAAGACCGAGTTCGACCAGATCGGCACGCGATGGGACGAGTACATAGATGAAATGAACGATGGCAGGGATTACGGGACCCTCGAGCCGAATGAGGACGACCGGCCATCGTATGACCAGACCCTCACCCGGCAGCCCACGTTGAGCGACCACCTGATGTGGCAGCTTCGCCTTGCCACCTCCGATGATGCGGTCCTCGCCGCCGGGGAGGTCATCATCGGAAATATCGATGATGACGGCTATCTTCGCGCCGGGATCGAGGAAATGGCCGGTGATGCGGGGGGGTCGTTCAGGGACATGGAGTTCGCCCTGACGCTCATCCAGAACTTCGATCCCATCGGCGTGGGGGCCCGTGACCTCACCGAGTGCCTGTTGATCCAGATCAGGTATCTCGACCTGGAGGGGTCGCTCATCGAAAAGATCGTCCAGAGCCACCTGCCGGACCTGGAAAAACGGAAATACCAGAACATCGCCAAGGTCCTGAACGTCACCCAGCAGGATGTGATGGAGGCTTCCACGTTCATCATCCACGAGCTGGAGCCAAAACCCGGCAGGCCCTTTACCTCGGCCGATACGCACTATGTGGTCCCCGACGTCTATGTCGTCAAGGTGGAGGACCGCTACGTGATCCAATTGAACGAAGAAGGGTTCCCCCGGGTGCGCATCAATCCCTATTACCGGAAGATCCTGAGCCAGAAGGAAAATCTCGACAAGACGACCCGGGACTACATCGAGGAGCGTCTTCGCTCCGCCCAGTGGCTGATCAAGGGCATGGATCAACGGAATAAAACCATATACAAAGTTGCCGAGAGCATCGTCAAGTTCCAGACGGAATTCCTTGAGCAGGGGATCACCCGCCTGAAGCCCATGGTGCTCAAGGACGTCGCCGAGGACATTTCCATGCATGAGTCGACCGTCAGCCGGGTCACGACCAACAAACATATCCACACCCCGCAGGGGATATTCCCGATGAAATATTTTTTCACCACGGGATTCACCACGGCAGGCACCGGCGCCGAGGTGTCGTCCCTGACGGTAAAGGACGCGATCCAGAAGATGATCCGGGAGGAGGAGACAACCGCGCCGCTCAAGGACCAGCAGATCGTGGACGCCCTCAAAGCTGTCGGGCTCGACATTGCCCGCAGGACCGTGGCGAAATATCGCGAGGAACTCCGGATCCCGCCGACGAGCGTACGGAAGAGAATGGGATGATGAAACAAGCACCAAAGCTCAAGCGCCAAATTTCAAATAAATCACAAGTTCCAAATTCCAATGAGGTACAGTATGGAATTTTCTACTTGAAATTCATTTGGGATTTGTGATTGGAAATTTGAAATTTGCAGCATTAGGAGGTTCTTATGCAGGTGACAGTGATCGGCAGGCATATCGAGGCAACAGAGGCACTCAAACAGTACGCGACGGAGCGGTTCCAGAGGATAGAAAAATATCTGCCCCAGAACAGCTCTGCGACCATTACCCTGTCGGTGGTGAAGAAAATTCACCATATAGCCGAGGCCATGATCAAGGCGAACGGCATGCTGATCCAGGCGTCGGAGGAGACCGAGGAGATGTATTCCTCCATCGACCTGCTCTATGAAAAGATCGAGCGACGGGTCAGGAAATACAAGGAGCGGCTGACGGACCACAAGCACCAGACCGGCCTCTCCGGGATGACGGATGCGGCGCAGTCTGCGGCCCCTACTGAGGACCGCATCCCGCAGATCATCAAGACCAAACGGTTCGACCTGAAGCCCATGCACCCCGATGAGGCTGTCATGCAGATGGAACTTCTGGACAAGCAGTTCTTCTTTTTCTCCAATGCCTCCAGCGGGCAAATCAATGTCATTTACCGCCGCAACGACGGTAACGTAGGGCTGATCGAACCCAACCTGTGAGGAGACCGCAGCAATGCCGGGGATCCAGGACCTCCTCGACGGAGACCTTATCATCGAGGACATGCAGGCGACGGACAAGACGGGGGTGATCCGGGAGTTTGCTTCCCTCCTGAGAAGGACGGGAAGGATCCGGGACGAGGAGCATCTTGTCAGCGTCATCCTTCAGCGGGAATCCACCACAACCGGGATCGGTGACGGCATTGCCATTCCTCACGGCAGATTGAAGGATATCCCCGGGGTCATCATTGCCTTTGGGCGTTCCCGCAGGGGCGTTGATTTCCAGTCCGTGGACAATAAACTTGTCCATCTTTTCTTTTTGTTCGTCACCCCGGAAAGCCGGCCGGAAGTTCATCTGGCGACCTTGCGGCGTCTGGCCCGGATGACCAGGAGCACCGTTCTGCGCGAACGGCTCATGCAATCCACCGACCGGCTGGAGATGCAGAAGCTGATCCTCGACGAGGACGGAAAGTATCCAGATACGAGATGACGATCACCGTGAAAGACCTGATCGGCCGCGCCCGGGTCCTTGCCGGCACCGCCGGGATCAAGCGGGAGGTAACGTCTCCCCAGATCAGCAGACCGGAGCTCGCCCAGTGGTCAACCTACCGGGACATGGGGGGCAGCATGCTTCACCTCACGCCGGTCCAGGCTTCCCATCTCTGCGACCTTCCCAAGAAGGAGCGCGTCCGGCTGGCTCGGGAGATCATGAAGAAGAAGCCCGCCGGCATCGTCTTGAGCGGCGGGACCGTATGCCGCGAGTTCCTGGATGCCGCCGAGGCGGCCGGCGTCCCGGTCCTCAAGAGCGGGAACATCCCGCGCATGGAACGCCTCCTCACGGAGCGCCTGCTCCCGCGGGTCGGTCTTCATGGCGTGCTGGTCCAGGTCTTCGGCATCGGCATGCTCATCATCGGCGAGAGCGCCATCGGCAAGAGCGAGGCCGCGCTGGACCTGGTCCTGCGCGGACATAAACTCGCCGCGGACGATGTGGTAATGCTGGAGCGGAGTGAAGGAGGCATTACCGGCAGACCCACGGACATCGGCGCCGATCTGCTGGAGATCCGCGGTCTGGGCGTGATCGACATCAAGGCGCTCTATGGCGAATCGGCGACGATCGACCGCTGCGAGGTCGGCCTTGTCGTTGAACTGGAGGAATGGAAAAAGGGCGTCTATTACAGTCTCCTGGGACTGCGGGAGCATCGTTACAAGATCCTTGGTGCCAATCTTCCGTACGTCAAACTGCCGGTCAAACCGGGTCGCAACATGGCCACCCTTATTGAGGTCGCGGCCCGGAACCAGAGGCTCAAGGAACAGGGCATTTATAGCGCCCGCGATCTCAGCCGGAAACTGAGCAAGAGGCTTGCACGATGAAGCACGAACGGATGGTCGTCGTAACGGGGATGTCAGGGTCAGGCCGGAGCGCCGCTCTCAAAGCCTTCGAGGACATCGGGTTCTATTGCGTCGACAATCTGCCGCTTCCCCTGCTGCCCGCCTTCATCGATTTTGCCCGTCATTCCGAAGAAGCGGTCTGGTCTGCCATCGGCATCGACATCCGGGAGCGGGGGTTTGCCGAGGAGTTCCCCGCCCGATACGGCGAACTCAAGGCAGCGGGCCACATGATCGAGATGCTCTTCCTGGAGGCGTCGGACCAGGCGTTGGTCCGGCGGTACAGCGAGACGCGGCGGCCCCATACCCTGGCGAAGGGCGAAACACCGCTCCTCGACGCCATCGGTCAGGAACGGAAGGAGCTCGCCGAGGTCCGGAAACTGGCTGACCGGATCCTGGAGACGACGGACTATACCGTGCACGATCTCCGGCAGGCGATCGAGCGGCACTATGCCGGCGGCGACGCTGGAAGGCCCATGCAGATCACGGTCGTGACCTTCGGGTACAAGTTCGGAGCGCCCTATGATCTGGACCTGCTCTTTGATCTGCGGTTCCTTCCGAACCCGCATTTTGTCCCGGAGCTCAAACCCCTGACGGGGGAGGATGGGCGCATCCAGGACTACGTTATCGACGGACCGGGATCGCAGGAATTCCTGAAACGCTTTCTGGACTTCCTTGTGTACCTGCTTCCGCGGTACCGGAGCGAAGGTAAAAGCTATCTTACCCTCGGGTTCGGCTGCACCGGCGGCAGGCACCGGTCGGTGTCCGTGGGGCTTGTCGTTGCCGGGCGCCTGCGGGCCCTCGGCTACGAGGTTATCGTCAAACACCGGGACATCATGAGGACGTGATGTTGCCTTCAGATCCAAACGTATCGGACCCGCACAGCAGGAAGGAAAAACAATGCATCTCACCGCAGCCAAAAGTAGGCACCTCTAGGTGAGGACGCAGAGGAGGAGCAGGGCGAGGAGATCAAAAGATATTGACGTTGCCGTCCTCTGCGTCCTCTGCGGTAAAAAAGTATTTTGACGTTGGTCTCATTCACCTGCTTCGCGTGGTTCAAAGATTTGACATTGTTTCACCGGTCTAAGGACTTGTCTTGTTAAGAATTATCTGAACCGAGGAAAGCATCCCGCTGGTTCCGCTTCGGGATGCTGCAAAGGAGAACAGGGTATGGTTGGTCTGGTGATCGTTTGTCACGAAGACATGGGCGCTGAACTGGTCAGGGCCGCGGAAATGATCGTCGGCAGGATCGAGGCGGTCGAGACGGTGAGCGTCAAGCAGGACAGCGCGCCGGAAACCCTCCGTGACCGGATCCAGGGCGCCATCAAGAAAGTGGACAGGAAGAAGGGTGTCATGCTCTTCACCGACATGTTCGGGGGTACGCCCTCCAACATCGCCCTGGCGTTCCTGGGTGATTCTGTCGAAGTCGTCAGCGGGGCGAACCTTTCGATGGTCATCAAGTTCGCGAACCATCGTGAAGAGAAGGCCCTTCCGGAGCTTGCCAAACTCGTGCAGGAGGCGGCCCAGAAGAGCATCGTCATCGCCAGCCAGATGCTCAAGGGGAAAAAGTAACGGTCATGATCATTCTCGCCAGGATAGACGACCGGCTGATCCACGGACAGGTGGTGGAAGGGTGGGTGAACTTCCTGAAGGCCACGTGCATCCTGGTGGCGGACGACACGGTGGCATCGAATCCGCTCCAGCGCGCGATCATAGAGATCTCCGTACCGGAGGGGTTGAAGGTGATCATCGGCAAGGTCGAGGATATCTGCGGGAAGCTCCTCTCTTCATCCCTGGATGGGGAACGGGCCATCCTGCTGTTCTCCAATCCGCGGGATGTGCTCCGGTCACTTCAGGCGGGTCTGTCGTTCAGCACGGTAAACCTGGGCGGCCTTCACTTCGCGCCGGGCAAGAGGAAGATCATGGATATTTGCGCGGTCGATGATGCCGATCTTGAAGCGCTCAAGGCGATCCTGCGTCGGGGGGTCAAGATCGAGATCCAGACCGTCCCGACGGAGAAGCCCCAGCAGCTGGAAAAGGTGTTCAAGGCATGCCTGGGAGAGGCAGGCGCAAAGTGAAGCAAACTCCAAATAACAAATAGCAAATTTCAAATAATTTCCAAATACCAGTTTTCAAATTGGAATTATAATATTGGTGCTTATTTGGATTTTGGTGCTTGTATTTTGGGATTTCCTATGCCAGATACTCATATGATGACCCAGGTCCTGGTGGCCTCTCTTATCGGCGGTGTGATCGGGCTTGACCGAACGGCGCTGGGACAGTTCATGATCTCCCAGCCGGTGGTTGCCGGTCCGCTGACCGGATGGCTCCTGGGCGATCTGACGGCAGGGATCGTCATCGGCGTGACGCTGGAACTCATCTGGGTGCTTGATATGCCCGTCGGCACCTTCGTTCCGGCTGACTCCACCGTGGCTGCCGTCGCCGCCACCGCGATCGCCGCACTGGGAAGCACGACCCCCGGACAGCTTCCGGTGATCGGGTTCTGCCTCCTCCTGACCGTGGCGATGGTCCCGGTGACGAGGTACGCTGACCACCTGATGCGCCAAAGGAACGCACAGATCCCGGAGCTTGCCTTGTCCGCGGGCGGCAGGCCGACGGAGTCCAGCGTAACGATCTGGCATCTCGCGGGACTGATCGCGTTCTTTCTTAAATCGTTCCTGCTGTGTCTCGCGCTGGTCCCGGCGGGACTGGTGCTTGTTTCCGGGTTCCTGACGCTTCCCGATGCGGTTCACCGGGCCATGACGCTGTTTATCACGTTCCTTCCCCTTCTTGGGGCGGCATCCATAGCGCGGAAACTGTCACTGAACACGCTGGACCGGACCCTGCTGATCGGTTTCGTGGTAGGAGCGGTGAGCGTGCAGGTGTTCCATGTTCCCGAACTTGCCGCCATCACGCTCGCGGCAGCGGGGGGATGGGTGGGGATGCGTTTCCATGGCGCATAATAGCTCTGTCATACGCACCGTTGACCTGCTGGGCGTCTTCTGGCGGTCTTTCTTCATCCAGGCATCGTGGAGCTATGACCGGCTCCAGTCCCTGGGATTCGCCTTCGCGCTCATCCCCATCCTCCGGCGCCTGTATCCTGACCGGGAGGTGTTCGCGGAGCGCCTGGCCGCGCACATGGAGTATTTCAATACACAGCCATACCTCGCGTCGTTCATCCTTGGCGCTGCGGCGAGGGCCGAAGAAGATCGTGCGTCGGGCAGGAACGCTGCCGCTGACGTCGTGGAGCTTAAGAAGAACCTCATGGCCCCTCTGGGCGCGCTGGGCGACAGTTTCTTCTGGGGGTCGCTGAAGCCCTTCGCGGCATCAGCGGCGGTTGCCGTGCTCCTCACCGGGGCATGGTGGGCCCCGCTCCTGTTCCTGGTCCTGTACAACATCGTGCATGTGGGGCTGAGGCTCAGCCTCGTGTTCGTCGGTTATGAAACGCAAGGCGACGTGGTTGCCCTTATGTCACGGTATAATTTTACGCGGCTGGCAAGAAGGTACAAGGTCCTGTCCCTTGCCATCATCGGATGCATTGTCGGCACGCTGTCCGCCTGGGGTACGGAGTTCAGGACCTCCGTATCCGTTTCCCCGCCGCTTCTGGCGGCCGCGGGGCTGGCGTTTACGCTGGGAATGATCGCCTTGATGCGCGCGGGCGCGTCGCCGGTGAAAATAATGATCGGCCTGGCTGCGGCCTGTCTGATACTTGCCTTGGGAGGATTCGCATAGCCATGAAGAAAAGGGAACTGCTGATCGAGAACAAGCTCGGGCTGCATGCGCGGGCGGCCGCCCAGATCGTTAAAACCGCAAGCGGATTCACCTCACGGATCCTGCTGAGCAAGGACGGCGTCGAAGTGGATGGAAAGAGCATCATGGGCATCATGATGATGGCGGCAGCCAGGGGCACCACGGTCCAGGTCCAGGCCGATGGCGGCGATGAGGACCGGGCGTTGGATGGCATGGAAAAGCTATTTAAGGACAAATTCGGAGAGAAGGAGTAGGAGAGGCTCCAGACAGGAGATTGCAGACGACGGAAAACAGACAACTGAAAAAGACCGCTTCAGTCTGCTGTCTGAAAGTCTGTTGTCTGATGTCTGAACTACTACTATGAGCGAAAAGATATTTAAAGGTATCGGGGCGTCGCCGGGCATCGTGATCGGCAGGGTCTACCTGCTGGACCGCAAGAAGGTTGTGGTGGCGGGACAGCGGATCGAGGATGTCGACGTCAAGAGCGAGGTTGTCCGGTTCAAAAAGGCCGTGGAGGTATCCAAGGGACAGCTTGAGGAGATCCGGAAACGCTATACCCGGGACCTCGGCAAATCCCACCGGTATATCCTGGACACGCATATCATGCTGCTCGAGGATAAGATGCTGGTGGAGGGAACCGTCAAAAGGATCAAGGACGCCAAGCTCAACTCCGAAGGCGCCCTGCGGGAGACTATTGACGCCATCGCGAAAAAATTCGACGCCATCGAAGACGAGTACCTGCGTGAGCGGAAGCATGACGTTGAACAGGTGGCGGAGCGGGTGCTCCGGAACCTTACGGGAAAGAAGCAGGAAAGCCTCGCGGAGATCAGCGAGGAGGTCATCGTGATCGCCCATGACCTTGCGCCGTCCGACACGCTGATGATGCGCAAGGACAAGGTCCTGGCTTTTGCGACCGAGATGGGAAGCCGTACGTCCCATACGGCCATTGTCGCCCGCTCGATGGGTATCCCGGCATCCGCCGGTCTTGAAAAGATCACGGCCTCCGTGCGTACCGGCGACGTCGTCATTCTCGACGGGAACCACGGCACCGTGATCGTGGACCCCGATGAAGCGACGTTCCTCGACTACCTCAGGAGACAGCAGCGCTATAAATACTTTGAGATGGAGCTGGACAAGCTCCGGGACCTTCCCGCCGTGACGCTCGACGGCAAGTTGATCCACCTGCAGGGGAACATCGAATTGCCGGAAGAGGTGGCTACCGTCGCCAAACACGGCGGCGTGGGGGTCGGGCTCTACCGGACAGAGTTTCTTTACCTGAATGGGCAGCATTTGCCGACGGAGGAACAACACTACGCGGCCTATCGCGATGTTGCCGAACGGGCGGCGCCGAACGAGGTGGTGATCCGGACGCTCGACGTGGGCGGCGATAAGCTCGCTCTGCCCGACCAATACGAAGAGGAGCCGAATCCGGCACTGGGGCTCCGCGCCATCCGCTTCTGTCTGCAGAACCGCGACATCTTCCGCGCCCAATTGCGCGGCATCTTCCGGGCGTCCGCCCATGGAAAGATCAAGATCCTCTATCCCATGATATCGGCCCTGCCTGAACTGCAGGAGATCAAGCGATTGATGGACGAGATACGGGCGGAGCTGCGGGCCGAGGGCGTTCCCTTCGACGAACGGCTCGAGATCGGCGTCATGATCGAGATCCCGTCGGCAGCGCTGACCGCGGACCTTCTTGCGCCGGAGGTGGATTTCTTCAGCATCGGCACCAACGACCTGATCCAGTACACCCTGGCCATCGACCGCACCAATGAACATGTGGCCTTCATGTACGAACCGCTCGAACCGGCCGTGCTGCGCCTTCTGCAGCGGGTCTCCCACGCTGCCCACGAGGGAAGGGTCGGCCTGGCCATGTGCGGCGAGATGGCGGGCGATCCGCTCTACGCGGCCATTCTCATGGGATTGGGTTTCGAGTATCTCAGCATGAACGTGGCGGCCATTCCCTGGGTCAAGAAGGTCGTTCGCTCGGTCCGCATGCAGGACGCCGTAGAGCTTGCCGATCTGGTGATGCGCCAGCCCACGGCCGTTCTCGCGCGGCAGGCGGCGTTGTCGTTTATGCACCAGCGGTTCCCGGAGCTGATGGCGGAGATATAGGAGCGCGCGGGTTTCGATCTTGAAATGAAAGGTTTATTCGTATAAAAGTTAAGAAGGCAATGCATCGCCATAGAGGCGGGCAGGTCGGAAACACCCATCCGCAGATTTAGCAGATTGACGCAGATTAAGTCTTTAATAAAACAAGCAGAATGGGTTTCAAAATCTGTGTAATCTGCGTCGCTTAGAAGCGCCTACTTTTGGAATCTGCGGATAGAGCTTTGCCTTTTTCTTTGACACAAAGGTTTGACTGATTTCTTTCAGCAAAAAACACGGAAGGCCCAAATGAAAAGGCCGCGAAGAGAACCTTCGCGGCCCTGTTTGTCTCCGTCAGTGGTCCGGGCTAATCCCGCTTGCTTGCCCGGTAGACCGTGGCGATACCCAGTGTGAGGGAGTCGATGGCCACGTTATCGAATCCGTTCCGGGCGATGACCTCCCGGAATTCCGGCGGCTGGTAGAAGGCCTCGATGGACCGGGGCAGGTAGAGATAAGGCGCCGAAGACTTCATCACCAGCGTGCTCACGAAGGGCATGAACCGCGAGAGGTACCAGTTGTAGAGCTGGTGCAGGACAGGGGCCTGCGGCTGGGTGAGTTCCAGACAGATGAACTTCCCTCCCGGCTTCAGGACGCGCCGGATCTCCTTGAGCGCAAGGATCGTGTCCGGTATGTTCCGCATGCCGAAACCCACGGTCACGGCATCGAAGGACCTGTCAGGGAAGGGAAGGGCCTTGGCGTCGGCCATCTGGAAGGTCATGTTCCCGTGGTTCCCGCCCTTTTTCCGCTTCGCTATCTCGAGCATATTCTCGCAAAAATCCGTTGCAGTGATGCTGCCGGACCCGCCCACGGCGGGCAGGAGGGCGAAGGACAGCTCGCCCGTGCCGGCGCAGATGTCCAGCACCCGGTCGCCGGGCTTGATGCCCGACAGGGCCACGGCCTTCTTCCGCCACGAGCGGTCCAGTCCCAGGCTGAACCTGTGGCTCCAGGTGTCCACGTACGGAGCCACGGTGGTGAAGATGTGTTTGATGAACTTGTCCCGGGCTTCAGTTGACATGATACTTCAGGGTCCTCTCTCGTGCGGGGTGATGAATACTGGCGAGGCGGTACGACTCTCTGGTTCGTTATCGGTCTAACGAAATTGTAGCAGAGGGTTGGTGCATGTCAAGGCGGCCGACGGAGATAGTGCGACCCTCCTCCGGTCCGGGCGCTGCCGGAAGATAGAGAATGGGAGTATACTTGTTTCATGGTCAGAAAGCACGATGAACGCGGTGAAGGGCCCCGTCCTCCTGTAGAGTCGCACGATACGGTCCGTCGACTGATCATGACGGAGCTTGAGCAGGGGCCGTTCTCGGCCCGTGACCTTTCAGGGCTGGTGGGTATTCCCGAGAAGGAGGTCGCCGGTCACCTGGAGCATATCCGGCAGTCGCTTCACCGGACCGGCAGGCGATTCGTCGTTCAGCCTGCCGAGTGCGTGAAGTGCGGGTTCGTCTTCGAAAAACGCGAACGCCTGACCAGACCGAGCCGGTGTCCGGTGTGCAAGAGCGAGTCCCTCCATGCGCCGCTGTTCTCCCTTGAGATTCCCTGAGTGCCGTCGCTAGGTCTCTGCCGGTGATGTGCCGACGAGCATCTTCGTGAGATAACCGGGCAGCCTCGCGAGGAGCCACCTGCGGAAATGCCGGTAGTCAGTCTTTCCCGTCGCGATGTCGAGGTACTTGTCCAGCGCCTTCGTGTCCGAAAAGAAAATCGTCAGAAAGAGCCTGGGGTAGTTCTCCATCACTCGCGCCATCTGGAGCGCGATACGCATCTCATGCACGATGAGCCGGTCGCATTCCGCCGCGTACCACGTGAGTGGGTCCTTCTTTCCCCCGAGGCCATCAACAATCGCCTGGCCTGCCAGCCTGCCCGAAAGGACGGCGCTTGCCATCCCCTCGCCGTGGAAAGGGTCCGCGAACCCTGCCGCGTCACCCGCCAACAGGACACGTTTACCGACGACCGTTCTCGGGAACCCTCCCCAGGGGACCGTGTGTCCATGGGGCCGGTCGACCCCCATTCCCCGGGCCGCGGTGAACTCGTTGAAGACCTTCAGAGGCGAGTTGAATTCCGAAGCCTGCCCCAGCACGCCCATGGTGTAATAACCCTTGTGGGGAAAGACCCATCCGTATCCCATGGGTGCCACACCGAAATACATGTCGAGCATCCCGCCCAAACGGGCGTCGATCTCCCGGTCGTCCGCTGGTGACCTGCCGACGAGGGCGGCGGAAATCTCGTCCCTTCCGAACATCGGCCGGACCGTCCTGCCCACCACGCTGTTCGCGCCGTCGGCGCCGACGAGGCATCGGGCCTCGTATAGCCCGCTGTCCGTCCTCACCTCCACACGGTCCCGGTGCGACGTGATTACCTGAGCCGGCTCTCCCTCATGAAGAATTGCCCCCGCATCCACTGCTTGTTGCGCGAGGTACTGATCGAACTTCTTCCGGTCCACCATCACCGCGATCCGGAGGTCCTTCCTGACCTCGACCGTATGCTTCCCGTAGTGGACGCGGACGCCGAAGCATTCCCGTTCGATGAGGTCCGCAGGCAGGGAGAGGCCGAGGTGCGAGAGCGCCCGCTCGGACAGGGCGCCGCCGCAGGGCTTGGACCTCGGGAAGGTCTCCCGTTCCAGCAGCAGGGTGCGGAGGCCGGCCTTCGCGCACATGCGGGCACAGGTGGAGCCTGCGGGGCCGGCGCCGGCTATGATGACGTCGTAGTCCATAGATGGGGCAAATCGTAAATCACAAATAACAAATTACAAATAAGCACCAAAGACCAAATGGTCAGACGTACACTATTGAGAAATTGAAAATTGGGATTTATTTGAAATTTGTAGATTGTGATTTGGTGCTTATCCCTTCTTTCCGTGAAACAGCTCGCTTCCGGCGCCAGGATAGATCTTTCGCGCATGCTTTTTCGTACCTGATGCTGCGGCCGGCCACCGCTCGAACCGCGGCTCCGGCCCTTCCTGTGCAAGTGCGGTGGGTTCGCGGTCTGCCATGAGCGGGCTGGTACGGACATCCGTGCCGGGTACATAGTAGCTGAACTCGATGGGAATGCCGTTGGGATCGTACGCGTAGATGGAATGGATGAAGCCGTGATCGATCACCTCGGATACCCAGACCTCCGCGGCCGCAAGCCGGTCCTTGAGCTTCCACAACTCGTCCTCGTTCTCCACACCGAAGGCCACATGGTCGAATGCGAAGGGCCCGGCCACCGGCCTGCCATGCTCCTTCTCCTCGACCGGCTGGACACCCGGCCACTCGAAGAAGGCTATCATGTCGTGCTCCGACACCTGGAAGAAATACTGCCGGTAGCCGGGATGACCCAGACCGGCAACCAGACGCATTCCCAGAAGGTCTCTCCAGAACCGGATCGTCTCATCCATCGCCCCTGTTGCCAGTGCAAGGTGGTTTACGCCGCTGTACTTGATCATGGCACGTCCCTTTCCTTCCGCACGTGAGTGTTATGCATATGCGAATTCATGAAATGAAGATGATTACGATCTTTCCATTTCGTTGCGCGCAACAAATATTGCTTAATTCTACTCCGTCAGGATGATTTTTCCAAGAGAATGAACAGTAAATTGCAGAAGAAGTCCTGCCTTATTTTCATATTTGATAGAATAGAATCATGGATAAGGACATTCTGAACGAAGTGATCGACGCCGAAAAAGCGATCCAGTCTTGCATTGAAGGCGAGCAGGAGAAATTGCGGACCTGGCTTGACCAGGCGAAGCGGGAAGCGTCCGAGGCTGTCGCGCGGGAGGAGCAAAATGACGGTGAACTGCTGGCGCGGGCCCTGGAGGACGCGAAGCAGAGCGCCGAGGCGAAGGCGAAACAAGTGCTGGAAGACGCCGCGGCGCATACGCAGCGGATCGAGAAGCTGGATGACGGGACCTTGACCGCGATCATTCTCAAGCGGATCCCCCGGATCCTTCTGGAATGAAACCATGATCGTCAGAATGTCAAAGGTCGAGATCGTCGGGCCGAAGGACCTCCTTCAGGAGTCCATCGTGCTTCTGCGGAACGCGGGGATATTTCAGATCGACCCCGCCGCCGTGGGGTTCATCGAGAAAGTTGACCAGGAGCATATCCGCTCGTTCTCGCTCGATGAAAAGACCGGAGTGGAACGCCTGTATCTCGAGGACCTGCGGCAGAAGGTCGATGAGCTCTTTTCCTTTCTGCCGGCTGTTCCCGTGCGCGAAAGCTACGTAGATCCGGCCGGCATCGCGGAGACCATTGCAGGCGCCGTGGAGCGGCATACCGGCCAGGCACGGGAACGTTCCGTTCAGCGGGATGCGCTGCAGAAGGAGCGGTCCGAGCTCGAACGGTATGCCATCTTTCTCGGTGGGCTGGCGATGCTGATGGACAGCACCCGGGAGACACCGGACCTTGACTTCATCGGTCTTACCATCAAGGAGCCGGAGATGGTCCCGCGGCTCCGCGAGGTCCTCTCGCGTATCACGGACTGGAAGTTCGAGTTCCAGACCGAACCGGCCGATGACGGTACGCTGGTGGGGCTCATTACGGTTGAAAAGTCGATCGCCGACCGGGTGAAGAAGACGCTTTCCGATGAGCATGTGCCCGAACTTACGTTCCCGGCATCCTTCAGCACACTCTCGTTTCCCCAGAAGATCGCCTTCGTAAAGGAGCGGACCGCGCGGGTCGCAGCGGAGATCGACCGGCTCCAGGAGGACCTTCTGCAGTTTGCACGGCGATGGACGCCGCTCTATAAGAGCGTTCGGGAATGGATCGACGACCGGCTGGCGCTGTTGAAGACCACGGCCTTCGCCTATGAAACGCGGATGTGCTTCTTTATCCACGGATGGATGCCGTCGCGGGACATCGTGCGGCTCCGGAACACCATGGAAAACGCCTTTTCGACCAAGGTCGTCGTGGAGGAGAAGGAGATGCGCGAGGAGGACCTGGAACGGGTGCCCATTGTCCTGAATAATCCGGCCTATTTCCGCCCCTTTGAGCTCATGACGAGCCTCCTGCCGCTGCCGGCGTACACGTCCTACGATCCCACGCCGTTCATCGGCATCTTTTTCCCCATCTTCTTCGGGATCATCCTGGGCGACGCAGGCTACGGCCTGGTGCTGATCCTTCTCACCCTGTACGTCCGGAAGCGTTTCCGGAAGAACAAGGCGGTCCATGACGGGGCAACGATCCTGCTCATTGCTTCGCTCTATTCAATATTCTTCGGCGTGCTGTACGGTGAGTTCTTCGGCGACCTCCCGGAGAGGTATTTCCACCTTCAGCCGCTTGTTGTTGAACGCCGTACGGCGATCGTTCCCATGATATTTTTCTCCCTGGCCATCGGCGTGGCACACATCCTGTTCGGGCTGGTCCTGGGGGCTGTCAATGCATTCCAGCGGAAGGTGAAACGGGAGGGACTGTTCAAGGTCCTGAGCATTGTCATCATTTGCTGTATCATTGCCATCCTGGCATCGCTTATCGGCAGCATCCCGCTGGTGTTCACGCGGCCTGTCGTCCTTGTTGTCCTGTTCCTGACCCCGCTCCTGTTCTTTGCCGGCGGGATCCTGGCCCCCCTGGAGTTCCTGAAGAGCATCGGGAACATCATCTCCTATGTTCGCATCATGGCCATCGGTTTTGCATCGGTGCTGCTTGCCTATACAGCGAACGAGCTCGGCGGATTGACCGGCAATGTCGTGACCGGGGTGATCATCGCCGGTCTGATCCATGTCCTGAACATCATCCTGGGCGTATTTTCTCCCACGATCCACGCGCTCCGGCTCCACTATGTGGAGTTCTTCAGCAAGTTCATCGAGCATGGGGGACGGAAGTTCGAACCATTGAGAAAATAGAATCTTCACCACGGAGTCACGGAGGCACGGAGAAGACCAGGGCCGGGAGAAAACGGAACTACAGGTGACCAAAAGAAGGCGCTTTTAAGCGACGCAGATAACTACGAGCACCATTATAAAAGACCTTTTCTCTCTTTTCGTTTGATTCTATCTGTGTTCATATGTGGTTAAAGTAATTATCGGTAGTGTCAAAAGTTCTATGAAAAAAACGAAAGGTATTTTACCGCAGAGATCGCAGAGGTCGCGGAGAAATGCAGATCTTGAAATAAAAGCAGCGTAAGTAAAAGAAAGCTGGTTACATTCGGAACATATTCAGGTTAAACGAACTTCAACGGACATTAGGCAAAGAACATAGATTCAAAGAAGAGGATTTTGAGAGCTCGCAGAGGGGGAGGGATATGGGAAAGAGTTTAATGCGTTGTAATTCAAGATGTTCTCTGCGTCCTCCGCGTCCTCTGCGGTGAAAGTTTTGACATTACGTAATTATCCCTAAGGAGGTATCTATGAATCTCGAAAAAGTGTTGATCGCGTTTTGTGCGGCGTTGGCCATCGGCATTCCCGCCATCGCCACGGCATGGGCCCAGTCCAAGATCGGCGCCGCCGGGGCGGGCACCCTCGCGGAGAAGCCGGAGCTGACCGGAACCATCATCATCCTGGTGGCGATCCCGGAGACCATGGTGATCCTCGGCTTCGTGGTATCGACGATGATCCTCTTCACGGTGAAATAGGATGGGCTGCAAAGAGCTTATCGAGTCGCTCCGCGCCGCGGGAGACGAGCGGATCAAGGCCATGCGCGCTGAAGCGGAACAGGAGGCGGAGCGCGCACGGGCCGAGGCCCGAAGAAAGATTGCCGAGGTGCGGGCGGACCACGCAGCCAGGCGCACGGCAGCGGCTGCCGCACACGCGGAACAGTGCCTTGCCGAAGCGAACGGGACCGTGCGGCAGAAGAGGCTGCTGTCGGAGCGGGCGCTGGCGGACCGCTTGTACGGTCTGGCACGCTCATCGCTCCCAACCTTGCGGAACATCGGCTACCGGGACATGTTCACTTCATTCGCGCGGGAACTCCCGCGCTTCACCTGGAAGACGATACGCGTGAACCCGGCCGACGAGGCCCTTGCCCGGGACCAGTTCCCTGACGCCGAGATCCTCTTCGATGAGGCCGTCACCGGGGGGTTGGAAGCTCTCTCTGCCGCGGGCGAGGTGAAGGTCGTGAACACGTTCGAGAAGCGGCTGGAGCGCATGTGGGAGGAAATGCTCCCGGAGATCATGAAGGAAGTAAAGGAAGTAATGGAGCGGTGCCCATGAATCCCTCGTTCCGACCAAGAGATGAGCGGGGCGCGGCATTCTCTGATGGTCCCCGGGGGCTGCTGAAGCAGGGAAGGGAGCGGGGTTATCCCGTGGAGTATCTGTTTTCAAGGATCCGGGGCAGGCGCTCGCGGCTCATCCGGGATTGGCGGTCCCTCGTGTATGACGCTGCGCCCATCGAGTTCCTCGCCTCTGCCCAGTACCAGGGGTTCGTGCGGGAGCGGTCGGCAGAGGGAATGTGGAGGGCTCTGCTGCGGGAGTATAGCTGGGTATTCGGACAGATGGAGGAAGAGGTCAGGGTGGTATTTGCCCCTTACATACTGTACGCGGAGCTGAGGACGATATTCATCTGCATGCGGTATCTCCAGGGTGACCGGGCTCAAAAGGCCGGCGAGGTCCTGGAGGTGAGCCTGCTTTCGGACGGCGTGAAAAACATTCTGCGGGACGGAGAGACTTCGACCGCCGTGGAAAGGCTGGAACGGCAGTTCTGCCGCCTGTCCCCTCAGTTCACCGGGCTTGCGTCAAAATACGAAGAAAAGGGGCTCCGCGAGGTCGAGCAGCACCTGACGAACAGCTTTCTCAGCTTTATCATCAGGACGCCGCTTCACCCGGTGATGAAGGAGTTCTTTTCCAGGATCATTGACTCCCGGAACATCCTGTCGCTCTACAAATCCCTGCGCTTGAGCGCAAAGGACCCCGCGGTGTTCATTCCGGGAGGCACGGTAGCGGTCGAACATCTGACGGACCTTCTGGAGAAGGACGACATCTTCGAGGTGGCCGCGCTTATACGCCGGGCTTCAGGCATCACCGTTACGGCGCCGGACCCCACACAGGTGGAGGTCTCCCTCTACCGCGGCATTACAAAGCATCTCCACACGGAGGGCAGGGACCCCCTGGGCGCGGCGCTCATTCTCGATTACCTCTGGCGCTGTTCCCTGGAGGTCATGAACCTGAGCCTTCTCCTCGCGGGGAAGGACCTGGAGCGGGAAGAGATCGCAGCGGAGCTGGTGAGCTGATAATGAGAAGAATCCGTCACAAAGATGTATTGAACCACGGGTCCCTCGATACGGGACACACGGATGAACACGGATAATGAAAATATTGTGAGGTTAGTCTTTAACCGTGTGCGGCGAAGCCGCCAGTGGTTACATAGCATTGCTTGTCAGGTCTATGTCTTATGAAAAAGATCGTCTTCATCACGACCCAGGACGCGGAATTCGGCTTCAGTCTCGCCGGTATAACGCACCACGTCGTTGACGCGTCCGGGGCCGGGGAGCTGCTCGACAGCGTTATGGCGGAGCCTGACAACGGGCTGGTCATCATCGACGAGCGCCTGGTGCGCGGCGGGCTCGAAGAGCGGATGCGTGAGCGGGAAAAGGGCTGGACAGGCATCCTGCTGGTGTTACCTTCCCCGGAGAAGCTGCCGGCCGAGGTAGAGGATTACGCTGCCCGGCTGATCCGTCGCGCGATCGGATATCATGTACGGTTGAATGTATGAGAAATATACCGTAGGGGTAACCCCGCGTGGTTACCCTCTTCGGGCGGCCACCCCCGATTAAATCATTCGGGGGCAGGCTGCGGGCCGCCCCTACAGCATGACAGGGGAATGGAACAATGCAGACCGGAAAGATCCTCGGCATATCAGGACCCACGGTAAGCGTCGACCTCAAGGGGCTCAAGCTCTATGAACGGGTCTTCGTTGGCCATGGCATGCTCACGGGTGAGGTGGTGCGGCTTGAGCGCAGCCACGCCGTGATCCAGGTCTACGAGGAGACCCGCGGCCTGGGGGTGGGAGAACCGGTGAAGGGCCTGGGCATGCCGCTCACGGTCAGGCTGGGTCCGGGGCTCATGGGCGGCATGTTCGACGGGCTCCAGCGCCCTCTCGAACTGATGAGAAAAGAGATGGGGCCTTTTATCCGCGTATGCAAGGAAATGTACGGGCTTGATTATATCAAGCGATGGACCTTCACGCCCTCGGTAAAGCCGGGTGATGAGCTGCAGTACGGAATGATCGTCGGTGAAGTGCAGGAAGGAGCGTTCAAACATTTCATCATGTGCGGCTCAGAGAAAGGCACGGTGGCCCGGATCGCCTCCGGCGATATCAGCCTTGATGAACCCTTCGGCGAGTTCATCGGCGGCCTGGAGATCCCGGGGTGCCACGAATGGCCGGTGAGGATGCCGCGGCCCTACCGGAAGAAGTTCGCGCCCGTCACGCCGCTCGTCACGGGCCAGCGGATCATCGATTTTCTTTTCCCCCTCGCGCGGGGCGGCGCGGCCATCATCCCCGGCGGATTCGGCACGGGCAAGACCATCTTCGAACAATCGGTGGCCAAGTTCGCCGACGTGGACATCGTGGTCTACGTGGGGTGTGGCGAGCGCGGGAACGAGATGGCGGACCTCATCGCCGAGTTCGACGAACTGGAGGACCCCTGGACCAAGCGGCGGCTCAGGGACCGCACCGTCCTCGTGGTGAACACCTCGAACATGCCGGTCGCCGCCCGCGAGGCGTCCATCTACACCGCCGTGACCATGGCGGAATACTACCGGGACATGGGGTACAACGTGCTCTTTCTCGCCGACAGCCTGTCGCGCTGGGCAGAGGCGCTTCGCGAGATATCGACGTCGCTGGAAGAGATGCCGGGCGAGGAGGGGTATCCGACGTACCTCGCGTCCCGGCTCTCGGCCTTCATCGAGCGGGCAGGCGTGGTGGAGACCATGAACGGCCGGACCGGATCGCTCAGCATGATCCTGTCGGTCTCGCCGCCGGGGGGCGATTTCACGGAGCCGGTGACCCAGGCGTGCCTCAGGACCACCGGGGCGTTCTTCATGCTCGATACGGCATTGGCGCACCGCAGGCATTTCCCGGCCATCAACTGGTTCCAGAGCTACTCTCTCTACGCCAGGGACCTCTCCGAACATTATTGCCGCGAGGTCGCGCCGGAGTGGGAAGCGCTTCGCAGGCGGTGCAACCAGCTTTTGCAGCAGGAGGAATCGATCCGTGAAGTTGCGGAGATCGTCGGCATCGAAGGACTGCAGGACGCGGACCGGCTGGTCATGAGTGTCGCCGAGCGCATCCGGAACGAGTTCCTGGGCCAGAACGCTTACAGCGATGACGCGTTCTCTCCGCCGGAGAAGACCCTGGCGCTCATCAAGTCGATCGTCGAGAGACATGACCGGGCGGCGGAGAAATTGAAGCAGGGCGTTGCGCTGGATGAAGCGATGAAAGGCGACGAAGATCGGAGGGAAAGAGGGTAAGAAGGAAGGCGGAGCGGCAGGCTATACGATCATTTTCCTACCTTCTTACCTTCTCACATTCAAGCTTATGAGACTCTCAGAACATACCTACCGGACCATATCAACCATCGCGGGGCCTCTCCTGTTCGTGGAGAAGGTGCAGGCGGCCCGGATCGGTGAAGTGCTCAGGGTCGTCATGCCCGACGGCAGGTCGACCGATGCCGAAGTGCTCGAGATCGACGGCGAAACGGTGCTTGTCGAGGTCTACGGCACCACGCAGGGCGTCGACATCGAGAAGACCACGGTCACGTTCACCGACGCCATCAAGAAAGTGCCGCTGTCCCCGGAGATCATCGGCAGGATATTCAACGGGTCCTTCGTGCCCAAGGACGGCGCGCCCCTCTTCATCCCGGAGAAATGGATGCCGCTCACGGGTTCGCCCATGAACCCCGCGGCGCGGGCGCGGCCCGCGGACTTCATCGAGACCGGCATCACCGCCATTGACGGCCTGAACACCCTGGTGCGGGGACAGAAGCTGCCGATCTTTTCCTGCGCCGGGCTCCCGTCCAAGGAGATCGTCGCATTTATTCTCAGGAACGCCAGGCTCGCCCGTTCGACAGGCTCAGGGCAGGCGCAGGCAGACCGCAGTTTCATCGTGGTATTCGCGGCCCTGGGCCTCACCTTCCATGAATACTCGTTCTACCAGCGCGTCCTGGACGAGATGCGGACGGGCTTCGTGGCCTTCGTGAACATGGCGGACGAACCGGTGATGGAGCGGCTCCTTTGCCCGCGCTTCGCCCTGACCGTCGCGGAGTACCTCGCCTTCGAGAAGAACATGGACGTCCTGGTGATCATCACCGATATGACGAACTACTGCGACGCCCTGCGCGAGATCTCGACGGCCCGGGAGGAACTCCCCGGCAGGCGGGGCTATCCCGGCTACATGTATTCGGACCTGGCGTCGCTCTACGAGCGGGCCGGTCGCATCCGCGATATCGAGGGCTCCGTTACCATGCTGCCGGTAGTGACCATGCCCGAGGATGACATCACCCATCCCATCCCCGACCTCACGGGCTATATCACCGAGGGGCAGATCGTCCTCTCCCGCGAGCTGCACCAGAAGGGGATCTCCCCGCCCATCGACGTGCTCCCGAGCCTTTCCCGGCTCATGCAGAAGGGGATCGGCGAGGGCCGGACCCGGGCGGACCACCGGAACGTGGCGAACCATCTGTACAAGTACTACGCGAAGGGACGGGACCTGCGGCGCCTCGAGGCGATCGTGGGCAGGGACGGCATGACCAAGGCCGATGTGCCCATGCTCGACTTCGCCGACGCCTTCGAGCAGGAGATCATCGGCCAGGGCCCCGCGCGCCGGACGGTGCAGGAAAGCCTCGACGCGGGCCTTGCGTTGATGGAAAAGTTTGCCCTTGAGGTGAAGTGATGCGGTCCCTTGTGCACCGATTGCATTTTACAATATGCAATTTGCACTCTGCAATGCTCTAGGAGCAACATGATCCACCCAACCAGAACAAACCTGCTGATGCTGAAGGAGAAGTCCCGGTCCATCATCAACAGCATCGGCATCCTGAAGGCCCGGAAGCAGGCCTTGATCAAGGAGTTCCTGTCCACCACCCTGCCGTTCCTGCGCTCCCGGGAAGAGGTCAAAAAGTCCTACGGAAAGGCGATCCGCGAACTCGCCTTCTCTCTGGGCCGGGAGGGGAGGGACGCCATCGAGTCCCTGACCGAGGCGACGGAAAGGGAATTCAGCATCGAGGTGCGGGAAAAAAGCATCTGGGGCCTCCGGTACAAGGACATTGCCTACCATGACACGCCGGTCCGGGAGCCGGACAAGCGGGGGTATAACGAGTTCGGGACAACGCCCCATCTCGAGGACAGCATCAACCTGTTCGAGAAGCTCCTTGAGTCGATGCTGACCATTGCCGAGTATGAAAGCAAACTGAAGCGGCTGGGGGAGGAGATCGTGCGGACCACGCGGAGGATCAAGGTCCTCGAGGAGATGGTCCTTCCCGGCATCAAGAGTCAGATCAGGAAGATTGGCCAGTACATCGGCGAGCGGGAGCGGGAGGCGTTCTACCGGCTGAAGCGGGTGAAGGGGATTCTGGAAAAAAAGAAGGCAAGAGGGTAGGAAGGTGGGAAGGAAAGAAGGTAAGAAGGTAAGAAGGTTCGTGATGATCTAAACTACAACTTCATATCAACCAGTTCGAACCACCTGACCACTTTCACCTTGCCGTGTTCCGCGGCGAACTTTTCAGCTTCCACCTTGTCCTTGAACGCAACGATGCCGTAACCCATGGGCGTCCATGTGCTGGATTTGAACGCGAAAAAGGCCTTTTCAGCAAGGACCTCTTCTCCACTCACAAAATCATGCACGATCGCGTTGCTGTCGAAGGTCATTTGACGCGTCGCGCATTCTTTATTTCGTGAGAAGACCGCGCAACCGACGTCGTCGTAGGACGAGGGCCCCATTCCTGATACGTTCGGCAGCATCACGGAGAATTTTTTGTTCTTCTCGGTGATCTTCATGTTGCATTCGCCGCAGAGGTCCGGCTTTTTCCGGTCGTCCGCGCGAACGGCAGCGACCATCGCAAAGATCAGGACAATGAAGAGAAAAAAAGGAAAGGCGGAACGTTTCATGACAACCTCCTGAAATGACAAAACGTAATGTCAATATCTTTTACCGCAGAGGACGCGGAGGAAATCTTGAAAATAGCTCGTAAGCGACTACTCTGCGTCCATCTTCTCGTACCTGCCCTATCAAGGCTTTCCTATTGGCAGGAAAGATCCACAAAATGTTCAAAAGGATTGGTTCATTCGTAATAAAGTTGAAAAGGCAGGGGATGACCACAGAAACAAAGGCCCGTAGAAAAAACTTATCCGCAGATTTCGCAGATT
>CAYPOT010000001.1:133379-163954 GCA_964412455.1 uncultured Nitrospiraceae bacterium | reverse complement strand
CGGCACGTACGGTGGTGTGAGAGGCTGGGGCTGTGAGGCCCCCGCCTACTCGATCTTCGTGCCGTTCCTTTTTTGCTTGACAAAAAAGCATACATACGCTAAATACAATTCACCCTTTATTTGCCAAGTAATTCCGTCCTTATCCCTCCGGAGGTGTCAGATGAATCCAGACGATATCAAGTATCATCGCGAGCATGCATGGGTGCGCGTGGAAGGAAAGCACGCGACGGTCGGCATAACCGATTTCGCCCAGCACCAGCTCGGCGATATCGTGTATATCGATCTCCCCGAAGTGGACACGGAAGTGGATGCCGATTCAGAACTTTGCGAGGTCGAGTCAACAAAGGCCACGTCGCCGGTCGTCAGTCCGGTATCCGGCACGGTGCTGGAAGTGAACGGCGATCTCGCCGATTCTCCGGAGATCATCAACGAGGACCCCTACGGCAACGGATGGGTCATCGTGATCGCGATGAGCGATCCCTCGGAAGTGAACGACCTGATGAGCAGGGACGAGTACGAGAAGTTCCTGAAAGAGGAAGAAGAGCGCTGACCATGCCGACCAGGCTCACGATCATCGGCGCTGGTCCCGGCGGCTACGTTGCCGCCATCAGGGCCGCCCAGGGGGGGGCCCAGGTGACGGTTGTGGAGGAGAGCGAAGTCGGCGGTACCTGCCTGAACTGGGGATGCATTCCCACCAAGACCCTTATCGCCTCTACCGAGGCACTGGAACAGGCTCGCAACTCCGCGGAGTTCGGCATCGAACTGACCGGCGAGGTCCGGTTTAACCTGAACAGGATCCGTGAGCGCAAGGACAGGGTCGTCGAGACCCAGGTCAAAGGCATCCGCGCTCTTTTTAAAAGCCGGGGGATCACCCTGATCCCCGGAAAAGGCTCACTCCTCTCCGAAGCCGTCGTCCGCTCCGTGCAGAAGGACGGCACCACCCAGGACATACGCTCCGACCGGATCATCATCGCCACCGGCTCACGGCCGGCACGCGTCGCCGGTTTTCCCTTTGATGGGGAGACCGTCATGACGAGCGACGACGCTGTTCAATTGAAGAGCATTCCCAAACACCTCCTGATCATCGGCGCCGGCGTCATCGGCTGCGAGTTTGCATTCATCTACCGATCCCTCGGCTCCGAGGTCACTCTTGTCGAGCTCCTGCCCCGCGCTCTTTCCACCGAGGATGAGGACATGTCGGGCATCATCGAGCGGGAACTGAAAAAAGCAAAGATCAAGCTGATCACCTCCGCATCGGTTGTATCGATCGAAAAAACAGCCGAGGGAATGGTGACCGCAAGCCTTTCAAGCGGGCAGGAGATCAAGGCCGATGCCGTCCTGGTATCCATCGGCCGGTCCTTGAATACGGAGCACCTCCGGCTCGAGGACGCCGGTCTTGTGGCCGGAAAGCGCGGTGAGATCCCGGTGAACGAAAAGATGGAGACGAACATTCCGGGCATCTATGCGGTCGGTGACGTGACCGGCAGAATGATGCTGGCCCATGTTGCGTCCCGGCAGGGGATCGTCGCGGCGGAGAACGCCCTGGGCGGTGATGTACGCATGGACTATGCGTCGGTGCCCGCCGGGATATTCACGAGGCCCGAGATCGGCAGTGCGGGCCTTCGGGAGCATCAGGCACGGGAACAGGGGATCGCGGTCAAAATCGGCAGGTTCCCCTATCGGGCCCTGGGCAAGGCCCATGCTACGGGAGAGATTACCGGCCTCTTCAAGGTGATCGCCGATGCGGCAACAGACAAGGTTCTTGGCGTACATGTCTGCGGCGCCCGCGCTTCGGACCTCGTCCATGAAGGGGCGCTGGCGATACGCATGGGCGCGACTGCGCGGCAGCTGGGGGATATGGTCCACGCGCATCCCACGTTCGCGGAGGGCATCGGGGAAGCCGCGGAAGATGTGCTTGGCAGGGCGATCCACGTTCCGGGGGAGCGAAAGGAACGACGATAATACATGAGATACGTCCTTCCCACCATCCCGCCGGGCAAAAACGCGAACAGTTTATCGAAGTGAATAATTACGGGTAATTGTACCTTTACTGCCTGACAGTTTTCTGCTATTATTTGTCAAGCTTATTCAGTGTACAAACCTTTCCCACAGCACGCTCTTTATGAAAAATAAAATAGCTATAGCGCTCGTTATTGCGGTCCTCGTCGCCGCTTTCACCATCACGTCCTACCAACGCGGTTACTTCGAACGTGCCGAAAATCTCGTCTACGACGTAAAGGCAAAATTCTACCGGTCAAAAAAGGTCCCGCCGAAGAACATAAAGGTCGTTCTCATTGACGAGGCATCCATCAGCGTTATGGAGAAGATCGCCGGACGATGGCCATGGCCGCGGGCGATCTATTCGGACCTACTCGAATTCCTGACGACCTACGGAGGCGCCAGGGCGGTCCTCTTCGATATCCTGTTCACCGAGCGGTATGATGAGGCGAACGACCGCGCGCTCGTTGAGGCCACGGAGGCGTCGGGGAACGTCATCCACAGCATGGTCATCGAGCGGGTGAAGCCGGACAAGGAAAAGAAATACAACATCCAGCTGAACCGGCCCATCCCTCAGGAATTTCGCGATAAATACGCGATCAGCAATATTGAGGGTTATCTGCAGGTATCCGCGTCCGAACAGAACAACGAATTTTTGCTGCCGATCGAGGGCCTGCGCGTGGCTTCCCGCAGCGTTGCCGTCGTAGAGTTCCCGCCGGACCTGGACGGTGTGTTCAGGAGGACGAGGCCTCTCCGGGAATACCAGAACTCCTACTATCCGGTCCTCGGCCTTGCTCCCTTCATCACCGATTCTACAAAGGTCATCATCGGAAAAAAGGCGATCCAGATCAGCGACCGGATCCTGCCCATAGATCGCAACGGGAATTATCTGATCAATATGTACGACATCGACCGCGTGGAGCCGATCTCCGCGGGAGGCATCTTCGTATCGCTCGACATGATCCGCCAGGGTGAGGTAGAAGATCTCATCGTGAATCCCGAGGAGTTCCGGGACAGCATTGTGTTCGTAGGCGTCAGCGCCATCGGCGGCGCTGACCTGAAGGGCACGCCGCTCTCAACCCGCACCCCCGGCGTCATCATGCACGTTTCCCTCGCGAGCAACTACCTCATGAATGACTTTTTGATGCCTCCTGACCGGCGCCTGACCATCCTGTCGGTGCTGGTGGGCGTGTTCCTCACCGCGGGATTCGTTTTCTTTTCAAAACGTCTCCTCATTCGCGCCTCATTTCCCACTGCGGTCCTGGCAGCCTACGGTTCGTATTCGTTCTTCGCCTTCCAGTCAAATATGATCGTCGAAACCGTTCCCTTCGTCTTCGCCACGGTGACGAGCGGATTCCTGTCGTTCGGATATCTGACATTCACCGAGGCAGCGGAAAAACGCCGCGTTTCCCAGCTCTTCACCCAGTACGTATCCAAGGACGTGCTCCACGAGGTGCTGCACAACTATAAGGAATACCAGAAGGCAAGTTCAGGCACGAAGGTCGAACTCACGGTACTGTTCTCGGACATCCGGGGATTCACGACCATGTCGGAGAATGCGCCTCCGGAGAAGATCGTGGAAATGCTGAACATCCATTTTACGATCATGGCCGATATTATCCTGAAGCACAACGGCACGATCGACAAGTATATCGGCGATGCGATCATGGCCTTCTGGGGCGCTCCGGTTAAAACGCAGGACCATGCGGAAAAAGCGGTCCTTGCCGGCAAAGAGATGCTTGAGGGCCTGAAGGCGGTCAACGCCACGCTCAGGGAGCGCGGGCTCGACATGGATGTGAAGATCGGGATCGGCATCAATAGCGGCGTCGCCACAATAGGAGAGATCGGGTCCGAAAAAAAGAAAAACTATACTATCGTTGGCGACACGGTCAATCTGGCTTCGCGTCTTGAAAGCATCACCAAAGAATATAAAACCCCGCTCATTTTATCGGAATATACATACGAAAAGATCAAAGACAGGATCGGCTGTGCCCAACTCGGGAATGTCAAGGTCAAAGGCAGAGAACAACCGGTCAATATTTATACGGTCACCTAGTACTCCAGAGACGCTTTTTACGTTATTGGATCCCGGCTTGAACCCTGCCGGAATGACGGATTAACGTGCTTATCGTCACTCGAGAGATAAGAGTGGTATAATTGTCCAACGAGGAGGTGTCCTATGCACATCTTGAGGATCTTGATGTATAGTGTTGTATTGACGCTCCTGTTAACGATCGCTCAACAGGCATCGGCGAAGGAATCCTATTATGTGCAGAGCGTCAGGGCCAAAGTTCTCTCCGCTCCGTCCTTCAAGGCGAAGGTCCTCGGCGCAGCCAGCAGAGGCACCCTGCTTACGTCAACTGGCAGAGTGGGGAACTGGGTAAAGGTCAGTTACTATGGCAAGGAAGGTTACGTCGCAGCCATCCTTCTTTCGGCCTCTCCTCCCATGGCAAGGCTCTCGATGTTCAAGGACGATGGTTCGGAATTCAAACAGGGAGTGCGAAGGCGCGCATCGACGTATACGAGCGCCGCGGCCGCACGGGGTCTCGCGGCTGACGACCGCAGAAGACTGAGCGGTGAGGATAAGCTCGACTACGACGGCCTGGAAAAAGTAGAACGGTATACGGTGACGGAAACCGAGCTTGCGCGCTTCATGGAAGGCGGTCACTTATGAGGAAGATCAGCCTGCTTGCTTTACTGACAGCATTCGCTCTTTCTTCGGCGGCATATGCCGCTGATGATCAGGCATGGAGACACCGGGTTTCGGCCGCTCCTGAGGAAATGACGAGCGATGATGTCTCCGAAGAGATCCGTTTCGGCCGCGAGGTCGCCGCAAGATTGATCGGCCGGTACGGACTGAATAACAACGATCAGCTGATAAAATATGTCAACCTCGTCGGCCATACGCTCGCGGCCAACTCCAACAGGCCGGAACTGAAGTATTACTTCGCGGTCCTCAATACGTCTGAGATCAACGCCTATGCTGCACCGGGCGGATATATCTTTGTCACAAAAGGCGCGATCGACAAGATGCAGGATGAGTCTGAGCTTGCCGGTGTTATTGCCCATGAGATGGGCCATGTCAATGGGAAGCACGTGGTCAAGGAACTGGACATCAAGGCGGCTGAAGGCTCGGCGGTTTCCGGACTGGCGAGACTGATCGGAGGAGGGACCGAGTCCGCCCGCCTCGCTTTCTCAAAGGCCGTGGATAAGGCCATGGACACGCTTTTTAAGACCGGCTACAAGCGTGAGGACGAGATCCAGGCCGACAAGGGATCGGTCATGCTGTGCGCGGTCGCCGGATATGATCCCACCGGGCTGATCAGGTATTTCGAACGGATAGGCGCTTCGAAAGGCAAGACAACGGAAGTGCTCGACAAGACGCATCCGGCCTATGAAACCCGCATTGTTCTTCTGAAAGACACGTTAACGGAGGCAGGGATCGATCCCGCTGGTCTTCAGACCCATAAAGAGCGTTTTGCCGAGGCCATGAAAACCGTTAAATAGCGCGTTGCGTGAAATATAATCTTTTCGACCCGGTGGAGGTATCTATGTCTCTTCGAATCTTCAACGCAGCAATGGCGATGATCGTTATGCTTGTCGTGATGAGCGGTGTTTCTACCGCAGACGAGTTCCATTACAACAATATGCTGATCGGGGACCGGGCAACGGGAATGGGCGGCGCCTATGCCGGAGTTTCCGACGATCCCAGCGGCCTGTATTACAACCCGGCGGGAATCGTCTACACGACAGGCAGGAACCTCTCCGCAAGCGTCAACGCGTATTACAATACGTCGAAGGAATACAATAATGTCATCGGTGGAAGTGGATGGGAGCGCAAGGCGACCTCGCTGCTTCCGAACTTCTTCGGCATCGTGCAGCCCCTCGGAAATTTCAAATTCGGATTCTCCTATGCCGTTCCCGATTCAATCAAAGAAGACCAGGACCAGACGTTCGGAGGAAGCCTTCCCACCACGCTGGGGTCTCCGGCAGTACGCTATACCATCAACTTCAACAACGAGGACAGCACCTACCTGATCGGCCCGTCGATCGCCGGTGAACTGACCAGCAGCCTTTCCGCCGGTCTCACGCTGTATATGTACCACAGGAGCAATCAGACCATCCTGAACCAGCTCATTGTGCTGCAGGACGGCAGATTTGAATGGTCGAACCAGTATATCGAAAGGGTCGAGCGAGGGTATAAGCCTATTGTGGGCGTTATGTGGACACCCGCCGAAAAGCTTTCCATCGGTGTATCCGTCGCGAAGATATTCATTTACAGTGCGTCGATAACGGCCCAGACGATCTACAAGGACGCGAATGCAGTGACCCCGAACGAATTTACCAGTGTCGATATCGGCGACTCCACCACAAAAAAGTATCCCTACGAGTTGCGGGTCGGAGCTGGTTACTTTCCTTCGAGCAGCCTCCTGGTGAGCGCCGATGCCGCCTATTACACGAAAGTGGCCGATCCGGTCAATGGCGACCGCGTGAATGTGTTGAACCTCGCGGTCGGTACGGAATACTTCCTGAACCGAAGCTGGGCGATCCGGGGCGGGCTCTATTCGGACATGGCCAATACCCCGGAATTGGACGCGAACCGCTCCAATCAGGATGAGAAGATCGACCTCTACGGTCTGAGCCTGAGCATCAGCAACTTCAGCCGGAATACCTCGGTCACGTTTGGCGGAAACATGACCATGGGCTCCGGAAAGGCCCAGATCCTGAGTGGAAGTACGGATATCCAGAATGTCGATCAGGCAGGGTGGATGATGTTCCTGTCATCTTCGTATTCGTATTAACGCTGTTTCCGGAACTCCGGAAGATGAATATTGCTTTAGCTCCAAGTCTATAGGTCTAATGTCGTATATATGCATTTAAGGGGCAGGGAGGTAAGACCATGAAAAAGTTCTTTTCGATCACGGCTGGCTCAGCGATTGTTCTTTCTTTTATGGTACTCATGAGCGGATGCAGCGGCTCCGGCAAGGGCGGAAGCTCCGGAAGCGGCGCAGGCACCACGGTCGTCTCAGGAAAAGTGACCTTGTCGAGCTCGGTCATCGGCAAGCCACAGCTGCTCAGAAAGGCCGCTGAACTGGGGCAACTGCAGCGGGTCGGCAGGAGCGACACCGACCGGCTCTCGCCGCCGCCTGACCTTGATGCCCTCATGAAACTGAACGCGCCGCTGTTCGAGTCCGCGCTGGCAAACGCGGCGGTGGACATGTACGACGCCGACCATCCTGAATGGCTCTATCCCGTGGCGTCGGGCAGCACGGACGCGAATGGAGACTACACGCTGTCCTCCATGACGAACGCATCCCGAAATCCCGGCTCGACCTATACTGACGGCAGCGCCATCCCGGCGGGGAACTATACGCTGGTCGCCTACTCAGGCTTCGGGTTGGGACAGAAGCCGACAGTGGCGGTCCAGAGCATCGTCAAGAACTTTGACGGCCAGATCCAGAACGTGAACTTCGAGGTCCTGCCGAGCGATGTTGCGCCCGAGGTCATTTACATGTTTGGCATCAAGAAGAATACCGACGGGTCCGAACGATGGGGCCACAGCAGCACCGCAGTGTCGGCCACCGTCCCGGCGAACTCAGCGCTCCAACTCTCTTTCAGCATGCCAATGTGGCGTGACAGCCTGGCGGGCGGCATCAGCATATCTCCCTCTCTTGCAGGAAAGTGGTCCCTTTCGGCCGACTGGCTGACAGCGACCTATTACCTCGATACAGGCGTCCAGATGGTCCAGAGCCAGGCCTACACGGTCACGATCAACGGCGATGACAAGGATTCGACCATCCCGCGCGCCCTGAACGTATACGGGAATGCCCTCAAATCCACGGCGGTCGGCAAGTTCACCGCAGCAGCGGCTGATTCCATCGGCCCTACGGTCCAGTGGAACAGCCCCACGGTGATCGAGATGGGCGGGACCGTGGATGTGACCCAGTCGTTCCGCATCGAATCGAACAAGCCCCTGGACGTGAATGGGGTAAACCTGCGCGGCACGCCGAGCATCGGCGTCAAACCCGGCGTGCTGTTCCTGGGAAAAGGAACGAATGGGCTGTATGTTTATGAGTTCCTGCTGGGCGAACCCCTGAAGCTCGATACCGCCTACAGCCTCGTAGTGACCGGCGGGAAGGACCTTGCCGGCCACGCGATCAACAACCTCACCGGCTCCATCAGGACCAAGGACGCCGCCAACACTCCGGGCATCGATCCTGCCGCGTCGCCTGACATTCGGGACCTCCAGGCGCAGGTGAAGGCCGTGTTCGGCAAGTGGGTGCGTTCGGCGAACGACCGGAATATCGCTCAGTGGCAGAGCGTCATGTCCGGCGACTTTTACATGGAGTATGACGTGGCGTCCCGGGGCATTGACTCCAGCTGGGACCTTAACCGGGACGGCCGGTACAGCCTGGGCGAATTCAGCCGGCAGCTTGTGACCTGGAACTTCCCGCAGTGGGAATACTGCGTCTCCACCATCTCGGGCGTCATCTCGCCGCAACCTGATACCTACATCAACGTCGTGCCGCTGACCGACACGGCGGACTTCGAGTTCAAACTGACCGCAGCGAACCAGGTGAACCTGAGCCGGTGCTTTGATGCAGCGCCTCGGGAATCGCTCTACATGACCTTGAAGTTCAAGAACGGAGCATGGAAGATCGTGCGTGGGTCCATCGGCGTCGACACGCGTGACAAGACGATCACCAAACCGAACCTGATCAATGTCAAGCTGGAGCAGGATGCATACCCCTTCGGTTCGGGCGGGGATGACCGTGAGATCTCTGACGGCGCGCGGATGAGCGCAGTTCCGGACAATACGAATCTCAAAGCGAAGTTTTCCTGGGAAGCTACTTCCGGGGTCGCCACCTATGTCTTTGTGTTGTCGAATGAGCGGGACCCTTACAACGGCATCGCGGTGGGCTTCCCTTCGACCGTGACGTCGGTCTCCACTGATAAGGACCCGATCGCGGATCTGAAGGGCGTGGACCTGAGCGAGAAGATGGGATTCGACGGGTTCTCTTCCTTCAACTTTCAAGCCGGTGGTAAATACTACTGGGAAGTGATAGGGCTTGGCACGGCCACAGCGGTCCCGGACCCGGCCAACCCCAACAACCCGAACTATGTGGGCAACAAGACGGTAAAGGACATCCTGCGTGACATCTCCGCGGTCAGCAAGATCCGGCGCTTCGGCATCGATGGCCTGTACTCGGAGTTAAGCGTCGAGGTCCGGGCCGGCTCCACAGGCACTAACGCGCCGGCGCCGTACAACCCGGCCATCTTCGGGTATGACGTGGGAAGCGCGTTCCAGGCCACGATCACCATCTATACACCGAACGCCGACGCCGGCATGAACGCGTACATCCGAAATTCCGCTGCGGCGTGGAAAGAATACACCGTGCCATTTGTAAGCAGAATTGCGACGATAACCATTCCGCTCTACAAGGGAGTGAACAGCTTCTACGTATACGAGGACAACGTTATGCCGGGCCGGAACCCGCTCTACAAGAGCTTCTGGATCATCACCAGGGGAGGCAAACCGGCGCCGATAAGCGTCTGGGAGGTGACCGACGACCTCGGCAATACGCTATCCGGAGATGAATGGTCGTATTATAAGGCCCCTGGGGCGAGCAAGATCAACATTCTGGGTTCCGTGTCTGATATGGACGTGGATTGGCTCGATGTCATGGTGTCCAATGAGTTCGGACCCTACACTCGGACGACCGTGACCACGAGCCTGTCCGGTGATAATACGTTCGATACCGCCTCGCTGGTGCCGCCGGACATTGAGATCTACAATGGCAACAACTACCTCACACTTTACCGGTACATCTCCGGCCCGACGCCAACGCGTTACCGGACGCGCATGAACGTCTGGACCGACGCGGGATCTGTTTGGGTGCCTCCCATCAAAGTCATCGGCGTCGCTGCTGCCGGTGCCAGCACGGTCACCAAGACCTCCGACTACTCTACCAGCTCTGACTGGACCGCGACCCTGTCGACGGCTGCGAATTTCACTGTGACCGTGAGCGGGACCTTCAAGACCATCGCGAACGGCAGGTACTATGTCTCGAGCGAGGGCGGGTACACGAACGCCACCATCTCGCCCGACGTCGCCGGCAACTTCAGCTTCGACGCCACCTTGTTCAACGGGTGGAACTACATCAGCATTAATGACGTGAACAACAACTGGTACGGCCTGAACATCTACACGACCACCGGCAAGCCGGTGATCAAGCCCGAGATCAAGTTCATCGACAACATCGCCTACAACGCGACGACCTCGGGCGGCAAATATGCAGATACGAACTGCTCCGCCACGATCGAGGGAACATCCGAGGCGGGCAACATGTGGGTGTACTGGACCGGTACGCTGGGCAGCAACAGCTATTACGAGAACCAGAGCGTGTCGAACACAGACGGTACCTTCAAGTTCTCGGTTCCGCTGGTCGGTCCGGGCGGTTCCAACATTGTGGACGTCAACGACTTCCAGGGCCGCAGGACGAGCGTGACCATTACCACGACAGGCTCCTGCGCCTACAGCCCGCCGACATTCTCGGTCGTATCCATGACCACGTCCACAGGCGCCACGATCACGCCGTCGGCGAACAGCTACTACGCGGGAACGACCGCCACGGTGAATGCTATTGGAACTTCGAACCGGCTGGGCGCGCAGATGCAGGTCAGGAACTGGGTGTGCGGCCAGGAAGAGACCTTTACGGCATTCACGTCAGCCACCGACGGGTCGTGGACCGTGCCGAACATCAAGGTCTACGGCCAGTCCGGCGGCGGGTACTGGAACTCCCTCAACTTCACCATGTCGGAGCAGTATCTGTACAAGGACGTCTACAGCCAGAACACCCTGTCGCCCGTCCTGCGGATGGCCATTACCTCCGTGACCGGCAATAGCGGGTCGGTCGCGCTCACGACACCCTACTGTGGATACAGCTACTGGGATGCCGGTTCGTCCAACACACTGATCACCATCAATGGCACGTCCACGGTCCAGAACGGGACCATGTACTTCCGCGACACACTGAACAGGAACGGCCAGGTGCCGATCGTGAACAACGCCTTCACCATCAAGGACATCCCGGTGTACCAGGGGACGGACAACTACGTCAACATTTACAACTACGACGACCCGGCGGGCGACGCGTCCCAGTCACTGTACATCACCTCGAACAACGGCATAGGCAAACCGCGGTTCGTGAGAATCACCTCCCCTGGGCAGGGGGCCACGGGTGTCTATGGCAGCACCGTGGTGAGCGGTACGATCAGCGACCCGATCGGCACCGGCTACACGGGCTCGAACGGCCAGATCTTCGCTCAGGTGTATGACTGCGGCTCCTGGAAGTACTACACCAACGATACGTGGATGCAGACCAACTATGGGTACGGGTCGGCGACCCTGAACGCGAGCAGTTTCTCGTTCACTCATAATTTCTGCGGGACACTGGCAGCGCCGGAGACCGCCCAGGTCTATGTGGATATCTACGACTACAACAGCGGATCGTCGCATTATCACCAGGTGTATTACAACTACGTCACGCCTCCTGCGGAGCAGTGGTCGAAGCCAGGTGTAATTCGACAGCCTAAGGACGGCATGCAGAGAATGCTTGACGCGGATGCGGCGCGGAAAGCCCTTCAGGTGATGCCGAAGTAGGGAACCCGGCACAATGAATCATAGAGGGGGCAGCGCTTGCGCTGCCCCCGTTTTTTATACACGCTTTGATCGCAGCATCAAATTCTCAACCAAAGGATGATGGGAGAAGTACCATGATAAAAACACTGTCCATATTCCTTGGAACGCTCCTTGCCGCGGCGCTCGTGAGCCTGGCGTCTGCGGCCTCGCCAGGCGGCAAGCCCCAGCTTCCCATTCAGGTCGTGATCGGCCCGTCCCAGCAAGGGGTTACGCCGGAGACCATGCGGCCCGGAGACGTGGTCGAAATGGCCGTGACCGCAACGGCCCATACCGGGATCGAGGAGATGCGCATCGAGACGAAGCTGCAGGCAGGCGCGGAGCTGGTGTCCGGAGTCCTGGGCTGGTCCGGACCTGCCGCGAAAGGCGAACCGAAGCAGCTGCTTTTCTCCGTCCGCGTACCGGACCAGGGGACCGGCAGGGTCAAGGCCACGGTCACGTTCTTCCGTGAAGGGAAGCAGGTGATGAAGCGGTCGGTCCAGTACTTCCTGGGCGCGGACAAGGATGAGAAGGACAGGGAGCCTGCGGGCAAGCGGATGAAGGACGCCAAAGGCAGGGACATCATCGAATACTAAGAGGTCATATTGGTTCGTTCTATCAATAAAGTAGGACAGGCTCTTGTTCTCATGGTAGCCCCCCTTATGCTTGTGAACTGCGGAGGAGGAGGGGGCGGGGTAAGTGGAGGCACGCTGCCCGCAGCTCCCACGGGACTGATTGCCGCGGTATCACCGAACCAGGTAATGCTCGCCTGGAGCGCATCGGCAAACGCGACCGGATACCGGATTTATCGCTCCTCAAGCTCCGGGCTGAGCAAGTCGACGGTCTCTCCGAGGGCCACAACGACAAGCTACATATACCATGATCCCGCTGCGGACGGGAATACCTATTATTACGTCGTGACCGCGTTGAACGGCGTATACGAGAGCGCTTCGTCTGCCGAGGTATCCGCACGGCTGATGCCGCCGGTTGCACCGGCTACGGTGATCGCAACAGCAGGCAACGGCATCGTGAGATTGAGCTGGTCGGACAGCCCGAACGCGACTTTCTACAGCGTCTACAAGTCCGCTGTCTCGGGCACCTCTTACAGCGCAATCGCGTCGGGTTTTCTCTCGCTCTCAACGACCGACACTTCTGTAATCAACGGCGTGGACTATTATTACGTTGTTACGGCAACGAATGCCTTTGGCGAAGGGCCGCAGTCGCCGGAGACAGCGGCCACTCCAACTTCTTCCGCGACGGGCACTACTACTATCAGCGGCACGATAAGTTATGAGGACCGAGAATACGATCAGATCATAGGGCACAACGGGAACACCTCGTTCAAGGCAGTGCGGTTTGCGGAGATCGAGTTGGTCAACGCCTCGACAGGTTCGGCCATCGCGACAGGAGCGACCAGTTCAACAGGATTCTATTCGGTTGCTGTATCTTCGGCAGCGGCCAGCGGCGTAACTATCTATGTTCGTGTACTTTCCACGGCCAAGCCAGCCACGGGACAGTCCATTTCCGTTCGCACAGTCAGCACCAGCCCACAGCGATATGCGGTAAAATCATCAAATTTCATTCCCACAGGGAACACCACGGTCAATCTCAGCATTCCCGTGACGAACACCGCAGACAGCGCCTTCAACATTCTGGACGCGATGACCAGCGGGTTCCAAATGATCAACAGCGTTTCAACCAGCACACCGGTTCTGACGCTCAATACCCACTGGCAGCCGAACAATACTAACGCGGGCTCATACAGCACCTTCTATTGCGATCAATTTGATTCGACCTATTGCCCCGGCGGTTCAGGAATCTACGTTATGAGCGCTCCCTTCGGGATATATCAAGATACGGATGATTTTGACGATGATGTGCTCTGGCACGAGTTGGGGCACTATATCTCGGACAAACTTTCCAAGGACCAGTCCCCTGGAGGGACGCATTACCTGAACGTCAACACCCAGGACATGCGGCTTTCCTGGAGTGAGGGATGGGGCAACTTCTTCCAGACCGCGGTCAAGGACTGGCTTAATGCGAACCAACCAGCGCTCCTCTCAACGCCTGTGACCGCGTCATTGTCCGAGTATATAGACACGGAGATTGGCGGATATTATATTTCGCTGAACATATCTGCTCCGGAAACCTCACCACCGGGAGCTGTTGGGGCTAGTTTGTATTGCGAGAATGACGAATGCAAATATTCGACGAATGAGATATCCGTGGCGAACGTGCTCTGGAACCTCATGTCCTCAGCAGGGAGCGGCGGGTTCGGCTTCCAGCCGATCTGGAACGTGGTGAACCAGTATCTCCCCGGACAGTCAAAAATAAATCTCGACACATTCTGGGATGGCTGGTTATCCCAGCGTGCGCCTGCAGCGCCGGAACTCGTAACGCTTGACCTCGTGTTCTACGGCACAGGGAGCACCGGCAGGCTTATCAACTACAAAGCAGATGCCTTTGAGACAGACAACTTGATTGCTACCGCTGTGACTTATACCACGCCGCAGGACCGAACGATCTACGGAACAGAGGATCAGGATTTCGTTGCTTTCGTGGCAACGGGTACGTCGCACACGATCACTACCTGGAATCTTCGGAACGGTGCAGATACTTACCTCACGCTCTATGGACCGTCTACGACGTATAATGTGATAACTACGATTGATAATACTACATATCCTGGATCCACACCTCCGAACACGACAACTGCATTGTCATCGCGGATCATCTACTCATCATTTATACCAGGGCTGACCTATTACATCTCTACGAAGTCTGCAACTACTCCTCCGGTCTCTGCCGGTAAATACGGCTCCTATACGTTAACGATATCACCATGACCTGTGCATAGATCATTTGCGGCACAAGGATGATCAGCGGGGAGGCCCATGCCTCCCTGTACTATTTCATCTTCGCTTCCCGTCAGAGTACATCCAGTTCGTAAGCGTCATGTCGTTTAAGTACCTTCTCTTGTAAGCACTGGTGATGACGAGTGGATCAATGGAAGCGTAGCCATATCCTGGTCGCCTGACATGTCGCAGTATGGCTGTCTGAACCGGACCTATGTCTTCACGACCGCAGCTGGAACGCCGCTCCATTGGGGCCCTGCTGATTATTATTGCCCCTCATCGGGCATTATTCAGGTCAATAACGCCACGATAGCGTACGGCACACCATCAGGCAATAACGTCACGGTGACGCTGTTGCCGAGTGGACCATCCGAGGTATTTTCCGATTGTATGTCGATGGGCGGGGGGATGTGTAGCTGAGAAAAGAGGACGGGTCTATGATGATGACGCGGGGGGCTTCGGCTTCTCGCTTTTTTTATTATTTGCTCTTGGACCTCTGCCAGAGCGCTTCCATCTCGTCCAGCGTCATGTCGTTCAAGGACTTTCCCGCGTTCTCGGCATGCTCTTCAATGAACCTGAACCGGTGGATGAACTTGCTGATGGTCTTCCGGAGGGCCTCGTCGGGATTCACGCCGAGGAACCGGGATATGTTCACCAGCGTGAAGAAGACGTCGCCCAGTTCCTCTTCTATCTTCCCGGCATTCTCCTCTTTAAGCGATTCCTTGAACTCGGCGATCTCCTCGTCGAGCTTGGGAAGCGCCTCGTTCAAATGGTTCCAATCGAAACCTACTCGTGCTGCCCGCTCCTGAAGACGGTGGGCGCGGAGCAGGGAGGGAAGTTCCTTCGGAACGCCTTCGAGGACCGATGTTCTGTCCTCATGGCCTTTCTCCTTTTTCTTGATCTCTTCCCAGTTCGCGAGCACTTCCTTGTCCGTGGTAAGCGTTTCATCGCCGAACACATGAGGATGCCGACGGGTCATCTTCTCATGGATGGCCGTTATGACGTCTCGCATCGAGAATTGTCCGGCTTCCTCGGCGATCCTGGCGTGGAAAATGATCTGGAACAGGAGGTCTCCCAGTTCTTCCTTGATCTTTTCCGGCTTTCCCTCATCCAGCGCGTCGATGACCTCATAGCACTCCTCCACCAGGAAGGGCTTGAGGGATTCCGGTGTCTGTTTCCTGTCCCACGGGCAGCCTTCGGGGCCGCGCAAGGCCGCCATAAGTTCGATGAGCCTCTGAAATGCCTTGTCTTGGTCGTTTTTCGCGTTCATTGACCGATAACCTTACACAAGGGAGGCCCTCATTGCAAGCTTTTTTCTTGAAAGCGTGAATGTAATATAGTAAGATAACGTCGGTTAAGAAAAACAACTTATTTATCCGCAGGTTCCAAAAGTAGGCGCTTCTAAGCGACGCAGATTACGCGGATTAGACCAAAGGAATATTCTGAATTCAATCAACTTACGACCAAAGAAGAAGCACAGATCATCAACTATCTGAAAGCCACAGGGATGAAGACCGGCCTTCTTCTGAACTTCGGATCAAAGAGCCTGGAATTCAAAAGGTTCGTCTTGACCGGCAAGAACGTATTGCCTATTCTTGGATCTGATTAAATCTGCGTAATCTGCGTAATCTGCGGACAAGTTCTTGATCCGACTCTGCCGTCGAATATTGATTTAACCCGCGCAATCCGCGGATAAGATTATTTTCCCGACCTTGCTTTATTCAACAAAGGAGCTATCCATGAAAAGGAACCTGCTGTGTCTGACGATCATTCTTGTTTCTTTCTTCTTTCTCACCGCCATGGGAGGCAAGGGCGGCGGCTTTGAACGCGCCCCGCGGGTGGACAAGAACTTCGCCGTGACCGTGACCGACGTGTCAGGGAACAAGATCAACGGCGAGAAGTTCAGCTGGGAGGGGAGGGTGCATTTTGCCGGTTCAATGGGCATGGCAAGCATCACGGTCCCGTTCGAAAAGATCAAGGAGATCTCCGTCGGCGAAAAGAGAGAGAAGAAGGTCAAAGTAACGGCGAAGCTCAAGGACGGCAGTGAGACGGTGTTCGAACTCGACGCCGACTCGCGCTGCTATGGAGAAGCTCCCTTCGGAAGCTTCATGCTTACCCTGGAAGAAATCAAAAACATCCTTTTCAAGAACCCGTAGTCATTCCCTGTTACTTCCTCTGAACATGACGGGGAGAGTGCCGCAGACACCTGTTCTGCCGGCGTGCCAATGAGATCGTATTGAACCGGAATCCATCAGTGGTCCCCGAAGCGGATATCAAAGCATTCCTCACCGAAGAAGAAGCGCTCATCAAGAGCGCTCATTTCGGCGGTGCGGGCGGGAATGAGGTCGTCCAGCGCCGCACGGCCCTGATCGACAGGGTGCTCAGGGCCATGTATCTTCCCCTGACCGCATCAACGCCCATGCCGGTCCTCATAGCGGTCGGGGGGTACGGCAGGGGCGAGCTCAATCCCTTCTCGGACATTGATATCCTGTTCCTGTGTCGGGACGAAGCCGAGCGTGAGCAGGCGCCCCGCATGCTCTACGCGCTGTGGGACGCCGGTCTTGATATCGCTTACAGCGTCAGGACCGCGGACGAATGCATCGACCTTTCCCGGAACGACACGAAGATCCGCTCCTCTCTCCTTGAATCCCGCCTTCTTGCCGGCGATCCTGCCCGGTATCAGGTGTACCTGCAACGGATGCAGGCCGAGGTCTTCTACCGGAAACCGCAGATCTACATCACGGAAAAGATCGCCGAACGGACTGCCACGCGCCTGAAATACGGCGGTTCCCTCTATCTTCGCGAACCGAACATCAAGGAGAGCGCCGGCGGCCTCAGGGATTTTCACTCCGCGGGATGGCTGGCCTTTACCCGTTTCCGGGTCTCTTCGTTTACCGACCTTGTCACGCAGGGGATCATCACTTCCGGGCAGTTTACGGAGTTTCTCCGTGCCCGTAATTTTCTCTGGCGTCTCCGCAACGAGATCCATTATCTATCGGGGAGAAAGAACGACCAGCTTACCTTCGATCTGCAGGATTCAGCGGCGCGGGATTTCCACTTCAGGGACTCGGCGCATCTCCTTGCCGTTGAGCGCTTCATGAAGGTGTATTTCCTCAATGCCAGCGTCATCCAGGGATTCTCCCGCAGCGTCACGGAGCGTGTGCTGCCTGCGCCAAAACGGTCATGGTTCGTTCGCGCTCAAAGCATCGGGCCCTTTCTGCTTGCGGGAAAGACCCTGTCGCCGGGTGCAGAGGAGGGCATCATTGCCCGTCCGGAGCTGTTCATGCAGGCCTTTGAGATATATCAAAGCCGCCATGCCGCATTTTCCGACCGCCTTAGGCACCTGATCAGCACCTGCCGTTTTGATGATGAGGCCAGGACCTCGGCGGCGGCGTCCCATGCATTTCTTTCGATCCTGGACAATCCCGACCGGCTGTTCGACACCCTGGGACTCATGAAAGACCTGAAATATCTCGGCAGGTACCTTCCGGAGTTCCGTGCCATTCAAGCCCTGGCGCGAAGGGACTACTACCACACGTATACGGTTGATGAGCATATCCTTATGGCGGTCAGGGGACTTGAAGACGTCTGGCAGGGACGATATCCGGGACTGTCCTCGCTGTACGACGCCTTTAAGAAGCTCGGACGCCGCTGGGTGCTGATGCTGACGGTGCTGCTCCACGACCTGGGAAAGGCCTGCCGGTCCGACCATGAGCACCGGGGACGTGAGATAGCGGAGGGGATCCTCGACCGACTCGGAATCGCGGAGGATGATCGAAAGCGCATCCTGTTCCTGATAGAGAACCATCTGCTCATGGCGGTCCTTTCGCAGCGGCGCGAGCTGTCCGACCAGAAGGTGATCACCGAGTTCGCGCGGACCGTCCAGGACGTTGAGAACCTGCACATGCTGTATCTCCTCACCTATGCCGATCTGTCCGCCGTAAGCCCGGCGGCATGGTCGCAGTGGAAAGCCGCGCTGCTGCAGGACCTCTATCTGCGGACCCTTCGCACGTTAGAACAGTCCGACGGCATTGAACAGAAACGATACCAGCGGACCGGCGTCCGCTTTAAGGGCCTTCAGGAGGCGGCGCGGGGATCGTTCGAGCCCGATGAGATACAGTCATTCATTGATGCCATGCCGGCGCACTATCTGGACACCACATCCGTTCAAAAGCAGCTGTACCATCTCGATATGCACCGGTGTCTCCTGAAAGAGAACCTCGTGATCCGTTATCGGCACCGTCCTGATAAGGGATATACCGAGCTGACGGTTTGCGCCTATGATGCGTACGGCATGTTCTATCGCACCGCGGGCGCCATCGCCGCGAAGAACCTTAATATTCTCCGGGCGCAGGTCTATACCGGAAGGAACGGCGTCATGATCGATACATTTCAGATCACCGACGCGGAGGGAAAGCTCCTTGTCTACGATGAGGTCTGGAAGACCGTTACGGCCGATCTCCGTGAAGTGCTTTCCGGCGAACGCAGGCCGACTGAACCGCGTTCATCGCAATTTGAGCGCGGCGTGGCCGCAACGGTCCCTGCTTCCGTCGAGTTTGACAATACGAGCTCCGATGCGCTTACCATCATCGATATTATTGCGAGGGACCGGGTTGGGCTGTTGTACCGGATCACCAAGTGTCTGTATGACCTGAACCTCGATATTGCATCGGCAAAGATCGTTACGGAAGGCGTGCGGGCCATGGATTCATTCTACGTGAGCGATCTTTTCCGGATGAAGATAACCGACCCGGAGCGGATAACGAAGATAAAGGACGCCTTGATGAAGGTGCTGGAATGAGCTGCCGGCCTCCTGCCTTGCCGCAGGGTCGTATAAATATAGCCTAACCCGGACAAGCCGAAAACAAAAAGCTACGGTATCGGTGACGACGCCCGTTTCGTCCAGCGGTTACTTCAATCGGTTTATTGCATGACCGTTACCCCAAAGACGTTTGACGATACGGGCTTCGTAACCATAAGACGTTACAAAAATACCGTCATTTTTACAAGAATTTCATTTATAACAGAGTAAGCGCCTAATCGCCCCCGGATTTATGAAAAAAACGATCCTCATCATAACGATCATCTCGGCCATTCTCTTTACGGCTTGCTGGATCTACATCCAGAGCGATGTCTTTTCGCGAAAGATCCGCCCCTTGATCGCCGGTCCGCTCCAGGACGCGCTCGGCCCCGGCGCGCGGTTCGGCAAGATCAAGGCGAACTTCCTGCCGCTCTACCTCGAGGTCCGTGACGTCGCCATTCCCTCTTCGGTGAATTCGGAAGCGATCGCCATCCGCAGGATAAGGCTCTACTTCAATCCTTCTCCGCTCATTTACAAAACGATATCCATACCTTCCATAACGCTGTTCGAACCGCGGATCACTGCCGACCGTTCGGCCGGTGGGGAGATCGATCTTGCCGGCCTTCTTCGCGAAGTTCGCGCCAACATCGATCGGCCGGGCAGGTCCGGAAAATCATCGTATGACGTGAAGATCCGTACCATAACGGCCAGGAACGGCAAGATCGTCCTTCACGATGCGAGCACCAACACAACGTTCGCCATGGAGAAGATCAATTTCAACGTCAAGACAACCTTTCCCGGTGCCAGTATGACCATGCGGGTTCTTTCAAGCGAGATCACGCTGTCAGTACCCGCATACCGTGAGGTCACCGCGCATGCTCGAGGCGTCATCGGATTTGACCAGGGCCGGCTTTCATTCGAATCCTGCGAACTCTTCGAGGAGGATGCAAGGATCGCGTTGTCGGGTTCCCTTGACGTTCTGAGCGGTCGTGATATGGACCTGACGATCACCTCACGGATAGGCCGGCGTTATTTACGCAAGATCACCGATCGCGTCACGAGTGATAAGGAGACAAGAGGACCGGTCATCACGTCCTCCTCACGGGTAACGGGACGACTTCAAGATCCGGTCATTGAGGGACGTCTTAATCTTTCCGGCATTACGTACAAGGGGATAACATTCCAGGATGCAGGGGCCCGGTTCTCTTTCCGGAACGCGATGCTGTCGGTGCAAGGGAAGGCATGGAAAGTTTCGCGAGGAAACAAACAGCTGAACGTCCATGAGGTCGCCCTGGATGTCTCCTATCAAGACCAGCACGCAGCTGTACATCATGTGCTAGTTCGTACGGATGACGCAGAGCTCAACGTTTCTGGAAGGATCAGGCCCGGCGAAGGATATGCTCTTTTTATTACCGCAGAGACGTCACCTGAGGGCAAATCACTCTCCTTCCTTTCCGGAGTCGAGATATCCGGTGCTGTCGCTGTCCGGGGAACGCTGTCCGGCCCGCCTGGAACTCCGCGATTCGACGGTCAACTGATAGCCCGTCCGGTGACCATTCGAGGCATTCTGTTCACCAGCATTGATGGCAAGCTGGCCTTCAACGAAAATAAACTCGCGTTGTCCGAGGCCACGATCAGGCAGGGGAACTCACGATATGACTTCGAAGGTTCCATTGATTTTCAGGAACCCGAGCCTTTTTACAAGGCGCGTCTCGGCATCAGCCGGTCGGACATTGTAAGCATCGCAGCCCTTTTCTACAAGCCCATCCCGCTTGAGACCATCGCGTCAGGTGAGATGACCTTCTCCGGTTCGAGTCAGGAATTCTCCGGAAACGCCTTACTCGAACTCGGGCCCGGCGTTGCTTATGGGGAGGCCTTCGACAGCGGGACGCTGGCCGTTGATCTTACGAGCGATCGCGTTTCTTTTCCGAGCGTTGTGCTTCATAAAAAGGCCGGGAAGGTCAGGGGAACGGGATGGATCGGCTTCGAAGGGTCCTACGAGGCCCACGTTGAAAGCAACGGCATCGATCTGTCACAGGTCGATCTTCTGAAGGGGCTTCACCTCAGCGGGCCTTTCCTGCTCGACCTCCGGTCATCAGGAAGCTTTTCCCGACCGGAGGTTCAGGCACGCCTGACCGTCGGTGAACTTTCGTACCAGCTGGCCGAACTGGGCGCCGCGACAGCGGATCTTGATATCGCGGAAGGGATCCTGTCCGTTACTGCGGCGGTCAGCAAGGGCGCTTTCGGCATGACCGGCACGATGAAGCTTACGCATCCCTATCCCTGGTCACTAACGACGAAGGTACAGACGGACAAATTCGATCCCTCGGCGATCTTTGAGGGCGGGGACCTCTTGTCAAAAGTGCGGGTGATGGCCGAGGGTACGCTCCAGGCGCAGGGAACGGGTTTCGGTCTGTCCAAACTCAACGGTTCCGCTGTTTTCCGCAGGCTTGGAATCGCACTCAATGACCTCAAGATCGAGAGCGTAGGCGATGCCACGATCCGCATTGATGCGGGACGGCTCACCGTGCAGTCACTGACCCTTGCAGGACCGGGCACCAACCTTTCGGTTTCAGGTTCTACGCGCTTGGGGATCGATGTCGATCTCGACTTGAGCGGTGATGCCAACCTGTCCCTGCTCAGGGTCCTCTATCGTGATATTGAACATGGCGATGGCAACGCTTTGGTGAAACTATCCATCAGTGACGAGTGGTCAAATCCTGAAATAGCAGGCGAACTGCTCATCAAGGACGGACAGATCAAGATAAGGGATATTCCTCAGAAGTTCACCGCCTTGAACGGCACGATCAACTTCGATCGGAACAGGGTATTTACGGAAGGGATACGCGGAGAGGTCGGAGGGGGCGGCATCACGGTTACGGGCTCTGCCCAACTTAAGGGAAGCGAGCTGGTGGATTTTTCAGCGAAGGCTGTGATCGAGTACGTAACGGTGCGATATCCACAGGGCATGACGGCGACCCTGGGCGGCTCTCTGTATTACGACGGTGATCCCTCATCCCAGACCCTGTCCGGCGAGGTCGGCATCAGGAGGGCGCGCTATGAAAAACGGGTTGAGTGGAAAAGCATGCTCGTCGACTTCAGCGGAGGATTTACCCGGAAGAGAAAAGAGGACCTGGGATGGATCGGCGAAACGCTGTTGAATGTCCGTTTTTACGGAAAGGACGACATTTATTTCGAAAGCAATCTTGCCAAGATCCCGCTCGATATCGACATGCTGTTCCGCGGCACGATCAGCCAGCCGCAGATACTCGGCAGGATAGAAGCGAGAAAAGGGGAGGTGTATTTTCGGCAGAATGTCTTTCGGATCATCCATGCATCGGCGGATTTCACCGATCCGGGCCGGATCAATCCGACCCTTGATGTGCAGGCGGAGACCCGTGTTCGGGAATACCAGATCAGGCTTGGCGTCTCCGGGACAGCGGACCGGGCGACCGTTACGTTCGTTTCCGACCCTGCCTTGACGGATTCCAATATTCTTGCGCTTCTGACGCTGGGGAAAAAAGGCGAGGAACTGAAAGGCAAGGAATCGAGCGTCGGATTCGGCGAGGCAACTTCCTTTGCAACGGGAAAGTTCCAGGACATCCTGGAAAGCAGGGCTCGGAGCCTGACCGGCCTCGACCGGTTCCAGGTGGACCCCTACCTGAGCAAGACAGACGTCGCCGTACCGCGGGTTACGGTGGGAAAGGCGGTGGTCCAGGACAAGCTCTTCATGACCTATTCATCGAACGTCGGCGCTTCAACACCGGAGTCGGTGTTTCGTATCGAATACGTACTGAACAAGAATATATCCCTGATCGGCGAACGGAACGAGGTCGGGAATCTGGGAGCGGACGTGAAGTTCCGGTTCGAGTTCCGATAGAACTGGAAGGTAAGAACGGAGGAAAGTAAGAGGGAAAGAAGAAAAGAAAGAAATAAAGAAAGCAGGGAAGGGCGGTCCGCAGATTACGCAGATTGACGCAGATTAAAGGCTATAAGGACAACCGTTAATCGATCTACTTCGTTCTTTGAAATCTGCGTAATCTGTGGATAGTATTTCCTTGTCTGTTTTTTGATCAAAAGGACTTCTCCAACAAGCATACGAGATGTTCCTGCGGAGCTGCTGACGGCAATCGAATCGCTTACCTTCCTACCTTCTTACCATCTTACCTTCCCACGTTCCCATTTTCCCACCTTCGCGAACTATCAATGCGCCTCGTCCCAGTTCTTTCCCACACCCATGTCGACCTTGATCGGCACGGCAAGTTTCAAGACACCTTCCATCTCCTGTTTGACCAGTTTTTTCATCGCTTCGATCTCGCTGTCAGGCACCTCGAAGATCAGTTCATCATGCACCTGAAGGATCATTCGCGAGCCGTGGCCCTGCTCTTTGATGAGCCGGTGGATAGTGATCATTGCAAGTTTGATAAGGTCGGCCGCGGTCCCCTGGATGGGCGTGTTCACGGCCATCCGTTCCCCGAAGCCGCGGACGGGCGCCGCTGATGACGATAGTTCGGGTATGTACCGCTTCCGTCCCAGGAGGGTGGTGACAAAACCCGTTGTCTTCGCCTGTTCTATGGTCCTGGTGATGAAATCACGCACCTTCGGGTACCGGGCGAAGTAATTGTCAATGTACCGCTTGGCCTCGGCATTGGAAACGCCGATGTCCTGCGCCAGACCGAAGGCCGATATCCCGTAGATGATGCCGAAGTTCACCGCTTTGGCCTTGCGGCGCATCTCCGAGGAGATCTCCTCAGGCGGGAGGCCAAACACCTCCGATGCGGTGCGGGTATGGATGTCCTGGTCCTCCACAAAGGTCTGGATCAGCCCTTCGTCGCCGCTCAGGTGGGCGAGGACCCGGAGCTCGATCTGGGAATAGTCCGCTGACAGGAGGTTGTATCCCGGCTCCGCGATGAACGCCTGACGTATCTCCCTGCCGATCTCCGTACGAATGGGGATATTTTGAAGGTTTGGCTCACTGGAGGACAGCCTTCCTGTCGCGGTCACTGTCTGGTTCAAGGAAGTATGGAGCCTGCCGGTCCTCGGATCGATCATTTTGGGAAGGGCATCGACATAGGTCGACTTAAGCTTCGACAGGGTCCGGTATTTCAGGATCTCCGCCGGCAGGGGATGGACGTGGGCGAGCTCTTCCAGCACGTCAACATCGGTTGAATAGCCCGTTTTCGTCTTCTTGACCGGAGTGAGGCCGAGCTTCACGAACAGGATATCGGCCAGCTGCTTCGGCGAATTGATATTGAACTCGACCCCCGCGAGCCCGTAAATGCCTTCAACGATCTTCGCCGTTTCCTTCTCCAGCTTCCCTGACATGACCTGAAGGAGCCCGGCGTCTATCTTGACGCCGGCATATTCCATGTCCGCCAGGACGCTCATGAGCTTCATTTCCATGTCGTGGAAGAGGCTGTCGAGGTTCTGCTCCCTGAGCTTCGGCTCCAGGGCCTGTTTCAGCTGAAGGGAAATGTCAGCGTCCTCGCCGGAGTAGCGGGTCGCTGTCGCGATATTCACTTCGCTGAATCCGATCTGCTTCTTCCCGGTACCGGTGACCTCGGCATAGGTCATGGTCTTATAATTGAGGTACTCCAGGGCAATGGCATCAAGGCCGTGTGAGGTCCTTGATGGGTTCAAAAGGTAGGAAGCGATCATCGTGTCGAAAAAGATGCCCCGGACCTCGATACCCGCATGCCGGAGCACTTGCACATCGTATTTAAGGTTCTGTCCGATCTTCTTGAGGGACGGATCCTCCAGCAAGGCCTTAAGCTTTTCGAGCACTTTCTCCCGCGGGAGCTGTACGGGCGCGCCCGCATAGGTATGCCCCAGGGGGAGATAATAGGCTGTATGGGGTTCAACGGAAAACGACACCCCGACCAGTTCAGCCTGCATGGGGTCAAGCGACGTGGTCTCGGTGTCGAAGGAAATTTCCCCGGCCCGCGACAGGGCTCCCAGCATCTCCCGGAAGTCGGCGTCGTTCAGGACCGTACGGTAGTCGACGTCCTTCTTCGGCGCCGCAGCGACGTACTTCAGGAGTGACGTGAATTCAAGCTCCCGGAGGATCGAAAGAAGGGCGGGGCTATCTGGCTCCTTGATGGCTAGCTGGTCAAGATCGAGCTCGAGGGGGACGTCGGAATGAAGGACCGCAAGCTCCCGGCTCAGCCGGGCAAGGCCCGCGTTTTCCATGAGCGATTGTCTGAGCTTCGGTCTGGTTATCTTGTGCGCGTTGGCAAGGAGATTTTCGATGGTGCCGTGTTCTTTGATCAGGGCCTGTGCGGTTTTTTCACCGATGCCGGGAACGCCGGGTATGTTGTCCGACGCGTCGCCCATGAGTCCCATGATCTCCACCACCCGGTCAGGCGGGACGCCGAATCGCTCCTCAACCTCAGCAGGACCGATGGTCCGCTCTTTCATGGAGTCATACACCGTGACGCCCGGCCCGACAAGCTGCAGCATGTCCTTGTCTCCCGTAACAATGACCACGTCGATCCCGGCGGCGATGGCGCGACGGGCAAGTGTCGCGATCACATCGTCAGCCTCCTGGCCTTCCTGGATGAAGATGGGGATGCGGAAGGCGTGAACGAGATCATGGATATAGGGGATCTGGGGGACGAGGTCCTTCGGCATGGGAGGCCGGTGCGCTTTGTACTCCTTGAACTCACCATGCCTTCGCGTAGGTCCTTTGGGATCGAAGGCAATGGCAAGAAGATCAGGCTCTTTTTCCTTGATGATCTTTATGAGCATGTTCGCGAATCCGAAGACAGCGTTACAGGGAAGTCCCGTGGACGTCGACAGATTACGTATTGCATAGAATGCCCGATAAATATAGGAGTTTCCGTCGATTATGAATAAACGCTTTTTATCATTCCTCTTTTGCATGGTCACGAGTATAGCCCAATAATCCAATAATAACAACTGATCTCTCTACTATCAAGTAATTGATAAGACAACCTATTACTACATGTCTGCTCACAACCAGGCATTCCTCATGCTGGTGGATTTCGCTCAGAATGCTCACTTACGCTCATGATGAACAATAATTATTGTTCGATATTATCAATAATGCATTGATTAGTTTATATAAATTATCAGTTTTTTTATGGTACTATTTTTGCATCAATAAGCAGTGAAAAGTATTTTAAATGAGGTTTTTCGTGAACAATTTCAACTCTTTGGTGGTCAACGCAAATCATGAGCGGGTCATGTCTGTCGTGGATAAATTCCTGGTAGACCGCTACCAGAACGCCTGTACCTGTCCTCGCTGCATGAGTGATATTGTGGCAATTGCGTTGAATTATCTGCCTCCTCACTACATCGTCGAAACTGAAGCGGGAAAGGAATTCGGATCTCCCTGGGTCATGGTCGAAACAGCCGTTGCCGAGGCCATTGACCGGGTCACGGAAAATCCGAATCACCCGCGGACAACATCCAACGAGGGGCAGGCCAGGATCAACGCGCGAGAGTTCTAAAGAGTTGACAGTACATGGGGAGAATGCTATAACGTAGCATATTCATTATGAAACTTCTCTCCAGGGGAACATACATTCTGCTCGTCGCCTGCGTTGTTGTCGCGTCAGGTTCGCTGTTTCAGGTCGCCGACGCTGCTGCTGAAAAGACAGTATCTTCCCCCTGGGTCTGGCCATTGCCACCGGAACAACCCCGCGTCCAACACATCAAAACCGTCATCACTCCGCAGGATCTGGGAGTAAAAAAAGGCTTCTTTGCCAAGCTCTGGGAGTTTATCGCGGGAGAGGACACGGTAGATCGCATCCTGTCTCCCCACGGCGTGGTTTCCGACGGCGAGGGAAAGGTGTATGTTGCCGACTGGGGCGCGGCGAGCATCCACTTCTTCGACTTTGAGAAAAAGAAATATGACCAGTTCTCAAAAACAAAACAGGGCCGGCTTGTGTCGCCCATCGGCGTTGCGCTCGATGCGGACGGACTTCTGTACGTGACGGATTCGGTGCTCCGCCGGGTGTTCGTCTTCAGCGGGACGAAAAACAAACGGGTGATCGGCGACGATACCCTGCTTCGTCCGACGGGCATCGCCGTCAACAAAAAGGAAAAGACGCTCTATGTCGTCGACACGCACGGCCACCGCGTGGAAGCGTTCGACCTTGAAGGAAAGAAACTGTTCTCCTTCGGGAAACAGGGGGGGGGAGAAGGGGATTTCAACTATCCGACCCATATCGCCCTTGACGCCGCGGGAGACGTGTATGTGATGGACGCCCTCAATTTCCGCGTTCAGATCTTCGACACACGCGGCAAGTTCCTATCCCAGTTCGGCGGCAACGGCACGAGCATCCACGATTTCATGAAGCCCAAGGGGATCGCCGTTGACAGAGAAGGCCACATCTGGATATCGGACGGCCTCAGGAGCAGCATTCAGATATTCGACCGCCAGGGCAGGCTGCTTTTGATCTTCGGCAGAACAGGCATCGGCCCCGGCCAGTTCAACGTCCCCGCCGGGTTGTTCATCGACAGCAAGGACAGGCTTTTCGTGGCCGACAGCTACAATTACCGGGTCCAGATGTTTCAGTATCTGAAAGCGAAGAACTGAGCGTATAGTTTTGAGTTCCAAGTCTGTAGTTAACGTAAAACTGCAAACTGAAAACTGTATTATGACGAGGTGTATATGAAGCGATACGGAATTATCATTCTCATTCTCTTCCCCATCGTTTTTGCCGCGCTGATGGCCGGGGCGGGAACTCCGAAAAAGGTGGAAAACTCGAAGCACAACATGTCCAGCACTCCGTTTGCCGAACAGGGGACCATCAAATCCGCTGCTTCCGGCGGAACGACGGAGATCTGCGTCTTCTGCCACACGCCTCACAGTGGAAATACCGAAGCGCCGCTTTGGAACAGGGCCCTGTACCCATCAGCTCCTTCAGGATACAAAGCGTATACCAGTGATGTGCTTTCGGCGCTTTCCTATTCATCCGCCGAAGATCCCTATGCATCGTCGGGCACCGGTGTCATTCATGCAAAGACTCGGATCTGTCTTTCCTGCCACGACGGCACGATCGCCATAGGCCGGCTGGTGAATTTGCCCACTTCCTTCGGCAACGCGGACCCCAACACCACTTTTATCGCCATGCAGGGCACCTCAGGCGGCTATATGCCGCCCGCGTTCGCCGGCTACATGGGCGTGGACCTGAGCGATGACCATCCGGTGGCGATCCCTCATCATAATCTCAATGACGGTGAGCTTGCATCTGTTATCAACACGACGGATGCGCCGAATGTCAACCTATACGAGTTAAACGCAGGTCAGGTTAGAAGGACGAAGACCGGCGGGGCGGGGAGTTATGTAGAATGCACGTCATGCCATAACGCACACGATAATCAGTATGGCAATTTTTTAGTTGACCCGAATACAAACTCAAAAATCTGCACGAGTTGTCATGACAAAAAGACAGGTTTTACCGCGAGCAGCCATAACACGTCAGGTGCTATCTATGCGCCCGATAGCGGCAGTCTCGGGGGTACTGTCGGCGATGTTAAGTGCATGAACTGTCACTTTCCGCATAAAGCGGGAGTGACTGCAGGTGCTCCGACAAATCCTAACCCGGCTTCAGGAAAATATCTGTTGTCCTTCCAGGAAGAGGCAAGCTGTTTTAATAATACGAACCGCTGGGGGGATAGTGTTACGGTTTGTCATGGATCGAACGCACCTCCTGCGAGAAGCATTGAAAACCTTGTAAAAATTGGGGGGAAAAGTCGTTTTCACCAGGTTGGGGAGAGTAGCTGGACCGGCCGGCACGCTGCTACAGAGGCGCGACAATATATAGCAGGAGTAGGATGGTCAGGATCTTCTCTCTGGCACGTGGAATGTGAAGATTGTCATAATCCGCATACGGCAGGGAGTACTCTGCACACCAAAGGCTCGAATGAAGTTGGCAATACCAGCCCGCTCTATGGCACGGGGGGAGTGGATGCGGGAACCTATCCCCCTTGGCCGGCTAATTCCACGAGTATAAATTATTCGGCGATACAAGCTGGAGGTGTCACGAATAATACACCTGTGGGCGTCCTATATGAGTATCAGATATGCCTGAAGTGCCATAGCGATTTTGCATGGGGTACGAATAGACCCGTACCGACTCTTACGAATCCCCTTGACCCTTCATACACCGGATTGACGAACCAGGCGATGGAGTTTGGTAATAACGCAACACCTGTATCGTCTCATCCGGTGATTTTTGCCAACGGAAATTCGCAAGGGACTTATGTGTCGCCGTGGACCGCAAACACGGAGCAGACCATGTACTGTTCCGACTGCCATAATAATGACTCGGCTCGTGCTCCTTTTGGAGCAGGCTCAGACGCAGCCGGGCCTCATGGCTCCAATAACAGGGCTATTCTCAAAAAACCGTATGATCCCGCCACGATTGGTTCTAACAACGGGGAACTCTGCTTTGATTGTCACGACTTTGCTACCTATTCCACCGGCTTAGGTACAGGCACCGGATTCAGGTCTGCTGCATTAAATCTCCACACGAGGCATATGGCGCCTGTGGGATCGGGCGGGGTTACCTATCAGAACAGTGTAACAAAGGCATGCACGAATTGTCACGTTAACCCGCCACATGGTATCAACAGGACGCATTTGATTTCACTTTCTACAGCATCAACATTAGATCCGGCGCCGTATGGATCATACTCTTATCTCACAAGATATTCTGATGTAGGGCCAGGGAGTTATGTTGCAGGGAGCTGCGCCGCTGTTTCGTGCCATAATGGTGGCCATCCTCAACCGTAGTGATCGAATTCTGATTAACCGGTACCCGTGTTCTCGATGCGGCAAAAGTGCTTTATTGCAATCTATTTTTGCGTTTAATACAAGTCGCTTATACGTATGGTTTATGCCCTCCGTTTTTTCTCCATAACTAATCACGCCAGACGTCTTTCTTACTGGACTCTGGTTTAACATGCATTTTTTGTAAGACCGTCTATTCTTATCCCTCTATGTTATTGAGCCGCATAAAACACCAGTTTGTAGGTCGGGTTGAATGCCTTTCATGAAACCCGACGCTTCGACGGTAAACGTAGTGGTAGATTGCCATCCTTGAGCCGTAATATTTTCTACGGAACATCATAATTATGGCAGATAAGAAGCGTTAATCAAGTTGCAAGGTCGGGCATAACCCGGCATGTTTTCTTAGGCCACGAAAAGCGGATTTCGGTTCTTGAGGCGAAGAGCGGGGGATAAGCTTTAACGGTGAATACTATGTTTGAC
>CAYPOT010000001.1:132747-133279 GCA_964412455.1 uncultured Nitrospiraceae bacterium | reverse complement strand
AGACAGACAGACAGACAGACAGACAGACAGACAGACAGACAGACAGACAGACAGACAGATGTAATAATCATAATAGCGAATTCCTGTCGTTCTAATGGGAAAAGGCATGGCACGTTCTGAATATTCAGACGCCATGCCTTTTTATTTTTTAGTATTTTTTAGCATGAAAAACCAGTCTATCAAAAGAAGAGGGAGGTATTTATGATTAAGAGAAACATGCTTCGGGGAATCGTGGAAAGATCGTTAAATGGTTTGATATGGGTTCTGGTAATGCTTTGTTGTTCTTTGTTCATCAGTCCTCAAAAAGCCTATTCTGAAACCTGCACAACTTCAATTGCAGCAGGCTACCATACGGTCGGGCTTAAAGAGGATGGAACAGTCGTGGCTGTGGGATTTAATGGCTTTGGCCAGTTGAATGTCTCCTCGTGGACGAATATAAAGGCCGTTGCAGCAGGTTACTACCATACGGTCGGGCTTAAAGAGGATGGAACAGTCGTGGCTGTTGGAGATAATACCTTTGGCCAGTTGAATG
>CAYPOT010000001.1:77453-132647 GCA_964412455.1 uncultured Nitrospiraceae bacterium | reverse complement strand
GGACGAATATAAAGACCATTGCAGCAGGTGGGTCTAACACGGTCGGGCTAAAAGAGGATGGAACAGTCGTGGCTGTTGGAGATAATACCTTTGGCCAGTTGAATGTCTCCTCGTGGACGAATATAAAGACCATTGCAGCAGGTGGGTCTAACACGGTCGGGCTAAAAGACGATGGAACAGTTGTGGCTGTGGGATTTAACTATGGCTTGTTGAATGTCTCCTCGTGGACGAATATAAAGGCAGTAGCAGCAGGCGTCCTCCATACGGTCGGGGTTAAAGAGGATGGAACAGTCGTGGCTGTGGGTTTTAACTACTATGGCGAGTTGAATGTCTCCTCGTGGACGAATATAAAGGCCATTGCAACAGGCTACTACCATACGGTCGGGGTTAAAGAGGATGGAACAGTTGTGGCTGTGGGATTTAACTATGGCCAGTTGAATGTCTCCTCGTGGACGAATATAAAGACCATTGCAGCAGGTGGGTCTAACACGGTCGGGCTAAAAGACGATGGAACAGTCAAGGCTGTGGGAGATAATGGCTATGGCCAGTTGAATACTTTCGATTGGTCCAATATCAGGCAGCCGATCTGTTATGGTGTTCCAGCGCCGGACATATCGAGCAGCACTGCTTTGATCGCCTTTGGCGCAATTGAACTCGGCAGCTCGGCTACGCAGTCGCTCTCAATCTCGAACATAGGCGCCGCGGAGCTTTCGATTAACTCCATAAGCATTTCAGGACTGGATTCCAATCAATTTAGTCAGACAAATAATTGTTCCTCGGTCGCTTCTAATGCGGCGTGCTCAATAAGTGTCGCATTTTCGCCAATCTCTCTGGGCGCGAAGAATGCTTCTCTGAATATTGCCTCCAATGATCCTGATACGCCGACCTTAACCATCCCGCTCACAGGTTCAGGAGTGGACACCATCCCCCCGACCACGAGCAGCATGATTTCAGGGGTTCCGGGGAATCACGGCTGGTACAAGTCTGATGTGCAGCTCACTTTGACTTCAACAGATAATTATGCTGGTTCTGGGGTGAAAGAAATCCATTATATCATCGATGGGTCCGAGACGGTAGTAGCAGGCAGCTCTGCCACATTTACGGTCAGCTTGGAAGGTGCTCATATTGTCAGCTATTTTGCGAAGGATAACGCCGACAATAGCGAGACAGCGCATGTTCTCAGTGTCAAAATTGACAAAACGCCGCCGTCGATACCGTCGTTTTCGACCAACCCCGGAATGCTCTGGCCGCCGAACCATAAGATGGTGGATGTGCTGATCAGCGGGTCCGCCGCTGATTACGGTTCGGATGTCGCATCGGTCGTTATCTCGGTGGTGGATGAGTACGGCGTCTATAACATGACCGGCCTGTCCTTCGGCGGCACGGTCCGGCTCGAGGCGTGGCGGGAGGGGACGGACAGGGACGGCAGGCAGTACACCATCACTGCGGTGGTGACGGACAAGGCGGGAAACCGGTCAACGGCGACGACCGCCGTACTTGTGCCGCATGATATGAGACCATGAAATGCAGAATTAAGGGTAGAGGATTAAAAGGATAAGAGTAAAGATATGCTATGGGGGCAGGCAGTCGCCTGCCTCTTTTTTTTATGTGGAATTAAGCTTGATATTGCTCGCCCTTTTGTATAGAATTTCATCAGGAGGTGCCGTTATGAGAGCGGTTACGTTTAACGAGGCCCTTGAAATTATTGAATCTTTGCCGCTGGAACAAAGAGAGGATCTCATTGAAGTTGTCAAGCACCGGCTAATAGATGAGCGAAGGGTGAAACTGGCACAGAACATTTCTGAAGCGCGAGAAGAGTATGCGCGAGGCGAGGTAAAGCGGGGATCGGTCGACGACCTTTTGCACGAGCTTTCCGAGTGAGAACGCTTATTTGGAGTAAAACGTTTATACGGGCATTTAAGAAGACCAGCCGTAAACAGTCCAATTTACGTCATGATATCGAAGATACCCTCCGGCTTCTAGTGATTGACCCGTTTGCCCCGCAGCTCGAAACTCATAAGCTCAAAGGAAAACTCGAGGGTTCATGGGCATGCAGTGCGGGATATGATTTACGCATTATTTTTGATTTTGTGAAGAATGAACAAACGACAGATGACGATATTTTTTTGATTGAAATAGGCACCCATGACGAGGTTTATTAACAGTTTGATGAAAATTCTTCTTCAGGGCAAACAGCCATACCGATGATAATCCTTCGGTTTTTGTATAGAATTCATTACGATCAAGGGAGTACGGAATGGGTTATGCGATAAAGAAAAAGCGGGACGGTAAATTCACCGTTGCCGATTATCTTGCCTGGGCGGCGTTGCCGGACGTGCTCGGCGCAGAGGAAATAGTGTCGCTTATGGTACAGAAGGGCATGGACATCCCTCTTGGGGAGATATTCGAGGCGGAGCCGCCGAAATTTCTTGACACATGAAGAGGGAATGTTGTATAAACGACAGTCCTTTATGCCCGTCTCATGCATACTCCCTGCCGGCGTAGCTCAGTGGTAGAGCAGCTGATTCGTAATCAGCAGGTCGTCGGTTCAATCCCGACTGCCGGCTCCATAATTCCCTTCGATCATCACCACAGCATCCTTTTGTCAGTACCCTCATGCGTCCTATGATCCAGTCACCAGCGTTCTTCCATGCGCAAAAAGATAAAGGTTGACACTACAAGTAATAATGTTTATAGTATCTCTCATCACACAACAATTGTTCTGTTTTTCTGTCCGGTGCCATTATGAACATTCCCAACACCATCACCCTTATCAGGGTCATTCTGATCCCGTTCTTTGTCGATCTTATGATCTACGGCTATTACCGGCCGGCCCTCCTTGTATTCGTCGTCGCCTGTCTGACCGATGCCCTTGACGGATTGATCGCCCGTCTTACCAACACCAAGACGGAATTGGGGGCATTCCTTGACCCCATGGCGGACAAACTTCTGATCGTAACCTCCTTTGTCACACTCGCCATCCTGATGAAGATGCCCGTGTGGCTGGTTATCATCGTGGTGAGCAGGGACATTATCCTGACCCTGGGGAGCCTGGTGATCTATTTCACCGGCCACAGCCTCTCCATTAAGCCATCCATGCTCGGTAAGTCGACTACATTCCTGCAACTCCTGGTCGTGACCCTCACCCTGGTGCTTATCGCGTATGGCATCAAATCGGATTTTCTGAGGGGTGCGTACTGGATCACTGCCGGGTTTACGGTAATTTCGGGCGTACAATACATGATACGCGGCATGAAGATCATGGGTTAGAACCGCCCTCTGTCAGAGGGCTTTCGAGCTGTTAACGAGGGGGCTACGTATGAAGATTTCCGAGATGATACGGCAGGCATTGGAGAAAAAAGGCTTTAAGAACCTGAAGGACGCGTCCAAGGTCCTGGGGATCAGCCCCGAGCTCCTTCGCGTCACGATCAATAAGGCCCACATTCCAAAGGACAAGACACTTATCCTGATCGCAAACAAGCTGGGGCTTGATAAATCAGTCCTCATCCTTTCCGCGCATCAGGAGAAGGTGCCGGCCGAGGTGAAAGGCTTTTTCCTTTCACCGTCCACCACGAAGTACCGGCGGGGAAAACGCAGATACCCGCTGTCGGAAGAACAGATCAACTACCTGGAGAAGATATTGAGCATCGAGGAGATCATGATGCTCCGGAAATATCGCCAGGTGTCGGAGGACGCGAAGACCCAGATCAACGGTTACGTGGATTTCATGTTTGCCTCGAAAAGGAGCGCCTGATTGCTCGAACTATCTCGCGTCCTGCCGGGGAGCACGGCAGCCCGGTATGGCCTCAAGAAGGGGGACCGGCTGGTAACCGTGAACGGCGGCGAAATCAATGACAGCATTGATTTTCTGTTCCACGCGGCGGATGAGCGGCTGTCCCTGGTCATCATCGGTCAGGATGGCGTTTCCCGGCGGCTGCGCATCGACAAGGACCCCGACGACACGCTTGGCGTCGAATTCCCTCCCTTGACCATCAGGCGATGCCGCAACAAGTGCGTCTTCTGCTTCGTTGATCAAATGCCTCCCGGCTGCCGCAGGAGCTTGTATGTCAAGGATGACGACTATCGGGCATCGTTCCTGTACGGGAACTATATAACCCTCGGCAATCTTCGTGAGGAAGACTGGGAGCGGATCTTTACGCAGCGGCTCAGCCCTCTGTACATCTCTGTCCATGCCACCGAACCCGGATTGCGCGCGTCCCTCATGGGGAACAAGAAAGCACCTGATATCATGGCGGGCATGAAGCGGCTTGCCGCCGGCGGCATCAGGATGCACACGCAGATCGTTCTGTCTCCCGGGCTAAATGACGGCCGGCATCTGCTGGGGACGATCGACGATATCGCGGGCTTGTTCCCGGCGGTGCTTTCCATTGCCGTGGTTCCCGTCGGGATCACCGGACATCGGGAAGGGTTGTTTCCGCTGAGACCGTTCAGACCGGGGGAGGCACTACGGGTCGTTAACACCATACAATCAATCTCTCATAGATTCAAAAAACAGATCGGCACTCGTTTGGTATACCCGTCCGATGAATTTTACATCAAGGCGCGCCTGCCATTCCCGCCCTTGTCGTCCTATGAGGACCTGCCGCAGATAGAGAACGGCGTCGGTATGGTCGCTTCGTTCCTGCACGAAGCCAGGCGTACGCGGCTTCCGCGAAAAATAAGACCGGTAACGATGACCGCTGTCACCGGCGCATCGTTCAGCCCGATCCTGAGAACGGTCCTGAAGCGGCTTCAGGGGATCGCGGGCGTATCCGTCAGGGTCGTAACGGCGAAAAACATCCTGTTTGGCTCCCCGGTGACGGTCTCGGGCCTTCTTTCCGGCCGGGACATCCTGACGGCGATACAGGGAAAACGCCTCGGCTCATTGCTTATGATACCGTCCAGCACGCTCAGCGAGAATGAAAGCATCTTTCTCGACGACATGAACATTGCCGACATTGAGGCGGTTGCGGGCGTTCCGGTGCGTGCCGTCAGTACGTTCGGCGACGTCGTTGATCTGCTTAAACTATCGGGAACAGCGGTCAAGAGGAAAAGAAAATGATCTCGGGAACAACCTCGGTGTTCGGAATATTCGGCCACCCCGTCGAGCACACCTTCTCGCCGGGGATGCATAATGCCGCTTTTGCGAAGATAAAACAGGATGCCTGTTATGTACCCTTCTCCGTCGCTCCCGCCGATCTCGAACGAGCGGTCAGGGCCATCGTACCGCTTGGGATCCGCGGCTTGAACGTCACCATCCCCCATAAGGAGACGATCATTCCTTTTCTTGATGATCTGACCGATGACGCACGAATGATCGGAGCGGTCAATACGATCGAGGTGAACCGGGGAAAACTTATAGGACATAATACCGATGGAAGGGGTTTTCTCCGTTCGTTGCGCGAGGAGACAGGCTTCCGTCCAAAAGGGAAGACCATTTTGATGATTGGCTCCGGCGGCGCGGCCCGTGCTGTCGGCATCAATCTCGCCCTGTCAGGAGCGCAGACGATCCTGCTCTGCGATCTTGACACCGTCAAGGCCGCCAAGCTCGCCAGAGATATCCAGAACAAAACTGCGACCCGGGTCAACGTTGTCGATCCGAATGACCTGGGGAAAGCCTCCCAGGATGCTGAATGTATCATCAATGCCACTCCCCTGGGCCTGAAACGGGGAGATCCTTTGCCGATCTCCCGGCAGGTGATCCGAAAGGACCAACTGGTATGCGATCTGGTGTATAATCCGCTCCGGACCCCGCTGCTGAAGGCGGCCCGGGCTGCCGGTGCGGACACGCTTTCAGGGATTGGCATGCTCTTATACCAGGGAGTCATCGCCTTCGAGATATGGACAAGGCGAAAAGCGCCGGTGAGCGTAATGAAAGCCGCCCTCACCAGGCAGATAGAGAGACGGGGAAAATAACTGGAAAATCAAGCCTCTCCTTGACAGAAGGATGCCGTTTCAGTATTATTACCACTAATAACGAAGAGAGTGAACTAAGGAGTTCTTTATGGCAATGTCAGGCAGACTCGGTGCCATGCTCGTGTCGTCGGGTCTCATAACGGATGATCAGTTAAAAAAAGCCCTTTCCACGCAGAAAATGGAAGGCGGCAGACTGGGTTCGATCCTGGTCAAACTTGGTTTTGTCCAGGAAGACAAGCTGATGACCTTTCTCAGCAAGCAGTACGGCGTTCCGTATGTGGACCTGGGCAAGTTCCAGATCAATCCCGCGGTCATAAAGCACATTCCCCCCGATACAGCCCAGAAATACCGGATCATGCCCATCAACCGCTCCGGCGCCACCATTACCATCGCCATGGTGGACCCGTCGAACATCTTCGCCATAGACGACATCAAGTTCATGACCGGCTACAACGTTGAAGCGGTCGTCGCGACTGAAGGCGCTATCATTGACGCTATCAAAAAATACTATGGCGGCGCCAAGTCTCTGATAGCGTCCAAGGCCGGCGCCGCACCATCAGTCGCGGGAAGAGAAGAGAAGAAGATTTCCCTCGAAGCCAAAGACTACAGCATGACCGGCATGAAGGAGGATGAGGAAGACCTTCTCGACGGGGGAGCTGGCGTCGTTGACGTTGAGGATTTCGACAACCTGGTCCATGGCGCCGTGGATGACCTTGAGGTGGTTGAAGAGACACAGGACCAGCTCTCCGGCGAGGTTGAAGCCCCGATCATTAAGCTCGTGAACGGCATCCTGCTTCGCGCGGCCACCATGGGCGTGAGCGATGTCCATATCGAGCCTTACGAAAAGACCTTTCGCGTCCGGTATCGCCTCGATGGCTCTCTGCACACCGTCATGGGGCTCCCCCTCAAGATCAAGAACGCCGTCATCTCACGCATCAAGATCATGTCGATGCTTGACATTGCCGAGCGCAGGCTTCCTCAGGACGGCCGCATCAAGCTCAGGATGGGCGCGAAGAAGACCATGGACTTCCGCGTTTCCGTGCTGCCGACGCTGTTCGGCGAAAAGATCGTCATGCGGCTTCTGGATAAATCCAACCTCCAACTCGACATGACCAAACTCGGTTTCGGCACGGACCAGATAATTCTGCTGAAAGAAGCATTGGACAGGCCCTACGGGATGGTCCTGGTCACCGGACCGACGGGAAGCGGAAAGACGACGACCCTTTACTCGGCGCTGTCCGAACTGAACAAGGAAGACACCAACATCATGACCGCGGAAGACCCGGTGGAGTTCAACCTAGCCGGCATCAACCAAGTACAGATGAAGGACGATATCGGTCTCAACTTCGCCGCGGCACTGCGGTCATTCCTGCGGCAGGACCCCGATGTGATCATGGTGGGAGAGATTCGCGACTACGAAACGGCCGAGATCGGCGTCAAGGCGGCCCTCACCGGCCACCTGGTGCTCTCGACGCTCCATACGAATGACGCGCCGGGCACAATCAACCGTCTGTTGAACATGGGCGTTGAGCCGTTCCTCGTCTCGTCGGCGGTGGTCCTGATCCTTGCCCAGCGGCTGGTGCGCAAAGTCTGCCAGGCCTGCAAGAAGCCGGAAAAACTGCCTCCCCAGGTCCTGATCGATGCCGGCTTCACCAATGAAGAGGCGGCCTCACTCGTAACGTACAAGGGTGCCGGATGTGATGTTTGCAATAAAACAGGTTATAAAGGCAGGGTGGCGCTCTACGAGATCATGCCGATCAGGGAAGAGATCAAGGAACTGGTCCTTCAGGGAGCGTCGGTTATGGACCTCAAAAAACAGGCGGTCGCCCTGGGAATGAAAACGCTCCGCGCGAGCGGTCTGCTGAAGATCAAGGAGGGGATGACCTCCCTTGAAGAAGTGCTGGAAAATACGTTCCCTGATTAGTAATCGATCCATTCACTTGACCGCGCGGGATAGGTTGGTTACGGAATTCACTAAGTACGAGGTATACTGAATGTCAAATCTGCATGATCTCCTCAAATATATGATAGAGAAAGGCGCCTCTGACCTGCATATAAGCACCGGCATTCCGCCTTCGATCCGCGTGGACGGCAAAATTAAACCGATACCCGGTTTGGAACCTCTCGGTGCAAATCAGACGAAGGACCTCTGCTATAGTATTCTGACAGACGCGCAGAAACACAAGTTTGAGGAGAACAATGAACTCGATCTCTCCTTTGGCGTCAAGAACCTCTCCCGGTTCAGGGCGAATATCTTTGTGCAGCGCGGCGCCGTGGCAGCGGCGATCCGGACCATTCCGTTCAAGATCAAGACGTTCCAGGAGCTGGGCCTTCCGGAGATCGTCTCGGACCTCTGCAAAAAGCCCCGGGGCCTCATCCTGGTCACGGGGCCCACGGGAAGCGGTAAATCGACGACACTCGCCTCGATGATCGACAAGATCAACTCGGAACGCCAGGAACACCTGATCACCATCGAGGACCCCATCGAGTATCTCCATCCCCACAAAAAGTGCCTTGTCAACCAGCGGGAAGTGAATGCCGACACCAAATCCTTTAAGGACGCGTTGAAGTACATCCTCCGGCAGGACCCTGATGTCGTTCTCATCGGTGAAATGCGCGACCTGGAGACCATTGAAGCGGCCCTGACCATCGCGGAGACCGGCCACCTTACTTTCGCGACGCTCCACACGAACTCCGCCGCGCAGACCATGAACCGCATCATTGATGTATTCCCCCCCCATCAGCAATCCCAGGTACGGGCGCAGCTGTCGTTCGTCCTGGAAGGGGTCGTCTCCCAGCAGCTCATTCCCAAGATCGGCGGCGGCCGCCTGCTGGCGATGGAGGTCATGATCCCCAATCCGGCGATCCGGAACCTGATCCGGGAGGACAAGATCCACCAGATCTACTCCATCATGCAGACGGGCCAGGCGAAGTTCGGCATGCAGACCCTTAACCAGTCCCTGTATGATCTCTACATCAAAAAGGCCATTTCCTACGAAGATTGTGTCGGCAGATCGTCCAATGTGGAAGAGCTCATCCAGATGCTGGGCAGATCGGGCCTTGCAGGGTCACAAACAGCTCAAAAGGATTACCGGTAGCGTGTTTCATCGTACTTCTCAAAACCCCGGTTCATTATTTTAGTCGACGCAGTATGATGAGGTGAACAATGGCAACATCCGTATTTCTCTGGGAAGGAAAAAACCGTCAGGGGAACATACAGAAGGGGGAGATCGCTGCCAACAACAAAGATGAGGTGATTGCACTTCTGCGCAGGCAGAATATCACTCCCGTGAATGTGTCCGCCAAAGCCAGACAGATCAGTATCTCGTTTGGCGACCCCAAAATAACCGACAAGGATATCGTCATCTTTACCCGGCAGCTCGCGACGATGATCGACGCCGGACTTCCGCTCGTACAGTGCCTGGAGATCCTCGGAACTCAAAAAGAGTCAATTGCATTATCGAAAGTCGTGGTCCAGGTTCGTTCTGATGTGGAAAGCGGGGCCACCTTCGCGGACGCGCTGAAAAAGCATCCCAAGGCATTCGATAATCTGTATGTGAACATGGTGGCCGCCGGTGAAGCGGGAGGCATCCTCGATACGATCCTGGGACGGCTTGCGGCCTACATGGAAAAATTCGCCAAGATCAAGAGACAGATCAAATCAGCCATGATCTATCCCGCCGTGATCATGTTAGTGGCCGTTGCCGTCGTGGCCATTCTTATGATCTTCGTCGTCCCTATGCTTTCCGATATGTTCGAGGAAATGGGCGGTACGCTTCCGCTTCCCACCCGGATCGTGATCTGGTTCAGCAAATTTCTGTCGGGATGGGGCGGCCTCAGCCTCCTGCTGGGATCCATAGGACTCATCGTAGGGCTGAAACGATGGAGAAAAACCGAAAGCGGTCTCAGGATCACTGATGGTCTCGCGCTGAAATTGCCGGTCGCCGGCCTGCTGATCACACGGGTCTCCGTTGCGAAGTTCTCCCGTACGCTGGGAACGCTCATGACGAGCGGTGTTCCGATCCTGGAAGGTCTTCTTATCGTGGCCAAGACAGCGGGGAACAAGGTCATGGAAGACGCAATTCTCCAGACGCGCCAGAGCGTCAGCGAAGGCAAAACGCTTGCGGAGCCGCTGAGCAAAGCCAAGGTTTTCCCCCCCATGGTCAACCAGATGATCGCTGTTGGAGAGGCGACCGGAGCGCTGGACAATATGTTGAACAAGATCGCCGATTTCTATGATGAAGAGGTGGACGCCGCTGTTGCCGCCCTCACCTCCTTGCTCGAACCGATGATGATGGTTTTTCTGGGAGTGACCGTGGGTTTTGTTATTATCGCCATGTATATGCCGATATTCCAGATGGGTTCGCTCCAAAAATAGTAAGTTATCGTGGACCAGGAATCATCAAGAAACGAATTTTATACCAAGATAAAATGGTTGATACTGAGCCGACTGTTGCTCGCAGCCTTTCTGCTCAGCAGCCTTGCTTTTTTTCAATACAGTTATCATATCTTTCAATTCCCTCCGGGAACGCCGATCTACTTCGCGATAGCGGTCCTTAGTCTGACCGGGCTCTATTGGTATCTTCTCAAGGTCGTTCACAGCCTACCGCTTCTTGCCTATATACAGACAGTCGGCGACATCTTGCTGATCTCCTGGCTTGTCTCCATGACCGGCGGCATTGACAGCGGATTCGCCCTTCTGTATCACGTTACCATTATTTCCGCCAGCATCATCCTGTACCGCCGTGGTGGATATCTTTCCGCATCGCTGGCCAGTATCCTGTATGGCGGATTACTGGATATGCAGTATTACAGCGTGCTGGGATTCACTCCGAGCCAGAATTACACGCCGATCCAGGTCCTGTACCTGCTGTTCGTCAATATTATCTCGTTCTATACAGTCGCGCTCCTGAGCAGCTATCTTTCCGAACGGCTCAGAAAGACCCGTCAGGAACTTCGTGAAAAAAGCATTGATTTCGATGACCTGCAGGTCGTTCAGGACCACATTCTCCGAAGCGTCGGCAGCGGAATCATCACGATGAACATGACGGGCGAGATAACCTCCTGGAACAATGCCGCCGAGCAGATCACCGGATATCGTTTTGATGAGATCCGCACCAACTGGAAAAAAGCGTTCGGTGACAGCATAAAGGGTCTTTTCGGTCATACCGACGACCTGAAGGACCGTCCGGTGCGCTTCGAAGGCGACATCGCCAAGCGGGACGGAAGCAAGGCAACGCTGGGTTTTACCGCGTCCCTTTTAAAAGATGAAGCGGATACCGTTCGTGGCATCATCCTTACCTTTCAGGACATCACTCGGCTCCTCGAAATGGAAGAGCAGATACGCCGGCAGGAGCGCCTGGCAACCGTGGGGAGCCTGGCGGCCGGCATCGCCCATGAGATCCGGAACCCCCTCGCATCACTCAGCGGATCGATCCAGATGCTTCAGGGGGAGCTCGAACTTAAGGGCGACCACAAGCATCTCATGGATATCGTACTTCGGGAAACGGACAGGCTGAACACCATCATCACTGAATTCCTCGACTATGCCAGGCCGAGATCGAGCCAGATGGAACAGATATCCCTGGCCTCTCTCCTGGAAGAAACGATCACGCTGTTCCGGAACAGCAGGGAATTTCGAAGCGACATCGTCATCAGCTGCGATATCCCTTCCCCTATAACCATTACCGGAAATCCTCAGCGTCTTCGGCAGGTGTTTTGGAATCTTCTTATAAATGCCGTTCAATCCATACACCATGAGGGAACGATCACGATCTCGGCAGCGTCCGGGGCAGGTATTGATGCTAATGAAGTGACCATTCGGATACTTGATTCAGGCATGGGGATCGACAGCGAACATCTCGATCACATATTCGATCCGTTCTTTACGACCAAGCCTGCAGGGACCGGACTCGGCCTTGCTATCGCCTACCGGATCATTGAGGACCATAACGGAACAATTGAAGTGAAGAGCGAATTAGGAAAAGGGACCGCCATTACCATTAACTTGTCGAACGTAGAACTTCCCGCGGGAGCAGGGCGGGAAGCATAATACGATGGTTTCTTCGTGATAGGCCAACTTATGAACAAAATTCTTATCGTTGATGACGAACAGAGCATGCGGGAACTTCTCTCTATCTTGCTCCGCAAGGAAGGGTATGAGGTCGTTACCGCCGAGAACGGCGCGGCCGCCCTCATGGCCATTCAACGCGAGATCTTTGATCTGGTGATCACTGATCTGAAAATGCCGCAATTTGATGGTATGGCGCTTCTCAAGTCGGTAAAGGAAGTCTCACCTGACACGATCGTGATCATCATCACGGCGTTCGGCACGACCGAGGGCGCGGAGCGGGCGAGAATTCTTGGCGCCTATGATTATATCGGGAAGCCTTTCAATAATGATGAGATAAAGCTGGTAATTCATAATGCCCTTGAAAAACGTCATCTGCGAAAAGAGAACATCCTCCTCAAACGGGAGATCGAGTCGAAAGCGGGGTTCGAGTACTTTATCGGCAAGAGCGAACCCATGCAGCGTATCTTCTCGCTCATCCGTCAGGTCGCCGATACCAAGAGCACCGTACTCATCACCGGAGAAAGCGGGACCGGCAAAGAACTGGTCGCGCGGGCGCTCCATACGCACAGCGCTCGAAAGAGCCATCCATTCGTCACGGTCAACTGCGGCGCTCTTCCCGAAACGCTGTTGGAAAGCGAGCTTTTTGGTTACATGAAAGGCGCATTCACCGGGGCGGTTTCGAACAAACAGGGTTTGTTCGAGGCCGCGAACGGCGGAACGATCTTTCTCGACGAGATCAGCGCCACGACTTCCGCGCTCCAGATCAAGCTTCTGCGGGTCCTTCAGGAGCGTGAGTTCAAGCGCGTCGGGGGAACTGCGGATATCAAGGTTGATGTACGGGTGCTTGCGGCAAGCAACAGTGACCTCCAGCAGGAGGTCTCCAGGGGATCGTTCCGGGAGGATCTCTATTACCGGCTCAATGTCATTCCCATCCATTTACCGCCTCTTCGGGAACGAAGGGACGATATCCCTCTTCTGATCAATTACTTCCTGAAAAATATTTCCTCAGGCAGAGAACCCAAAAAAGTATCGCCTGAGGCAATGAGCAGGCTGTTAAACCACCGCTGGCCGGGTAATGTGCGAGAGCTCGAGAATGCCATTGAACGACTGAACATCCTCGCCTCGGGCGACACGATCAGCATCGAGCATATGCCAGACAGCATCTCCGTGTCCCCGCCGTGCCCGGAACTGATTCCTCTGGATATCCCGGAATCAGGAATTAACCTTGAGCAGCTTCTCCAGAATGCGGAAAAGACCTTGTTGTACAAGGCCCTGGAAAAATCAGGCGGAGTTAAGACCGAGGCCGCAAGGCTCCTGGGCCTCTCGTTTCGTTCATTCCGGCACCGCCTGCAGAAGTATGAACAAAGCTTCTGATCCTGACAAGCCGGAACCAACTTTGCCACGAAGTCACAAAGGCACAAAGAAATCCTGAAGTGGCGCTTTCTTCCTGATGAACCGGTAATTTTATTGATCTTCTTAGCGTCTTGGTGTCTTTGCGGCTAAAATATCTTGCCATTTTGAGTAGAATTTTTTCCTCTTTAGTTCCTCAGTCGCTATAACTGCAGAGTTTATTATTGCAAATGACCCGTAATTCCTATAAAATCCAAGTCCTATGCCATACGAAAACATTAGAGATTTTATTGCGAAGCTCGAACAGCACGGCGAACTCGTCAGGATCAAGGCGGAAGTAGACGCCGTGCTTGAGATCGCCGAGATCACCGACCGGGTCTCAAAGGAGAAAGGCGCCGCGAACAAGGCCCTTCTGTTCGAACGTGTGCGGAACAGCCGGTTTCCCGTCCTTACGAACGCCTTTGGAAGCATGCAGCGAATGTGCCTTGCCCTTGAGGTCACGAACCTTGATGATATCGGACAGCGCATCAGGGAGATCGTTGATCCCGCGAACCTCTTCCCCGGACCCGGCGCCGGCATCATGGACAAGCTCCAGATGCTTCCGAAACTTGCCGAACTCTCCAACTATTTTCCGAAGACCGTGAAAAAAGCCCCCTGTCAGGACGTCGTCCTGACCGGTGACCGGATGGACCTCGCCACGATCCCCGTGCTCCAGTGCTGGCCTGAGGACGGCGGCAGGTTCATCACGCTTCCCATGGTCTGTACCGTGGACCCGTCCACGAAGATCACGAATGTGGGCATGTACCGCATGCAGCTCTACGACCACCAGACCACGGGCATGCATTGGCACAAGCACAAGGACGGCGCGCGCCACTATCAGCACTATGAGGCCGTGGGAAAACGGATGGAGGTAGCTGTCGCCATCGGTGGAGACCCGGCCATCATCTATGCGTCCACCGCGCCGCTGCCGCCGGCCATCGGCGAATATGTGTTCGCGGGTTTTCTGCGGAAGCGGCCCCTGGAGGTCGTTCAGTGCAAGACCGTCGATATCCGGGTCCCGGCGGAGGCTGAATTCATCCTCGAAGGGTTCATAGACCCGGGTGAGCAGCGGCTGGAAGGACCGTTCGGCGACCACACCGGTTATTATTCGGAAGCAGATCAGTATCCGGTATTTCACCTTACCGCCATCACACACCGGAAGGACGCCCTCTATCCGGCCACCCTGGTGGGAAGGCCTCCCCAGGAGGACGCCTATCTCGGAAAAGCTACGGAACGCATATTCCTGCCGCTGCTCCAGATGGTGGCTCCTGATATCCTGGATATGGACATGCCTGTCGAGGGGGTCTTTCACAACAACGTCATCGTCAAGATCAGAAAACGCTACGCGGGCCACGGAAAAAAAGTGATCCACACCATCTGGGGGACCGGTATGCTGATGCTCTCAAAATTCATCATCGTCTGCGACGAGGATGTCAATATCCATGACTACTCCGAGGTCACCTGGAAGGTCATGAACCATGTCGATCCTCAGCGGGACGTGGTCATCACCGACGGCCCTCTTGACATCCTCGACCACTCGTGCCCGCAGATCGGTTTCGGAGGGAAGATGGGGATCGACGCGACGAAAAAGGGTGTGGGCGAAGGTTTCACCCGACCGTGGCCAGGGGAGGTGAAAATGGACCCTTTGATCCAGAAGAGGGTGGACGAGCGGTGGAAGGAATACGGGTTCTGATGGTCGAATTGTAAATTTCCTAGCGTACGCAGCACCTGTTTTATTTCCCCCAGGCAATGTACGATCATTTGTTCTTATGTTATATATCGATCTCTTCGCCATATTCTTTCTGATCCTGATCAACGGGTATTTTTCCGCATCGGAGATCGCGCTTATCTCTTTGAGAAAGAGCAGGGTCCGTCACCTGGTAAAGACCGGCTTCCCTGCCGCGCGGCGGGTCCAGAAGCTCCAGGAGGAGCCCGAGCGATTCCTTGCAACGGTCCAGATCGGGGTTACCCTCGTCGGCACTTTTGCTTCCGCATTGGGCGGCGTCATCGCCATCGAACGCATCACACCTTTATTGCAGAAAGCGCCGATCGATATCATCAGCAGAGCCGCGGAGCCCATCGCCCTGGGTCTGGTCGTCGGCATAATTACGTATATCACGCTGGTGGCCGGTGAATTGGTCCCTAAATCGATCGCTATCCGCTATTCCGAGCAAATAGCGTTTTTTACAGCCGCCATGATCGATTCCTTATCGCGTTTGTTCCGGCCCGTCCTCAAGGTCCTTACGGTATCGAACAACGTCATCCTGCGTTTCTTCAATATTCCCGCGGAGCATGAACCGGTGCTGATCTCCGAGGACGAAGTAAAATACCTGATCAGGGAAGGGCGCAAAAGCGGTGTCTTTGAAACGTCGGAGGAAGACCTCATTCACAGCGTTTTTAAGTTCACCGATACGGTGGTGCGTGAGGTCATGGTTCCCCGCACCGATATCGTGGGGATAGAAATAAAGAGCGACCTTGACGCCATTCTCCGAACCATCAACGAGAAGGGTTTCTCCCGTCTGCCGATATATGCGGGAACGATCGATAATGTCGTGGGCATCGTGTACCTGAAGGACATTCTCGCATTGTATATGAAGAAAGAGCCTGTTCTTCTGGACACGATCCTCCGAAAACCCTACGTAGTACCGCCAACCAAGAAGGCCAGTGTATTACTGAAGGAGATGCGCGAGCGTCGCATCCATTTGGCGCTGGTCGGGGACGAATACGGCGGTATAGACGGCCTGGTCACCCTGGAAGACCTCATTGAGGAGATCGTCGGTGACATTCGTGACGAACAGGAAAAAGAGCTGCGGGAGATCGAAGAGGTCGCGGCAAACCGTTATATCGTCGAGGGAAAGACCGACATCGGCAAGCTGAACGAAAAATTAAGGCTTACTCTTCCGGAAGATGAGTTCGAGACCGTCGGCGGATTCGTCCTCGGCCTCTTCGGCCGTCTTCCCGCGGAGGGTGACCAGGTCCGTCACGAAAACCTGATGTTCACCGTGCTGAGACTCAGAAAGAACCGTATTGCCCGCATCAGGATCCTAATATACGCCGATGAACAACCGGAAAGAGGGGATGATGAAAACATCGATCATACTTGAGACCAGCCTTAGCGGCCTTGGTCAACCGAAGCGCGGAAAGGTCCGTGACATCTACGACCTCGGTGAAAGCCTCCTGATCATCGCGACGGATCGTATATCGGCATTCGACGTGGTGCTCCCGAACGCAATCCCCGAAAAGGGCAGGGTCCTTACCCAGGTATCGAAATACTGGTTCTCCCGGACCTCCGATATCGTCCGGAACCATCTCCTCTCCACCGATGTCAGGGATTTTCCCGGGAACTGCCGGCAGCACGCGGATGTTCTCGAGGGCAGGAGCATGCTTGTGCGAAAGGCAAAGTCACTGCCGGTCGAGTGCATCGTACGGGGATACCTTACGGGATCGGGGCTCAAGGAATACCGATCGACCGGCGCCGTTTCCGGGATCAAGCTTCCTTCCGGTCTGACCGAAGCATCGCGTTTGCCTGAGCCGATCTTCACACCGTCGACCAAGGCGGAGGTCGGCGAGCATGATGTGAATATCGATTTCAAGACCGTCACGGACCTGGTAGGGAAGGACGTGGCGGAAAAGATCAGGGACGTTACCCTCGCTGTCTACCGGCGAGGGTGCGAGATCGCTGAGGCAAAAGGCATCATTATCGCCGACACCAAGCTCGAGTTCGGCATTCTCGACAATGAGGTCATCCTTATCGATGAGGTCCTCACGCCGGACTCTTCCCGATTCTGGCCGAGCGAGGGATACACTGTCGGTGTCTCCCAGAAGAGTTTCGACAAGCAGTTCGTCCGTGATTATCTTCTCTCCTTGAAGTGGGACCAGAAGCCCCCGGCGCCGACGCTGCCCGAAGACGTGGTGAGCAAAACGAGCAAAAAGTATCTCGAAGTGCTCGCTCTGCTCACCGGGTAACGCCTTTCTCCTTGACAGGGCATCGCATACGGGTATAATCAGCGTTCATTGCAAAGTTTGAAAGGACCCTTCATGGATGATTACAACGATCTGATCCAGCAGCGCTTCAAGAAACTCGCTGAGATCAGTGCGATGGGGACGCGACCCTACGCGGGCAGATACGAAGTTACCGGGTCGGCACAGGATGTTCTCACTGCGCAGGGCACGAAGACCAAGGAAGAACTTGAGAAGGAGCGGGTCACCCTGTCCCTGGCGGGCAGGATCGTCGCGCTCAGGAGCTTCGGAAAGGCATGTTTCGTCCATATTCAGGACAGTACGGGAAGGTTCCAGCTCTACTTTCAGAAGAACACGCTTGGCGAGGAGAACTTCAATCTCTTCAAAAAGCTTGATATCGGCGATTTCATCGGCGTAAAAGGGTTCCTGTTCCGGACCAGGACCGATGAACTCACCCTGGATGTGGAATCGTTCAGCCTCCTCGCGAAATCCCTCCGTCCACTCCCCGAGAAATGGCACGGTCTTACGGACGTGGAGATCCGTTACCGTCAGCGCTACGTTGATCTCATCGTCAATCCCGACGTGAAGAAGGTCTTTATTACCAGGACCCGGATCATCCAGGCGCTGCGCACCTTTCTCAATGCACGGAACTTTCTCGAGGTCGAGACCCCCATGATGCAGACCGTACCCGGCGGCGCCACGGCGCGTCCGTTCAAGACGCACCACAATGCTCTGGACATGGACCTGTACCTGCGCATAGCGCCTGAGCTTTACCTGAAGCGTCTCCTGGTGGGGGGATTTGAACGGGTCTATGAGATCAACCGCAATTTCCGAAATGAGGGAATATCCACCCGCCATAATCCCGAGTTCACCATGCTCGAGTTCTACATGGCCTACGCCGACTACCGGGACTTGATCGCCATGACCGAACAGATGATCAGCACGGTCGCACAGGAGGTCCTGGGCACCACGACGGTGGAATACGGCGGCCACACCATTGAGCTTTCGCCGCCATGGAAGCGTTTGACCTACCTGGATTCACTGAAAGAGGCCGGTGTCCCGGTCGAGGTGATCACGAATACGGACAAGACCCGGGAATATGCGCTCAAGCTCGGCGCCAGGCTCAAGGGCGGAGAGCCGCAGGGGAAGGTGTTGAATGAGATATTCGAGGTTCTGGTGGAGCCCAACCTTATCCAGCCGACCTTTATCACCGATTACCCCACGGACATTTCGCCGCTCTCCAAGAAAACGGAACACGACCCGAACTTCGTCGAGCGGTTCGAACTGTTCGTGGTAGGGCGGGAAATGGCGAACGCCTTCTCCGAACTGAACGATCCTGTTGATCAAAAGGAACGGTTCTTGAAGCAGGTCACGGAACGAGAAGCCGGAGACGACGAGGCGCACCAGATGGATGATGACTTTATACGCGCCCTTGAATACGGCATGCCGCCCGCCGCGGGAGAGGGGATCGGCATCGATCGTCTTGTCATGCTCCTCACCGGCTCGGCGTCCATCCGTGACGTGATCCTGTTCCCGCAGATGAAGAAGGAGAATTAGATTGCGAATTGCGGATTGCGGATTGCGGATTTCTTTCATTCAGGTTTGTCAATATGTGCCCTCTGATAATTCATACGGGGGGGTGCCCTCGACCAGCATGCAGAGAATATGAAACTACCTTTCGAACTCTTCATCAGCCTCCGGTACCTCAAAAGCAAGAAGCGGAACCGGACGGTTTCCCTGAACACATTCATCTCCATCGCGGGGGTGGTGATCGGCGTAGCCACGTCCATCATCACCCTGTCGGTGATGACCGGCTTTCAGGGTTATTTCCGGGACAAGATCCTTTCCGCGATCTCCCATGTGGTGGTCATGGAATACGCCGGCAAAGGGGTCTCTGATCAGAAGGCCCTCATTGACAAGGTAAACCGCGTGCCGCATGTGAAAGCGACCACGCCGTTCATCATCAGCCAGGTCATGCTTTCCGCCCATGAGCGCGTACAGGGTGTGGTCGTACGCGGTATCGACCCGCGCACCGAAGGTTCCGTTACCGACCTGGAAAAGAACATCCGCAAAGGGTCGCTTCTTGACCTGGAGCGACCGGTCAAGGACCAGCCGGGGATCGTGATCGGCGAGGACCTCGCCCGGAAATTCGACGCGACCATCGGCGACACGATCATGATGGTAAATCCCATCGGCGAGGAGAGCGCCATGGGCATGGTGCCGAAGATGCGCAAGTTCGTCCTTGTCGGGATCTTCGATGCCGGGATGTACGATTACAACACGACCTTTGTATACATCTCCATACCTGAAGCGCAAAGGTTCTTCGACATGCCGGGCCGGATAAGCGGACTCCAGGTCAAGGTGGACGATATCTACCGCGCCGCCGCCATAGCCGATTCGATCCAGTCGTCCATCGGCTTTCCCTACTATACGCGGAACTGGATCGAGATGAACAAGAACTTCTTCTCGGCCCTCAAGCTGGAGAAGATCGGCATGTCCCTTATCCTCGTGGTCATCATCATTGTCGCGTCCTTCAACATCATTGGAACCCTCACCATGATCGTCATGGAAAAGAGCCGCGAGATCGCGATCCTGAAATCGATGGGGTCGCCGGAGCGGAGCGTCATGAAGATCTTCATGTTCAGCGGGCTGATCATCGGCTTTGTGGGAACGGTCCTGGGCTCTGTCATCGGCTACAGCGCAGTTGTCGTCATCGCGCAGAGCGGGCTCATCACCTTGCCCAAGGATGTGTACCAGGTGAGTCATCTGCCGCTTTCCATTACCGGGTATGATATCCTGTTCATCTCGCTCACGGCCCTCGGTATAAGCTTCCTCGCGACGATCTACCCTGCCTGGCAGGCCGCACGGCAGGACCCGGTAGAAGTGCTGCGATACGAGTAGAGATGTAAACGATGTTTGTAATGAGCAAGACACTTGAATAGGAAATCTTAGGATACAATCAACAGTGCATGTTTTTGTAGGGGCGGCCCCGCGTGGCCGCCCTGGTTACCATTAACACCAGGGCAACCACATAGGGTTGCCCCTACGATAAAACGGCAATAATATCATTTTGAATGCATATGCGAACAATCATCAATATCGACTCTATATAATTTCAGGAGGCTGCAATGGCACAAAAGACCGGTACATTGAAAAAGATTTTTCTGACGATCATCCTGCTGGCGCTGGTCGCAATCGTGTTCGTTCTGATGGGCGGCGGAGATCTGTTGAAATCGGCAGGCAAGAAGCTCGAAGGCGCCGGACAGCAGGCTGATACCATGAAACAGAAGATCGAACAGACGGGAGAAGATACAAAAAAGACGGTCGAGAAGACCGTTGAAAAGGGCATTGACGCTGTCAGGCCGGGAGAAAAGAAATAGCACCTACGCTGATCGACATACTTCAGCTCCGGAAGAACTTCCGGAGCGGCGACGAGACCCTCCATATCCTCTCCGGCATTGACCTGCAGGTCGAAAAAGGGGAAATGCTGGCGATCGTCGGCGCTTCCGGAGTGGGGAAGAGCACGTTCCTGCACATTGTCGGCGGTCTGGAAAAACCGACCTCCGGCACCGTACGGTACGGCGACCTCGACGTTTACTCACAGAACGCGGACAGCATCGCCCGCTTCCGGAACGAGCGCGTGGGATTCGTGTTCCAGTTCCATCATCTGCTGCCGGAATTTACCGCTCTGGAGAACGTCATGATGCCGGCGCTGATCCGGAACATGGACCGGGAACAGGCCACGCGCTTGGCCGCGTCGCTTCTCGGCGAGGTCGGCCTCGGCGCCCGCGTCCATCACCGGCCCGGCGAACTTTCCGGGGGAGAACAGCAGCGCGTCGCGGTGGCCCGCGCCCTTGTGCTGAGGCCCGATGTGGTCCTCGCCGACGAACCGACCGGGAACCTTGATTCCCACACCGGAGAGGCGGTCCATGAACTGCTGAAGACCTTGAACAAGGAAAAAGGGATCACCTTTATCATCGTGACGCACAACGACCATCTTGCCCGGCGGACCGACCGCGTGTTCCGCATGGCTGAGGGCATGCTTTCCCGGGAAGCCTGACCCTGTCAAGCTGGAACCAAAAGGCGTCTCTCGCAGCCAACAGTAGGCGCTTCTAAGCGACACAGATTAAACAACGACCGTCCTGAACTGTGGTTAACGACTAAATCTGCGTCAATCTGCGAAATCTGCGGATAAGCATCTTCTCCGAGCCCGTGTTGCTCTGGTCAATACCTTGTCTTTTTAACTTTTTTTCGAATGAACCGATATTGTTATTCTTAACGCCTACCGCCTGCACGCCAGCGACACCCATTTCCCGTCAACGAGCCGTTCTACGCAAGTCAACCCTCTGCTCTCCGCGGCAGCAACCACTTCATCGTCCTGCCCCTTAAGAATGCCCGACATGATGACGATCCCTGCCGGTGCGAGGCGTGATGCGATCTCGCCGGACAGCTGGACCAGCGTTCCTGATATGAGGTTCGCCGCGATCATATCGAAATCTCCCGCACACCGGTCGATCCCGCCTTCGATCAATTCGATCCGTTCAGCCTTGTTCAACGCGATATTTCTGAGTGACGCCTCGATAGCAAGCGGATCGGTGTCAACACCGACGACCGATCGAAAGCCCAGGCCGAGAGCGGCCATTGCCAGGAGCCCCGTTCCCGTGCCGAGGTCGAGGAACCGTTCCGCCTTGACCGCACCGGTGTACCGTTCCATCAGGACAAGACAGGACCTCGTTGTTTCGTGGTGACCGGTGCCGAAGGCCATGCCAGGATCGATGATCAGGGGGATCCGGCTTCCCGAAGGGTGCTCCCAGGGGGGAAGGATCGTGAAACGTTCACCTACATCAATAGGAGTAAAGCCTTTTTTCCAGGACTCGTTCCAGTCGGCGTCAGGGATGAGACTGTGCGCGATCTGTACGGGACTATCATGTTCTGTCGCGTTAAGGAGAAGGGCGACAACCTGCAGTTCCTCGATGATTGAACTCAGCGGAGCAGTTGCCGGGAAATAGGTGGTAATGGTCTGACCCTGATCAATAGCTCCAAGAGAACCGAACTCCGCTAGTTTCCTAAGCAATGGGGCTTTGAATTGTTCGGTGATAGTGATGGTGATCTGATGATAGGGCATGACCGCCTTTCATATGTGTACCGGTTTATTGTACTGAACGATCGGCAGCGTATTCTAGCGAATCATGGCGGACAAATCAAACGTATTTTCAAGGACCATTAGGACACCGGATAAGCACAGAAGAGCAGGAGATTGAAAAAACGCTTGCAATTAGTCCGTTAGTGTGTTAAAAAGCACAATCACTCTGGAGCAACTTTCTGGGAGTGGGCATACATTTGCCCACTCTTTTTATTTGGAGAAGGGATGTCCAACATTCACGAGCGGATCCAACAGCTCCTCGAGCCGATCCTCGGCTCACTGGGACTTACGCTGTGGGACCTTGATTTCAAAAAAGAGGGCCCCCAGTGGCTCCTCAGGATCTACATTGAACGTGAGCCTGGCGGCGTGACCCTGGGCGACTGCGAAACGGTGAACCGCGACCTCGGTACGGCCCTTGATGTAGAGGAGCTGATAGCCCATGCCTATACGCTGGAAGTCTCTTCGCCGGGGCTGGACAGGTCTCTGACGAAGCCGGAGCACTATCGAAAATGCAAGGGGACACTGGTGAAGATCAAGACCTACCAGTTGATCAACGGGGAGAAGATCTTCCGGGGGAAACTGATCGAGCTTGATGAAGGCAGTACGGTCGTTCTGGAAGCGGACAAGGGAGAAGTCCTGCGGATCCCGCTGGAAAGTATCGCCAAGGCATCTTGTGAAGTGGTTTTTTGATGCCTAACCTGGATAAACAGGAACCAAAATTTGCCACGAAGACTCGAAGTCACGAAGAGCAACGAATACTGTTTAAGGTAATGTTTTAATGTTTAGATTAAGGCTGTACTTTGTGTCTTAGTGCCTTCGTGGCAAAAATAATCTTTCCATTTTGAGAAGAATTTGATTTCTTAGTTCAATGTCGTAGTCTTTATATTCATTCAGGAGGAAACACAATGGGCCAGGAATTGGTTCAGGTCATTGACCAGATCAGCAAGGAAAAAGGCATCTCCCGGGAGATGGTGATCGAGGCGGTGGAATCCGCCCTCGTGAGCGCGGCCAAGAAGAAGTATGGCGCGCAGCGGATCGCCGTGCAGATAGATCCCAAACGGGGAGATATCGTCATGTATGCCTACCGGAAAGTGGTGGCGGAGATCGCCAATCCCGAAGAGGAGATAACCCTCGATGAGGCCGTACTGCTCTTTCCGGAAGCACAGCTTGAGGGTGAAGTGCCCCTCCAGGTGGAGTTCGAGGGGTTCGGGCGCATCGCCGCCCAGACCGCCCGCCAGGTCATCGTCCAGAAGGTCCGGGAGGCGGAACGGGAAGTAATTTTCAAGGAGTTCAACGACAAGATCGGCCAGCTGGTGAACGGCATCGTTCTGCGCCATGAAAAAGGCGCGTATTTCATCGACCTCGGCAAGACAGAGGCGGTCCTGCCCGCGCGTGAACAGGTGCCTCGCGAGAGCTACCGTCGCGGGGACCGGCTGCGTGCCTTTGTCATGGAAGTGAAAGACACTTCAAAGGGCCCCCAGGTGGTGCTGTCCCGGAGCCATCCCGACTTCGTGTCAAAGCTCTTTGAGATGGAAGTTCCCGAGATCTACGAGAACATCGTTGAGGTAAGAGGCGTTGTCCGGGAAGCGGGGGACCGCACCAAGATCGCCGTGTCGTCCAAGGAGTCCCAGGTCGACCCGGTGGGCGCCTGCGTCGGTATGAAAGGCGCACGGGTGCAGGCCGTTGTCCGTGAGCTTCGCGGCGAGAAGATTGACATCATCCCGTGGTCCGAGGACCCGCGCATTTTCATCGCGAAAGCGCTGAGCCCTGCGGTCGTTGAGAAGGTCGGGGTCACTGAAGAGGACCGCTCAGCCCTGGCCGTTGTCGCTGATGCGCAGCTTTCACTCGCTATCGGGAAAAAAGGACAGAACGTCCGGCTTGCCGCGAAACTGACCGGCTGGAAGATCGACATCCTGAGCGAGTCGGAATACGAACAGGAACGTCAGAAAGAACGCGACCAGGAGATCGAAGCCGCCATTGCCGAGGAAACGCGCAAGTTGGCGCAGGATACCGAAGCAGCCGAGACCATGGAAGCGGAGCATGCCGAGGCTGAAGCAGTTGCCAAGGCGGCCTCGGACATCTCGAACATCGAAGGCGTCGGCCCCAAGACCGCGGAGCAGCTCCAGCTGGCAGGGTACGACACCATCGAAAAGATCGCGGCCATGTCCGACGAGGATATCCTGGCGGTGCCCAGTATCGGTGAAAAGACCGCCCAGAGGATACTTCTGTCGGCGCGTGAGCTGCTGAACAAGAAGTAACCGGGACCATGGGACATCAGCCGGAGAGGACCTGCATCGGATGCCGTGGTGTTTTCAACAAGGCTGACGTCGTTCGCGTTGTGTCCGGCCCGTCAGGTCCCGTCATCGACTACCGGGAGAAGCTTCCGGGGCGTGCCGCCTACGTTTGTCCGCGCCGGGAATGCATAGAAAAGGCTCTTTCCCGGGCGAACCTGTCCCGCGCGTTGCACACGAACGTGAGCGCGCCGGAGATCGAGGTGTTCATACAAGCGCTGTCGTCGGCAGTTCGGGAAAAGATGCGATCATTGCTGCCGATGGCGGCCCGGGCGGGCATGCTTGCAGCCGGAGCATCGGCTGTTGATGATGCCCTGCAGAAGAGCAGGGTGGAAATGCTCATTTTTGCCGAAGATCTTTCAGAAGGGACAAAGCACAAACTGCTTACGGGCGGTCTGCCTCCGAAAAAACAGGCGACGCTCTTCACCAGGGACGAGTTGGGACAGATGGTCGGCCGTGAACTCGTCGGTGTCGTCGGAATCCTTGATAAAGGCTTCTCCGAAGCGGTCTGGAGCGAGTCGGAAAGATTAAAAGGCTTGCTTAATAAGCATCTGTAGAGTAAAATGCCGAAACCAATCGATCAAAATTGCCGGGGGTATTTGATTTTATGACCGTGATCAGGGTACATGAGCTTGCAAAAAAAATGGGGGTCGAGAGCAAGGACCTAGTCGCCGTCCTCGAAAAGATGGGCATCAAGGACAAGACCCCCACGAGCGGTCTCGACGACAAGGAGACCAAGTCCCTGATCGATAAGCTGAAGGCGGTCCGCAAGGACAAGGAAAAGACCAAGAAGGAAAAACCAGCCTCGGCTGCCGAGGTCGCCACGTCTTTGGATGATCGTCGGAAAAAAGCCGCGGCACTCATCGGTAAGTTCTCCTCCACTCTGGAAAAGCCCGGAACCCGTCCCAAATTGGCGCCTATCCCTCCCGCGGTGAAACCGACCATGCCCGCTCCTCCGGTGATCGCGCCTGCCGGGACCACCGGACCAGTGACGCCGGCGCCGGCAGAGATGACCGGTGAGCAAAAAGCGACCGCGCCGGCCGCTCAAGTACGGCCTGCTCCTTCACCAGGGGGGCAGCCGTCTCACCCGGCAAGGCCCGGCGCGCGTCCGGCATTCGGTGTGCCGGGAGGCAGACCAATCCCGCAGAGGCCGGGATTCTCCGGCCGCAGAGCGTCGGAACCGTTTGCGCCGGTACTGGAACCGTCGCTGTTCCCGCCCGCCATGCCTGCGCCGGCTCCTGGAGGCAAACCGTCAAAGAAAAAGTGGCAGAATAAAAAAACCGGAGGCAAGGAAGACAGCGATTTCCGCGCCAAACCGTCATTCAAGAAACTGCCCGACCTGAAAACCCTCCCGTCCGGCAAGCGTCACCACCGGAAGGACGAACGTTTCGCCCCGCAGACCGACGTTGCAGACATCACCAAGCCGCGCAAAAAGGTCGTTAAGATACAGGAAGGCTGCACGATCAAGGAGTTTGCCGAGGTCATCGGGCAGAAGGTCGGCGATATCATCAAGAAGCTCATGACCATGGGTGTCATGGCGACGCAGAATCAGCCCATGGACATGGATGCCGCGCTCCTTATTGCTGAAGAGTACGGCGTCAAGGGTGAAGTTTCCACGATCGAGACCGCTGAGGATGTGCTGGAGGAAAAAGAGGATACCGCGGAGTCACAGGTGCATCGTCCTCCGGTGGTCACCATTATGGGTCACGTCGACCACGGCAAGACCTCGCTCCTCGATGCGGTACGTGAGGCCAATGTGGTCGCCAAGGAAGCCGGCGGGATCACCCAGCATATCGGCGCCTACCAGGTAAGCCTCAAGGGGAAAGAGATAACCTTTCTCGACACACCGGGCCACGAGGCGTTCACCGCCATGCGAGCCCGCGGCGCCAAGGTCACGGACATCGTCATCCTCGTGGTCGCCGCGGACGACGGCGTCATGCCGCAGACCCGCGAAGCCGTGAACCACGCAAAGGCCGCCGGCGTACCGATCATCGTCGCCATCAACAAGATCGACAAGCCTGATTCCAAACCGGAACGTATCAAACAAGAGCTCTCGGACCTTGAACTGGCACCTGAGGATTGGGGCGGACAGACCATTTTCTGCGAAGTCTCCGCAAAGAAAAAGATCGGTCTCGAGCATTTGCTGGAGATGATCCTCATTCAGGCGGACGTTCTCGAACTCAAGGCGAATCCAGACAAGATGGCCCGTGGCACCATTATCGAGGCAAAGCTGGACAAGGGCCGGGGCCCGGTAGCGACCGTGCTGGTACAGTCCGGCACGCTCCGCCAGGGCGACATATTCGTGTCGGGAACCATGTTCGGACGTGTGCGGGCGCTGAATAACGACAAAGGTGAGCGCGTCGAAGCCGCGGGTCCCGCGGTCCCCGTCGAAGTGATCGGATTCTCCGGGGTCCCCAGCGCGGGCGAGCGTTTCATCGTGCTTGATGAAGAACGAAAGGCCCGCGCCCTTGCGGAATTCCGCACGGCAAAAAGACGGACCGCTGAAATGGCGGCGATGAAGAAGGTTACCCTCGAGGACCTGCACAGCCAGATACAGGAAGGGACGGTCAAAGAGCTTAATATCGTCCTCAAGGCGGACGTTCAGGGTTCAGCAGGGGCCATCGTGGACGCCCTGGGCAAGCTTTCGACTCCCGCCGTGAAGCTCAAGGTCATTCATAGTTCCGTGGGGGCCATCAACGAAACGGACGTGATGCTCGCGGCAGCTTCCAACGCCATCATCATCGGTTTCAATATCCGGCCTGAAGCAAAGGCCACCGATATTGCCCAGCGCGAGGGTGTTGATGTCAGGATGTACAACATCATCTACAACATCATCGACGACATCAAGGCGGCAATGGAAGGCCTCCTCGAGCCGACGCTCAAGGAAAGGGTGCTGGGCCACGCCGAGGTGCGCCAGACGTTCCATGTCTCCAAGGTCGGGACGATTGCCGGATGTTCCGTCGTCGATGGCGTGATGACGCGCCAGAACGACGGAGTACGGGTACTCCGAGACAATGTGGTCGTCTATACGGGCAAACTCCACTCCCTCAAGAGGTTCAAGGACGATGTCCGCGAGGTCCAGACGGGGTATGAATGCGGCCTCGGCATCGAGAACTTCAACGACCTCAAGGTCGGCGACATCATTGAGGCATTTATCGTGGAGAAGTTCGCGACCAAGCTCTGATCCTCATAACGTATGTTCATCGGCGTCTGCACCATCGAGATGCATATTCCGGAGAGCGGTTCCCTCAAGACAAAGCGGCATTCGCTGAAAAGCCTGAAGGACCGCATCCGGAGCAAATTCAATGTGTCCGTTGCGGAAGTTGACCCTAACGACCTCTGGCAGAAGGCTTCTCTGGCGGTAGCCGCCGTCAGCAATGACAAATCCTACCTCAATCAGACGCTCGACCATGTCCTGGACATGGTGCGGTCCGTGCCTGAAGTCAGCCTTCTGGATTATCACATTGAAATATTCTGACCAATCATATGTCTAAACCTACCTACAAGAGAGCGGAGCGCGTCAGCGATCAAATGAAGCAGGAGATCGCCGATATCCTGATGCGCAAGATCAAGGACCCCCGGGTCGGCTTTGTGACCGTGACGGAGGTCGATCTCGCGGACGATCTGAGGAACGCGAAGGTCTTTGTGAGCGTGTACGGCGCGGAGAAGGCGGCGACGCTCAAAGGTCTTGACAGCGCGTCAGCGTACATCAGGTCTGAACTCGGCAAGCGGATGCGCATGAAATATATCCCGGAGCTTCTCTTCCGGTTCGATGACTCCGTGGAACGGGGAGCTCACATCAATGAGCTCCTGCACGAGATCCAGGAGAAGGATGAAGAGAAGGGGTCCGGGGATGAATGAACCTGCCGGTATTATCGCCGCGCTCAAGGACTGCAGAACAGTCCTCATCTCTGTCCACAAGAACCCCGACGGTGATGCCCTGGGGGCCCAACTCGGCCTGATGCTGGGGCTGGAAAAAATGGGCAAAGAGGTCTTTGTCCACAACCTCGACCCGGTGCCGGAGATCCTCCGCTTCCTGCCCGGCACCGACCGCATCACCACGGGCCCATCGGTGAAGGGCACGTACGACGCGTTCCTGGTCCTCGACGCAGACCCTCCTCGAACAGGCCTCTTCAACGGAGCATGGCCGGCACGGACCCTTATCAACATTGACCATCATGTGACCAATTCACGGGAATGGCCGCTTACCTGGCTTGACCCTGACGCAACTGCGACCGGCGAGATGGTCTACCGGCTCTTGACCCTCCTCAAGGTCCCCCTGGATAAGGACATGGCCATCTGCCTGTACACGGCGATCTTCACCGACACCGGCTCCTTCCGTTATTCGAATACCACTCCCGAAAGCATGCGTATCGCGGCCACACTCATCGAGGCCGGCGCCGATACCTGGAAGGTCACCGAGAACGTGTATGAGTCCTATGCCTTTAAAAGGATCCATCTTCTCGGAAGAGTGCTTTCGGGGATCGAACGGAGCCAGGATGGAAGGATCGCCTGGGTCCTTGTCACGGAAGATCTGTACCGCCAGACCGGAACCAGCGCGGAAGACACGGACAACTTCGTCAATTTCGCCCGCTCCGTAAAGGGGGTCGAAGTGGCTATCCTGTTCCGTCAGACCGGGGCATCGCAGTACAAGATCAGCCTCCGCGCCAAAGGCCGCGTTGACCTTTCAGGACTCGCGTCGAGCCTCGGCGGGGGAGGCCACAAGAACGCCGCGGGCGGCGTACTTGAGGGTTCCTATCCGGCGGTCCGGGACAAGGTGCTCACCGCGGTCGCACGGGAACTTGAAACGCAATTCGGGAAAGGTCAGATATCCTCCTCGTGAACGGTGTCCTCGTCATAAACAAGCCGCAGAATTGGACATCCCATGACGTGGTGAACAAGGCGCGAGTGCTTTTAAAGGAAAAAAAGATCGGCCATACGGGGACCCTTGATCCCCTGGCGACCGGTGTGCTCGTCCTGTGCATTGGAAAAGCAACGAAGATCGTGCGATATCTGGAAGCGGATGATAAGGAATACATCGCCGAACTGAAACTGGGCGCAACGACCGACACCCTGGATTCGGCCGGCTCCATCCTGGAAACGCGGGAATATTCTCCCCCCTCGCGGGACGAAGTACAGCGCGCCCTGGATAGGTTCCTGGGCGATATCCTTCAACGTCCGCCCGCCTATTCCGCATTAAAGGTTTCCGGCGTTCCCTCTTACCGTCTCGCTCGTCAAGGTACGATCCTGGAGCACGAGGAACGACCGGTGACGATCTCCGAGATCACCCTCCTCGAATACCGTGACCCCCTGGTACGCTTCAGCGTGACCTGTTCCAAGGGAACCTATATCCGGACCCTCTGTGCTGATATTGGCGCCTTCCTGGGCGCGGGAGCGCATCTTACCGCCCTCGTCAGGACCCGGGCCGGTCGTTTCCGGATCGAGCAGGCACTTGACCTTGAACAGCTTGCCCAGAAGGCATCTCTTGGACTTGCCGAACAATCGCTCCTGCCGCTCGGCGAAGCATTGGGATCATTCGCCTCGGTGACCGTGGATGCATCGGACGCCTGGCGGATATCCCATGGCAACACCATTCCCATCCCTCCGGGATTCGCCGTGAACGACTTACTGCCGTTGATACAGGTCCTTGACCGCGACGGGCGGATGCTTGCCATTGCGAAGACCTCTGGAGAGCTCATCAGGCCGGAAGTGGTCATTGCATGATTATTTATTGATATTTCACATAAAATGCTTTACAAGGGCTTGTAAATATGATATTTTGTAATGCTTTTAAAGGTTGTATTGTCGTTAAATCCTATTGAAAGGGGGGTGACTGATGGACAAGGACATGAAAACAAACACTATCTCGACCTACCGCAGACACGCCTCGGATACCGGTTCCCCGGAGGTTCAGATCGCGCTCCTGAGCGGACGCATCAACCACCTGACCGAACATCTGCGGGCGCACAAGCTTGACCAGCATTCCCGTAGGGGTCTCCTGAAGATGGTCGGCCAGCGTCGGCGGCATCTGGAATACCTGCGGGTAAACGATCTCGATCGTTATCGTCAGATTATCGAGAAGCTCGGCTTGAGAAAATAATCCATAAACACTTTTCCGAAAACAAAAGAAATGAGGATGCATGGCAACAATAGTTGAGACTGAAATAGGCGGCAAACGCGTGGTCCTGGAAACAGGCATCATGGCAAAGCAGGCGAATGGTTCCATCGTAGTACGGTACGGTGATACCGTGGTCCTCGCGACAGCGGTCGCGTCGAAGGTAGAGCGTGAGAACGTTGATTTTCTCCCGCTCACGGTGGATTACCAGGAAAAGGCCTATTCCGCGGGAAAGATCCCGGGCGGATTTTTCAAGCGGGAGGGGAGACAGACGGAAAAAGAGATCCTCACGTCCCGTCTCATCGACCGGCCGCTCAGGCCGCTGTTCCCCGACGGATACTATTACGACACCCAGATCATCGCGTCGGTCCTGTCCCTCGGTGACGAGAGCGCCGCGGACCTGATGGGCATGATCGCCTCGTCTGCGGCCGTCTCGATCTCCGATATCCCGTTCAATGGTCCCATCGGCGCGGTCCGTGTCGGTTATATCGACGGCACATTCCGCATCAACCCCGGATACAAGGAGATCGTTGCTTCTACGCTCAACCTGGTCGTCGCGGGAACCGCTGATGCCATCATGATGGTCGAGGGAGGCGCCAGCGAACTTTCCGAGGACCAGATGCTGGAAGCTCTCGAGACCGCGCATCGGGAGATCAAAAAGATCGTAGCGCTTCAACTTGAGCTGGTGGCCAAGGTCGGAAAGAAAAAGCGGGTCGCCAAGTCCGTGGAGATCGACAAGGACCTCCAGGCGCAGGTGTCCGCGCTGGCCATGGACCGCCTCCTGTCCGCGATCGTCATTCCCGACAAAATGGAGCGCCAGAAGACCCTGGACGTGCTTCTCGATGAGATAAAGCAGAAGCTCAAGAAGGAAGACGACCCCTTGCGGGGCCGCAAGATAGCAGCCACCTTTTTCGGCATAGAAAAGGACGAGGTCAGAAAGATCATCCTTGAGAAGAACACGCGCGCCGACGGCAGAAAACCCGACCAGATACGGCCGATCAGTTCCCTCGTCGGTTTGCTACCCCGGACGCACGGATCAGCGCTGTTCACCCGGGGAGAGACCCAGGCCTTGGTCGTGACGACGCTCGGCACCTCCGAGGACGAACAGCGCATCGACTCCCTCGAAGGTGAGTACTTTAAGACGTTCATGCTCCATTATAATTTCCCTCCGTTCAGCGTGGGAGAGACCAAACCCCTGCGCGGCCCGGGCAGGAGGGAAGTCGGACACGGAGCTCTCGCAGAGCGCGCGCTTAAGGCAATGGTTCCTTCCAAGCTGGAGTTCCCCTACACGATCAGGATCGTTTCGGACATCCTTGAATCCAACGGCTCTTCCTCCATGGCCACGGTCTGCGGCGGAACGCTGGCTCTCATGGACGCGGGCGTTCCCATCAAAGCCCCGGTCGCGGGGATTGCCATGGGGCTTATCAAGGAAGGCGAAAAAGTGGTCGTGCTGTCCGATATCCTTGGGCTGGAAGACCACCTCGGGGACATGGATTTCAAGGTCACCGGAACGAGCAAGGGCATCACGGCGCTCCAGATGGACATGAAGATCGAAGGAATCACGATCGACGTCATGCGCACCGCCCTCCAGCAGGCAAAAGAGGGGAGGCTGCATATCCTCGGGAAAATGCTCGAAGCGCTCGCCGCTCCCCGAAAGGAATTGAATCCTTTCGCGCCCAGGATCATTACCATGCAGATCAACCCTGACAAGATCAAGGATGTGATAGGCAGCGGCGGCAAGGTGATCCGCAGCATCGTCGAGCAGACCGGCGCCAAGATAGACATAGAGGACAGCGGCGTGATCAACATCGCCTCATCCGATGAGGCCGCAGCCAACAAGGCGAAGGAGATCATCCGGGGCATCGTGCAGGACGCGGAGGTCGGCAAGCTGTACATGGGCAAGGTCAGAAAGATCATGGACTTCGGCGCCTTTGTGGAGATATTCCCCGGCACCGACGGACTCCTCCACATTTCGCAGATATCGGAGCAGCGTCTCGAAAAGGTCACCGACGAGCTCAAGGAGGGCGATGAGGTCCTGGTCAAAGTGCTGGAGATCGACCGTCAAGGGAAAATACGCCTTTCCCGCAAAGAGGCCATGCGGGAAAAAGGAAAATAGAGATCGTACCGATGTACCAGGATAAAGCCTGTATCACAAGGAAATAGGGAACCGTACGGTACCTGTTTCCTTTTTTTGTTTGTTTTTGCGGAGGATGTCGTGCAAAAATATGATATCGCATGCGTCGGTGCGGGAATGGCAGGTCTTGCAGCAGCAGCTCTGCTGACCAAGGCGGGAAGGACGGTGTGCCTCATGGACCCTGCAGACAACGCAGGCGGCTGTGTTGCGGCACACGAGACCGCGGGTTTCCGTTTTACGCCCGGACCGACCATGACGTATGGTTTTGAGCCAGGTGGTATTCTGCAAAAGCTCTTTTCTGCTCTCGATCTGTCCGTGAACGCAGCCGGTTCATTTCCCGGTTACCAGGTGGTCATGCCGGAGCACAGGGTCACGGTCTCAGCAGACCCGCAGGAAACACGGGAAGAACTGATCCGCGAGTTTCCCGATGAGATGAACGGCCTCACGAGGTTGTATAGCGAGGTTCACAAATTCTCCGATCGCAGTTCGAAAAGCCGGTTCTACTCCTATTTTCTCCGTCAGAGGACGGCGGCAGCCTACCTTCAGTCCTTCGCCTTCGGCAGGAACATAATTTCCTACTTCGAAGTTCAATCACGGTTTTTCTTCGGATACTCTCTCCAGCATATGCCGCTTGCATCTCTGGTCCTTCTGCTCACACGCGCTCCGCGCTATCTGCCCGGAGGGTTTACCCAGCTTGCCGACCAGCTTCTCTCTATCGTCCAGCAGAAGAACGGGACATGGTACCACGGCGAACCGTTTCCGGAACTGCAGTTCCGCTCCAACCGGATCACCGGGATCAGGACGTCCCGTGGGATCATCGAAGCGGGCACGGTGCTTCTGAATGTTTCCGGTGATCAGGCGGAATCCACGGTGTTCCTCGGGATCCGTGACGAAGTGGTTCCCGTAGGCATGCTTCCGAACGTGCTGTGTCTCGCCGGAGATGAACGCTTTAACGACTATTCTACGCTTTCTCTTTCGCCGGGCGACGACAGAATAGCGGCACCGGCGGGCATGAGATCGCTGACGGCCGTGTTTCCTTCTGCAACTACGATCGATCAATCCGCAGATTCTTTCGTGAGCCGGATCTCTCCTCTTGTTCCGTTCCTTCAGGATTTCCTGGTCAGCTCATCGATACAAGACACGCACGCCAGGAATTTCCCCCTTCCGTTTCAGACGAACGTGAAGTTGTCCGAATACCGGGCCGGCCGGCAGATGCTTTCACCCTGCCCGGTGAAAAATCTTAAGATCATCCCGGACAACGTGAGGGCCTTGCTGCCTGCGGTGTACACGGCCCAGACCATGGCGGAAAAGCTGAAATGAGCGTGAATCAAATAATGAGGAGAATGCCATGATACCATTCCGTACTACGAAGAGCCGACCTCTGATCATGCTATTGTTCAGCATGTGCCTGGTCTGGAATGGTCTGCCTGGTACCTCATTTGCGCAGCCTTCAGAACAGCTGGTTCATGCTTATTACTTTAAAAGAATGCCTTTTGATTACAAAAAGAAGGAAATGCTTGTCGCTTCACTGAAAGATACGGGCGCGAATACCATCATTCTGGAACTGCCGATGAACGAACAGGGCTTACCCGATCTCGGCAAGATTCCCGATGCAGTATATCTCGCGCACCAGGCGGGCCTCAAGATCCATATCGTACTGCCGACCCGACAAATTCCCGGTGTGTTGTCCCGGCACAAGGATTGGGAAGACGCCCGGTATGATCTGGGAAGCGGCACGGTCCAATCAACGGGGAAAATAGATCTCTTCAACCGTGAGGCAGTAAAGTATTTGGCGGCTCTGGCGAAGGAAATCGCGACGTATTCCGTCGATGCTCTGCTCCTGGCCCCTGACTTTTACTACGCGCCTGTCGAAGGGATCGGTCCTGCCGCGCGCGAGCAGACGATGATCGATCTAAAATGGGCGCCCGACCCGCGTATGTTGTTCAAGAAGGTGGTCAGTGGTCCGGAAGGAATTATCATTGAGGAATACGGGGAATACTACGGGAAGTGGACAGCGTTAAAACGGGACCGTCTGTTGAGCGTCTTCGAACAGATCAGGAATGCGGGCCGTTCAGTGAATGCAGGCCTGAAGATCGGCATTCCTATCCACCTTGTCCTGCCGGTACCTACAGCGGACAAGCTCTTCTCGCAGTTTGCCTATGACATGAACGCGTTCCGAAAGCTCAATAGCGACTATTATTGGACCGCCATCGAATATCGGGACATCAGAGCGGAAGAAAATCTTACCTACCGTCAGACAATGGAGCAGCTTTCCCGTATGGCGAATTCAGCCATCACGACCGTCAGATTACCGGACCAGGTCATCCTTGCCCTGCAGGCAACAACGAAGACAGGCAAAATGATACCGCTGTTCCAGATAGAAGAGATAACGAAATTGGTGAGAAGTTCCGGTGAAACCGGCATTGCCTTCATCATCGGTCCTGATGCCACGGTCAACCGGACGTTAATGAAAAAGGTGTTCAGGAGCCACAAGCAGCCATAACATGCGCTGCGTGACGGGTGGAAATAGGGGGGGGAGGGGTTATACTTTGGCGAGAATGCCCGCTTCTTCCTCCTGAAACTCGATCTGATCGTCCTTCATGGTGACGAGGACCTTGTGTGATTCCTTGAAGCGGCCCCGGAGCATCTCTTCTGACAGCGGGTCGGTAATGTGTTTCTGAATTGCGCGCCTCATCGGCCGCGCCCCGTAGGTCGGCTGATAATTATCCCTGATCAGCCGCTCTTTCACTTCCTGGGACACTTCAAGGTGAATATTTCTGCTCTGGAGCATCTGCAGGTTGAGTTCATTCACCAGCATGTCCACGATCTGCAGCAGGTGTGCGTTCGAAAGTGGATGGAACACGACGCTGTCATCGATCCTATTCAAAAATTCAGGATTAAAGGCGCGCTTGAGCTCGTCGAGCACGTTTTCCTTCATCTTGGTATACTGGTTCTTTGACGTGTCCTGACGGAAGCCAAGGGTCGTATCCTTGTCGATCATTCGCGCGCCAAGGTTGGACGTCATGATGATCACGGTATTCCTGAAATCCACCTTCCTGCCGATGCTATCGGTCAAATAACCGTCGTCAAGGACCTGCAGGAGCATATTAAAGATGTCCGGATGGGCCTTTTCGATCTCATCGAACAGGACGACGGAATAGGGTCTCCGTCTGATCTTTTCCGTCAATTGACCGCCCTCATCATACCCCACATAGCCGGGCGGTGAGCCTACCAGACGGGAGGAACTGAACTTTTCCATGTACTCCGACATGTCCACGCGGATAAGCGCGTCCTCAGTGTCAAAAAGGAAGATTGCAAGTGAGCGGGCAAGTTCGGTCTTCCCGACGCCGGTGGGCCCCAGGAAAATGAAGGAGCCGATCGGCTGCTTCCGCAGTTTGAGACCTACCCGGGAACGCCGGATAGCGCGGGAAACGGCCACAATGGCCTCCTCCTGACCCACGATCCGCTTGTGCAGTTCCTCTTCCATCCTGAGCAAGCGGGAAACCTCTTTTTCCTCAAGCTTTGAAAGAGGGATCCCCGTAATGTGTGATACGATCAGCGCGACCTCTTCCTCACCGATGACCGGTATGTTCTTCTCCTGAGAGTCCTTCCAGTCCTTGTGGATGCCGTCCAGGGACTCCCTCAGGCGGTCTTCCTCTTCATGCAGCGACTCCACCCGAACATAGTCCTTGATCCGGGTAAAAAGGTTCTTTTCCTGCTCGAGCTTTTTCAGCTTCTTTTCGATGTTCTTCAGTTCCGCCGGATAGGTGTTACGGGCAAGCTTCGCCTTGGCACCCGCCTCGTCGATCACGTCGATGGCCTTATCGGGGAGGAAACGGTCGGTGATGTACCGGTCCGAGAGATGGGCAGAGGCAACAACCGCCTCATCGGTGATCTTGATCTTGTGATGCGACTCATATTTCGGACGCAGGCCTTTGATAATATTGATGGTTTCCTCAACACTGGGAGGCTGTACGTAGATCGGCTGGAACCTGCGCTTCAGCGCTCCGTCCTTCTCGATGTGTTTCCGGAATTCATCGAGCGTGGTAGCGCCGATGCATTGCATCTCGCCCCTTGCCAAGGCCGGTTTGAGCATGCTCGATGCGTCAATGGACCCTTCAGCGGCGCCCGCGCCGACCAGCGTGTGCAGTTCATCGATAAAGAGGATGATGTTGTCGGCCTGCACGATCTCTTTCATCACGATCTTGAGCCGTTCCTCGAACTGACCGCGATACTTGGTCCCCGCGATCAGCGCTCCGAGATCAAGGGATACCACGCGACGGTTCAGCATGTTCTCGGGGACATCGGCGCTCACGATGCGCTGGGCAAGACCCTCTACGATCGCCGTCTTCCCGATGCCGGCTTCACCGATGATGACCGGATTGTTCTTGGTGCGGCGGGAGAGTATTTGGAGAACGCGGTCGATCTCCGTATCGCGTCCGATCACCGGGTCCAGCTTGCCGACCTTGGCGAGCTGCGTAAGGTCCCTGCTGAACTCGTCCAGGGCGGGGGTGGGGCTTTTCTTCGCCGCTATCTGGGTCGCAGAGCGGCGGAGATAATTGATGACCAGCTGACGGGAGCCGAGGAGATTGACGCCGAAGCTCCTGAGGATCTTTCCTCCGATGCCTTCCTCCTCGCGGATCAGCCCGAGAAGAAGATGCTCGCTGCCGATATAGTTGTGCCCGAGGAGCCGCGCTTCTTCCACGGCATATTCAAGTACTTTCTTGGCACGAGGCGTAAACGGGATGTCTCCGAAGGTCAGGGTGTTTCCGCTGGAGGGAAGGTTCCTTTCCACTTCCATGCGGACCTGATCGATATCGATGCCCATCTTGCGAAGCACCGCCACGGGGATCCCGTCCTCCTCACGGAGCGTGCCGAGCAGGATGTGCTCAGTGCCGAGATAATCGTTCTGGAGCCGCTCAGCCTCTTCGCGGGCATACACGATCACTTTTCTTCCACGTTCAGTGAATTTCTCGAACATCATACAGACAACCGCCTCCGAAAAGAATGGGTTTCCTGTTGGTTAAAATATACTCCATTCAACCTTTTAAAGTCAAGAGCTCGTTGCTTATTCGCCAGTGCAGAGCATGATATTCGCAGGTACGCATGCGCGATCGTCTGCGGTAAAGAACATGGTTCGCTATTGACATTGCAGCGTCAACAAGGTACTCTTCCGCCATGATTCGAAAAGCAAGGATCGCCGATGTAAAACCTATCCAATTGATCATCAACGAGTATGCCGACCAGGGCCAGATGCTGCCGCGCTCGCTCAATGAACTGTACGAGAGCCTTCGTGATTTTTCGGTTTTTGAGGACCAGAACGGCATCGCAGGCGTCTGCGCGCTCCACATCAGCTGGGATGGACTTGCGGAGGTCCGTTCTCTCGCGGTCCGCAAGGACAGGATCGGAACAGGGATCGGGGCAGGTCTTGTCAGCCATTGCCTCCGGGAAGCTGAAGCTATTGGCGCCGAGCGGGTATTTGTGCTCACCTACCAGGAAGGCTTCTTCAAAAAACTGGGATTCTCGCCGGTCGATAAAAAGGAACTGCCTCATAAGATCTGGACCGACTGTCTGAACTGCGTTAAGTTTCCGAACTGCGACGAGACCGCGCTGATCATCCGGATACACCGGACATAAACCTCCCCTGACTTGGCATACCTGTTGCTATATATCGGTCTTTATGCGCCATAATCTCCTAAAAAAACTCAATATCGCAATCAAAACAACATGTTAGGTTTGTATATTCACATACCATTTTGTGTCAAAAAATGTCCCTATTGTGGCTTTTTCTCAACACATTATGACAATGACATCGCTGATGAGTACCTCTCTGCATTACGTCTCGAAATCGGGATGCACTCACGTAAGTTAAGCGATCTGACTATCGGGAGTGTATACATCGGTGGGGGAACTCCAACGACGCTGTCGCATGATCAGTTCTCCCGGCTCTTCAGCATCATCAACGAGCATGTGCACCTGACCGTAGACGCAGAGATCACCGTGGAAGCAAATCCTCATACGGTCACGCCGAACTCCCTGTCCCTGCTGAAAAGGCTGGGCGTGACACGCCTCAGTATCGGCGTCCAATCCTTTTCCGATGAGGTACTTGCCCTTCTCGGCAGGGTCCACTCCGCCGGCCAGGGAAGCGCGGCCGTGCATGCTGCCAGGAACGCAGGATTCGGGAACATCGGCATTGATCTGATCTTCGGCGTCCCCGGACAGACCGAAGACCAATGGAACAGCACCCTCGAGAGCGCCATTGCTCTCGGTCCGGAGCATATTTCCGCATACAGCCTCGGCCTCGATGAGGGATCCCAATGGCACCGCGACGCGAGGAACGGCGGGCGGGAACCGCCTGATGATGATTCCACCGCAAATATGTATGGTACCGCGATGGAATTTCTGAGGTCAGGCGGCTACCATCAGTACGAAATATCCAATTTCTGCCTGCCTGGACATGAATGCCGTCATAACGTAAATTATTGGGACCGGGGTGAATATCTCGGGCTCGGGCCTGGTGCCTGGTCGTTCATCGGGAACAGGCGCTGGGCCAATATTGCCGATGTCGATCAATATGCTTCCCGCTTGAGGATCGGCATATCGGCGCAGGACCAGGACAGTGATGAATTCGTGGACGGAGAACAGGCCGCCCTGGAAAAACTGTTCCTCGGTCTCCGCAAGACGTCCGGTGTTGATCTTGTTGCTTATGGCTCTCTGTTCGGCAGGGGCGCGCTCGACTCTCTCATGAACCGCATCGGGGATCTCGAGCGTGACGGCCTCGTGGATAGTAAAAAGGGGGCCCTTGTGCTCACGGGTCGGGGAATGCTCCTTTCCAATAAGGTCCTTTCAAGGCTAATCACATGATTTTTGTTTACAGGGACACTCATTAGTGCTATATTACTTTGTTTTTATTCAGAGAATAGTGAAAGGAAGTCTATCGGTGCTCATACAGCGTACAGCTGTCCTATTGCTGGCCATCCTGGCCTTTCTGACATCGGTACCGGTCTCGGTATCCGCGGAAGACGTGCTCGTCACCTTTATCGAGGTCCAGGGCAACCGGCGGATCGAATCAGCAACCGTTCTGGCCAAGATCAAGACCCGGGAAGGCGCGGTCTTTTCACCGACCCAGCTTAAGGAGGATATCAGGCTCCTGTATCAGCTCGGCCACTTTGAGGACGTCCAGGTGAAAACCGAGGGCTTCGAACAGGGTCTCAAAGTGATCTTCTGGGTCAAGGAAAAACCGCTTATCCGGGAGATCAGCTTCGAGGGGAACGAGGAAGTAACCGCGGAAAAGCTCAAGGAGATAGTGACCCTTCTTCCGAGGACGGCCTTTAACCAGCAGTTGATCCAGGACAACGCCGAGAAGATCCGGCTGAAATACCAGGATTCCGGATACTACCACGCGGTTATCGTGCCGGTCATCGTCGAACTTCGGGGGGGCGACAAGAATATCGTTTACTACATCGAAGAAGGCAAGAAGATCAGATTGAGCGAGGTCATCATCACCGGAAATTCCGTTATACCCACCAAGGAGATCAAGGAAAGCATGAAGAACCAGGAACACTGGTTCTTTTCATTCTTCGGGAACAGCGGCACGCTTCGCTCTGAAGACCTGAAGGAGGACGTTGAATCCATCAGGAACCTCTATTACAACCGGGGTTATATCCAGGTCCAGGTAAGCGACCCTTTCGTTGAGGAACGTCCGCTCACGGTGCATACCCATGAGTTCATGGGGCAGACCGAGACCTACACGACATCCAATGAGGTCGCGATACGGATACACCTCCAGGAAGGCGACCAGTTCCAGGTAGGCACCGTGACGGTGAAAGGGAACACCACCATCACCGACAACGAACTCCTCAAGGAGATCAAGCTCAAGCGGGGGGACGTTTTCAGCCGGGAGATCCTTCGACAGGATGTGGCACGCATCATGGAACGGTACGACAGCATCGCACGGCCCTTTGCCAATGTGGTGCCGCTCTTTAACATCGACCAGGAAAAAAAGACCGTCGCCCTTTCGTTCGAGATCCAGGAAGGCGGCGAGGTCCGCATCGGAAGGATCGACATCACCGGGAACAACAAGAGCAGGGACAAGGTGATCCGCAGGGAAATGCGTCTGGATGAGGGTGACCTCTACAGTAAAAAAGCCCTCAAGCGGAGCTATGAGCGGATCAACAACCTGAACTTCTTCGAATCGGTGGATCTGTCGCCCGAGCGCAGGCTGCAGGAGCCGGTCATGGACCTGAACATCAGGGTCAAGGAAAAAATGACCGGGAACCTGAGCATCGGAGGCGGGTACAGCTCCGTGGACAAGCTCATGGGGATCGCGGAAATTACCCAGGGGAACCTGGGCGGCCGCGGACAGCTGCTCAAGTTCAAGGTCCAGTGGGGCTCGACCCGCCGCATCTACATGGTCAGTTTCATGGAGCCCTATCTCTTCGACAAGCCTGTCTGGGGACGGATCGACCTCTACAACCAGGACCAGGACTACGACGGCTACAAGCTTGAGTCCAATGGGATCGGCCTCGGCATAGGAAAAAGCTTCACGGAATATGTCTCGGGCTCGCTCCGGTACAGCCTGGACCAATCCAACATCTACGGCATTACGACGGCGCCGACGTATCTTCTGCAGAAGCAGATGGACAACTACGGAAGCGTCGTGACGACCAGTTCCCTGACCGCGAGCCTGTCCCGGGACTCCCGTGATTTCTATCTTGATCCCAAGACCGGGTCCCGGAACACCATGTTTGTCCAGTACGCCGGCGGCCCTCTCGGTGGCGATCCCAGCTTCATCAAGTCCGTTGCCGACTCGGCATGGTATTTTCCGCTCTTCTGGGACACCGTTCTCATGACCCGCGGCCGCGTCGGCTTCGTTGGTTCCCTGATCGAGTTCCCGATACCAACGGGAGAGCGGTTCTTTGTCGGAGGCGCCGGATCGGTACGGGGCTACCGCTACGGGACCGTCGGCACCATCGGTCCTGACGGTCCCATGGAGACGGGACTTGACGGCTCCTTGACCCGCATCGGCGGCAACAAACAGCTTATTTTCAACATTGAATACACGTTTCCCATTGTCCCGGCGGCGCGCCTGAAAGGTCTCCTGTTCTATGATATGGGCCGTGCATTCAACAACGAGGAACCCTTGCGGCCCATGCAATTGCGGCATTCCTATGGCTGGGGTTTCTGGTGGCTCTCTCCCATGGGTCCGCTGCGCTTCGAATGGGGCTACATCATCAACCAGAAAGCCACGGACCAGCCGAGCCAGTTCGAGTTCTCCATTGGTACGCTCTTCTAACGAACGAGCGATAAATTCACTGCTTGATGAGCTGCTGGGTAGTGTCAAAAGTTCTATGAAAAGAACGAAAGGTATTTTACCGCAGAGGTCGCAGAGAAATGCAGACCTTGAAATAAAAGCAGCGTAAGTAAAAGAAAGCTGGTTAAATTCGGAACATATTCAGGTTAAACGAACTTCACTGGACATTTGGCAAAGATTATAGATTCAAAGAAGAGGATTTTGAGAGGTCGCAGAGGGGGAGGAAGCTGGGAAAGAGTTTGATGTGTTGTAATTCAAGATGTTCTCTGCGTCCTCTGCGGTGAAAGTTTTGACATTACGAGCTGCTATATAAGGAGGGTGTGATGAAAAAGGTTTTGGCATTCCTGGTAGTACTGCTGATCACGGCGCCGGCCGCCTATGCCGCCGGCGGAAAGATCGCGTTTGTGGACACCCAGACGGTCTTTGACAAGACCAAGGTCGGCATGAAATATCAGGGGGTCCTCAAGGAATATTATGACAGCCGGAAAAAGATCCTCGATATCGACGCCGATGAGATACAGAAACTGCGCGAGGACTACGCAAAACAATCGGCCGTCCTCAAACCCGAGGTCCGGAAGGAAAAAGAAGAATCCATCGGCAGAAAGATCAGCGAATTCGAAAAGAAACGAAGCGATTTCAACAACGAACTGGCAAAAAAGAACGAAGAGCTCTCCACCGAGTTCAATCAGGAAATGATGGCGATCCTGAAGAACATGGCGAAAAAAGAAAAAGTGTCCCTGATCCTGAACCGCACCATCAATGTGATGTCAAAAGGCGAGGTCCCCTCCGTCCTCTACGGAGATGAGGAACTCGACCTGACGGAAAAGGTCGTTGTCGAACTGGACAAGAAGTTCGATGCCAAGAAGTAACCGCGGGAATCCTTCATGACGATCGCTGAACTGGCAGCCAGGCTTGGCGCTGAAGTGAAAGGCTCCGGCGATACCGAGATCCGCGGTGTGGCGGGCATGCGTGAAGCGCGTGAAGGGGACATCACCTATCTTTCCGACCAGAAGCACCGGAATGATCTGGCCGCATGCCGGGCATCCGCCGTGATCATCTCCCCGGATATGCAGGGGGTGAGCATTCCGGCGCTTGTGGTGAAGAATCCGCGTTATGCGTTTGCCCTGGCGCTGGAAATATTTTACGGCAAGCCGTACCTGCCGGGCGGCGTCAGCGACCGTGCCGTCATCGGAAAGGATGTCGTCCTGGGCAGTGAGCCGACGATCCATCCTTACGCGGTGGTGGCCGACGGGGCGAAGATCGGCAGCCGGGTAACGCTGTATCCCGGCGTGTACATTGGCGTCGGTTCGATCATCGGAGATGACGCGGTCCTGTATCCGAACGTCAGCATCCGTGAAGGAGTGTCACTCGGCTGCCGCGTGATCATACACGCCGGCACGGTGATCGGAAGCGACGGCTTCGGATTCGTGACCGATGGCGGACGGCACCACAAGATTCCCCAGGTCGGCGGCGTGATCATCGAGGATGATGTTGAGATCGGCGCCAACTGCACCATCGACCGCGCTACCCTGGGAAGCACGGTCATAAAAAAAGGCGCCAAGCTGGATAACCTGGTGCATATCGCGCACAATGTGACCATCGGCGAGAACTGTCTTCTGGCCGGACAGGTCGGGATCGCAGGCAGCAGTACCCTCGGCAATTACGTTGTCATGGGAGGCCAATCTGCGATCTCCGATCATCTGACGATAGGGGACCGGGTGATGATCGCGGGAGGATCAGGCGTTACCCGTGACATACCGTCAGGACAGGTCGTCGCGGGTTATCCAGCGATCCCGCTCCGCGAGTGGCTCAAAGCGCAGGCCGTGTTTCCGAAGTTGCCGGAGCTTAAAAAACTGGTCACCCAGCTTCAACGTCGTATCGAAGAACTTAAAAAGATCGATTGACGCAATCCTATTCTCGCAAGGGGGACAAAGCATGATCGGCATCGATGAAATCATGACCTACCTGCCACACCGCTACCCGTTCCTGCTGATCGACAGGATCGTGGAGTTCGAAGAGAACAAGAGGGTGGTGGGTATCAAGAACGTTACGATCAATGAACCTTTCTTCCAGGGCCACTTCCCGGGACATCCAATCATGCCCGGTGTCCTGCTCCTCGAGGCCATGGCGCAGATCGGCGGCGTGATGGCGCTTAAATCAGAACCGGACCCTTCAAAAAAGGTGATCTACTTTATGAGCATCGACAAGGCAAAGTTCCGTAAACCGGTGATCCCCGGTGACCAGGTCCGCTTCGAGCTTGAATTGCTCAAAGTGCGGTCGACCATCCGAACATTCAAGGGCGTAGCCTTGGTAGATGGGGCCGTTGTCGCCGAGGCGGAGATGATGGCCATGATCATGGATAAGTAAGGAGGGAGCGACCGTCGTGAACATCCATCCAACAGCAATCGTCCATCCCAAAGCGAAGATCGCAGAGGGCGTCGAGATCGGCCCGTATTCCGTCGTGGGCGAGCATGTATCCGTGGGAAAAGACACCAGGATCGCATCACACGTCCTCGTTGAGGGCTGGACCACCATTGGCGAGCGGAACCAGATCTTTCCCTTCTCCTGCATCGGCACCCCGCCGCAGGACATCGGGTACAAAAACGAGGAAACCTCGCTGATCATAGGTAATGACAACGTGATCAGAGAGTCAGCCACCATTCACCGCGCGACGACAAAAGAGGACCGCGTGACGGAGATAGGCAACAACAATTTTCTCATGGCCTATTCACACGTCGCCCATGACTGCAAGTTCGGGAACCATATCATTATGGCGAACTCGGTCGGATTGGGAGGGCATATAACCGTCGGCGACTATGCCATCCTGGGCGGGATCGTCGCGGTGCACCAGTTCGTCCGGATCGGGGCCTATGCCATCATCGGCGGACAATCCGCCGTATCGCAGGACATTCCGCCCTATGTGAGCGCGGCGGGGAACCGGGCAAAATTATACGGTCTGAACCTGGTCGGCCTCAAACGGCGGGGATTCAGCGATGAGGCCATCTCCAACCTGAAAAAAGCATACAGGATCATCTTCCGATCAGGGCTTATCCTGGAAGATGCGCTCGCCAGGGTCAAAAGTGAACTAAGTGCTTCCCCGGAGGCCATGCACCTCATGGAGTTCATGAAAAACTCAAAGCGGGGAATTACCCGTTAGAAGCAAAGATCGGACAACAGCATGAAGAAGATCGGTCTCATAGCAGGGAGCGGCGATTTTCCCCTGGAGTTCGCCAAAGCAGCCAAACAGAAGGGACTCGGGGTTTTCGCCGTGGCTCACGAAGGCGAGACGCTGCCGGAACTTGCTCAGTGGACCGACGCGATCATATGGATCAAGGTCGGCCATCTCGGAAAGCTCATCAAATTCTTCAAGGAACAGGGCGTCAGCGATGTTCTCATGGCGGGCGGGATAAAGAAGACCAGTCTTTTCGATGGTCTTCCCGATCTCCGTGGAGCGGCACTTCTTGCCAAGATGATCGCCAAGCACGATGATTCCCTTCTTCGCGCTGTAGCCGACGAGCTCGAGTCGGAAGGCATCACGGTCAGGGAATCAACACTGTATCTTGACAATCTTCTCGCGCCTGCCGGTGTCCTTACCAGGAGGAAACCGACGAAGGACGAGTGGAAGGACATAGCATTCGGCTGGCAAATGGCCAAAGAGATCGGACGGCTTGATATCGGCCAGACCGTCGTTGTCAAGGACAAGGCGGTCGTAGCAGTTGAGGCCATTGAAGGCACGGACGAGACGATTCGGCGCGGCGGTAACCTGTGCCGGGAAGGCGCGGTAGTCGTGAAGATCTGCAAACCACAACAGGACCTGCGGTTCGACCTGCCGGCGACCGGTCTTCAGACCATCATCGCCATGGAAGAGGTCAAGGCAGGATGCCTGGCCATTGAAGCGGGAAAGACCATCATGATCCAGAAGGCTTCCCTTATTGCGCGGGCTGATAAGGCAGGCATTGCCATCGTCGCGCTCGACGGAAACGGCAGGATGCCGTCTCAGGCATAAAAGAAAAGACAGGAGACAATGAAAAAGATACGAGCAGGTGTCATCGGCGTAGGTTACCTCGGCCAGTTCCATGCCGAGAAATATGCGAGTCTGCCGAACGTCGAACTGACGGGCATTGTTGAGAAGGACCAGGCCCGGGGAGAGCAGATCGCCCGGAAACTGAACACAGAGGCCTTTACCGACCCGTCCCGGCTTCTGGGCAAGGTCGATGCGGTCAGCATCGTTGTCCCCACCATGCTCCATCATGAGATCTCCAGACAGTTCCTCGAAGCCGGGGTCCATGTCCTGCTCGAAAAGCCCATAACCGTGACCCTGGAGCAGGCGGATGAACTGATCGCCCTGGCGTCTCGAAAGAAGGTCGTCCTCCAGGTAGGTCATATCGAGCGTTTCAACCCGGCGGTCACTGCCATAAAACCGCTCCTGAGATCGCCCGGCTATCTGCAGGCGGAACGAAGCGCTCCCTTTACCGTGCGATGCACCGATGTAAACGTGGTCCTTGACCTCATGATCCATGATCTGGATATTGTCACGGACCTTGCCGGATCAGCACCGCTCAAGGTGAGCGCGATGGGGTCATCGATCATTACGCGGGAGATCGACGCGGCCATGGCCCGGATCGTCTTCGCTAACGGATGTGTCGCCGATGTCACGGCAAGCAGGATATCGGACGAAAAGAAGCGATTGCTCAGAATATTCGATGGAGATGCGCTCTACACCGCCGACTACCAGACCCAGAAGGCCTCTGTGTCACGCCGGGGACCGGGTGCGGTCCCCGAATTCGTCGCTGCCGAGATCGCCACGGAGCGGCGGGACACTCTTCTGGATGAGATCAAGGCGTTCATTGCCTGCATCGAACACGCTTCCCGGCCGGCCGTTTCCGGCACGGAAGGCAGGAACGCCCTGGCCCTGGCAAAAATGATCACCCATTCGATAGAGAACCGCATCACCGAGTTCGTTCAGTTAGCCTAGAGAGGAGTTACCCGAACATGTCAGTCCCGATGGTCGACCTAAAGATCCAGTATGATGCGATGAAGGACGAGATCAACCGTGCCGTCCTGAGCGTCATCGAGAACACCGCCTTTATCATGGGCCCTCAGGGCAAGGCGCTGGAGCAGAGCGTTGCTGCGTATCACCGCGTCAAGTTCGCCGTCGGCGTTGCATCGGGCACCGATGCTCTTCACCTGGCGCTTCGCGCAGCCGACATCGGTCCCGGCGACGAGGTCATCACTACACCGTTTACCTTCATAGCCACGGCCGAGGCCATTTCCTACGTCGGGGCGGTGCCGGTATTCGTGGATATCAGGCCGGATACCTTCAACATGGATGTGTCGCAGATCGCATCGAGGATCACCAAACGCACCAAAGCGATCCTGCCCGTACATCTCTATGGCCAGGCCGCCGATATGGCCCCGCTCATGGAACTCGCGAAGAAGCATAACCTCAAGGTCATTGAGGACTGCGCCCAATCCTTCGGTTCCGATTACGGGGGAAAGAAGACCGGGTCCTTCGGCGACATGGGTTGTTTCAGTTTTTTCCCGAGCAAGAACCTTGGATGCTATGGTGACGGCGGAATGGTCATCACGGACGACCAGAACCTTGCTGAGCGTCTTCAGAGCCTCAGGAACCACGGCAGCAAGATACGCTACTATCACGATGAGGTCGGCTACAACAGCAGGCTCGACGAGATCCAGGCCGCGGTCCTGAACGTCAAGTTCAAGCGGATAGACGCCTATAATGAGAGCCGGAGGAAGAACGCGGCCCTGTACAATTCCTATCTGGCCGCACCGGGCATCCAGACGCCCGTTGAGAGCGGCAACGGAAAACATGTCTACCATCAGTACACCCTGCGGATCAAAGACCGTGACGCCGTCAAGAAGCGTCTGGATAACGCCAAAATGTCATCCATGATCTACTACCCGGTCCCCCTGCACCTGCAGGCGGCATACAAGAGCCTGGGGATGGGGCCCGGCAGCCTCCCGGTCTCGGAACAGGCGGCACGGGAGGTGCTTTCGCTTCCCATGTATCCTGAATTGACCGGGGAACAGATCAAGACCGTTGCCGAGGCGGTTAAGAAAGCATTATAAGATAATATTATCGCCACGAAGGCACCAAGACACAAAGTAAGGGAAAAATGAATAAATTTGCCCAATCTGCCGGCACCTTGTATTGCTTCGTGCCTTAGTGACTTTGTGGCAAATTTGGTTCCGTCTTCACCTGGTTAGATTACAGACCGAGAAAGGCCACACCGATGCGGATGGACGCATGAAGAAGATACTGATCATCGCCGGCGAGGCGTCAGGCGACCTCCACGGATGCAATCTCGTGAAGGCGATGAAGGAGCAGGACCCCTCCCTGGTCTTTTACGGTGTCGGCAGCAGGAACATGCGCGATGCCGGCGTTACCCTTCTGGCAGATGCTTCAGAGATATCCGTCGTCGGCGCGACCGAGGTAGTGACCCATATCGGTGCGATCTACCGGGTCTATGCAAGGCTCAAGCGGTTCCTGCGTGAAGAACGGCCTGACCTTCTCATCCTGATCGATTTCCCGGATTTCAATATCCTCACCGGAAAAGCCGCCAGAAAGCTCGGGATCCCCATCCTGTACTACATCAGCCCCCAGGTCTGGGCCTGGCGAAAGGGGAGGGTCAACACCCTGGCGAAGCTGGTAACGGCCATCATGGTGGTGTTCCCTTTCGAGGTGGACCTCTATCGGGATACCGGGGTGGATGTTCGTTTCGTCGGCCATCCTCTTGCCGACGTCGTCATGTCGGCATATACCCGTGAGGGATCACGGGATGTCCTGGGAATCGCGCGGGACCGCCGTACCGTCGCGCTCCTGCCCGGAAGCAGAACAAAGGAGATCATGCACCTTCTGCCGGACATGCTGAAGGCGGCCGCGATCCTGCTCGACCGGTTCCCTGATGTCCAGTTCGTCCTGCCTGTCGCGCCGACGCTGGAGCCCGGCCTGGTGAAGCGGTATGTTGCGGAAAGCGACGTCCCGGTCCGCATCATTGACGGGCAGGTCTACGATGTCCTCCGGGCATCGGACGCGGCCATCGTAACGTCGGGTACCGCGACCCTGGAAACGGGCCTTATGGCGGTCCCCATGGTGATCGTTTACCGGATATCGCGGATCTCGTACCTGATCGGCAGGATGTTCATCCGTGTCAAGAACATCGGCCTGGTGAACATCGTTGCGGGCCGGACCGTTGTTCCGGAACTCATCCAGGACGACGTTACGCCGGAGAAGATCGCCGATGCCATCGGAACGCTCCTGGCTGATCAGGGTAAACACCAGCAGGTCGAGCATGACCTGAAACAGGTCCGTGTGCAGCTGGGCGAGTGCGGCGCGTCGAAACGCGCGGCATCGGTGGCCAGAGAACTGCTCGAAAGGGCGGCATAAGCAGCAATGAAGATCTACAAACGGCTTCTCCTCTATTTGAAACCATACCGCATGCGGCTTGTCTGGGCAGCGGTCTTCATGCTGCTTGCAAGCGTCATGATCTCCGCGCAAACCTACCTGGTGAAGCCGGTGATCGACAAGGTGATCATCGGCATGGATTGGAAGATGGGCCGCTGGGTCCCTCTCGCGCTTATTCTCGTCAGCCTTCTGAAAGGGATCACCTGGTACGGCCGCGATTACTTCATGGGGTATGTCGGCCAGAAGGTCGTGAACGATATTCGCGACCAGCTGTACGCGCACATCCAGAACCTCTCCTTCTCCTACTTCACCAAAACACCGACGGGTGTGATCATGTCCCGGATCGTCAACGACGTGAACCTGGTGCAGGGCGCTCTGACCCGGGTGCCGGCCAGCATTGTGCAGGGGGCCTTTACCATGGCGGCCCTGACGGGCTATATCCTTTACCTGAACTGGCGCCTGGCCGCCTTCTCCCTGCTTGTTCTGCCTTTTGCCGGTTTCGCGCTCTCCAAGTTCAGCAGGCGCTTCCGCTCGATAAGCACCCGGATGCAGGAGCAGGTCGGCGATCTCACGACACACCTGCACGAGACCATTTCGGGGATCCGTATCGTCAAGGCCTTCGGTATGGAACGCTATGAAGGCAGGCGGTTCGCCGCCCGCAACAAGGACCTTTTCAACTCTCTGATGCGGTCCATCAAGACCAGCGCGCTTTCCCATCCGGTGATGGAGGTCATCTCCATGACCGGCACCGCTTTTGTCATTCTCTACGGTCTCTACGCGATCATTGTGGACAAGACCATGACGCCGGGCGATTTCTTTTCCTTCACGGTCGCCCTGGTCTTCTTCTATCGGCCTCTCAAGGACCTGAACGGGATCAACAATATCGTTCAGGACGGCATCGCAGCGGCAAGACGCATCTTCGAGGTCCTCGATACCGAGCCGGAGATCAGGAACAAGGAAGGCGCGATATCGCTCTCCCGCGATTTCAAGACCATCGAGTTGAAAGCTATTTCTTTTCAGTATGAGGAAAAGCCCATACTGAACAACATCAATCTCACGGTCAGGTCCGGCGAGTCCATCGCGATCGTCGGCAGGAGCGGGGGAGGGAAGACCACGCTCGTGAACCTCCTGCCCCGGTTCTACGACGTTACCCGGGGAGCGATCCTTATCGACGGCACCGATATCCGCAACGCGACCCTGGAATCCCTCCGTTCCTGCACGGCGATCGTGACGCAGCAGACGATCCTGTTCAATGATACGATCACGAACAATATCGCCTATGGTCACACGGAAAAATCGTTCGCTCATGTCGTCCAGGCGGCACAAGCGGCATACGCGGATGGTTTCATACGTTCGCTCCCCCAGGGATACGATACCATCATCGGCGAATCCGGCGTGAAGCTCTCGGGAGGCCAGCGACAGCGCATCGCCATTGCCCGGGCCCTGCTCAAGAACGCCCCCATCCTCATCCTGGACGAGGCGACATCATCACTCGACACGGAGTCGGAGCGTGAAGTCCAGAACGCTCTTGACACGCTCATGCAGGGAAGAACGAGCTTTGTCATCGCCCACCGCCTCTCCACCATCATGAACGCCGACCGGATCATCGTTCTCAAGGACGGCAGGATCGTGGAAGAAGGCAGGCACGAGGAGCTTCTGGCTCTGGCCGGGGAGTACAAGAACCTTTACGACCGGCAGTTCCGCGAAGAACAGCAGGGAGCAAAGAACTGATGCGGGCACGAGTCCTCTCGTTCATCGGCTGGTCCCTGATCGCGCTCTGGTGCAGGACGCTCAGGGTACGATTCGTGAACCGTGAGATACCCCTGGGGCTGGAAACAGAAGGGAAGAACCTGATCTACGCCTTCTGGCACGGAAGGCAGTTTCTCCTGCTTTACGCGCACAGGGACACGCACCTCGTCGTTCCCTCAAGCGAAAGCCGCGATGGCGAGATCCAGGCAAGGATCCTCGGTCGTTTCGGATACGGCGTCGTGCGGGGTTCGAGCAAGCGCAAGGGGGAACGCGCACTCCTCGGTCTGGTGGGGGCCCTTCGCAGCGGGAAGAACATCGCCCTTGCCGTTGACGGACCGCGCGGCCCTGTCTACGAGGTGAAGCAGGGGATCACCTACCTCGCGGGAAAGCTCGGGAAGCCTATCGTGCCCGCGGTCATGAGCGCGAAACGTTCATGGGTCCTCGAAAAGATCTGGGACAAGTACGTGTTGCCGAAGCCCTTCACGGAATGCGTGATCATGTACGGCGAACCGATCATCGTGAACGGGACCGGTGAAGAAGAACTCGAGAATAAACGGAAAGAGCTGGCCGCTGCGCTCAACTCTATCATGGCCCGGGCAGACGCGTCCTTCGGTTCACGAGGCCCCGCAAAAGGTGAATGACCCATGTATATTCTCTACAATCTCATACTCATTGTCATAACCATCGTTCTCTCGCCCTACATCCTGTTCAAGCTCATCACGGTCCCCAAGTACCGCGGCGGCATATCCCAGAAGCTCGGCCGCGTACGAAAAGGCGTCCTGCGGGTCCTCAACAACACGCGTCCCATCTGGGTGCACGCCGTTTCGGTCGGCGAAGTGATGGCCGCCCACCCGCTCATCCGCGATCTCAGAAAGAAATACCCCAACCGAAAGTTCATTCTCTCAACGGTGACCGTTACAGGACATTACACGGCAAAGCAGCGCGTCCCCGAGGCCGATGCGGTCTTCTATTTCCCGTTCGACTATCCCTGGATCGTGCGCCGCGTGATCAGAATGATCAACCCGGCCATCGTGCTGATCGCGGAAACCGAGATCTGGCCGAACTTCTTCCGGGAGCTCAACCGACAGGGGATCCCCTCGGCGCTGATCAATGGCAGGATCTCACCGAAATCCTATGGTAATTATTTGAAGTTCAAGGGCTTCTTCACCCAGGTCTTCGAACAGGTAACGCTCTTCTGCATGCAGTCCGAAGAAGATGCCGCTCGCATTAAAGATATTGGTGCGTCAGCGGACAAGGTCAGGATCACCGGGAACCTCAAGTTCGACCAGAAGATCCCAACGGCACAGCAGAAGCCGGTGACCATCGCTCCCGGCAGAAAGGTCATCACCGCCGGAAGCACTCACCGCGGCGAAGAGGCCATTTTGATCGACATATACAGCCGTCTGCGGAAAAAGTATCCCGACCTCGTGCTCATTATTGCGCCGCGCCATCCTGAGCGTTTCAACGAGGTCTCCGGGCTCATCACGAGCGCCGGATATGAATGCCAGAGGAGAACGCGCATCAAGGGATCGGTCAAAGATGTCGTTCTGCTCGATACGATCGGTGAACTCAGGGCCTTTTACAGCCTGTGCGACATCGCTTTCGTCGGCGGAAGCCTCGTAAAGGTGGGAGGCCACAATCTCCTGGAGCCTGCAGCCATGAAAAAGCCTGTGATATTCAGCAGTTATATGTTCAACTTTAAAGAAATATCAGAGGCCCTCATTCAGGCAGGGGGCGGCATCATGGTGAAAGACAAAGAAGAACTTTACAGCAAGCTTGACAGCCTGCTGGCCGACAAAGAGCTTGCCGGTTCGATCGGAGAAAAGGCGTTTAAAGTGATAGCGGCAAATTCCGGTGCCACGGCACGGACCATTGACGCTGTCCACGGGCTGATCATTGGGAAGTAAAGGCCATATAGAAGACATCATGTACGGAAGAAAGAGCTCACGCATCCTAGGGGCTCTTCTCTTTTTTCTTTCCCTGATCTATGGACTCGCCGTACGTCTTCGCGCCCGCGCGTACGGCTGGGGTCTGCTGGGAACGAGAGACCTCCCCTTGCCGGTCATCTCGATCGGAAATATCACCCTGGGGGGGACCGGAAAGACACCGGCGACCGTAAACGTTGCAGGAATACTTCTCAAACAGGGCAGGAAGCCGGTCGTACTGAGCAGAGGCTATGGCAGGTCCGATCGGTCCGCGGTCCTGGTCGTGTCTGACGGCGATTCAAAGGTCCTTGACCCGGCCTCGGGAGGCGATGAGCCGGTGATGATCGCGCGCAGACACCCGCGGGTACCCGTCGTGGTCGGCGCCGACCGGCACCGTTCCGGCACGGTCGCGATCGGGCGTTTTCATCCCGATATCGCCATTCTCGACGACGGATTCCAGCATATCCGGCTGAAACGAGACCTGAACATCGTACTGATCGACGCGGTCGATCCCTTCGGTTCAGGCAGGCTGTTCCCGGCAGGGATCCTTCGGGAGCCGCTGACCGCTCTCAGGCGGGCGGACGTCGTGCTGATCACGAGAGCGGACAGGGCCGGGAACCTCGTCCAGCTCCGGGAGACCATAAGGCGGTACACAGATGCGAGGGTATTCACCGCGCGGTATTCGCCGCGGGACCTCATGGACGTGGCAACGGGCGAAACACAGCCGCTTGATTTCTTGCGCGGGAAACCGGTCTTCGGCTTTGCCGGCATCGCCAGGCCCGAATCCTTTTTTTCTCTGCTCGGGACCCTGGGGGCCATCATAACGGGAACTGCCGTCTATCCAGACCACTATGCCTATACAAGGACGGACCTCGCCGATCTCGTTCGGACGTCAGGTGAACGTAATTCACCCCTGCTGGCAACGACCGAGAAGGACGGCGTGAGGCTCAAAGCCATGTCGCCGGAAGGCGTCTGGGCCGTCAGGATCGACCTGGAGGTCATTGAGAATAGTGCCTGGGAGGAGACCCTATTACAAGCACGATGAACAGAGCGGTATTTCTCGACCGGGACGGCACGGTAACGGAGGAGGTCGGCTACCTCACCAGCCTCGATATGCTCAAGCTTATCCAGGGCGCCGGCGCGGCGATCAAACGACTGAACGAGGCCGGGTACAAGGTGGTGCTGGTGACCAATCAGTCCGGCGTTGCCCGGGGCTATTTCCCCGAGTCCCTGGTGGATGACGCGCACGGCCTCCTCAGGCGCATGCTGATGGAGGATGGCGCTCAGCTCGACGGCATCTATTACTGCCCGCACCATCCTACGGCAGGGAAGGAAAAGTATACGATCGTCTGCGACTGCCGGAAGCCGGAGACAGGGCTGCTGGACCGGGCAGCCGGTGAACTTGCGATCGACCTCAAGCAATCCTTTATGATAGGCGACAAGTGGAGCGATGTGGAACTGGGCCACCGTGCAGGTATGCGGTCCATCCTCGTGCGGACGGGCTTCTCGCCCGATGATCCCGGGAACAAAAGGCCTGCCCATGTAGGCGACCCTGATCTCACGGCACACGACCTTGCCGAGGCGGTGGCGTGGATATTGAAACAACTCGAAAAGTGATCGGCCAAGCGGTTACGGTTGCGAGGCCCGTATCGTAACAAAAAATCGTCTTTCGGTCACGGTGACGAAGCCCGTTTCGTTTGCGTCTCTCGTCGTTCGTATTTAACACGTTGCCGCCGGACGATGATCGATACGGGCTTCGT
>CAYPOT010000001.1:0-77353 GCA_964412455.1 uncultured Nitrospiraceae bacterium | reverse complement strand
CTCGTCGTTCGTATTTAACACGTTGCCGCCGGACGATGATCGATACGGGCTTCGTTACCGTAATCCGTTACCGAAACTCGTCCTTCGGTCACGGTGACAATGCCCGTTTCGTTTGCGTCTCTCGTCGTTCGTATTTAACACGTTGCCGCCGGACGATGATCGATACGGGCTTCGTCACCGTAATCCGTTACCGAAACTCGTCCTTCGGTCACGGTGACGATGCCCGTTTCGTTTGCGTCTCTCGTCGTTCGTCTTTAACACGTTGCCGCCGGACGATGATCGATACGGGCTTCGTTACCGCTATCCGTTACCGATGAACTTTATTTATCATGAAACTGAAAGCCGGAAAAATACTCGTTATGCGCTACCGGTTCATCGGAGACACGGTCCTGACCGTCCCGTTCCTCAGAAATCTTCGGGCAGCGTATCCCCAGGCGCAGATCGACCTGATGCTCGAACCCTTCTCGGGCCAGGTGATCGAAGGCTGTCCCTATGTGGACCGGGTGATCCCTTTTGAGCTGAGAACGATCCACCGGTACAGCAAAAGCACGGAGCGGGGAAAACTCGCCGGGAACCTGTACTATTGGAACATGATCCGGAGGGAACGGTACGACGCCGTGTTCGTCCTCAAACGATCGCTCTCGAGCGCGCTCCTGGTATGGGCCGCGGGAATCCCGCGACGGATCGGATTTGCTACGGAAGGAAGGCGAATGTTCCTTACGGACCCGGTTAACTACCGCCATGACCAGCACGAGGTCGAGAACTTTCTGGACTGCCTGCGGGTGGTCGACGCGCCGGTGGGATCGACCCATCTTGAACTGTGGACGTCGCCGGAACAGGACCGGAAGGTCAACACACTCTTCGCTGAAGCGGGCTGGAAAGCAGGGGACCTCAAAGTGATCATTCACGCGGCAGCGAGCCTTCCCGCAAAGCAGTGGCCTCTGGATCGGTTCGCCGAGGTCATGCGAACGCTCCGCGACCAGTATCAGGCACGCTTCGTCTATACCGGTGCAAAGGGAGACTCCCCGCTCTATGAATCGATCGAGAAGCAGGGACGCTTCAATGGACTGAATCTCTGCGGTGTTACATCGCTTCGGGAGAACATCGCGGTGTACCGGGCCTGCAACCTCTTCTTCGGCGTGGACTCGGGCCCCATGCATATGGCGGCCGCCGCGGGGGTCCCCGTGGTCGCGCTTTTCGGCCCCACGGACGAACGCAAGTGGGGGCCCTGGGGCGAAGGCCATTCGGTCGTCTCGAAACGGCTCGCCTGCCACCCCTGCAAACCGCATAAGTGCAGTGACCATGCCTGCATGGACCAGATCGCGGTTGCAGATGCGCTGGCAGCCGTTCTGGTCAAAGTAAAGTCGATCTCTTCCCGGGGAGCAGAACGAACAATATGACCGCGAAACTTTCGGTAACGATCATCACGCAGAACGAAGAGGCCAACATTCGGCGCACGCTGGAAAGCGTGCAGTGGGCCGATGAGATCATTCTGCTCGATTCAGGCAGTACGGACAGGACCGTAGGCATCTGTCGTGAGTTCACCGACCGGGTCTTCCACCAGGACTGGCTCGGTTTCGGGAAACAGAAGAACGCGGCCATCGACAAGGCAACGGGCGACTGGGTCCTGAGCCTCGATGCCGATGAACCGGTCGAAAAGGAACTTGCCGCCGAGATACGAACGATCATGACATCCCCTGATCCCAACGACGGCTACCGTGTCCCGCGGAAAACCTTTTTTCTCGGAAAGTGGATCAAGCACGGCGGCTGGTATCCGGATCATAACCTGAGGCTCTTCCAAAAAGGCAAAGGCCGGTTCGAGGAACGCGCCGTTCATGAGGCGGTCAAGGTGAACGGAACGGTCGGGACAACACGGCATGCCATACTGCACTACGCATATCCCGACCTGGCATCGTATCTCGCCTCCATCAACAAGTATTCGAGCCTGGCCGTTGAGGTGATGGCGGAAAAAGGCATTCCTGCCCGCAGGACGACCTGGCTCAACATCGTCTTCAGGCCGCTTTTCACCTTCCTGTTCAAGTATGTTATCCGGCTCGGTTTCCTGGACGGCAAGCACGGCTTGATGATAAACTTGTTTCATGCGTATTATGTCTTTGCCAAATACGCAAAGGCGTGGGAGTATACACGAGTTCAGAACTCGCAGTACAAAAAGTCCTGAGTATGTTGTTGAACATCCTGTTCAGGTGATGCTGACATCTATTTCGCAGAAGGTGATCATTTTATGAAGACATCCGTTATTGTTGCAACCTATAACCGGCCCCGCTATCTCAGGCTCTGCTTATTGAGCCTGGCCGCTTCGAGCGTCCGGCCGGACGAGGTCCTGGTCGCGGACGACGGGAGCACATCTGAAACGGTCGATACCATCCGGGAAATGCAGGTGTCGCTCAAAGAGGTCTTTCCGATACTGCATGTACGGCAGGAACGTAAAGGCATCAGAAAGCAGATCGTCGTCAATGAAGCAGTTCGGCGATCGAGCGGCGATTACCTGTTCTTTACCGATGGTGACTGCATCGTGCACCAGCACTGCCTGGAGGAGCATCTGAAACGGAGCGATCCGCACGCCATTCTTGCGGGGCAACGCGTACAGCTGGGAAAACAGCTGACAGAAAAACTGCTGAAGAACGGCACGGTCGTAAATACGCTAACCTTTGAACTGCTGGTGGATTTCCTGGCCCGCAGGTCCCACCACTTTCAGGAGGCTTTCGTGATCCGCAATCCCCTGTTGAGACGATTGCTCAGAAAGGACCGAATAAAACCCGCAACCTCGGTCATCGGCTGCAACTGCAGCCTGCCCAAAAAGCTGTTCCTGGACATCAATGGTTTCGATGAGGATTATCAGGGATTCGGCGATGAGGATGCCGATCTCGGCATTCGGGTCATTAATTCGGGAGGTTATATCAGATCGGTCAGGAACCTGGCGAACGTCTATCACCTGGCTCATCCGGGAACATGGCATATGGGAACTGAACAGTTCAAACATAATGCCATGATCAAACAGCAAAGGATCGACAACAAGGAAGCGTACTGCAAGAATGGGATCGCGAAAAGACCGTAACACATGATCCGGGGTCAACGTCCGCACAATGCGACAATCTATGAAGATCCTGTTCGTAAATAATTTCCGGAAACGGGGCGGCGGCGAGGAATTCCTGCGGGACCTGCTTCCGGGGCTTGCAGCAAAAGGTGTTTCCGTCGGTCTTATCTGCCGTCCCCATACGCCGCTGGTGGATATCTTTAAGAACACGGGAATTCAGCTCTATCCCTTGGAAAGAAACGGTCTGAATGGCCTGAGCGCCATCTTCAAGACCGCCAGGATCATCAGGAAGGGCGGATACCGGATCGTCGATATCCAGCGAGGTCATGATATCGTGCAGGCCTGGCTCGGCGCGTTGCTGTCCGGAAGAAAGCCCAAGCTGATGTATACGCCGCAAGTTCCCGAGTTCATCAGATCGCGTTTTCTCCTTTCCCGCATGACCAGGATCGTCACGATATCGAGATATATACGGGAAAAGATCGTCACGTATTTTCCCGGTATAGCTTCCCGTCTCAGCATCATTTATTACGGGATCGATCTCAAAAAGTTCAATCCGGAAATGGTCAAACCCGGCGGCCTGAGAGGCCGCTTCAGGCTTGCGCCCGAAATACCGGTCATCGGCACCGTGGGGGACACCTGGAAGAACCAGATCGAATTTCTCGACGCCCTGGTGCTCATCAGGCGCGAACTGCCGGGCGCGCGTTTCGCGCTTGTCGCCGCGCAATCCGGATCAGATCACCTGGATACGTTCAACCAGCGCACTGCCGAGCTTGGCCTGAGTGATGCGATCATCTGGACCGGAAGATTATCGAAGGAGGACATGCTTTCCTTCTATGCCGATATCGATCTCGCGGTCAGCACGCATCGGAACGAAGGTTTCGGCATCTGGGTCCTGGAAGCGCTTGCCATGGGGGCGCCGGTGATCTCTGTCAACGAAGGAGGCATCCGGGACTCACTCGAAGGCTGCCCTGCCGGCATTCTGGTGGACGGCGGGCCGGAGGAAATGGCCGCCGCGGTCATTAACTTGCTAAAGAACCGACCACTCAGGACCCAGATGGCAGCTGCAGGCCCGAAATGGGTAGCGGACCGGTTCAGCAGGCAGAGAATGATAGATGATTATTACCGCTTTTTTGAGGAGCTGGAAAACGCATAGGACAAGAGAAGGTCCATGCGTATATTCAGGGATATGAGAAAAACGTACTACAGCCTATGACGACAACAGCGCATCACAGAATATTGATCGTTTTCCTGGCACTCTTCAGCGTGAGCCTGGCGTTGTCCAAGTCCGCGGCGAACGTCGTGCTGACGCTGACCTATCTGGCCTCGCTGGTCCTTATCGCGAGGTATCGGGAATACAGAAGATACCTGCTGGCGAACATCAACCAGCCCCTCATCATTCCGCTGCTTGCCTATCTTGCCGTCACGGTCATCGGCATCATCTACACGGAGAAACTCGCGGACGGGCTCGGCATCGCGAACAAGGTTGCCGGCGTGTTCCTTGTCTATTTCATGACATCGGTCGTTATCGACGCTGTCCCCAACGCTGATGAACGGACAAAATTTACGGACAAGCTCATCCTGATCTTCATCGCCGGTATCTTTGTCCTCGACACGATCGCTCTCATGACCTATCTGGGCCTTATCGGCGACAGGAAGTTCACGCTTCCGGTCTACCCGTTGCATGTCCACCATATCTGGTTCGCGAACCTGAATGCCGTCGGGGTCTATGCCGCGGTTTCATTCCTCCTGTTCGGCGCAGCCCCCCGGGACGCCCGGAAAAGGGCGCTGTTGATCGTCTTTATCGCGCTGGCGGTCTTTTCCATTCTTCTGTCCATCTCACGAACAGCATGGCTCGGCATGATCGTCACCGGCATCGTCCTGACCTATCTCCTGTCGGGAAAAAAACGGGTATTCGTCCTTACCCTGGCCATGGTGGTCTCCGGTTGCCTTCTGGCGTACTATTTCATCCCCCTTGTGCATGACCGCATCAATGCCGGTTTCTCCGATATTTCCCGGTACGACACGGGAGAAACCGCCACGTCGCTCGGCGACCGGTTCGTCATGTGGAAGGCGGCGGCGGGCATGTTCCTGTCGAACCCCCTGTTCGGCGTGGGGACCGGCGATTATATGTCCACGATACGGGAGTACGCGGCTGCGGGGACCGTTCCCGAGCGGATCCTGGATTTTAACCAGCCTCATAACATGTATCTCTTCTCTCTTGCCACGAACGGCTTTCTCGGCTTGGGTGCGCTGCTGTTCATTTTTTACCGGATCTTTGCATTAACGCTTCCCTTCAAAGAGGTCCCTCCGGTACAAAAACAACTGTTCTTCCTTTCGACAGCGGTGGCCGTCCATTATCTGGTCGCCGGAATGACAGATTCCCTATTCAATATCTTTATCATCCGCTCCAGTTTTGCGTTCGTCATGGGTATGTGCATCCGTACAGGGAGTGTTCAGCCGGCAGGAAACGGATAACTTCTTGACAGCAAGCATAATATAATTTATATTGAACTTCTTGATTTATCAGAACAAAAGGAGGTTTTTCCATCAATGAAGCGTGCTCTTATAACGGGCATTACCGGACAGGACGGGTCCTATCTGGCGGAACTGCTCTTATCGAAGGGATATGAGGTCCACGGTCTTATCAGGCGCGCAAGCACCTTTAACACCGGCAGAATAGACCATATTTATGCAGACCCTCATACCAAAGGCGCACACCTGTTCCTGCACTACGGCGATCTTTCCGATGCCGGCCCGCTGACCAACATCATCTACAATATCAAACCCGATGAGATCTATAACCTGGCGGCGCAAAGCCATGTCCGCGTAAGCTTCGATATGCCGGAATATACGGGAGATATCGTCGCTCTGGGCACCACGAGGCTCCTGGAAAGCATCCACCGCAGCGGCATCAAGACAAAGTTCTATCAGGCGTCATCATCCGAAATGTTTGGGGCCGCTTCGCCTCCCCAGAATGAACAGACCGTCTTCTATCCACGGAGTCCCTACGCTGCCGCAAAGGTCTACTCCTACTGGATCACCGTCAATTACCGGGAAGGGTATAACCTGTTCACCTGCAATGGCATGCTGTTCAACCACGAATCCCCCCGGCGCGGCGAGACCTTCGTTACCCGGAAGATCACCCGGGCCGTGGCAGCGATCCTCGCCGGAAAGCAGGACAAACTATTCCTCGGCAATCTTGATGCGAAACGGGATTGGGGCTTTGCGCCGGAATTCGTCGAATGCCAGTGGCGCATGCTCCAGCAGGACAAACCCGAGGATTTCGTGATCGGCACCGGTGAGAGCCACACGGTCAGAGAGTTCGTCGAGTCAGCATTCCATTATGCCGGCATCGAGATCGAATGGAAAGGAAAGGGGACGGAGGAAAAAGGGACCGTCAAGTCGGTAAACAGTAACCAGTACGAAGCAAGCGCGAAAAACTCATTGCAGCCTGCTGCCGCCAGCGTGCTCCCCAAGGTTGGTTCGGTCCTGATCGAGATCGATCCCCGCTATTTCCGGCCGACCGAGGTAGATTTTCTTCTCGCGGATGCCTCGAAGGCAAAAAAGATCCTCGGATGGGAACCCCGTATCGTCTTCAAAGAGCTGGTCAAGATCATGGTGGATGCTGACATGGAACTCGCCGGACTGACCCCGCCGGGAGAAAGCGAGAAGATATTGCATACGAAAGGCATCCACTGGACGAAGAACAAACAGGCATGAATAAGCATTCTAAAATCTACATCGCTGGCCATCGGGGACTTGTAGGTTCAGCACTTGTAAGAAAGCTTCACCACGACGGATACACGAACCTCATCGTGCGCACCAGTAAGGAACTGGACCTCAGGAGACAGTCGGACGTTGAAGCCTTCTTCGATAAAGAACGTCCGGAATACGTGTTCCTTGCCGCGGCAAAGGTAGGCGGGATCCTGGCGAACAGCACCTTCAAGGCCGAGTTCATCTACGACAACCTCATGATCGCGGCGAATGTGATCAACGCGTCGTATAAAACAGGCGTCAAGAAACTATTGAATCTCGGATCTTCATGCATCTACCCCAAACTCGCCCCCCAACCGATGAAAGAGGAATATTTTCTTACCGGATCTCTCGAACCGACGAATGAGCCCTATGCCGTGGCGAAGATCGCGGCGATCAAGTTGTGCCGCTACTACAACGAGCAATACGGCACGAACTTCATCTCGGTCATGCCGACAAACGTCTACGGCCCGGGGGATAATTTCGACCTCGAAACATCGCACGTGCTGCCGGCCCTTCTGCGAAAATTCCATGAGGCCAAGATCACGGGCGCGGGCAAGGTCACGATCTGGGGAAGCGGGGAACCGTATCGCGAGTTCCTTTATGCGGACGATCTCGCTGACGCCTGTGTCTTCATTATGGAAAGATACGGCTATCAAGATATCGGCGAGTTCATCAATATCGGTACGGGCAGGGACATCGCAATCAAAGACCTAGCAGTCTTGATCAAGGGTATCGTGGGCTATGAAGGCGAGATCGAATACGACCAGTCCAAACCCGACGGGACACCCAGAAAATTACTGGACCTTTCCCGTATGAATGCCCTGGGCTGGAAAACGCAGATGAGTCTGGATGAGGGCATAAAAAGAACCTATGAGTTTTTTTACATATTAATGTCGCATAGCTAAAGCTTCCACAGTAGTAAACAAACCAACCAGACCCAGTCCCTGAACAAGATCATAAACGGGTGCCATTATAGTTTTGCCCTATCTTACGATCCAATAGCACGTACCTAAGTGTAATTAATGCGTTTAAATTCTCAATACTTTTTACAATCCATGCGTCATATCAGCAATACTTACCGGGAAACGCTTCTCATAATTCTTTGTTCCGGTCTTATTGTAACGATATATTTTACTGACAGAGGAACTGGCACGATCGGGATGATATGCATATCTTTACTCCTCGTTCAGTATTATTTATCACGATCCCAGCAACAACGAAAACTCCCTCGGGAGCTCATCATTTGGATGATGTTGTTTCTGGCGAGTTATGTTGTCGGCGCGCTCTTATCCAAGGACAGTTTGCGGGAAATAGTCGAATTGCGGAAATTTGTTTTTATTCTTTTGGGAGGGTTGCTGTTTGTTTCACCGGTAACATATAGAAACCGGATGATGATCATAACTCTGTTATTTGTTGCCGCATCTGTCGCAGGCTTCATTGGTATCTTGCAATACTACGGCATCATCTCCAGTACTGATGAGCGATCGTACGGATTTTCCATAAATCCGACTTTCTATTCCGCGCTGCTGTCTTTTGTCTGTGGTACAGCAATCGTAGCGCTCTTTTTCACGAGGAGCGATTTATCCCGATCCATAGTTCATCGGGTATTCCTCATGGGAACAATCGTGTTAACCTTTGGGGGAATATTGTTTTCCGGCACACGAGGTGTCTGGATAGCCTTGGTGGCCTCCACCGCCATCACGCTGTTTATCATTGATCGCCGAAAAGCATTGAAGTACGTTTTTTTTATGACGGTGGTGGTTTTGATCGCTGTTCTCTCAAGCTTCACGCTGAGAGAGAGGGTTATTTCCATAGCTACGTCATTTTTTTGGAGCGATGTAAGGATAAATACTACGAGCACACGCCTGGAACTCTGGAAAGGGGCATTGATCATATTTAAGGAACATCCCTTCCTTGGCGTGGGATCGGGGGATTTTGAACCAGAGATCACGAAGCTCATTAGCGAAGGAAGGCTCGCTGAAGGGATTCCCGTCACCATTCACGCGCATAATATCTATCTGCAAGCATTGGCGAGCCGGGGAATCGTTGGCTTTGTTGTCGTTGCAGGGCTGTTTACGGCCCTTTTCCGGTGGAGCTTTAAGGAGATAAGGGAAATCGGCGGGATAGGGGCGTACATAATACTTCTGAGCACGCTGTTAACGATCATTGGAGGCCTCACGGACAATAATATTGATTATCATAAATACTTGGCCGCCTTTTCTCTTACCGTAGGATTGATCGGCCCGATCAGTACGCATCATAATGAAGGCAGCATGTCATGACTCAGACCTGGATAAAATATTTGCCGCGATCCATTCGCATGAGAATTGAGGACCGTCCTACTTTCCGGAACATCCTTGATAATACAGGGTGGCTGTTTGCCGACAGGATCGTCCGCATGGGCGTGGGGCTTATTGTAACTGTCTGGGTCGCCCGCTATCTGGGGCCTGCGCAGTTCGGCATGTATAATTATGCAATTGCCTTTGTAGGTCTTTTTTCCGTTATAGCCACTCTCGGCCTGGACGGCATCGTAGTACGCGAGATCGTCCGGGACCCTGCCAGGAAGAGCGATATTCTTGGAACCACATTTGTTCTGAAATTGACCGGTGGGGCCATTGCGCTTGTGCTCACTGTCGGCAGCATATCACTTCTCCGTTCGTACGACCATACCATGCGCTGGCTCGTTACGATCATTGCGGCAGGGACGGTGTTTCAGGCATTCGACACTATAGATTTATGGTTTCAGTCGCAGACGGCCTCAAAACACGCTGTCTCGGCAAGATTCATCGCTTTTGTCCTTGTGTCGATCGCAAAAGTCGTGCTGATTCTTTTTCATGCGCCTCTGATCGCGTTTGCAATTGCAGGACTATTCGAAATCATCACTATTGCGATTGGCCTGGTGGTCACCTATAACAGGAACGGTTATTCCCTTGGAACATGGCGCGCTGCATTTCCGGAGGCAAACAGGCTTTTGCGCGATAGCTGGCCGTTGATTTTTTCCGGTTTTGCCGTTACCGTTTATATGAAAATTGATCAGATCATGCTTGGAGAGATGATCGGCAACGAAAGCGTCGGTATATATTCGGCAGCAACGAAAATTTCCGAGATCTGGTACTTCATTCCTGTGGCAATAGCCGCATCAGTTGCGCCTTCCATAATAGAGTCCAAGAATAGTAATGAAACCGTCTATTATCAAAGACTGCAGAAGACCTTCGACTTTGTGGTTGTTCTTGCATACCTGGTCGCTCTTTTATTTACGTTCCTTGCACAGCCGATCATTTCGATGTTATACAAACATTCATATGACGCGGCAGGGATGGTTTTGGCGATCCATATATGGGCGGGACTGTTTGTATTCCTTGGCGTGGTCCGGAACATCTGGATCCTGGCTGAGGGCCTGATGACCATTTCCCTGATCACAACGACGTCGGGAGCCGTCATGAATATTACCCTTAATTATTTTCTCATTCCTCATTATGGGCCTCTTGGAGCGGCGATAGCAACAGTAATATCATATGGCTTCTCGGATTACCTGATCTTCATGATCGTTCCGAGATTCCGTTCTATCGGTTTCGTCATGAGTAAGGCGCTTACACTCCATTTTCTTTATTCGAGACCAAAATGACCGTACAACGATTAATTGCAAGGCTGAAAGACAGCGCAGGGATCATTCGCTTTGAGATATACTCTTACCTGTGCTCCCTCGTCGGGATGATCAGAGCAAAACTGTTCTTTAATGCACACGCCTTCAACAAGTTGGAGATCGGTTCCGGCCCGATAAAGAAAAAAGAATTCATTTCTTCGGATATTAATTTACATACAGACTACCCTTTTGATCTAAGGCTCGGCCTGCCGTTTCCTCCTGATTCCATTGATATTATTTACGCAGAACACGTATTCGAACATTTTGACTATAAGACGCTCGTCAACCTCCTTCGGGACTGCTATCATGTACTGAAGCCCGGAGGAGTGCTGAGCGCGGCGGTGCCTGACGCGGAAATTTACCTGAAAGCATATGCTGATGGCCATGACTTCAACTATAAGGAATATTGCAAATATGATTTTGGCTTGTCTTAGCGATACCGTATTGATTATGTTAATTATATTTGCTATATGGGCGGACACCATCGCTACCTGTTCGATAAGGAAAATCTGGTTTTGATCATGCAGGATGCCGGATTCCAGGATGCGCAGCTCAGGGATTTCGATCCGGACCTCGATCAGCGAGAAAGAAAATACGAGTCCATTTACTTCACCGGCTCCAAATAAAGGTCATATATGGCAACTTTCCAGATGCGTACACCAATCGCTTTCTTGATATTCAACCGACCTGAAACAACCAGCCGTGTTTTTGATGCGATCCGTCAGGCGAAACCGCTCAAATTACTTATTGTGGCAGACGGACCACGACCGGACCGAGCAGGAGAGGCGGAACTCTGCGAAAAAACCCGGAGGATCGCAACGAACGTCGACTGGCCGTGCGAGGTGTTGACCAACTTTGCGGACACCAATCTCGGCTGCAAAAAACGCGTGTCGAGCGGCATCGACTGGGTGTTCAGGACCGTCCCGGAAGCGATCATCCTTGAAGATGACTGCCTGCCCCATCCGACGTTTTTCCGCTTCTGCGAGGAGCTGCTCGAACGGTATCGCGATGATGAACGTATCATGATGATTTCAGGCGATAACTTCCAGTTTGGGAGAAGACGATCGGCACATAGCTATTACTATTCCCATTTTACCCATATTTGGGGATGGGCTTCATGGAGGCGGGCGTGGCAGCACTACGATGTCGACATGGCGCTGTGGCCCGCGATCAGGGACGGCGGATGGCTCCGTGACCTGCTCGGTGACTCGGCGAGCGTTCGCCACTGGATGAACATATACGACCGGGTGTCGCGCGGAGAGATCAACACCTGGGATTATCAGTGGACCTTTGCGTGCAGGCTGCAGAGCGGTCTGTCGATCATGCCGAACGTGAACTTGGTTTCGAACATCGGTTTTCATGCCGGAGCGACCCATACAGCGCACGACAGCCCGTTCAGCGCCATGCCCGCCGAGCCGATGCAGTTCCCGCTTGACCATCCATCGGCAATTGATCGCAACGTAGAGGCCGATGTTTATACTCAACGGATGATGTATGATCCGTCGTTATTGTTAAGGATACTGCGAAAGCTTCGCATTGCGAGTAGGTAGCTCGTTCACCGATAGTGCCATTAACAGGCTGTTGAAAAACCTTTTTGGGGGTCTTTGCGAGCGAAGCGAAGCAATCTCGTCGTTCATTAAATCAAGAACTTATAGATTGCTTCGTCGCTTACGCTTCTCGCAATGACGGCGTATATTGACTTTTTCAGCAACCGTTAAAACGATATGAGGAATGCATATGCCGAGAAGTTTATTGTCTAAATTGTGGAGGACCCCACCGAACATCATCGCGGCTGCGCTCATGCGCCGATTAAGTGGGAAAGGATCCCGGCCCGCTTGGCATACAGTAAAAGCGGGCCCTCTGCAAGGAAACCGATTGTACGTCAATCCGCAAGCGTGTGAGCTGTGGCTGGACATGATCAACGGTGTTTACGATAGCTTTCTTTATGACGAGCTGCTTCGGCGTTCCCCGCTGTCCGGGATGACAATATGGGATGTCGGTGCTCATTTTGGCTATCATGCGCTCTCATTTTCAGCACTTGTCGGGGAAACCGGCCAGGTCGCTGCGTTTGAGCCGAACCCATACAACATTGAGCGATTCAATATGCATTTGCATGAGAATGGGAGTTTGGCCGGAAGGATACGGTTGATCACGACCGCCCTGTCGAACCGCGATGGCACAGTATCACTCATGCTTAGTCGCAATGTTGATCAGGGGTCCAGCACTGGAAGCCATTTGGAGAATGCCGTGTTGCCGTTGGAAGCCGGCGCATACGCCGAATTCATCAGACATGACGTATCGACCACAACGATCGATGCTCTCCTGGCTGCCGGCACGTTGAAACAACCTGATATTATTAAGATCGACGTTGAGGGCTCGGAGCTCCAGGTGCTGGAAGGCGCAAATCAGCTCTTGGCCGAGGCTCGGCCATTGATCTTCATGGAAGTGCATAATATCATCATGATGTTCCACGTGCATCGCCTCCTCGCTGCACATAAGTACGAGTTGGAAATTCTTGATGAAGAACGTGCATCCATCTCGCGTTGTTTCATAATCGCAACTCCTCGGAGCGCCTGACTCCTTATTCTTAGGGAAGATTTTATTATGAATATTTGTCTCCTATCGGCATCTGATGGAAGAGAAGGGGCATTTGTTGCAGCTCGTAGATTGCATCAGGGCCTCGTGACGGCCGGTGCAGACGCATGCATGTTTGTCGGCAGGAAGAGCAGTGAAGATCCCTCGATCAAGACTTTTCCATCCGTGTTCGTGCGAGGGTGGACGCGCTTGGCTCCCCATATCGACACTGCACCCTTGCGATTGTATCCGAACAGGAAGCGTACAGCCTTTTCCCTGGCATGGGTCCCCGATCAGGTGGTACATCAGGTCAACGAACTTGCTCCCGCCGTGATCAACATTCACTGGGTCTGTGATGGTTTCCTGCGCCTGGGCTCTCTCAGGCACATGAAGCGACCACTTGTATGGACACTTCATGACATGTGGCCCTTCACCGGAGGCTGCCATTATGGTTATGACTGCGACAAATATCAGTCACACTGCGGTAATTGCCCTCAACTGGCCAGCGACAGCCGTACGGACCTGTCGTGGTGCACATGGAAACGCAAATCTCAGGCATATCAAGATCTCGCCCTTACCATAGTTTGTCCCAGCACATGGCTTGCCGAAAGAGCAAGGTCCAGTTCTCTCATGAGTCGCTATCGTATTGAGGTCATACCAAACGCACTGAATGTGAATGAGTATAGACCCATAGACAAATCGGTCGCACGCGAACTGTTGGGTCTCCCCAAAGACCGCAAACTGATCTTGTTTGGCGCCGTAAATGCCGTCTCTGATAATCGGAAGGGATATGACAAGCTTGTCTTAGCGGTAAACAAATATCTCCATGGCAATGATAAGACCGGCATTGAACTGCTCGTCTTTGGTTCTTCGAAACCTGCAACGCCCATGGATGTTCGCACGCGCGTACGGTATCTAGGTCGTCTTCATGATGACATCAGTCTTTCCTTGGTATATTCTGCGGCGGATGTCATGATTGTGCCGTCAACACAGGAAGCGTTTGGGCAGACCGCGTCCGAAGCCATGGCATGCGGGATACCGGTTGTCGCCTTTGATGGGACGGGGCTGAAGGATATCGTTGATCATCAGGTAAATGGGTATTTAGCCTCACCGTTTTCTACTGAAAACCTTGCAGACGGTATTGCCTGGGTTCTCGAAAACGATACAAGACGAAGAATATTATCGAGCAATGCCCGGGCCAAGGCCGTCACTACCTTTTCGTCGCAGATCGTCGCTCAACGCTACCTTGACCTCTATCGTGAGATCGTATTGCCGTACTATAAATCTCACACTTGATCGGAGATTCACCTGATGCAATCTCTTTCATCTCTCGTAAAATACCTATTTCGTGCCTGCGGCCTTGAAGTGCGACGCTATACGGTTGATACTTCGGAGCGTTGCAGAATCAAGCGGTTGCTCGAACATCACGGTATTGACCTCGTGCTCGATGTTGGAGCGAATACCGGACAATATGGCATGTTCCTTCGTAAACTTGGCTACCGAGGCACGATCGTGTCCTTTGAACCACTGCTTTCAGCTCATGAACAGCTTGTCAAGCGGAGCCGAAATGTCCAGGACTGGATCATTGCGCCCCGGATGGCTGTCGGTGAAAGATCAGGCGAGATCACCTTGCATATTTCCGGCAATTCCCAGAGCAGCTCAGTGCTCAATATGCTCGACGCTCATGTCAAGTCCGCGCCGGATTCGGTCTATATCGCTGATCAGTTGGTTCCGCTGCGCCGACTGGACGAGAGTGCAATGAATTATGTTGCCAGTTCCTCTGCAGCGTATCTCAAAATCGACGTTCAGGGATATGAATCCCAGGTGATAGATGGAACTGCCGGCATCTTGCCGCGTATCATGGGCATTCAGCTTGAGCTGTCGCTTATACCGCTTTATGAGAACCAGGTTCTCTATCGTGAAATGATCGAAAAGCTTGACGGACTCGGTTATGCCCTGCATGCTCTTTTCCCCGTTTTCAGCGATGTTCAGAGCGGCAGGCTTCTCCAGATGGACGGGGTCTTTTTTCGAAAATAGCCTATAAGTTTCAGATGTAGACCTAAAGGCGGCGACAATTTGCATAAACTATTGACAATGTCCTATTATCAGAACCAGCCTTCTCATTCCACACGGATCGAAGGAGGATCGCGCCGCAGTATACCGTCTTCTTCCGAAGGATGTGTGTCCGCACCTCTCATTACCATCATTACCGCCGTACGCAACGGAGAAAAAACTCTCGAATGCACCATAAAGAGCATTATCGATCAATCCTATGACAGGATCGAGTATATCATCATTGACGGGGGCTCGACCGATGGTACGCTCGATATTATACGGAAGTTTGCGGACAGGGTCGACTATTGGGTCAGTGAACCGGACAAGGGCATCTATGATGCCATGAACAAAGGGATCAGGGCCGCCACAGGGGACCTGATCAACCTCTTGAACGCCGACGACTATCTGGAACCAGGTGCGCTCCAGCTCGTGAGCGAGCGTTTTATGACGTGTCGTATACCCAGTATTATCTACGGCAATGCTTATTATATGGACGAAGCGTACGGCCTGAAGGCCCTGTTCCATTCGACCTTGAGCTACTGGCTTGGCATGACGGTTAATCATCAGAGCATGTTCGTGCACAAGGATATATACGAGGCGATCGGTCTCTACGATACCCGGTTTCAATTAGGCGGCGACTACGACTTCTTTGCACGGAGCATGCGGCACAACATTCCTTTTATCCGGATCGATAGTGCTCTCGTCAACTGCAGGAACACGGGAGCAACTTTCTCCCGTTCAGCTCAGAGCAAGCGGGAAGTGAACGCCATCAACAGATCGTATTTTGGCACCCTCTCGCTCAAACGGACAGCGTTCCTCATATTCAACAGAATCTGGATGCCAATGAAACTTTGGACCAGGAGCTTTCTCTATCGAACGATCGGAACGACATGTACGCGGAAAGCAATCGATCAATACAAACGTATGAAAAAAGCACTTATCTGAGAGGATCATTTCTGACAGAATGACGTACTGTCGCTTAATCATCTGAAAACCATGCGAAAACTTAAGATCGCCATATTGAGGGGTTGGTACCTGAATCCCTGGGAAATGATGCGTTATTCGTCCCTCGCGGACCAGTTCGATATCCATGCCATCGGGACGCATCATCCCCTGTTCGACATATCGGGGATACCGCTTCCCGTTTCCCGGTTGCATTGGCCAGGCGAGTGTTTCTATGCTTTCGGCAGGTCTGCCGGCCGGCTGATCAATCGCGGGCTCTACAAGTATGTCCGATACAATCAATGGCTGTTCGGACTGGATGCTGTGCTCAGCTCGTGCGATATCATCCACTCCGCCGACACGCACCATCTCTTCTCCTATCAGGCGGCCTTGATCAGGAAGCGACATGGAAACAAACTCGCGCTGACCGTGTGGGAGAACATCCCGTTCCAGGACGAGCGGAGAGGTATTTACCTGAATCTCAGCAGGGTGGTACGTGAACAGACTGACTTGTTCCTTCCGGTAACCGAACGTGCCAAGCAGATGCTGATCCTGCAAGGCGTGCCAGACCATAAGATCATGGTGATACCGCAGCCGGTCGATCTGGCGCTGTTCAGACCGTCGGCGCAGCAGAACCCTGTTCGGCTCTCTCTCGAGTGCGGCAAGGACGACACCCTCATTCTGACCGTCGCACGTCTCCACCGATCAAAGGGTATTGAGTTCCTCCTGTACGCCTTCAGGAGGCTACTGCAGGATGCACCCCCCGGGAGTGGTCTCAAACTCGCCATCGTCGGCACCGGTGAACAGGAGTTGACGTTGAAGGCCACTGCGGATCGACTAGGGATCAGTGATCGGGTCATCTGGTGCGGCGGCGTTGACCATGACCGGTTGCCGGACTATTATGCGGCGGCGGACATCTTTGTACTCCCGAGCATTCCGACCGAAGAATGGCAGGAGCAATTCGGCATGGTCCTGATCGAGGCCCTGGCGTGCGGCAGACCGGTGGTATCCACGCTTAGCGGGTCCATTCCCGATGTCGTGGAGGACGCTGGCATTCTGGTGCAGCCGGCTGATGCCACCGCTCTCTACCAGGGTCTGCGGTCTCTCGTGCAGAATCCCGCTCTCCGTGAACGGTACGGCAAAATGGGCCGAGATCTTGCTGAACGGAAATACCACCCAACCGTCGTCGCCGAGAGCACCGCTACTGCATATCACCGGCTCGCGAAGAGAGGGGCTTCTTCCTAGGATTATGGCACACTATGGTCTCAACATCGCTCATCCACATACCGCGCATGCGACCATCATACGACTGGTCGGCAGCGCGAAGCGTATCCTGGAGGTCGGCTGCTCAGCAGGGTATCTCAGCGAGATGTTCACCCATACCGGCTGTACCGTGACGGCGATCGAGCTGGACCAGGCAGAGGCAGAAAAAGCGCGGCCGTACTGCTCCCGGATCATTATCGGATCCATTGAGGATCCTAACATTCTGCAGGCAGCAGCAGGGACCTATGACGTCATCGTGTGTGCTGACGTACTGGAACATCTTCGGTCGCCGCTTTCGGTGCTTGAACGGCTCGGAAGTTACCTGCATGAAGATGGTTGTTTCATAGTCTCCCTGCCTAATGTGGCGAACTGGAAGGTTCGGATCAGCCTTTTGCTCGGAAGATTCGAGTATGCAGACGAGGGCATCCTCGACCGCACTCACCTCAGGTTCTTCACCATCGCATCAGCCCGTCAGCTGCTCGAACGCGCAGGCTGTCAAATTGATCAGTTCCATCCTGCCGCCACCCGGATGCCTTTGTTTCTCGTACGGTCATTTCCTTCGTTGTTTGCCGTACATCTCATCTTTCGTGCCCGAAAGCGGTCTCGATGAGCGTAATCTTTTTCTCGATCATCATTGTGAACTACAATACCCGCGATCTGCTCAGGTCGTGTCTGAAGAGTATCCGGATGGATATCCATCCTCTGTCCCTTGAGATCATCGTCGTGGACAACCATTCGTCGGATGGAAGTACGGACATGCTCCGGCAGGAGTTCCCCGCGGTCGCCGTGATCGAAAATACCGATAATCTGGGTTTTTCGAAGGCCTGCAATCAGGGCATCCGTGCCAGCAGAGGACGCTATATCATTCTCCTGAACAGCGATACGGAACTGCTCCCGGATACACTCGAATCGCTCGGAAGGCTCCTGGTGCAGGAACTCCCCAATTCCATAGCGGGCATCGTGGGATGCAGGCTCATGAATCCTGATGGTTCGCTCCAGTATTCGACCGGCAATTTCCCGTCGCTCTGGTCCACGATCAGGGACATGTTCAGGCCTCGACACCTGCGGAAATATGACTTGACGGGATACGATCATGCGCACGACGTAGACTGGGTGACCGGCGCCTTCCTCCTTATCCGCAGGAGCGTAGTCGAAGATATCGGACTGCTTGATGAACGTTTTTTTATGTATTATGAGGAGGTGGACTGGTGTCTTCGGGCGCGCAAAAGGGGTTGGAGTGTGCTCTATGATCCCACAACGTCGATCATCCACAAGGCGCCGCTCGCCTCAAAGAAAAATCGCATAAACCTGAAGATCGTAATTGAGGTCCGACGCAGTCATTTGTACTATTTCAGGAAAAACCGCGGTATCGCCGAATTCGTTGCTGTTGCCTGTGCAACTCTATTTCTACTCCTCGTAAAGCGGACGCGATGGGACCTTTCGTTCTTCGCCCACCCGGACGTCAGGTCGAAGAACAGGGAAGAAGCCGGGGTTCTCCTTTCGAGCGTGTGGGTAGCCTTCCGTGAACTGATCAGCGACCCTACCATCGGGAAGACAACATCATGAAGATCGCCATTATCCATGACTGGCTGGTGACCTATGCGGGATCGGAGCGGGTGGTCGAGCAGATGCTGGCGCTCTTTCCCGATGCCGACCTTTACAGCCTGGTAGACTTTCTGCCAGACAGAGACCGGCACGGCATATTCAAGAAGTCACGGATCTCGTTCATCCAGAGTCTGCCTTTTGCCCGGCATAGGTACCGTTCCTACCTGCCGCTTATGCCCCTTGCGGTTGAGCGGTTCGACCTCTCCGCCTATGATCTGATCCTCTCGTCGTCCCATGCCGTGGCAAAGGGCGTGCGGAAGAACCCTGACCAGCTGCATATCTGCTACTGCCATACCCCCATGAGGTACGCCTGGGACCTCCGGGACCAGTACCTGAAGGAGGCGGGTCTTGACAAAGGTATTACAGGCATCTTCGTGAAACTTCTGCTCGGACGTTTGAAGGCGTGGGACGCAAGAACGGCAAATCGGGTGGACTATTTCATCGCAAATTCCCATTATATTGCCGATCGCATCAGGCGGGCCTATGGAAGGGAATCAACGGTGATCTATCCTCCCGTGGATGTCGACGGGTTCCCCGTCAGCTTCCTGAAAGAGGAGTTCTATCTGGCCGCATCGAGGATGGTCCCCTACAAGAAAATGAACCTGATCGTCGAAGCGTTCTCAACCATGCAGGGCAAGCGTCTTACCGTCGTGGGAGATGGACCGGATTACGAGAAAATCCGCGCACGCGCCGGCAAGAACGTCGAGTTCCTCGGGTACCAGTCCAGCGATATTTTGCGGGATCTGATGCAGAAGGCCAAAGCGTTCATTTTTGCCGCGGAGGAGGATTTCGGCATCATCCCGGTCGAGGCGCAGGCGTGCGGCACACCGGTGATCGCCTTCGGCAGGGGAGGGGTGACGGAGACCGTAGTTCCGTTGCGGAATGCGGCGAATGGAGCGCGGAATGGCGAAGACAGAGCCCCGACCGGAGTGTTCTTTGATGAGCAGACGGTCGGTTCATTGAGGGAGGCCGTGCAGCGCTTCGAGGACAACCGGGAGATGTTCGATCCTGCCGCCATCAGGAAAAATGCCGAACAGTTCAGCACGGAGCGGTTCAGAAGAGAGTATAAGGAGTTCGTTGAATCAAGGATTTCCGCCCACCGCGTATAGCTCATAGCTTTTGCCGCTGTTTTCAGCTATGACCCATAAACTAGCAACTACGAGCTGCCATCTCTGTGCTGATCTACCTCGCCCCTTCCTTCTTAACCACCACATAGGCCGTTTTCAACAGGATCACGATGTCCAGCCAGAGGTTCCAGTTCCGCACATACCACGAGTCGAGCATGATCCGGTAGTCGTAGGACGTATTGCTCCTCCCGCTGACCTGCCAGAGCCCGGTGATCCCGGGAAGAACGGAATAACAGATATCGGCGCTCTCCTTGTAGTACTGTTCGATCTCCTCAGCGGTGACCGGCCTCGGCCCCACAAGGCTCATCTCGCCCTTCAGCACGTTCAGGATCTGCGGAAGCTCGTCGAGCGACGTCCTGCGGAGAAGACCGCCGAGTCGGGTGATCCGAGGGTCGTCCTTCAGCTTCCGGAATGCCTCCCACTCTTTCTTAGCCGACCGGTCGCTTTCCAGAATGCCGGACAGCCGCTCGTCCGCGTCTTGGTACATGGTCCTGAACTTGTAGCACAGGAAGGGCCTTCCGTTCTTTCCGATCCGTTCCTGCTTATAGATCGCCGGTCCTCGCGAGGTCGCCCGGATCAGCAGGGAGATGACCGCCAGGGGAACGGCGAGGAGCAGGAACAGCAGCAGCCCGATGATAAGATCGAAGGCCTTTTTCGTGTAGGCATTGAGCGGCTCGGCTAGATTGTTCTTGATCTCCAGCGCGAACGCCTGGTCGTGAAAAAAATGCCGGATCTCGGTCCCGATGACCGCGATGCCGGAATAGTCGGGGAAATAGAGGACGCTCGCCGCCTTGTGCTGGAGGCGGGTTACCAGGTTGTTCAAGGCTCCCTTGTCGTGGTCCGGCAAAGCCAGGACCACATCGTGGATGTCCGCGTTGCTGAGATAACGCTCGATACGGTCGAGCCGTCCATGCACCTTGATCCCCTCAACACAGGTTCGGCCCTGCCGGTGCGTATCGTCGAGAAATCCGATGACCTCGTACCCGAGGTTCGGCTCACCCCGCAGCGCCTTCAGGGCAAGCACACCGCTCTCGTTCGCGCCGAGGATCAGTACCTTCCGCTTGAGCAGCCCCGCGCTGATAAGGCGCCGTTTCAGAGAGATCCTGAACAGGGGGAACAGGACCATGGAGAGGACCCCGATCAGGATCACAACCGTGCGGGAGACGGACACTCCGACCTTGCCGATGAACACGATGCTCAGGATCGCCAGCGTGGAGAACAACGCCGCCTTCCAGAGCAATTTCACTTCATCCCAAAAGGTGAATTTCTTCGTGTAGGCCCCTTCATAGGTCAGGATGATGATCCAGACGGGGAAGAACCACCACGCATAATTGATGGTACGCGAAAATTTTGGAAAGCCGGGGACCACTGAGGGGAGGACATCCCGCACCGCAATAGCGAGAGCGGCAATGAAAAAAAGAATGACAATATCACCGAGAAACAGTATAATCGTGCCCAGTCTTCTGCGATAAGAGCGCATGCGTTGCACCTTGTAACTCTCTGGAATAATTGAATATCTTCTAATGTCTCAACCGCAGGTATACTATCACAAGCAGACCGTAAAAACAAGGCGGCAAAGTTCCCGCGGAGCGCTTGCCGATACTTGACGTTTGGTTCAGGAGGCCTTTCGTTGACCACCGTTCTTGTCACCGGCGGCGCCGGTTACATCGGCAGTCATGTTGTGAAAGCACTCGGGGAGAAGGGATCTCAGGTCATCATCCTGGACAATCTCTCCACGGGACACCGGGACTCTGTGCTCGCAGGTGTGCTCATTGAGGGCGACCTCGCCGACACCGCGCTGCTCGATCGGGTCTTCGAACAGTATCGTCCCGATGCGGTGATGCACTTTGCCGCCTTTATCGAGGTTGGGGAGTCCGTCAGGGACCCGCTGAAATATTACCGGAACAACACGGCGAACACGATCAACCTGCTCAGTGCCATGGAACGTCATGGCGTTGAGAACTTCATCTTTTCCTCGACCGCTGCGGTCTACGGCATCCCCGAGAATGTACCCATCAGCGAGACTCAGCCGGTCAGGCCGATCAATCCTTATGGCCAGGCGAAGGTCTTTGTGGAAAAGGTCCTGGAGGACGCATCGGGAACAGGCCGCCTTCGTTATGTGTCGTTGAGGTATTTCAATGCAGCCGGCGCCGATGCGGGAGGCAGGATCGGCGAACGCCACATCCCGGAATCCCATCTCATTCCGCTTACGCTCAAGGCCGCTAAAGGCGAGCGGAAAAGCATCACGGTGTTCGGGACGGACTATCCGACGCCCGACGGTACCTGCATCCGCGATTACGTTCATGTGACCGACCTCGCCGATGCTCACGTCCTTGCTCTCGACCATCTTCTTCGGAAGGGCGGCAGCACCGCGTTCAACTGCGGCTACGGACATGGCTATTCCGTCCGCGAGGTGATCGATGCCGCCCGGCGGGTCACCGCAATTGATATCCCTGTGGAGACGGCCTCACGTCGTCCAGGCGACCCTCCGGCCCTTGTCGCCGACAGTACGGCATTACGGCAGGAACTCGGCTGGGCGCCGCGTCACGATGACCTTGAGTATATCGTCCGCACGGCATGGGAATGGGAGAAGAAGCAGAAATAGGTTATTAGGTCGTAGGTGATAGGTCATAGGTTATAGGTCAAAGGTCAAGGCGCAAAGATCGTAAATAGCTTTTGTCCATCACGCGTCACCTATCACCTATAATCTATCACCTGTAATCTGATGTTTGGAGGTTCATTCATGTACGCAGTGATCATGGCGGGCGGATCGGGAACGCGGTTCTGGCCGCTGTCCCGCGAAAAGATGCCCAAGCAGCTCCTGAAGATCGGGAGCGAAGATACCCTTATCCAGCAGACCGTCGACAGGGTGCTGCCGCTGATCAAACAAGAGCACATCTTTATCGTGACCAATCAGGGGATCGCCTGCGATATCGAGACACAGCTCACCCAGCGCTTCGGCGGCTCCTGGGACCGGAACCTGATCCTCGAGCCGGAAGCGAAGAATACCGCACCGGCACTGGGGCTGTCCGCGGTCCACGTGAACAGGATCGATCCCGACGGCATCATGGTGGTCCTTTCAGCGGACCATGCCATCAGGAACATCGAGGCCTTCCTGGCCTGTATAAAGATCGCGGAGCAGGCGGCCCGTCAGGACTACCTGGTGACCCTCGGCATCAAGCCGAGCCGTCCCGAGACAGGCTATGGCTACATCAAGGCCGGTGAACCATGCCGTGAAGCCGGACTCTCCGGGATTTCCCGCGTGGAGCGTTTCGTGGAAAAACCCGACCTGAAGACCGCGCAGGGATACCTGAAAAGCGGCCAGTATTACTGGAACAGCGGCATGTTCGTCTGGAAGGTGCGCACCTTCCTCCAGGAAATTGAACGTCACCTGCCTTCACTCCACCAGGGGCTCATGGATGTCCAGAAGAGCATCGGCAGCGGCAGGGAGGCTGACACGGTCCGCACCCTGTTCTCCCGGCTGGACCCGGTCTCCATTGATTACGGCATCATGGAGAAGACCGACCGGGCCGCGATCGTGCCCGCGGACATCGGCTGGTCCGATGTGGGCAGCTGGACCGCCCTGGAAGAGGTGACCGACAAGGACGCTGCCGGCAATATCATTTCGGGCAATGTCATTGATATCGACAGCACCGATTCCGTGGTCTATGCGGAGAAGCGGCTCGTGGCCACGATCGGCCTGAGCAATACCATCGTTGTCGACACGCCCGATGCCACGCTGGTCTGCAGCAGGGACCGCGCTCAGGACGTCAAGAAGGTCGTGGACGAACTGAAAAAACGCAATTCAGAAGAACGCATGACCCACCGCACCGTCCACCGCCCCTGGGGGAACTATACGGTACTGGAGGAAGGGGAGCGGTTCAAGATAAAGCGCATTGTCGTTAATTCCGGCGCAAAATTGTCCTATCAAAGCCATCATCACCGCAGCGAGCACTGGGTCGTGGTCTCGGGAACGGCGCGGGTCACGAACGGCGACAAGGTCTATGACGTCCATACGAACGAAAGCACCTATATCCCCATTTCCACGAAACACCGGCTGGAGAATCCCGGCAAGGTCCCGCTCCAGATCATCGAGGTCCAGAACGGTGAATATCTTGGAGAGGACGATATCGTCCGGTTTGACGACGACTACAACCGCCATGACACGAAGAACAGATCCCCGCTTCCGGAGCTTCCGACGTAGGTGGCAGGTGATAGGTCATAGATGATAGGTGATAGGTGAAAGGTCATAGGTGATAGGTGTGAAGGTGCACCCGCTTACCAAATCACGGTGCGAGTCTATACAATGAATAACGACAAATTCAGTTTTGAGGAACTCATTGTATGGCAAAAATCAGTAGAATACGCAACGAGAGTTATGCACGTAGTGGATAAGATAGAAACCGATCGCAGACACTATCGCATTATCGAAAATTGTGAATCGGCTGCTGTATCAATTGCGTCGAATATCGCCGAAGGGAATGGGAGACATTCGACAAAGGAGTACATCCATTTTTTGTATATTGCCCGTGGTTCGCTTTATGAATCAGTCACCCAGCTCATAATATTTTTCAAAAGCGCATGGATATCAGAAGCTGATCTTCATGAACTGAAGATGTTGGCGACAGAAATTGCGAAAATGATTTCCAGTCTGATAAACGCGCACCAGAAGAGATGACTTGATGTATCCTAATCCTATCACCTGTGACCTATAACCTATGACCTATTCTTTTAATCCTGACATTTTTCGCGAATACGACATCCGTGGCATTGCCGACCGGGACCTTATTGACCCGGTCATAGAGATGCTGGGCAAGGCCTTCGCCCAGTACCTCAGGCCGTCGGGCGTCACGACCGTCACGATAGGCTATGATGCCCGCCTCAGCTCGCCCCGGCTCCGGGACGCTCTCGCCCGCGGACTGACCGCATCGGGTGTCGATGTGATCGACATCGGCCTCTGTCCCACGCCGGCCCTTTACTTTTCCCTGTATCACCTGAAGCCTGGCGGCGGCATCATGATCACCGGCAGCCATAATCCCGCAGAGTTCAACGGGTTCAAGCTCTGTGTCGGCAAGGAGACAATCTACGGGGAAGAGATCCAGAAATTGCGCGCCATCATGCAATCAATACAGGAGTCAGGAATCAGGAACCAGAAGTCAGGAGTGAACGGACAAGTACGGCAACATTCTATACTACCTGACTATGCCGGCCACCTGAAAGGTTTGTTCAAGGAATTTCATGATATACCGCTCAAGGTCGTGCTTGACAGCGGGAACGGCACCGCCGGACTTGCAGCGCCGGAAGTGATCCGCTCCATGGGGTGCGAGGTGACCGAGCTGTTCTCCGAGCCTGACGGACGCTTTCCCAATCATCACCCCGATCCGACGATCCCGAAGAACCTCGAGGCCCTCATCAGCACGGTCAAAAAAGAGCACGCGGATTTCGGCGTGGCTTTTGATGGCGACTCCGACCGCATAGGTGTCGTCGATGAGCAGGGGACCGTTCTCTGGGGCGATCAGCTCATGGTCCTGTTCTCCCGTGACATCCTGCTCGATAGGCCGGGAGCCACGTTCGTGTCCGAGGTCAAGTGTTCCCAGACCATGTATGACGATATCCGGTCGCGCGGCGGCAATGCCATCATGTGGAAGACCGGTCATTCGCTTATCAAGGCGAAGATGAAGGAGACCGGCGCTGTGCTGGCCGGCGAAATGAGCGGCCACATCTTCTTCGCTGACCGGTATTTCGGCTATGACGACGCGATCTATGCCGCCTGCAGAGTCGTGGAACTCCTGAAGAAGACGCGCACGCAGAAAAAGATGAAGGTACTCATGAGCTCCCTCCTCGCTGATCTTCCGAAGACCTTCAATACGCCCGAGATACGCTTCGACTGTCCCGACGCTCTCAAGTTCAAGGTCGTTGAGCAGGTCCAGCATATCTACGCAGCTCCCGGGAAGATATCCCTTCCGGTCCGTGAAGTAATAACCGTTGACGGGATCCGTGCCGTCTATGAGAAAGGGTGGGGTCTCATACGGGCGTCCAACACCCAGCCTGTTCTGGTCATGCGCTTTGAAGCTGTTGACCAGGCATCGCTCCAGGCCATCCGGAGCCTCATGGAAGAGCAGGTCCGGAAGGTGATCGACGGCCTGAGCTGATCGCAATAGCATTAACTCTGGAAACGGCATTTAACACGAACAGGTTTCACTGATTATCCGCATGCATCGTCAGTTGATCCGCTTCTTCAGTGTCTTCATGTTCTATCGCTGTTCTTTGCTTCTCGCCTGATGCGATCCCTGCCAGAATACTGACCCGCATTTGGTGAAACGAGACCCTATGTCAACCTGCTATCCATTTATGGTTGACAATAGAACCTCCATCAGGTACAACAATACTCTATGAGCGCATCGTTACGAACAAAGATCGATTCAGCGTCGGACAAGATATTAAGCGGCGGCAGGATCGATATTGCTGAGGCCCTTGCACTTTCGGAGTGCGCCGGGACCGACCTCGCTGAGCTATTCATAGCGGCCAACCGCGTCAGGGAGCACTACCGCGGTTCCTCCGTGGACATTTGCTCTATCGTCAACGCGAAATCCGGCGCCTGCGGCGAGGACTGCCGCTTCTGCGCGCAGTCGTCCCATTATTCCACCGATTCGCCGGTCTATCCGCTTATCGATGTGGACCGGATGGATGAGGCCGCCCGGGGGGCCAGAAAGAACGGAGCCCGCCGGTTCTGCATCGTGACCAGCGGACGCGGCATCGACGACGACGCGGACCTGCGGAACATAGCCCGTGGCATTAAGCGGGTCCGTGATGCAGGCCTTTCGCCCTGCGCCACCCTGGGGACGCTCACCCATGACCAGCTCCGGTATCTCAAGGACGCGGGTCTTGATCGCTATCACCACAACATTGAGACCTCCCGGGAGTTCTTCCCGAACATATGCACGACCCATACCTTTGATGATCGCGCGGATCTTTTGCGCCATGCCCGCTCGATCGGCCTTTCGGCCTGTAGCGGCGGGATCCTGGGTATGGGCGAAACCATGCGGGACCGTGTCAGCATGGCGTTCTCTTTGAAGGAACTGGACGTCGAATCGGTCCCCCTCAACTTTCTGATGCCGATCATGGGAACGCCGATGGACAAGGTGACGCCGATTGCTCCTCTCGAAGCGCTTCATGCCATCGCCCTGTTCCGGATGGTCCTTCCGGACAGGGAGATCCGTGTATGCGGCGGCAGAGGATCGGTATTGGGAGATCTTCATCCCCGGATCTTTGAGGCGGGGGCAGATGGCTTCATGATCGGAAACTATCTTACCAGGACCGGGCTCGATCCGGAGAGCGACCTCCGGATGATCAAAAAGCTTGGTCTTTCCATTCTACCGGCATGACCTCTCCATTCCTTTACAGCATCCGTATGCGGGCATCGACAGGAGAAAGGCACCTCTCCGGAGCCGAGCGTCTGGTCCCCGCCGAACAGATCGCCGGCACGGTGCAGGAACTCGTCGAGCGCGCCCGGGGAAAGGGAATAGACCCCGATCATGTTGTGGTGACCATCGACTCGCTTCAGGGCGCCTTTATCCGGACCATTCAGGCCCTTGACCTTACGGCGGTTGCCTCACCTGATGTCGCCTCATGTTGGAATGCAAGCAGGCAGGTCCTCTTAACGGCAGGGGTATCGCCCGCTGCCAGTGAGAGCGCCTTTCAGCTTCTTGACCGCGGTCCGGCGCCGTCGGGAGGCATCATGCGGGGCGCGATGCTCATGGATGCCGTGACCGGAGAACGGCTCGAACCCGACCGGGAGCGCGGGGTCCGTGTTTCCCGGTTCGATTGGAGCAGCGAGGCCTGCGCCGCCATCCACCACGAGCTGACGGAGACAGGCCTCACGCATTTCCGGACCCGGGAGGCCCTGTCGCTCGCCACAAAGGTAGCTCATGCTCCAGGTGTGATCGCCGAGCTCTGCTGGTCGGACGATCCTGATTATTCCGCCGGATACGTGTCCTCGCTCCCGACCGGGTATGTGCGTTTTCCGTTCATGAAGGAAAAAGGCCGGACAACAGGTGGACGGGCATTTTTCGTCAAGCGCGAAGGATTCGATCTGAATGCACTGCTCTCGTACCTCCAGGAGGAACCGGTGATCATTACCCGCATCGGCAGTTGCGGTCAGATCAGCGACCTTTCGGCCCTCATACCGGACGGAACGAGCAACCGCCATGTTTGAGCACGACCTCGCACAGAGAGAACAACAGCACCTCCTGAGGAACCTTGTCCATATTGATTCTGCCCAGGGCCCCCGGGTGATGGTTGACGGGAAACCGGTCGTCCTTCTGTCCTCCAACAACTATCTCGGCCTTGCCGAACATCCAGCGCTAAAGAAAGCAGCCTGCGACGCCATGGAACGCTATGGATTCGGCTCCGGCGCGGCACGGTTGATCTCCGGGAACTCCGAACTGCATGAAGAGCTGGAGCGCCGCATAGCCGCGTTCAAAGGCGCGGAATCCGCGATCCTGTTCAATTCCGGCTATGCAGCGAATACCGGTGTCATCCCCGCCGTTGCCGGAGAGGGAGACCTTGTCCTGAGCGACAGGCTGAACCACGCGAGCATCATCGACGGCTGCCGCCTGAGCAGGGCCAGGACCGAGGTCTTTCGGCATCGGGACATGGACCACCTGGAAGCCCTTCTGCGATCGAACACGACGGCGCCCCGGAAACTCATCGTCACCGATGGTGTTTTCAGCATGGACGGCGATATTGCGCCTCTCCCCGACCTCGTGAAGCTCGCCGAGCGCTATGATGCGATCCTGATGGTCGATGATGCCCATGCCACCGGCGTCCTTGGCAAAAAGGGCAGGGGGACCGCCGAACACTTCGGACTGGAAGACAGGGTGCATATCCAGATGGGCACCCTGGGGAAGGCCCTGGGGTCGTTCGGCGCCTATGTTGCAGGCGCCCGGGACATAGTGCGCTATCTATTGAACACCTGCAGAAGCTACCTGTTCAGCACGTCGCTTCCGCCTTCGGTCTGCGCCGCATCGATCGCGGCCCTCGATGTCCTGGAAGCGGAACCCTGGCGCAGGGAAAGGCTTTGGGACAACAGGGACCGCCTCGCCCATGGTCTGGCGTCCCTGGGTGTCAGTACCGCTCCGTCGGAAACCCCGATCTTCCCGCTCCTGGTAGGAAGCTCCGCTCAGGCGCTTCAGGCCTCTCAAACGGCCTTCGCACAAGGTATTTACGTTACTGCCATCAGGCCGCCCACCGTCCCCGACGGCAGCGCGCGGCTCAGGGCAACGGTCATGGCCACGCACTCGGAAGAAGATATTGAGCAGGCAGTCAGGATCTTCAGGATATTGAACGAAAAGGGGTATTTCTCCCATGACTGTAAGGGATAACCGCGTTATTATCGTCACCGGAGCTTCCCGCGGCCTCGGCAGGATGATTGCCCTGCGGTTCGGCCTTGCAGGCGCGCGGGTCGCGGTAAATTACCTAGAACGGCGTCTGGACGCTGCTGCCGTAGCTGACAGTATAACAAAGCAGGGTGGAGAGGCCCTGGCCATTCAGGCCGATGTCCGTCAGGGGACAATGGTCGATGCGATGATAGACATGGTCATGAAGCGGTGGGGGACGGTCGATGTCCTGGTGAACAACGCCGGCATAACCCGTGACGGCCTCGCCGTCCGCATGTCCGAGAAGGACTGGGACGACGTCATCGCGACGAACCTGACAGGGCCCTTTCAGTGTATCCGCGCTGTTTCCCAGGCCATGATGCGTCAGCGCACCGGCCATATCATCTCCCTTGCTTCCCTGACCGGCATGCAGGGAAGGGCGGGCCAGGCTAATTATTCTGCGGCGAAAGCAGGTCTTATCGGACTTACCCGAACGACGGCAAAAGAACTGGGAAGGTTCAACATCAAGGCAAATGCCGTTCTCCCCGGTTTTCTCGAGACAGAGATGGGAAACTCGGTTTCCGACTCTATGCGGAACATGATCATCGAGGAGAATACCCTCGGCAGGGCGTCTACTCAGGAAGAGGTCGCGGATTTCATCTATCATCTTTCACTTATGCAGCATGTGTCAGGGCAGGTATTCAATCTGGACAGCAGGATATTATAAGGCAGCTCATAGCTCATAGGTGATAGCTATCAATCGTCTCGTAATTATCCGTACAGGTCAATGACCATGAGCAATGAACTATTATGATGAAAGGCATTTTTATTACCGGGACGGATACGGGAGTGGGAAAGACCTTTGTCGGCTCCGGCCTTGCAACGGCCTTGCGCGAACAAGGGATCAACGTCGGCGTGATGAAACCCGCTGAAACAGGATGCGTGATCCGTAACGGTATCCTGGTGCCGCGTGACGCATTGAAGCTGATAAAGGCGGGAGGTGTGGACGATCCGCTGGACCTCGTGAATCCCTACCGGTTCCGCGCTCCTCTCGCGCCGGCCGTCGCCGCGGCTCGTGAAGGGAAACAGATCGATATCAAAAGGATCGTTTCGGCCTTCCGTACGCTTGCCCGGAAACACGCCTGTATGGTAGTAGAAGGGGCAGGCGGCATCATGGTACCGTTGACCAACAGCCGCCAGTACCTGGACCTTGCCGGGGTCCTGGATCTGCCGGTACTCGTTGTTGCGCGACCCGGGCTGGGCACGATCAATCATACGCTTTTGACCATCATGGCACTTCGTTCCCGCGGGCTGCGCATCGCGGGGATCGTGATCAACCACAGCTCGCAGAAAAGACCCGGACTGGCGGAACAAACAGGCCCGCCGGTCATAGAACGCCTGTCCGGCGTCCCGATCATCGGTCATGTCAAATATGGAAAAAAGGACGTAAAGACTATTATGCGGTATCTGTTGACGTTGAAATAAAAACCCCTTTGCTCATGATCAAGCAAAGGGGTTTCTGTCTGCTGTTAACTCCCGGGTGGTTTCAGCAGCCAACCGGCGCCTTTTTTTTGACCGGTTTTTTCTCACTGCCGAGGCTTTTTATATACAGCACCAGCGACTGCATCTCCATGGATTTTTTCTTCAGGGCCTTGCCGTTCAATGCCTTGGTGATGCAGGTGTTCACCATCGTTTCCACGCCTTTTTTTACACCGGCCTTCTCCAGTCCGGCTCCATCCTTGTGGCAGTCATTACACGTTTTTCCGTTCGCACCAAGCTTCGTGTCGTTGAACATTACCTTGCCCTTGTCCGCCGTCGCTTCATGCTTCGCTGCAAAAACAACACTGACCATGGTCCATGCGATAAAAACCGCGACTGCACTCATGACAATTGTTCTCATACCAAGCCCTCCTTTTTTATCATTCACCACCGTGTATCGTAAAGATACCAAGAGGGGGGCTTCTTTGTCAAGCAAGTACGACCTCCTTTCGTAGGACATAATTTTCTTGACGCGATCCGGTCTTATTGATACAGTTCACTCACTATGCGACACATTCTGCTTCTCCCGATCATCATTGCTTTTCTCTTGCCCGCGGCTCTTCACTCAGAAGAACTGGAGATCGTCAATCGGCCGGTCAATACCTCGGGAATGACCGGGCTTCTCGTAACGACCTCACCGTTCACGCTGCCGCCGAACTCCCTGGAAATAGGCATTATGGCCCTTTCCGAGAGCAGTCTCATTCCTAATTACACGGCAACGGCATATCCCATGACGATCGGTCTGGGGCTTTCTCATAACAGCGAGATCGCCCTAAAAAGCGCGTTTTATTATGTGAACGAGGACCCTGATCAAATATCCCGTGGCATGGGTGATACGGAGCTGTCCTATAAATGGAATGTCAGACCGCAGTCCGAATTCAGCGGCATACCGGGCATTGCACTGATCCTGACCGGTGTATTCCCGACGGGTGATAGACTTGCGGGGATGAACAGTATCATTCATTGGGGCGGACGTCTGGGAATATCCCTGGGCAGTGAGCTCATATGGGAAGACCATATTATCGGCATCTTCGCCGACGGGCAGGTCGCGGTCCAGGACCAGTCTGATAAAGAGTTCAGGGACAGCTACTCACAGGCAAATGCAGGAATTGTGTTTCCCATAAGCAAATACAGGAACCTGCAAATGATCATCGAGTATAATCACCGCAAGGGAAAAGACATCATGTCGGTTGATGGCGCGGATTTCAGCGCAGTGACCTATGGATTACGCCTGGTCAACGAACGGTTTAATCTTTCACTGGGAACTCAGTTCATTCACAAGTCACAGGAAGGATTCGAGGATTCGAATAGAATGATAGGTATCATAAGCGTTAAATTATAACCAATATATCAATGCGTTACACGCTATATTATAACAATATGATTTAAATACTATATAGTCTGATAATGTATATTATGTCAAATCAAAGTTGCTTCGAATTCTATTGCTCATATAGAGGTCGAGCATCCTGTTCTTTAGCCGCCCCTTACCCTTTCTTCACTTCGTCCGTCCTCTCCAGCCTCCGGATGCCGTTCCTGCATTGCTTTTCATTGTTCTCCATGCGTCTATGCATGATCGCCATATTGTGCAAATACTTTTCATTTTGGAAGTTCCATGATGATTTATGCCAGAGATGAAATATGATTGCATAATTTCTGACTGACCTCAACTTCCCACCCTGGTTCAACACCCGTATGCCAAGATCATTGTCCTCGATCGATCCGTCTACAAAATCCTCGTCGCAACCGTTGATAGCGTAGAACAGTTCCTTATAGAGGCTGAAATTGCATCCCCAGACCCCGTCATCGGTGATCCGGTCCCGGTGCAGCATCCTGCGCAGCAGAACGTTCTCGATGCGAATTGCTTCTTCTACCTTCCGGGATTTTTTCTCGCCGCCGAACACCGCGTCCCATACCAGGACCGGCCTCAATGACACAATGGGCCGCCCCTTCTTCGTCATCCGATCCGTCAAACGCCTGCCGATCTCAGCCCGCTTGCCGCTCAATATTGAGAATGGCGCGCTCATCCCGACATGGGAAAGGACAAAGTCCCGGTGCGCCATGGAATCACCGTCAATGAATATCAGGTAGTCACCGGTGGACTGCCGGACCGTCTCGTTCAGGATCTTTGGCTTCCGAAATCCGATGTCCTCCTGCCATACGTGGCGTATGGGAAAACCATCCTTCAATTCGCCGGTCATCATCTGGATCGTCTCTTTCGTCTCCGGACCGCTTCCATCGTCGGCGATCATGACCTCGTCGGGAAGCAGGCTCTGCATCGCTAGGCTTCGCAGGCACAGCGCGAGCGCCCGAGGTCTGTTGTAGGTGGGTACAATGACCGTGATTCTCATTCTTCCTTCGCCTGTCCCAGTGCTATCCAATCGGCACCCTGACAATGCCTATACCGAATCCGCTCTGAGCGGGGTCCTGGATGAACTCCTCCGTCTGCTGTTCGAGGCGAATGCGCTTCCAGAGGTTGTATACCTGGTTCGTGGGGAATGGCTGCGACTCTACAATATCGTGAAATGCGATGATGCCACCTGGCCTGACGAACTCGCGATACCCCGTATAATCCGCGGTAACACCTTCTTCCGTGTGATCTCCGTCGATGAAAAGGAAATCGGCCTTCTTTCCGTCGAGCTGTCGCGCAACACGGTCTTTAAAGGCGGATGTGTGAGAGTCTCCGCGAAGCAGCGTCACCCGACATGATGATCCGGACGGTGGAAATGACTTGAGAAACGCCTCCTTCTCGCGGAGGTCATCGATGTCACAGGTGATCACCTGTTGTGACGCCAGCTGCGACCAGATGAGCAGGGTTCCGCCGCGGGCGGTGCCGATCTCGAGGATGATCTCGGGCTTCAGTTCTGCGACGGCCCCGGCGAGCGCCAGTATCTCTGACGGCATCTGCGATGTCCTCACCCGATAGAAGCCGCTGCTGCCGAAGTTCATTGCCCACTGAATGACCTCATCCAGGGACCGCGGCTGTTCATGGAACTTCCTGAGCCGCCGGACCGCAAAATAGCGGTTGAAAGGTTTGCGGATATTTCTGGTCAGCGTGCGGTACTGTTCTTTCGTCATTGTTGTCTCCCCTACTTAAAATATCAAATATCCTTGATCGTGACCGCGCGAACTGGTTCAGTTCGTCCCGGATTTTTCTAAATAGAAGACTGCCTGGTCTCCCCGGCCTTCCTGGTTCAATTTCTCGGCGCGGCGCTTCCACTCGGTCTTCTGCGTCCGGTCGAACCCAGCCTCCCTGAAGGACCGGAGTCCTTGCTTGTACAGTTCGCTGGTCCTGAATTGATCGAGGGTTGAATCACACTCCGTCGACCGCAGCACCAATCCGCATTGTTCCGCCAACCGCCTCATGCTCTCATAGGAGTGCAGATAAAAGTGCCTCGGTGCGTCGATCTGGTACCAATGTTCGCGGTAGAACTCCCACGCGTACGAAGATGCGACCGGTACCCTGATCAGGCATGTACCGCCGGGACGCAGGAGGCCGGCGGCAGCCCGGAGCGCGGCAGCCTGGCCGGGAATATGCTCAAGGGAATGATGGAACATGACCACGTCCCACAAGCCTTCCACCTCGTTCACGGTCCTCTTCAGGACCTGCAGGCCGTTCGCGTACGTGAGGTCGTGCTCCAAGTAGGGATCGACTCCCAGCGTGTTGGGAAAGCCGGATTCCCGCAAGGCGTAGAGCCGCCATCCTGCTCCGCATCCCACGTCAAGGATCCGGGACGCGGGGGTAAGGCCCAGCCGCATCAGGGGAAGCAGTTTTTTATTCGGGAACAATTTCCTGATCAGGCCGTTCCCGAACCCCTTTTCACACACCGAACTGGCATTCCTGATCCTGCGGACCCATTTGAGGACCCGATTCCCTGTTTTGTCCCGCGAGGTCGTTGAAAAACTGTAGTAGTTTGCCGGATAGTATCTTGCGATCTCCCGCGGGAATTCCGCGATCTGGAGACAGTGGCAACGTTCGCACTGAAAATAGGTGAACGGTTCTCCGGTCCCCATCATCATTTCCCGAACCGTATATTCGGGGTGGTCCGCGCTGGTATTGCAGATCCTGCACGTGGCGGTCATAGATTTCGCTCGCAGGTAACAGGCTCCGCCCCATAGCAAGCCGCATGATAGGAGCTTCGTACGAGCGGGCCGGAGACCACGTGATCAAAACCAAGGCCCAGCGCCTCGGTGCGGAGTTCTTCGAACTCCTCCGGCCGATAGTACCGCTCAACGGGGAGATGGTTCAGGGAGGGCTGCAGGTACTGGCCGATAGTAAGTATCTTGCATCCGGCGCTCAGAAGGTCCTGCAGGACGGGTCGCACCATGTCCATCCCCTCCCCCAGTCCAAGCATGATCCCAGACTTGGTGACGAAGCCGCGCTGCTTTGCGCGCTCCAGGAGGCGGAGTGACCGGCCATAATCGGCGGCGGGCCGCACCCGGGGATAGAGCGACGGAACGGTCTCTACGTTATGGTTCACAACGTGAGGCGCGGCGTCCAGCACTGTTTCCAGTGATGCAACTGATCCCTGGAAGTCCGGGACGAGGACCTCGATCCGGCAGTGCGGAGAGATGGTATGAATTGTCCGGATGACATCGGCGAACACGTTCGCTCCGCCATCGGGCAGATCGTCCCGCGTCACCGACGTGACGACCGCGTACGCGAGCGCCATCGAGGCGACCGCCTCGGCGACGCGCCTCGGCTCGTCCTGATCAACAGCGCGGGGCTCACCTGAGGAGATGTTGCAGAACGCGCAGGAGCGGGTGCAGCGGTCGCCCAGGATCAGGAACGTGGCCGTTCCCGCGTTCCAGCACTCGTTCCGGTTCGGACACGCGGCGCTCTCGCAGACCGTATGAAGCGCCCCTTCCCTGATGCGGTTCCGCACCTTGATGAATGCTGAACCGATCGACAACCGCACCTTGAACCACGGAGGGAGACGATCTCCCCGTTTCCCGTTTGCCGTGATCACCGGATGCATCAGACCGCCCCCTTCTCCCCGAGCGCCGCGGCGATCACCTGATCGATCCGCTCCACGGGTATGAAGGTCATCTCTTTGCGCAGATCTTCTGGGATGTCGTCCAGGTCGTTCATGTTCCGTTCTGGCAGGATCACGGTCTTGATCCCGGCACGGCGCGCCGCCAGCACTTTCTCCTTCACCCCGCCGATGGGCATCACCTTTCCCCGCAGGGTGATCTCGCCTGTCATGGCGAGGTCGTTCTTCACGGTCCTTCCCGTCAGCAGGGATACGATGGCAGTGGTCATGGTAACGCCTGCCGACGGCCCATCCTTCGGGATGGCCCCTGCCGGAACATGGATATGGAGGTCGGTCTTTTCGAAGAAATCTTTTTTGATGCCCAATTCCTCGGCATGAGCACGGACATAGGACAATGCCGCCTGGGCCGATTCTTTCATTACGTCCCCCAGCTGGCCGGTCAGCGTCAGCTGTTTGTTCCCCGGCATCATCGACGCTTCGACGAACAGGATGTCCCCTCCCACGGGCGTCCAGGCGAGACCGGTGACCACTCCCGGCCGGTCGATCATCGTCGACGTTTCCGCAAAGTACTTTGGCTTCCCGAGATACTCATGGAGATTCTTCTGCGTGATGGTTATGGGCGTCGGTTTGCCCTCGGCAACGGCCTTCGCCGCCTTGCGGCAGACGTTCGCGATCTCCCGTTCCAGGTTCCGGACGCCGGCTTCCCGCGTAAAATCCTTGATGATGCCCTGGATCGAGTCGTCCTCAAAAATGATCTCCTCGACCTTGAGCGCGTTCGCCTTGATCTCCTTCGGAACAAGATATTTACGGGCGATATTCAGTTTTTCATCTTCCGTATAGCCTGAGAGATGAAGCACTTCCATGCGGTCGAGGAGCGGCGCCGGAATGGTCTCCAACTGGTTCGCCGTGGTGATGAACATCACCTTCGAAAGGTCGAAGGGTACATCAAGATAGTTGTCCCGGAAATCCTTGTTCTGCTCCGGGTCCAGCACCTCCAGCAGGGCCGACGACGGGTCTCCGCGCCAGTCCTTGCCCACCTTGTCCACCTCGTCAAGCATGATGACGGGGTCGCGGGTCTCCACGCGCTTCAGGACCTGGATGATGCGGCCCGGCATGGCGCCGATGTAGGTCCGGCGATGTCCGCGGATCTCGGCCTCGTCGTGGAGTCCTCCCAGGGACAGGCGGACGAACTTCCGGTTGAGCGCCCGGGCAATGGACTGGCCCAGGGATGTCTTGCCGACGCCGGGAGGCCCTCCGAAGCAGAGGATCGGCTCCCGTATCCTGGCCCCCTCCTGCGCGCCGCGCTCATCGCCCAGTTTCTTTACGGCAAGATATTCCAGGATCCGGTCCTTGATCTTCTCGAGATCATAATGGTCCTCGTCCAGGGTCTCCTTCGCCTTCGCGATGTCGATGGCCGACGATGACAGCGTGTTCCAGGGCAGGCCCGTCATCCACTCGAGGTACGTGCGGATCACGGAATACTCGGGCGAGGCCTGGGAAAGCTTTTCCATGCGCGAAAGCTCCCGCTTTGCTTCCTTTTCCGCTTCCGGGGGCAGTTTCGCCTGTTCGATCTTCTCCCTCAGGCTCCTGGACTCGGAGCCGTCCTCGGCCTCCTCACCCAGCTCCTTGCGAATGGCTGCGAGCTGCTGCCGGAGGATATACTCCCGCTCTGCCTTCTGCATCTGGTCTTTCGCCTGGCCCTGGATCTTTCTGCCCAGTTCCAGGACCTCAATCTCACGGTTCAGCGCCTGTACGAGGCGGTTCATCTTCTCTTCAACGGGATCGATCTCCAGGATCTCCTGCCGCTGCGGGAGGTCCAGGCGGATGTTCGTCGCCACGAGGTAGGCAAGCTGACGCGGGTCCTCAATATTGAGTGCGGCCGTTGAAAGCTCTTCCGGCATGTTCGGCGTCAGCGACACCATCTTCTGAAAGAGCTCGGCCAGTCCCCGCATCAGCGCCTCGATGGGTACCGATTTTTCGCTCACCTCGGGCTGCGCGTTTACCTTCGCTTTGATGTAAGGTTCGTTCTGCACGAATTCGGCTATGGCAATGCGCTCCATCCCCTGGACCAGCACCCGGAGCGTTCCATCGGGCGCCTTCACCATCTGGAGGATGCGCGCCATGGTCCCGATGGTGTAAACGTCCCCCGTGCCCGAGACCTCGGTCTCCGCCTTCTTCTGAGCGGTGAGTGCCAGGATCTTGTCGCCCACCGTGACGTCGTTGATCAACCTGATGGATTTTTCCTTGCCGATCACGAGGGGATAGACGGTCATGGGATAGACCACCGTGTCCTTGAGCGGCAGGACCGGCAGCTCCGCGGGCACCGGCGGTCCTTTTTCGGGCTGTGCCTCCAGTTTATCTTCCATCTCGTTGCTCCTCGCTGGGTGTGTCGGTTTCGGGTGTTTTCTGAACATTCCTTTGAACACTTCTCTGATCCTCATGATGCCTGCGTGACCGGATCAGCCGAGCTTCCGCAGGACGATCTTCAGCAGGCCGTTCTTGTATTCAGCGGAGACGTTATCGTGGTCCACGTTGACCGGAATATAGACCTCGGACCGGAAGTCGCCGTACTTAATGCCGAGCTGGTGGCATGCCGACATGCCCGACCTGAAGAATGACGGCTGTTCGCGAACGCCCTCCACCACCAGGAGGTCGCTGAACAGGGTTACGGAAATGTCCTCCTCGGCCACACCCGCCACCTCGATCAGAACGATGAACTGGTCAGGCGTTTCGAAGACGTCCGTCGGAGGCCGCCACCCCGAAGCCACGGGCACCGCCCAGGTACCGAAGGTATCCCAGATGTTCTGGAGCGCCGTGTCCGAGCTCACCTTACGGGAATATTTATAGGAAATATACCGGTACCGCACATCCACACCTCCTTCAGCTGCCGTCCTTGTTGTTGACAGCTGACAGATCATAAATTTATCACAGGGGTTGCGTAAATTCAAGGCATTCCTGCGGACATCAAGATCCTTTCGCGCTCAGGAGAAAGGATAATAAAAAGCCCTGCCGGCGTCCCGGCAGGGCTTCGCAGTGATCAGGTATCAGTGCACAGACTATCTTCCGCGCAGTTCCTTCAGCCGCTTCACCCGCTCTGCGATAGGGGGGTGGGTGCTGAACAGTTTCATGAGACCGCCACCCGTAAGCGGGTTCACGATGAACATATGAGCTGTCGCGGGTTTCGCGTCATGCAGCGGGACGACCTGCGCGCCGCGCTCCAGTTTCAGAAGCGCGTTCGCGAGGCCGTAGGGATTTCCGGCGATCGCCGCGCCGCCCTTGTCGGCTTCGTACTCCCGCGTGCGTGAGATGGCCATCTGGACCATCATGGCGGCGATGGGCGCCACGATCATCATCACCAGGGCGGCAATGGGGCTCCCGCCCTCATCGTTATCGCTCCTCCTGCCGCCGCCGAAGATCATGGCCCACTGGGCCATCTGCGCCATCATACTGATGGCGCCTGCAATGGTCGCCACGATCGTGCCGGTCAGGATATCGCGGTGCTTGATGTGGGCCAGTTCGTGAGCGATGACGCCCTCCAACTCCTCCCGGTCGAGGGCCCGCATGATGCCCTCGGTCACCGCCACGACGCCGTGCTCCGGGTCCCGGCCCGTGGCAAAGGCGTTCATAGACGCATCGGGAATGATATAGACCTTCGGCATGGGAAGTCCCGCCTTCTGGATGAGCCTGCGCACCATGGCATGCAGATCGGGCGCCTGCGCCTCGGTTACCGGCTGCGCCTTGTACATTTTAAGGACGATCTTGTCGCTGAACCAGTAGGAAACGAAGTTCATGACCAGCGCCATGGCAAAAGCGATGATCATGCCGTTCCTGCCGCCGAGAGCGCCGCCGGCGAACACGAGAAGCACCGTCAAAAAGGTGAGAAGAGCAACTGTCTTAAGTGTATTCATACTGCTTTTACGCCTCCCTTATGACCATAACGAGTCTTTACCACCATGAACAAAATACCACAGGAACGACGCTGAGTCAACAGTCTGTGGACCCGCGGGCGGCACGGCGCGGTGACGGAAAATCTGCGGTGGCAGCGTTATTTCAGCCTGATCTTCCCACTTTTATGTTGACAAGACTCGACCTGTTTTGTTATATTTGTCCCTGCTCAAAAAGAGCGCGGGTGTAGCTCAGTTGGTAGAGCACGACCTTGCCAAGGTCGGGGTCACGGGTTCGAGTCCCGCCACCCGCTCCATAATGAATGAAGGGGTCAGTCGAAAAGACTGGCCTCTTTTGTTTTTGTCCCCTTCCTGAGGAACAGCAGCCCGGGATCCCACTTCACCCTTGACAAGTGAACGTTCGTTCACCTATAATGCCTCCATGCCACGTACCCTGAAAGAGGACACGATCGCCTCCCGTGTTCGGAAGATCAAAAAGTTCTACACAAACAGCGGCAGGATGCCAAGCTACGCCGAGATCGGCGATATGACCGGCCTGCGCTCGAAGAACGCCGTCTTTAAGCTCATCGCCAAGCTCGAGAAGCTGAAGGTCCTCGAAAAGGACAACAAAGGCAGGCTGATCCCCCTAGCCATGGCCAAGCCGGTCCGGGTCCTGGGCACCGTCGAGGCGGGCTTCCCCTCTCCCGCCGAGGAAGAGCTGGTCGACACCCTCTCCCTGGACGATTTCCTCATCCAGAACCGCGAGGCGACCTTTCTGCTGAAAGTATCGGGCGATTCCATGTCCGGCGCGGGCATCCTGCCCGGCGACATGGTCATCGTGGACAAGGGCCAGACGCCGAAGAGCGGCGACATCGTCATCGCCCAGGTGGATGGTGAATGGACCATGAAGTATCTCCGTAAACGGGGCGAAACGATCACCCTCATCCCCGCCAACCCGAAGTACCAGCCCATCAAACCCAAGAACGAGCTGAAAGTGGCCGGCGTCGTGACGGCAGTGGTGAGGAAGTACAAATAACGGCGCTTCGGAGAAGCGGGGCATGGCCATCACGACGCCGCAGCCTTGACACACGATGCAATGTGGACTATCATAGCTATACGTATCCACATTGCAGGAGGATGGCATGAAGACGATCCAAATGACCCTGGATGATGAACTGGTCGCGACCGTGGACCAGGTTGTAAAAAAACTGAAAACGACCCGGTCCGCCTTCGCGCGCAAGGCGCTGCGGAATGCCATCAAGCAGGTGAATGCCGACCTGCTCGAGAAAAAGCATAAAAAGGGATACGGGCACCACCCTGCAGGCAAGGCGGAGTTCAGCGTCTGGGAGTCGGAGCAGGAATGGGGTGACAAATGAAACGCGGCGAGGTGAGGTGGTACAAGTTCAAGCACCCCGACAAGAAGCGCCCCGTGGTCGTTTTGACGAGAAATTCCGTTCTGGAGTACCTGGGTGAGGCCACCGTTGCACCGATAACATCCACCATAAGGGACATTCCGAGCGAAGTGCTCTTGTCCCGGCAGGATGGCATGCAAACGGATTGCGCGATCAATTGTGACCACCTCCAAACGGTGTCAAAATCGAACATCGGAGCGTTGATCACGACCTTATCAAGAGACAAACTCGGTGAACTTCGCAAAGCCATAGGTTTTGCGCTGGACCTTTGACGAATCGAGGGAGCAGCACCGTTGTATTCGGAGAGCTCAGTGAAAACACGACTGATCCTCAAACCGGGGCAACCCGGGACCAAAAAGCTCACGGAAAAGTGCGGCGATGCCCTACTGTGCATTCGCTTCAAATATGATGCAGAGTCTCGGCAAAGGATAGACTTGAGCCCCTTACACCGAAATGATAACGAGTCGTTCGAGCCCCGCGCTGAGTAGCGCAGGGCTCAACTCATCATTGTGCGGTGTGAGGAATCTACATAAGTACTGAAGACAATTCCGAATTTAAATCGAGGAAACGACTCCATTTGCAGATGTTTCTATTTTCCTTGCTTGGCTTCGTATTATTTTCGGCGGTGCTTGGTTACGGTTAATTCAGATTGGAGCTTTCAAGTATGCATCGAATCCTTATGCCGGCCCACCGCCGTTACTAACCTGTCTGTTCTGTGGCGGTTTCGGCATTATCTTTGGTGCAGGAGCAGGTCTATTCAAAAGAAAACGCTGAAGATTCCAGTCGTGACCGCCAAATAGCTGTTGCCATATATAACGGTACCCGTTATAATCTATCGTAGTGATGAATTAACCCGTTCGAGGATGCCTGGTGATAAAATCGTTCCGCGACAAAGGTACAGAGGATATTTTTGACAGGAAAAACACCAGAGAAGCCAGGCTGACCTGTCCGCAGCAAATCTGGCGAATAGCGCAGCGAAAACTCGACCAACTTAATGGCGTCATTTCTTTGGCGTCTTTGAAAATTCCACCGGGCAACTTACTTGAAGCCCTTAAGCATGATCGGAAAGGTCAGCACAGCATACGGATGAATGACCAGTTCCGCGTTTGTTTTGTGTGGACGGATGATGGCGTGGAAAACGTGGAAATTACCGATTACCACTGAAGAGTGAAGGAGAAGAAAATGGTACGCATACCTAAACATGGTCCACCGACGCATCCCGGCGAAATGCTATTGGAGGAGTTTCTCAAGCCTCTGAAAATAACCCAGAGCGAGTTGGCGGAAAAACTCGGCGTTTCATACCCTCGCGTTAATGAACTGATTCATGCGAAGCGGGGGGTCACCCCTGACACGGCACTTCGTCTGGAGAAACTATTCGGCATGGAGGCGCAATTTTGGCTTAATTTGCAGCTGGCGTGGGATTTATATCATGTAACCCACTCATCAACTGCAAAAGAGATAAAGAAAATAAAAAGATTACCTGCCTTAGCTCACGTCTAAACCGCGTCTATTTGTGCAAATGTCCCAATAAGCGGCTCGACGTCGCCCGGGCTTTGCACGGCGTGTCAGCCGCGCGTTCCCGGAAAAACGACAACCGAACACTACGGGACAGTACACATACGCTTGGAGGTATCGGCCTTTGATCGAAAATAGAAAAAGCGCAACCTTCGGAACCGCTCCCGTTTTTTTAATGGCCATTTCGACGATCCTCGGGGCCGTCATGTTCCTGCGTTTCGGGTATGCCGTGGGGAACGTGGGCTTCCTGGGCGTACTCGTCATCATCCTGATCGGGCACCTGGTCACGATCCCCACGGCCATGGCCATCGCGGAGATAGCCACGAACCAGAAGGTGGAGGGCGGCGGCGAGTACTTCATCATATCGCGGTCCTTCGGCCTGATCATCGGCTCGGCCATCGGCCTGTCCCTCTATCTCTCCCAGGCCATCAGCGTCGCCTTTTACATCATCGCCTTTGCCGAGGCCTTCGATCCCGTGATCACCTGGCTCCGGGAGAACTACGGCATCGTGATCGCGGACAAGCGCTGGATCAGCCTGCCGGCCGTTCTGATCATGACGCTGATCATCACGGCCAAGGGCGCGAACCTGGGGATGAAGGCTCTCTACGTGGTCGTAGCGGTGCTGTTCACGTCCCTCGCCGCCTTCTTCATGGGCAATACGGGCTACACAGCCACGGCGGGTCCTGAGTCGCTCATCGCGACCATCGAGCATGCGGACCCCTTCTTCGTGGTCTTCGCCATCTGCTTCCCTGCCTTCACCGGCATGACCGCCGGCGTGGGCCTCTCCGGCAACCTCCGCAATCCCCGAAAGTCCATTCCCCTCGGCACCCTGGCGGCCACGTTAACCGGCATGATCGTGTACGTCCTGATCGCCTACAAACTGTCCATCTCGGCCTCCCCGCAGGACCTCGCCGGGGACCAGCTCGTGATGAGCAAGATCGCCCTGTGGGGCCCCATGATCCCCATCGGTCTGGCCTGCGCCACGATCTCGTCGGCCCTCGGGTCCTTCATGGTGGCGCCGCGCACGCTCCAGGCCATCGGCGAGGACAACGTGCTTCCGCTCAGGCGCCTCAGCGCCTGGCTGTCAAAAGGCAAGGGCAGCGCCTACGAGCCGGCCAACGCCTCGATGGTGACCGCGACGATCGCCGTTGTCTTTGTCCTGATGGGAGACGTAAACTTCGTGGCCAAGATCATCTCCATGTTCTTCATGGTGACCTACGGGTCCATCTGCCTCATCTCCTTTCTGGAGCACTTTGCCGCCGACCCGTCGTACCGCCCCACGTTCCGTTCCCGCTGGTTCATCTCCTTCTTCGGCGCCGTCCTGTGCGGCTGGCTGATGTTCCAGATGAGCACGCCCTACGCGATCCTGGCGATCGTGCTGATGTTCTCGCTCTATCAGACGATCAGTTATTACAACAAGGACAAACAGGGACTTTCGAACATCGTACAGGGCGCCATCTTCCAGCTCAGCCGTCAGCTCCACATCTTCCTGCAGAAGTCGCGGAAGCAGGAGCGGGACAGCTGGCGGCCCGCCGTGGTCTGCCTGACCGACGCTTCCTTCAAGCGGCTGCACTCCTTCGACCTCATGCGCTGGATCTCCCACCGCTACGGGTTCGGGACCTATATTCATCATATCGAGGGGTATCTCTCCCGCACCACCTGGAAGGAGTCGCTGGAGGTGCTGGACCGGCTGGTCAAGATGGCCAGCGTGAGCGAGAGCAACATCTATGTGGACACCATCGTCAGCCCGTCCTATACCACGACGATCTCCCAGATCATCCAGCTTCCCGGCATCTCGGGTAAAGAGAACAACATGCTGCTGCTCGAATTCGCCAAGGACGAGCCCGAGGGTCTGAAGCCCATTGTGGAGAACTACCAGCTCGTGGCATCCACGGGATTCGACGTCTGCATACTCGCTATCGCGGAACGCGGGTTCGGGTACCGCAAGGAGATCCATATCTGGCTCAGCCCCGACGACTACGCGAACGAATCGCTCATGATCGTGCTTGCCTACATCCTGCTGGGGCACCCGGACTGGAAGGGCGCCTCCATCAAGATCTTCTCGGTCCTGCCGATCGAATCGCTGCAGGAAGAAGAAAAAGACCTCAGGCAGATGATCCGTTCGGGCAGGCTGCCGATCTCGGAGCACAACGTGGAGGTGATCCCGCAGATAAAGGACCTGGACCGGCGGGACCTCATCAGGGAACGCTCAAGGGACGCGGACCTGATCATCGTGGGTTTCCGGGCCGAGGCCATCAAGCGGCGCAAGCAGGAGGTCTTCACGGGCTATGAAGGCGTGGGGAACGTGCTGTTCGTGAACACGAAGAAGGAGATGTCGCTGGTCGAAGAGGGCGCCGAGCGCCGTGAGACGGACGACGACAATGCGGCGCCGGTGGACGAGGATTCGAAAAAAGAGAACGGCAACAAAGAGCCGCTGACCGCGCGAGAGAAGACAGCGGATCATCCGCGGAACGGCAAGACGAGCGGCCAGTAAGGCGCTCCTCCCCTGCTTGACCGGGGATGATCGCGGCTGTTGAGCCGTGAACTCCTGACCGAGACAGGCCGGAGCCAAAACATTGGAACCGCGAAGGCGCGAGGACGGCAGGACAGAAGCACTACCGAAAAGTTCTTTTGACGTTAATGCAAGCCTATAGCTTTAAGGTTTCCTCGCGCTCTTCGCGCCTCGCTTAGAAGCGCCTACTTTTGGTCGCGGTGAAAGCATTTGACGTGATCGCTTCAACGTCTCTGGCACGGGCTTGGATTTGTCTCTGTCTCCGTGTCCCCCCGTCCCCGTGTCCCCGTGTCGGGTTTACCCTATGAACGACCAGCCCCTCATCATATCCTCCTGGCCCCGAGCCATCCTCCACCTGGACGCCGACGCCTTTTTCGCGTCCTGCGAGCAGGCCATCCACCCGGAACTGCGCGGCAAGCCGGTGATCTGCGGCAAGGAACGCGGCATTGTGGCCGCAGCGAGCTACGAGGCCAAGGCGCGCGGCGTCCAGCGCGGGGTGCGGCTCTCGGACGTGAAGAAGCTCTGCCCCGACGCGGTCATCCTGCCGTCGGATTACGAGACCTACAGCCTTTTCTCCGTCCGCATGTTCGAAATATTGCGGCGTTTCTCCCCCGACGTGGAGGAAGACTCCATTGACGAGGCCTTCGTGGACCTCACGGGCCTCAGGCGGACCTACCACGGTTCCTACGAGTCCATCGCCGAGAAAATGCGCGCCACCATCAAGCAGGAGCTCGGCATCACCGTGTCCGCAGGCGTCTCCCTCTCCAAGGTCCTTGCGAAGATCGGCTCGAAGCACAGGAAACCGGACGGCCTCACCATGATCCCGGGCCGGGAGATCCATCGGTATCTCGAAACGCTGCCGATCGAAAAGGTATGGGGCATCGGGTCGAACACTGCGGCCTACCTGAACAAGCACGGCATCACGACCGCCCTGGAGTTCGCGCAGCGGGATGAGGAGTTCGTCACAAAATACCTGTCCAAGCCCTACCGGGAGATCTGGCACGAGCTGAATGGCAGGAGCGTATATCCCGTCACCACCGAGACCAAAAGCGCCTACCAGTCCATCAACAAGGCGAAGACCTTCACCCCGGCCTCGACGGACGAGTCCTTCGTCTTCGCCCAGCTGTCCAAGAACCTGGAGAACGCCTGCATCAAGGCCCGGCGGTATCATCTTGCCGCCAGCCGGGTGATCGTCTTTCTCCGGCAGCAGGATTACCAAAGCGCCGGCGCGGAGCTGAAGCTGAGCCGTCCGACCGCATTCCCCGCCGAGCTCTACACGCTCCTGCGCGAAGGGTTCCGGGGACTGTACCTGCCCGCCACCCCCTACCGCCAGACCGGCGTCGTCCTGTCCGGCCTGGTCGCGGAGAGCGGTGTCCAGTACGGCCTGTTCGAGGACACCGCGAAGATCGCGAAGATGGCGAAGATCTATGAAAGCATTGACGAGCTGTCGCGGAAGTACGGCAAGCACGCGGTCCAGCACGGGGCCAGCCTGCCCACGAAGCTCCAGGCGCAACACGAAGGCGAACGGGGCGATGTGCCGGTGCGGAAAGCGGACCTGTTCAAGGGAGAGAATAAACGACAGCGTCTCGGTCTGCCGATGCTGCATATCAAAGTGTGAGGCGCTGCTCTACCTGTCCACTGAACCTCCGCTTTTGGGCTTGACTTACCCCTCCGTTTCTCGTATTTTATCGCTTGTGCAAGATTCTCGGGAGAACGCATCTCCGTGATTTTCCAGCATTTGTTTCCCGGGCGGCGTAGCCAAGTGGCTAAGGCAGAGGTCTGCAAAACCTTCATTCATCGGTTCAAATCCGATCGCCGCCTCCAATTAAACCACCCATTGCAAAGTGTCGATTGGAAATTGCAAATTGATTGACCTGCCGTTCCCGTACTTTGCAATTTCCAATTTGCTATTTACCATTTGCAATTAAGCGCCCCACGGTTTTCCCCTATGCATCACGCCGAATTCGTCCACCTTCATCTCCACACGGAATACAGCCTGCTCGACGGCGCCATCAGCATCGACAACCTCGTCAAGAAGGCCATCGAACTGAAAATGCCGGCCGTGGCCGTCACGGACCACGGAAACCTGTTCTCCGTCCTGGATTTCTATCAGAAAGCGATGAAGGCCGGCATCAAGCCGATCATCGGCTGCGAGATCTATGTCGCCCCCGGATCGCGCTTCGAAAAATCCACGCCCGGCGGCAACCAGGAAGAAGCCTCCTATCATCTCATCCTCCTCTCCCGGAACAAGCAGGGCTACAAGAACCTCGTCAAGCTCGTGACCGCCGCGTATCTGGAAGGCTTCTATTACAAGCCCCGCATCGACAAAGAACTGCTCAAACAGCACCACGAAGGGCTCATCGGCCTCTCAGCGTGCCTGGGCGGCGAGATCCCCTCTCTCCTGAACAGCAACCGCTACGAGGAAGCGAAAAAGGCCGCCCTCCAGTACCAGGACCTCCTGGGCAAGGACAACTTCTATTTAGAACTCCAGGACAACGGCATCCCCGAGCAGGAACAGGTGAACCGAGAGCTCATTCGCCTGAGCCAGGACACAGGCATCCCCGTCGTCGCCACGAACGATTGCCACTATCTGAACATGGAGGACCATAAGTCCCATGACGCCCTGCTCTGCATCAACCAGGGCAAACTGGTAAAGGACGAAAAGCGCCTCAAGTTCTCCTCGGAGACCTTTTACATGAAGACCCCTGAGGAGATGAAAAAGTCCTTTTCCTATATTCCCGAGGCCATCACGAACACCATCAAGATCGCCGAGCGCTGCAACCTCGAGCTTGAGCTCGGCAAATACCACCTGCCCAACTTCCCGGTCCCCGAAGGATACACCCGCGAGACCTACATGGCAGAGCTGGCCAGGAAAGGCCTCGAAGAGCGCTTCGGCGAGATCGAGGCAGTGCGCGGATCCGGCACCATCGACCGCGAGGCCTACAAAAAGCGGCTGGAATCCGAGATCCTGATGATCGAGAAAATGGGTTTTCCTGGATATATGCTGATCGTGTGGGACTTCATCCGCTACGCCCGCGAGCACGGCATCCCCGTCGGTCCGGGCCGCGGGTCCGCCGCCGGCAGCCTGGTTGCCTACAGCCTCCGGATCACCGACCTCGACCCGATCCCCTACAACCTGCTGTTCGAACGGTTCCTGAACCCCGAACGCATCAGCATGCCGGACATCGACGTGGACTTCTGCCAGGACCGCCGCGACGAGGTCATCAAGTATGTCACGGAGAAGTACGGCCCGGACCACGTGACCCAGATCATCACCTACGGGACCATGATGGCCAAGGGCGTGATCCGCGACGTGGGCAGGGTCCTCGACATCCCCTATGCCGAAGTGGACAGGGTCGCCAAGCTCGTTCCGAACGTCCTGAACATCACCCTGGAAAAGGCCATGGAGCAGGAGCCGAAGCTCAAGGAGCTGACGAAGAAGGAACCGCGCATGGCGGAGCTCATGGAGATCGCCCTGAACCTCGAGGGCCAGGTTCGCCACGCGTCCAAGCACGCCGCCGGCGTGGTCATCTCGCAGGAGCCGCTGACCGAATATCTCCCGCTGTACAAGACCGCGAAGGACGAGGTGATGACGCAGTTCGACATGAAGGGCGTCGAGAAGATCGGCCTCGTAAAGTTCGACTTCCTGGGTCTCCGGAACCTCACGGTGATCCGCAAGGCCGAGGATGTGATCAATCTACGACTCCAGAAGGCGCCGCTCGCTGCGGCGGACCGCTTCTCCGTCAGCCGCCTCCCCCTGGACGACGCGAAGACCTATGAGTTCCTGGGACGGGGCAGTACGGCGGGCATCTTCCAGCTCGAATCGTCAGGCATGCGGGACCTCGTGCTCAAGATGAAACCCCAGTGCTTTGAGGACATCATCGCGCTCCTGGCCCTGTACCGTCCGGGACCGCTCAACAGCGGCATGGTGGACGATTTCATCAAGCGCAAGAAAGGCTCCACCAAGATCACCTACGAACTGCCCGCGCTCGAGGAGATCCTCAAGGACACCTACGGCGTCATCGTGTACCAGGAACAGGTCATGCAGATGGCGCGTACCCTGGCAGGCTACTCGCTTGGCGGAGCTGACCTGCTCCGGCGCGCCATGGGGAAAAAGGACCAGGCCGAGATGTCACGGCAGCGCGCCACGTTCCTGGAGGGCGCGAAGAACAACGGCATTGATCCGAAAAAGGCCGGGGCGATCTTCGACCTCATGGCCAAGTTCGCCGACTACGGGTTCAACAAATCGCACAGTGCCGCCTATGCCCTCATCTCCTACCAGACGGCATACCTCAAGACCCACTACCCGGTCGAATACATGGCCGCCCTGCTCACGAGCGAGGTCCAGGACACCGACAAGGTCGTAAAATACATCTACGAGGCGCGTGAGATGGGAATTTCGGTCCTGCCTCCTGACGCGAATGAGAGCCGGTGGGATTTTACGGTCATCGAGGCCCATGATCGTGAGACCATCGAGCCGGGCAGCGCCATTGGGTCCGTTCGCTTTGGTCTCGCCGCGGTCAAGAACATCGGTCTCGCCGCCATTGAAGCGATCCTTGAAGCGCGTGAGGCCAAGGGAGCATTCACCTCTCTGGCGGATTTCTGCTCCAAGGTGGACCAGCGGCGGGTGAACCGGCGGGTGATCGAAGCGCTGATCAAATGTGGCGCGTTTGACACGACCGGCGCACGCCGCAGCCAGATGATGGAAGCCATCGACATGATGATCGACCAGGCGGCGCGGCACCAGGAGCAGGAGGCCATCGGACAGTTCAATATCTTTGATTCCCTCGGGGAGACGAAGGAGCCCGATCTTCCCAACATCCCGGAGTGGAAGGAAAGTCAGCTGCTGGCGTTCGAAAAGGAGAGCATCGGCTTCTACATCACCGGCCATCCCCTCGCGGCCTTCCAGGCGGACATGAAGCGCTACGCGTCGGTGACCACGGAGACGCTGGACCAGGCGGCGGACGGGAAGGAGGTGACCATTTGCGGGATCATCGCCGGATTGAAACCAAAGATCACCAAAAAGGGCGACAAGATGGCCATCATCAACCTCGAGGACCTTTCGGGGACCGTGGAGGTCATCGTCTTTCCGGACCTCTACACGACGGCTAACCACATGCTCCTGACCGACACGCCGCTCATCGTGGCAGGCCAGCTCGACAAAAGCGAACAGGGAAACAAGATCAAGGCCATACGGATCCATCTGCTCGCCGATGTGAAAAAGCGGGGCACCACCCGTATGGACATCCTTCTGAACGCCACCGGCCTCACCCAGGACGACCTCGTAAAGGTAAAGAGCATCCTGCTCCGCTACAAAGGTGACATCCCCGTCTATCTCCGCCTTCGGAATCCCTCCCGCAAAGAGTCGTTGATATCCGTAGGCAGGGATATCCGCGTGACCCCTTCCGACCAGCTCATCAGCGAGATCGAATCCGTCCTTGGAGCGGGAGCAGTGTCCCTGGCATAGGTCCCATCTGCCTGCAGCTCTCCGACGTCACCATCAGAAACAACATGACCAATGACCTTTACTTGGAAAGACTGTTTGCCGCCAAAACGCGCAAAATAAGCATCGGATTCTTTGTGCTTTCCGTGCCTCTTTACGGTCCATGAATTTTGAAGTCTTCGTGCCTTGGTGTCTTAGTGGCAGATGTGGTTCAGGCTTGTCAGAGTTACGATGTAGTATTGGGCAGGACTGCGAAAAAAACGTTACGTGGTGTCACGAACGGGTATCTTCAGCTTCTGGCCGATACGGATAAGGCGACCGTTCCTCATGTTGTTCGCATCCATGATCCGTCCGATGCTGGTCCGATACCTGACCGCGATGGTTGACAAACTCTCTCCCCGCCGCACGCGATGGACAACATAGGCCAGCTTCGGCGGAGACCATTTCGGCAGTGCGTCCACCGATGCAAGAATGGTCTGACCCATGCCTGCCGGGATCTTCAGGTCGTATGCAGAGCCGGGTGTCGCTTCCTGGCGCAGTTCCGGGTTCAGGTCCGCCAGTTCACCGAACGCCACTCCCGACATCTCGGCCAGCTTCCGCAGATGGACCGGCTTCTCGATCGATACGGTCTCATAGGGAAGCGGCTTGCTCACCTCGTCGAACGTGAAGCCGTACTTCGCCGGTTCCTTGATGATCATCAGGACCGCGATGAACCGGGGATAGTACCGGGCGGTCTCCCGCGGGAGCCGCTGGTAGAGGTCCCAGAAGTTGTCGAGATAGTTTATCTTCTGCTGCCGTATGATCCTCAGGACCCTGCCCTCGCCGCAGTTGTAGGCCGCGAGGACCGTCGCCCAATCCCCGAAGATCTGATGCAGTTCCTTCAAATAGGCAATGGCGGCCTGCGTGGACTTTTCCGGGTCCAGCCGCTCGTCGATCCATGCGTTGCGCTTGAGCCCGAACTTATACCCTGTTGACGGAATGAACTGCCACAGGCCGAGCGCGCGCGCGCGCGACAATGCCTTTGCCTTGAAGCCGCTCTCGATGAGCGGCAGCCAGGCAAGGTCTTCGGGCATTCCCGCGTCCCGGAACTCCTTCTTGAACTGTTCCCGGTATCTGCCCGAACGCCAGTACGATTCCATGAAAAAATCCCGTTCATAGGTCTGGAACTGCTTGATCTCCCGCTCCACGTGCTCATTCAGCGTAAGCGGTATTTCCTTGCCGTTCCCGTTTACCGAAGTGAATCGGGAAGCGTAGATCTCCGTCAGCCGCTTGGAGATCACGAACCGCAGGTCTTCTTTCTGCTGCAGCTCTTTTTCTCCGGCGTCGGCGGGAACTTTCAGGAGAATGGCGTACGCCTGATCAAGCGCTTCTATCGCCCGATCGAGGTCCCCTGCATACCAGTGCTCCTGGGAGAGATCGATCAGTTCCAGCGCGGCATCAAGGACGCTTTCGTCAACCTGAGCGGCGTCAGGATCTTCGTCATCCGCCGTCTCGAGTTCCAAGGTCCCGGCCTCGCCTGAATGAAGCGCCGGATCCTGCAGCTGCAGCGAAAAGACCGGCGTTGTCTCGTCGGTCTCTGCGGACATGAACGCATCCGCCGCGGACTGGTCGTTCTGCGCCTGGCCGCCCGACAAAGTCGTACAACCTGTCCCGAACAGGAAGAGAGCGAGGAGGAATATTATTGGGTGAAGGTTAGTCAGCATTGTTTAAGATATTACGACATCATCCCATGAAATGCAAACAGTTTTCGATCGAATCTCGTATATCCTGTTACTGTTAAAAGGCAGTCATAACCACTGATGACCAAAAGCATCCGCCTCCAGGCGATATGGTTCGGACCAATAAAAAGTACGTAGACGATATCCCTCTGTTCCTGCATAGGACCATTGAATTGCATCATGCCGGATGAGCATGGCCGTTCGCAGATACTTGTCCCAAAACGATCATAAATGTTGTTGTTTTTTCTCCGTCTCTGTGACATAATCTGAAAATTCAATATCTGGTTTCCACTGCAGATCCCGTTGCTTTATCAGCACGGAATTGGAGCAGCCGCACAGTTCCCATCGGTGGCAAGGACGACATGATCGTGGCAAAAGCCAACATACTGCTGGTTGAAGACAACAAGGCCCAGGCAGCTATCATCCGGGACTACCTCACGAAGAACGGCTATCAGGTCGCGATCGTCGAGGACGGCATGTCCGCCATCAAGGCCGCCAAGACGAGCAAGGTGGACATCATTCTCCTGGATCGCATTCTGCCTGACATGGATGGCAGCGAGGTCTGCCGCTGGCTCAAGCTTGACCAGACCACCCGCGACACCCCCATCATCATGCTGACCGAAAAAGGGGCCATGTCCGACAAGATATCAGGGCTTGAGTCCGGCGCCGACGATTACCTTCCCAAGCCCTTCGATGAGTCGGAGCTCAACGTCCGCATCTTTGCCCGCCTGAGGACCAAGCAGCAGCAGGATGATCTGAAAACAAAGAACCGCCAGTTGGAGGACATGCTCACCCGGGTAGAAAGTCTCGCGATCATGGACCCGCTGACGGGGATCTACAATCGCAGGCGGTTCGAGACCATCTTCGCCAACGAGTTCAAGCGTGCCACGCGGTATCAGCTCCCGCTCACGTGCATGATGATCGACATAGACCATTTCAAGTTGATCAACGATTCCCACGGGCACCAGGAGGGCGATGCAGTGCTCAAGGAGATCGCCCGGATCATCCAGACCACCATCCGCGAGGTCGATACGCCCGCCCGCTGGGGCGGAGAAGAGTTTATGGTCCTGTGTCCCAACACGAACATGGAAAAGGCCCTGCTGGCGGCTGAGCGAGTGCGAAAAGCAGTCGCCAGCTGCGAATTCACCAGAACAGCGACCAAAAATGCAACTGTCAGCATCGGCGTCGCCGGCATCCCAAACTCTTCCATCGACACCCAGGACAAGTTGATCCATGCCGCTGACCTCGCCATGTACGAAGCAAAAAAGAACGGAAGGAACCGGGTTGAATCAGCATAAGGTCGTTCGATAATGACCGATTCCGGATATGTTCTCGTAAGGCCGCTGCGTTGACCTCTCTGACCGAGCACTTCCTGATCACCGGTTCCTTGCAAAATCCCGATAATGGCGTTATAGTGACCCATACCGTATCATTTTCACGCAAACAGCTTATGAACTCAGTGAACAATTACTTTGAGAAGTACGCGCTTGTCTCTCTTGAAAAGCAGGACGGCCTGATCAGGCGCCTCGGCGAACATATCATTGAGCTTGACCTTGCAACGGGAGTGGCGCGGTTCAGCACCGATGCCGCATTTCCTTTCCAGCTCCTGGGAACGGAATCGGACAACTCGCTCACCTGGCTTTGGGCGTGGTCTGACGAACAGCCCGAGGTTGCCGATGAACTTCTCAGGTCCGCACGGGACCTGATAGCGTGGGGCGCGAGGGAAGGAGTGGCCGAGTTCACCGTTCCCTCACTCGACCTGAACCGCGCAGACGGGACCATGCTCTCTCTAATCGCCTCAGGGGTCTGCGCGGCGAGCGGTTACTACCGGGATGCGTATGATGGCGGCACCCTGTTCATCCTGCTGTTCGGCGCGGACAGCGATCAACCTCCGGAATTCGACCGTGCCGGTCTTCTACGTGCGATGAAAGAGCTCGTAAGCCGATACGATTTCAATCACCGGAAAGCCCTGCTTTCCTACTTCAGCATAAAAAGCCTGCCCTTCTCCGACGCGGGCGACACCGTTAATGGCGAACTTGCAGGAGGCGAACGGCTTATTGCCTCGCTCGATCATGCTGGACAGGTGATAACGATCAACGGTGAGTCACTATCCTGACGCCGGCCGTCTCCTGCACGATTCGGCCCCATTACGGGATGGAGGATCATGAGCAAGATACTGATCATCGATGATGACGCGGGTTTTCTGAAGCGCCTTCGCGAATATATGCAGGAGCGATACCCGGAACTCGTAGTGGCGACCTGCACTGACCCGGTTAAATGCCTGCCTTCCATCACGACGGACCTTGACCTGCTCCTGGTCGACCTCGAGATGCCGGGACTGGACGGGACCAAGGTGCTTTCTTACGCTACCTCCATCGGAGTGGACAAAAACCGTATCATCATCCTCTCCGGGCGGGACGCCGACTACCTGCACAAAAAGTTCCCCATGGGAAGTTGTCTTGGCGTGCTCAATAAGTTCGAAAAAAACCAGAAGGACGTTCTCGATATGGTCTTAAATGCGCTCCAGCAACAAAAGCCGAACGCATCATCAGCATGATTTTCATCGGGGTGGTCTTGTGGTGGGTGCTTTTGCGGTCTTGGTGAGTTTGGGTCATGCCTGTCAACAATAGCTATATTCAATACGCGCTCGATCTGCTGAAGGCCCTCGGACCGGTCTCCGCGAAAAGAATGTTCGGCGGCGCGGGCTTGTACCTTGAAGGATTGTTCTTCGCGTTGATCGCGGATGATGTGCTTTACTTCAAGGTTGACGAAGCGAATAAAGCTGACTACCTGAAAGCCGGGACGGGGCCGTTCAAGCCCTTCGGCTCGTATGCGATGAGCTACTACGAGGTACCCGCCGATGTTCTGGAGGACGAGGAGCAGCTGAAGGAGTGGGCGCAAAAGGCGGTCACCGCCGCCATGAGAAAATCCGCGGCCCGCAGGAAGATACCGCCCCGTGCACGAAGAAAGCCACATAGCGGTCCCGATTAATGGCGTGCTTGACCTGCACACCTTCCAGCCGAAGGACGTAAAGGACCTGGTCCCGGACTACCTGGCCGAATGCCGCAGACAGGGCATCCTGCAGGTACGGATCATCCACGGCAAGGGCATTGGAACGCTCCGGGAAAAAGTTCACGCGCTCCTTGCCCTGATGCCGGACGTCGTTTCATACAAGCTGGCAGATGAACAGGCGGGCGGCTGGGGCGCCACGATCGTACGTCTTAAGCCGATTTGACAGGATGACGGGATTTTCAGGATAAACATCTCAACCGGACCGATTTTCCCGCAATGACACGGAACGGACTTTGAAACAGCTTGAGGAAGGAAGTGATCATGGCCTTTTTAGACAAGCTTGAACGCAGCTTCGGAAGATACGCGATACCGAATATCACCCTGTATATCGTGATCGGACAGGCATTCCTGTACCTTTTTTCCTATTCAGGACAACTGGACATTACCCGCGCGATGCTGGTCCCCAATCGCGTCCTCGCGGGAGAGTGGTGGAGGGTCCTCACCTTTCCATTCATCCCGCCGTCTTCGAGCCTGTTCTTCATCTTCTTCGCTCTCTACATCTTTTACATGATGGGCGGCGCGCTGGAGGGCCGTTGGGGCGCGTTCCGGTACAATGTATTTCTCCTGACAGGCTACGCGGCAACCGTCACGGTGTCGTTCCTGTTCCCCGCCTATCCCGCCAGCAATATTTTCCTTGGCGGGTCGATCTTTCTTGCATTTGCGGCCCTGTACCCCGAGTTCCAGTTCTACCTCTTTTTCATCCTCCCGGTGAAGGTAAAATGGCTGGCGCTCCTCACCTGGATCGGGTACGGGATGTCGTTCATTTCCGGTGACTGGTCGACCCGGCTGCTCGTCGTTGCCTCGATCAGCAATTTTTTCCTGTTCTTCGGAAGGGACATCTGGTTGAAGATGAAGACGGGGAAGAAAAAGATGGCGGAGCAGGCGCGCGACCTCACGGGAACACGCGAAGCGTTCCACCGTTGCACATCGTGCGCCAAGACCGACCTTACCCACCCCGAGATGGAGTTCCGCTACTGTCCGGACTGCGGTGGCCTGGGATACTGCATTGACCACATCGACAACCATGAGCACAGGAAAAAATGAGCCTGACCAAGGTTTTATTCTCAAGCCAAGTTCAAATGGATCCATTCAGCAAACGACGAATCTAAGACAGGCTCAGGTATTTGCCGCAAAAAGGCGCAAAATACGCAAAGTGTTACTGTTCCCTTTTTGCGCCTCTTGCGCTTTTTTGTGGCTAATAGCAAGGGGATAATTACCTTATTTTATTACTTGCGCCGATATAATTCTTCATGCGATACCTTTCCTGTAATTTGCTAATCACCTTCCTTCCGGCTTCTCTTTTTGATAGAGTACCCTTCCCGATAACCGGAATGCCCATGACCCTTTCCTGCTTGATTGCAGCAAGGGCGGCAGCCCTGATCCGATACAGATCTTACGTTACTTTCGTTTCATCATATACACGACGCCCGCAACAACGAGGATCACGATAATGATCCCGAATCCCCCTCCATAGCCCATACCCCACCCCCAACCATGATCCATCATGCCGCCGTCTTGACCGGCGCCCGTCTGGCCAAATGCTGCGCTGCTGAATACAAACATAACCGTTAAAACGATTAATCTTTTTATCGTCTTAATCCTTAATAAAATCTTAAAATCCTGGTATATAAAACCCAAAGATATGGTCTTTCTTTGAAAATATTGCGTCTCGCGCAGAAGCGCCTGCTTTTGGTTGCGAGAAAATTTCTTGCCGTTTTGAGAAGAATTTGCTTCTCAAGGAACTAAGTGTCTATGCGCTCAAGTTCTGCGATGACCTGGGCCCCCAGCAAGATAATGACCGCTATCGCTTCTATACTGAGCAGGGCCACCACCGACGTGGCAAAAGAACCGTAGATCAACGTCACCGAGGAGAGGACCGAATAATACCAGACCAGCACGCGGCGGGTGAGCTCCCATAAGACCGTCGCGAGCGTCCCGCCCATCAGAGCGTGCCGGAACGTAATGCGCACTATGGGCATGACCAGATAGAAGGAGGTCAGCAGCAATATCTCTCCCAATATCCCGATCGAATAAAGCGCAAAGAAGGAAGGGCCCTCGAGGCTGATACCCCATCCAAATATGACCAGTTGTCTGTCGCTATGCGTCTCTATGGCGCCCGCTATGAACGACACCAGCAGGATGCCCAGGCCGAATAGAAAGATATATGCGTACGGGATGATGGCGGACAGGAGAAAATGACGGCGCCGTGCTTTGACACGATGAAAAAAGATCACGGACATGGCGCTTTCGAGCACGGTAAAGGCTATGGAACTGAAAAAGAGCATGGCCAGCAATACAAAGCTCCCGACCGAACTGCCGCGCTCGAGAAATACCCGCACTTGTTCGGTCAGTACAGCCGCGTACCCCGGTATCATCATTTCTATATAGGTCGACAACGTGTGAAATAACTGGGCCTCCTCTACAAAACGGGACAGCGCAATGAGGGCCAGGATCGACAGGGGCACAATGGACAGCAGGGTATAATAGGCGATGGCTCCGGCCAGCAGGAGGCCCTGATTGCGCTTGAAATCACGCAGGACTTTGGTGAGGAAACCAACGTACCTGCTGGAGTGCATGTATATTTTTTGATGTTTCTTCATTGCGGGGAGACATAGTCCTAAACAACAAATAGGCCCTGGTCCTCTGTTACTTCATAAGATCGAACCAGCGCTCCGGCACAAAGCTCCCAGGCTCACCAGAATTGAAACTGTCACTTAGCCGTCTTTGCAGGCGGAGCGAAGCACTCTCGCAGTTGAAGGAACCGGCACGTGAGAGATCGCCGCGTCCTTCGGATCGCGTCCGGGGCTAAAGGCGCTCGTCGCAATGACGTACCCGGTATGTTCCGGCAACCTGCTGAGGTCTTGCGTGAAGAAGCATTTCATCGCTTGACGCTATTCCTGTCCGGTTGGTCCTTGCCAAAATTATTTTTTGTTCTTTTTCAACTCATCGAGATCCGCATATGCTTTCACCGCGCAATCCGGGCAGAGGCTGTGGGTGAATTCCGCCTCGGAATGCTCGCTGATATAGGCTTCGATCTGCTTCCAATAGCCTTCATCGTCGCGTATTTTCTTGCACGAAGCGCAGATCGGAAGCAATCCGGCCAGTCTCTTGATCTTGGACAGCGCTTCCTTTCGATCCAGATCGATCCTGTCCCGTTCCTCTTCCGCCATTCGCCGCGCGGTAATGTCTTCGACGGCAAGCAGGATCAACTGCTCCTCCCGGGCGACCCTTCGCGCGTTCAGCAGCATCATCTTGCGGCCGGCGCCGGGTGCTTCGTAATTGAACTCGAAATCGTTGAACGCTTTGTTCTCCCGGATGATCTCATCGAGCAGTTCCCGGAGTTTCGGCATGTTCCAGAGGCCGCCCTGGATATCGTATATATACTTGTCCTTGATCGCCTCCGGCGTTACCGCGAAGTTCTTATAGTACGACTGGTTCGCGCTGACCACGCGCAGGTCCTTGTTCAGCACGATAAGGTGTTCCCGTACGGTCTCGACGATCGCTTCGGCATACTCACGGGCTTCCTGGATGCGCGTCATGCCCTGCTTCAGGTCGTGGATGTCCTCGAAGGTCACGATCGCGCCGTCGATCCTGTTGTCTATTGTCTTGTACGGCCGTATCGCCAGGGTGTACCAGCGGCCCCGCGTGTCACGGACCTCCTGCGTCTTTATCGTCAACGTGTCGACCACCTCGTGGATCATTTTGTCAAAGTCCGGGACGTTGATATTGGGCCTGATGTCGGAGATCGGCCGCCCGATATCGGTGGCGATAAGGTTCAGCGCCTTGCCCGCGGCCGCATTGAACCGCCTGATCTGCAGCTTGTTCCCGATCAGCAGGATCGGGATATCGACGCCGGACAGGACATTCACGAGGTCGTTGTTGCTCTGCATTATCTCTTCGTTGCGGTTCTGGAGCTCGTCGTTCACGGTGCTCAGTTCTTCATTGGTGGATTGAAGCTCTTCCTTCGACGTTTCAAGTTCCTCGTTGATGCTCTGCAGCTCTTCGTTGCTGGACTGCACTTCCTCATTGAGCGCCTTGAGCTCCTCGGTGGACGCCTCATGCTCCGCAATGATCGTCTTCAGGTGCTGTTGGGTAGCGGCAAGCTCGCGCGCCAGCGGGGTCACCTGGTCCTCCGGGGGCCTGCCCTTTGTCGTTGCAGCGGCTTTCCCCGGTTTTTTCGGCTCCCGCGCCGCCGGCGGGGCAGCATCCTCAATAACGACCAGAAAGTGGCGCTCCTGGGAATCACGGGGCTTGAAGGCGAACACCTCAATGGTCACGTCCGTGACCATGCCGTTGTGCCTGACCTTGATCCCTTCTTTTCTGGCGGAAGCGTCCTTTCCGGCGGCCTGGCGGATGAGGACCCGCAGTTCCATGGCAAGGCTTTCACCCGCCATCTTCATGAGATTGAGGCTGGCTTTGCCGGGCTGGGGCCTCAGATAGGGGCTGATGTTCCCGCGGAATTGCAGGATATCCATGTCCTCGTTAATGACCAGACCCGGGGGGCTGTATCTGCTCAGGATGATGCTGTCCGCTTCCTTCTGGATGTCGGTCCCGCCTGCGGCATGATCATCTTTCTTCTTTTTCATGTCGGCCCTTTCCCGGACAGGCCCCAGATCCGCGTCGAGGCGCAGTCCCTGCAATGCGGTCTTCTTGGAATAGATCCTGCTGTTCTTGTCGACCAGGGAAAACAGGTTCGCAAACTCGCCGATGGACTCGGACCTCCCGAGCATGAGGTATCCCGAAGGATTGAGGGCATAGTGCAGGATCGGGAGCACCTTTTTCTGCAGCACCGGGCCGAAGTAGATCATCAGGTTCCTGCAGCTGATCAGGTCCATCCTTGAGAACGGCGGGTCTTTGACCAGGTTCTGACGGGCAAATACGCACTGTTCCCTGATCGGTTTGCTGACATGGTATCCTTGCTCCGTCTTTACAAAAAAACGCCGGAGCCGTTCCGGCGAGACGTCCTGCGCGATGGTGTCCGGGTAAAGGCCCTGGCGGGCCTTGTCGATCGCCGCTTCGTCGATGTCGGACGCGAAGAACTGGATCGGATGGGAAACGCCCCGCTCTTCGCAGAATTCCGCGAAACACATAGCGATCGAGTAGGCCTCCTCTCCGGTCGAGCATCCCGGGACCCATACCCGGAGCGGGGTGTCAGATGGTCTTTTTTCAATGAATCGTGGGAACACGACGTTCTTCAGCGCGGTGAACGTCACCGGGTCCCGGAAAAAAGAGGTGACGTTGATGAGGATGTCCTGGTACAGGACCCCGGCTTCCTTGGGGTTCTCCTGCAGATAACGGACGTAGTGTTCCAATTTATCGATCTTGTGCAGGAGCATGCGCCGGTTGATCCTGCGCAGCACCGTTGCCTGTTTGTAATAGGTGAAATCAACGCCCGTGGCCGTCCTGATCCGCATGAATATCTTGCTCAGATCGTTCTCCCCTGCCTGAAGCAGCGGGCCGGTCTTCACGGCCGGGTGGACGGTCAGGAAGGGATGGCGGCTGATCCGCGCCAGCTCGGCGGCCATCTTTTCCGGGGGCAGGATATAATCGACCGAGCCGGTCGCAACGGCGCTTTTGGGCATGCCGTCGTATTTTGCCGATCCGTCCTGCGCCAGGACGATCCCTCCCTCGGCCTTTATTGCCCGGATGCCCAGAGAACCGTCGGAGCCGGTCCCGGAAAGGATGATGCCGACGGCATGCTGTCCCTGGTCCTCGGCAAGCGACCGGAAAAACGAATCAATAGGCATGTGCTGGACGGGAGATTCGGCGCGCGGAGAAAGCCGGAGCACGCCGTGAAAAATGGTCATGAACGCATTGGGCGGGATGACGTAGACATGGTCAGGTTCTATGGCCATGCCTTCCCGTACCTCATGCACCGGCAGGGAGGTCGCTTTCGAAAGGAGATCGGTCAAAATACTGTCTTTGGCGGGGGCAAGGTGCTGCACGAGCACGAACGCCATGCCCGTATGCGGCGGAATGTTCTTCAACAGCATCGTGAACGCTTCCAGCCCGCCCGCTGAGGCGCCGACCCCGACAACGAGGAACGCGTTCCTGTCCGATCGGGCTTGTTCATCAGGCTGACGTTCTATTGCCGGGCTGGCCGTGCGTTTGGAAGACGCTTTTGCCGGCGTGGTGTTCTTTCCGCCTTTGCCGGCGATCGGGCCCTTTTTGAGAGGCAACGCTTTTTTGACCTTTTTCGACGGAGGCCCTGCCGGTGATCGCTTCTTGGCCATCTTCCCTCCCGCTCGCATTGATAATGCGCCCACCAAAGTCGTCATACCCGCGCAAGCGGGTATCCAGTGCCCCAAAATACTTTAAACAAGACTGGATCCCCGTTTCCACGGGAATGACGTACAGAAAGCTGTTCTGGACTTCTTATGAGACCGTCGTATCTTTCGCTATACAATTGAAGATGCGTTATTTTATCACATTAAGGGCTCTCGCAATAAAAAAAGCGTCGTCCATCCCTCCGGCTGTCAGCCGTGGAATGGAGCATTTTGTTTCATCATCCCTTCGTCCATCTTCACACACGGATGATCCCTCTCCCCCGTTTGCTGGCCCCTTCATGCCGCTGTCCGTCTGGGCAAAGCAATAGGTTGCCGTCAACATCAGGACTACCAGGCTTATTGCTACTATCTTTTTCATTGTATTCCGCCCTGTATTATTTTTATTGTTTGCACCGCCGATGCGACCTTTCTTGCAAAAAACTTTTCTCGCAATTCGCTATTGAAGCTCCCTGCAGCAAGCTGCGGGGTATGCGCCCACTCCACAGAATTCACCTACCTTCCGGCCTCTCTCTTTGCTCCAGCACCCATCCCGATAGCCGGATTGCCATAACCTTGTCCTGCCTGATCGAAGCAAGGGCGCTAGATAGCCCGAACACGATACAGATCTTATTCTACTTTCGCTTCATCATATACACCACACCCGCAACAACGAGGATCACGAAAATGATCACGAGGCCCCCTCCCTAGCCCATGCCCCACCCCCAGCCATGGTCCATCATGCCACCACCTTGACCGGCGCCCATCTGGGCAAATGCCTGGTACTCAAAACAAACATAACCGCTAAAACACCAGTGGTCTTTTCATCTTCCTCGTCCTCCTTCGTGGCGTATTGGTTTCCTTACTGTACTGTATCAACGAAACGCACGGTCATGCGCTCAGGCAATCCACATTATTTCTTCTCCGCGCTCAGCGCTTCGAAGCCGGAAATGACGTCGAACAGTTCCTCGTCGATGCCGCTCTGGCGCAAACGATGGAATTTTCCGTTGAGATCCTCCAGCAATTCGACGATATTTTTGTCGGCGCGTTGCATCGCCGCCAGGCGGCTCGCGTTCTCGCTCGCGAGGGATTCGGCGCACGCCCGAAAGAGCGAGACGAAAAGATATTCGCGGATGAGCGCCCGCAAGGTCACGGTGCCGCCGCTCATGACCTCGGGCAGGTTTCCCGTCGGCCAGGGAAGCTTGGCCAGCCTGCGCCGCCAGCTTTCGTCCAGCGGCAGCAGTCGCTGACTGACGGGCGCATAGACCGCCCCGTTCTCGGGGCGGTTGTAGAAGAGGTGGAGTTCCGCGATCTCCTCCCGGCCGCGTCGCGCCTCGCTCTCCATGAGAATCCGCCCGACGAGCGGGGTGATGGCCTTGACGGAGTTCGGCACGGCGTAGAGTCCGATCGACGGCAGGCCCGCGTCCTCCAGGCGCGCATGAACGCGCTCGCCTACGGCCCAGACCCGGGGCTCCCCCGGCAGAGCCGCCAGCGTCTTGACAGCATAATCGGCCACCACATCGTTGAACTGGCCCACCAGTCCCTGGTCCGAACCGAACACGACCGCGCCGATCGCACCCGCATCCATTTGTTTTGCCTCTCCAGTCATCAATGCCGCAGAACCGGCGCCCCGGAAACAGACGCCCAACCCCAGTTCCACCGTGCGATAGTAGTCCCCTAACGCGCGCACCGATTGCTCGTATTGTCCGATGCTCGATGCGGCCACGGCCTTCATCGTACGGACAACGGATTGGAGGTCCCCTGCTCCGTTGATCTTTCGGCGCAGACTCGCCGTGGTGTCGCTCATGAATCCTCCTCGAGTTCCGGTTCAAGTGCGGACGGATCAGGGTCTGTTCGGTCACTCTGTTGCTCTCGCAGCCGCCCGAGCGTGCGCTCGATCAATCCGGTCAGCTTGTCCGCGGCGCCGTTGACGGCCAGGTCCAGGGTCGCTGCCTGGTGCGTGACCGCGACGGGTCGGCGGCCCTCGAGGCGGGCTTCCATCATGCAACGCATGCTGTCATGGCCGGCCTTCTTGTCGCTGTTCTCGTCGCCCAGGTGGACCTCCACTCGCGTTATGTGATCGCTGAATCGACTCAGGGCGCTTTCCACTGCGCCGCTTACCTGAGCGGCCGGCGCCTCGTGCTCTTTGATGTTACGGTCGGTATTTACCTGGATTTGCATGGCGCTTTCCTTTTGTGATTGTTTAATACCGGTAGCTGGCGGCCAGTCCCGTCCGTCCCGGCATCCGCTCGGCCGGAATGACCAGGACCCGGCCGCCCATCTTCACTACCAACTCGCCCAGATCGTCGAGCAGGTCATCGACCTGCAAGTGGCTCAGATCAGCGTGTTCGATCCGACCCGTCTCGTCGTCGAGCCGGCCGGCTATCTGGCGGTCGGCCTCGATCAGCAGCGTGGCTACCCGCCCGGTGGCCGCCTCCCGGGCAACCTCCGCCAGGTCGTCACTGCCAAGCCCCTTGGATTTCGCAACTGCGAACTCGTCGGCCAGTGTCGCCATTTGCGCTTGATACTGCGGCTCGACGACTTGCCAGGCGCGTTCCCGAAGTTCATCGATCGGCAGGGTATCGGGATTGATCGTGAGGCCATCAGCTATCAGAAACGGGTTATGGCTGACTTGACGGAAAAGATGATGGTGCTCCGGCAGCGCCGCCAGGATCAGCGGCAGGCCCGAGGGCCGGGAATGGCGCTCGAGTACCGCGCGGTCGATGGCGCGAAAAAACCGCTCCGCGTCGTTGTTTGCCTGATCCTTCTTCCCGCCGTGGCCGTGGTGCATGGCCATGCTGTCCACGCCGACGCCGCCGTAGGAGGCGACGGTCGAATGCGAATCGGTCAGTTCATCGCCCAGCGCCTCGGTCATCGTCCGCGGGACGCCCGGCGCCGGATCGATCTCGTCGAGCGCGTCGCGGTTCCCCTCGAAAAGCTGGATCCGGCGAAGGCTTAATCCCAGGACCTGATAGCGATCGACTGATTGCAGAAAGCGTCGCAGGGGCTTGGTGTGAAAGCTGTCGGCCACGACGACCAATTCGGCGACCGGCCGTTGCAGCCGGAACACGCGAAACAGCCCCGGCCCGCCCAGCACGGCCAGGCCATCCAGCGTGTGGGTCCAGAAGACATGATCGCGGGCGAGGGCTTCAAACGGTTCCAACAGGAGCCGGGTCTCGACTTTCGGATACTTCTGCCGAAGTGATGACTCCAGCTCCTTTACCAGATTGCGAAACCGGATCGGGTCCTGCTGATTCTCGGGACTGCGCCGATGGGTCGGCTGGTACAGCGAGAGACACGGCGGCTGAAGAGCCGCTGCCAACTCTGCCGGCGATTCGATGGTAAGCAAATTTATCATGACTTCTCCTTTGGTGAAGCATTGGTTTGGGGATCAGCCCTGGTCTCATCCGGCGTTGTTCCGGATTTGAACCCGGCTTTCGCTTCAGGTTTGTGCCGCTCTTCGGGCCCTTGTTCCGGCTCGGACCTGGAGTCCGGTTCGGCCAGGAACGCCTCGAGCGCTTTGCGGGCGATCTGGATGATCGTTTCACGATCCTCGTCGCTCAATTTTTCGGAGCTATCCAGGCGCCCGCGTACTTCGTCCGGGATATCCGCCGCCGCCTCATGCACGGCGCGCTCGGCGTCCGCCATCCGGTCAAGCGGCACGTTGTCGAAGAGTTCCGCGGTCAACGCCAGCAGGATGGCGATCTGCGCGGGCACGGACACGGCGGCGGATTCCTGCTGTTTGAGACAGGCGCGGATCCGTTGTCCATGCTCGATGATCCTGCGGGTGTCTTCATCCAGGCGTGCGCCGAACCGGGCAAAGGTCTCGAGTTCCTCAAACTGCGCGTAGGCGAGCTTGAGGTCTCCCGCCACCGCGCGGTAGGCCGACCGCTGCGCCTTGCCGCCCACGCGCGAAACGGATTTACCGACATCGACCGCGGGCAGCACGCCCAATTCGAACAGCGTCGGCGAGAGGTAGATCTGCCCATCCGTGATGGAGATCAAGTTGGTCGGGATATAGGCGGAAATGTTCTGCGCTTCGGTTTCGATAATGGGCAGCGCGGTGAGGGAGCCGCCGCCGAGTTCCTTACGCAAGTGCGTGGCTCGTTCCAGCAGCCTCGAGTGGATATAAAATATGTCACCGGGAAACGCTTCGCGGCCGGGCGGACGGCGCAGCAAGAGAGAGAGTTCGCGGTAGGCGCGAGCGTGATGGGTGAGGTCGTCGTAAACGATCAGCACATCCCGGCCCGCTTCCATGAAATACTCCGCGATGCTGGTCGCGGCGTACGGAGCGATGTACGCGAGACCCGGCGGGTCGTTGCCCTCGGTCACGACGAGGACGGTATAATCCATCGCCCCCTTTTCCCGCAAGGTTGCCACGGCCTTCGCCACGGCGGACGCGCGCTGACCGATGGCGCAATAAACGCACAGGACATTCCGGCCCCGCTGGTTGAGGATGGTGTCGATCGCAATGGCGGTTTTGCCCGTCTGGCGGTCGCCGAGGATCAACTCGCGCTGACCGCGCCCGACGGGAATGAGCGCATCGATGACTTTGATGCCGGTCTGGAGAGGCGCTGTTACGGGCGCGCGGTCCATGATGGGTGGGGCGGGGCGTTCGATCGGCAGGCGCGGGCCTGCGGCCACCGGCCCGTCGCCATCGAGCGGCCGGCCGAGCGGGTCGATGACGCGCCCCAGCAATCCCTCGCCCACAGCCACGTCCATGACCCGGCCCGTGCGACGTACCTCATCTCCCGCGTGGAGATGCCAGTATTCGCCGAGCAGAACGACGCCGATCTCTTCCGCGTCCACGTTGAACGCAATGCCGGGCACCTCGCCCGGAAACGTCACCAATTCATCAAAGCCCACGTTGGGAAGACCCGACACCTTCGCGATGCCGGTGGCGACACTGGTGATCGTCCCCACCTCTCGTGGCAACAATTGCGGCGTGAATGCTTCCCGCACCCGGCTTATGCCGTCAAACGCGCTGTCGAAAATGTTCTGGAGGCTTTCCGGCGCACTGTTCATTAGTTCTCCGTTTCGGGTTTCAGTTCTTCAGGTTCAGGCCCGGCTTTGGTTTCAGGTTTGTCCTTCTCTTTCAGAAGTTCAGTGACGCCTTCTTCCAGTGACGACAGGTAATCCGCGATGCTCCACGCCACCTTTTGTCCATTCGTGCTTAGTTCAATGCCGCTGATCAGGTCCGGCGCGGTTTCGAACCGGATATGGATCTTGGCCGAGAACGTTTCGTTGAGCGCTTTTTGTATCGCCGCGCGTTGCTCCGCGGGCAGGTCAAAAGCGCTGCGCACGAGCGCGGGTTCCGACGCTTTCTTAAGGGCCTCGGCGAGGCTTGCTTTCGCCTGGCTGTCCATCTCCCGCAAGCGGCGGGTGAACACCTCGCCCAGGCGTTCTTCCAGACTCTTCCCGGCGAGATCCGTCAACGCCTTTCGCGCGATGGCGAATACTTCCTGTTGTGTCCGGCGGCTGATTTCCTGATATAAGTTCTGTTCGCTCTTTCTCAGCGTTTCCATCCGTTTGGCAGCCAAGGCCGCGGCGGCCTTCCGCGCTTCATCGAGGAGCCGCTGACGTTCGTCCTGCGCCTCGTCCGTCGCCTTGCTCAACAGCGCGGCACGTTCCCGGTCGAACTCCTCGTTCTTATGCTGAAACTCGTCGCGCTCCTTTTGGGCTTCGGCCTTATTCTTGTCGGCGTTCGCGAGTTCCGCGGCGATCCTCTTCTCCCGCTCGTCGATGGCGTGGAGGATGGGTTTGTACAGGAAGCGCTTCAACAACCACACCAGGATGAGAAAGTTGAGTGCCTGCGCAACGATGGTGAACCAATCGATCAACATAGGCTTACTTTCCCGCGCCCTGGGCAATGACGTGGTTCCAGAACGGGTTGGCGAAGATGAGGATCATCGAGACCACGAAGCAGTAAATGGCCGTGGACTCGATCATCGCCAGGCCCACGAACAAGGTCCGGGTGATGGTGGCTGAGGCATCAGGCTGCTGGGCCAGAGAAGAGAGCGCCGTCGCGACCGCCCTCCCCTCGCCCAACGCCGGGGCCATGGTGCCGAAGCCGGTGGTAATGCCGGCGGTGACAATTGATGCTACCGCGATAATAGTCATGCTATCCATAGTGTCTCCTTTTGTTGTTGCTGTAGATTATGCTTCACAGTTTTACCTCGGGTCCGGGCTTTGGCTTACGGACGCGCGTGGCTGCCGCGATGTAAACCGTGGCCAGGATAAAGAAGATGTAGGCCTGCACCATGCCGGTGAGCAGGCCAAGCAGCGTCATGATGACCGGGAAGATGAAGGGCGTAATAGTGACCAGGATAGCGATGATCATCGCCCCGCTCATCATGTTGCCGAACAATCGGACGGCCAACGCTAGTGTCCGCGAAAGTTCGCTGATGATGTTAAAGGGCAGCATGATGAACGTCGGCTTCACATAGGATTTAAGGTAGTTTCCCACCCCTTGTTCCTCGATGCCGAAGAACGGCACGGCCACAAACACGCACAGCGCGAGCGCAACCGTGGTCGAGAGCGAGCCCGTCGGCGGCTCGTATCCGGGAACGACGGTGGAGATGCTGGCTGCGGCGACGAACAGGAAGAGCGTGCCCAGAAAGCCGAGATATTTATTCGGCTGACTCAAGCCTACCTCTTCAATTTGTTTCTCGATGCCCGTGACGACGATCTCCAGAAGGTTCTGCCAGTGGGAACGCGCCAGACCCGTGGAAAGTTTTCGCGTGATGAGTTTTGAACCGACGGCCAGCACGAGCATCAGTCCCCAGGTGAACACAATGGTGGCGTTGAGCTTGAAAGGCCCCTGTTGCCAGAAGATGATCTCATCGGGACTAAGACGCATGACCGGCCTCCTTTTCCGGGGAGTTAAGTCGTTCGATTGGCGGGCCGGCAAGCCGCGTCACGATGAAACGCGCGATAGCAAATCCAAGCAGACACAGCAGCAGCCGCCCCCAATGACCGCCGGAGACAAAATAAAAACCGGCCAGTGCAATGCTCATCCGCAGCAGCAAGCTGCCGAAGAACCACAGCGCGGGCTGTTGGGACGAAACCCCCTTCCGCACCGTCCACCAAAGGCCGCCGAAGAATATCGCGCCGAGCACAACACCCGCCACCCACGCCGACACCAGCATCAGATTTTCATTCATCGTTATCCTCCTGTTCCTCCTGCATTTCCTTGTCTTGCTTTGACACCCAATGCCACGCGTTCCAGCACCCGATCGCAAGGCCGGCAACCAGCAGCATAAGCGTCCAGGAATGGCTTCCCGGATAGCGCTTGTCCAGCCAGAGACCAAGCGCTGCGCCGAGCAGCGTCGGCACCACCACCGACCATCCGATCAGGCCCATCATGCCCAGGCCAAACCAGACTCCCTGCGTGACGTTACGCTGCGCCTTGAGCTTGCGCGCCGCCTTCGCGCCGACCTCCCGGCTGAACGCAGTCCGGTCCTTGCCGCTCTTGATTTCCGGTTTTTCACTCATGATGAAACGCCGCCAGGCGGCGAATGAAACCGCTCTCCATTTTCGCCATCACCGAGCGGACGCTCTGCTCCCGTTCGTTCAGGCTAAGAAACTCCCGCTCCACCGAATCGCGCAACGCGCCGAGATCCGTTCCGCTGATCGCGTTGCGCACGGAGACGAACACCTCCAGGCCGCTCTTGACCAGCACCCCTTCATCGACGGCCACATAGACCTCGCCCTCCGCATCGTTTTCGTAGATCAGTATCCCGGGCGTGAGCGCGGCTACGCAGTCTAATCGGCGCGGCAGGAGCCCGAACGAACCCTCGCGTGTCTCTGCAACAATGCGCTCCACGCCGGTTTTATCGGCGAAGACCCGGAACGGCAGGAGGATCTTAAGATTCATGAGTGTCGGCTGCATGTTCGACCTCGGTTTTGGATTCGGACTGTGTCCTGTCCTGGTCTGCGCTCTTGCCCGCTTTCGCTTTTTCTTTCGCTTCGTCAACCGCCCCGATCATGTAGAGCGCGCTCTCCGGGTAGTCTTTGAATTCATCGCGCAGGATCCGCTCACAGCCGTCCAGCGCGTCCTTGAGGCTGACGAGCTTTCCTGTGAGGCCGGTGAACTGCTCGGTCGTGAAAAAGGGCTGGGTGAGGAACCGCTCCAGCCGCCGGGCGCGGGCGACCACATTGCGGTCCTCCGGCGAAAGCTGCTCAAGGCCGAGCATGGCAATGATGTCCTTGAGTTCCGCGTATTGCGCGAGCGTCCGCCGGATCTCCTGCGCCAAGCCGTAATGCCGCGCGCCTACGATGCCCGGCGTTGCCATTTTGGAGCTGGATTGCAGCGGGTCGATGGCCGGATAAAGCCCCTCGCTGGCGCGCTTGCGCGAGAGCACAATGGATGCCGACAGATGCCCGAACGTGTGCACCGCCGCCGGATCGGTGAAATCGTCGGCCGGCACATACACCGCCTGGATCGAGGTGATGGCGCCTGTATCGGTGTTGGCGATGCGCTCCTCCAGCCGCGACAACTCCGTGCCCATCGTGGGCTGATAGCCCAGGCGCGACGGCATTTGGCCCATCAGGCCGGACACTTCCGAGCCGGCCTGGATGAACCGGTAAATATTGTCGATGAGCAGCAGCACGTCGCGCTGTTCATCGTCACGGAAATATTCGGCCATCGTCAGCGCCGCATGGCCCACGCGGAACCGGCTGCCCGGCGGCTCGTTCATCTGTCCGAAGACCATCACCATGTTCGGCAGCACGCCGGCTTCCTTCATCTCACGGTAAAGCTCCTCGCCTTCGCGGCAACGTTCGCCGATGCCGCAAAATATGCTAACGCCCTCCTGGTGCCCGATCATGTTGTGGATCATTTCGGTGAGCAGCACCGTCTTGCCCACGCCCGCCCCGCCGAACAGGCCGGCTTTGCCGCCGCGCTCGAGCGGCATCAGCACATCGATGACCTTGATCCCCGTCTCGAAGATCTCGGATTTGGTGGAACGCCGTGCCAGCGCCGGCGGGGCTTGATGGACGGTGCGCCACTCGACCTCCGTCGGCGCCGCCTGGCGGTCGATGGCGTTCCCGAAGACGTCGAACATGCGCGAGAGAATTCCCCTGCCGACCGGCGCCATAAGCGGCCCGCCCGTGTCTTCCACCGCCATGCCGCGGGCGAGGCCCTGAGTGGGGGTCAGCGCGATACCGCGCACATGATGCGCGTCGAGTTGAGCTAAAACCTCAATGGCAATTTCCCCCTCCTTCGCATGCAGCAGCGAGTAGATGGGCGGCAAATGCGCATCGAACCGTATATCCACGACACTGCCGCGCACCGCGACCACCGAGCCGAGGCTAGAAGAACCGGTTTTGTTCTTCATGTTTGCTGCCGCTTCGCCACCGTCAGTTCACAGACGTCTTCTGCTCCCGCCGGTTCTCTTTCCGTGTTTCGCCCCGACTCCACGCGTATCCGTATAAGATCAATCACGCACGACCTGTTGTCAGTGACATAAATCCGACCCTCCGGTAGCTTGCCGCGCCAAGAGACGTCTATTTTTCGCGGAGATGCCATGTTCAGACTTTTTCTTTGTGTGTTCATGGTTCAACTCTCCTTTTTTTTGCTTGCCACGCTTGTTATTGCCGGCGATGAACGCCCTTCAGCCTGAGCGGCGCACTGACAGGCGCCGAAGATAAAAATGCATCCTGAAAGGTAGATCCACAGCAACAATGCCATGATCCCGCCAAACACTCCATAGACCGCGTTGAGCGTGGCGAAGTTCTTGAGGTAGCTCGCGAAGAGACTATTGGCCACCTGTAAAAGGACCGTGGCGCACAGGGCGGCGACCCACACTTCGGCAAACCGCGTCTCCCGCCGAGGCGCCAGCTTGTAAAACAGGCTCAGGCTGAGGAACACCACCAGCAAAGGGATGACAAAGCGCCCCGCGGCAGAGACCCAGGAACGAAAATCCTGCACAGGAAAAAACCGTTCGTTCACAATTTTCACCAGCATGGGCGCCGCCATGCCCAGGAGAACGGCGCCCGCCGTGGTGCCGAGCAGCGCCAGACTTTTCATCGGCAGCCGCCACCAGTTGTACCCTTTGGCGCCCCAGGCGTGGTTGGTCGCGCTGATGAGGGTGGTGAAGCACTGGAGGGCGACCCAGACCAGGATGAAAAACGCGACAACGCCCGCCTGCCCGCGCGCCGTGATCACGCCGCCGATGGTGTCAAAGATGTAAGCTTGCATCTCCCCGCTGATCGGGATGTAGCTTTCCATGTAGGCAATGACCTCTTTCCCTGCCCGGTCCCGGGCAACGAAGAACGAGAAAATCGTGACAAACAGGACCATCAAGGGAAACAGCGAGAAGAACGCATTGTAGGCGAAGGCTTCCGCCCAATGTGTCCCGTCGATCTGAAAGAACTTTTTAACGGCGAGCTTGAGCAGCGCCCAGACCTTGCGGGTTTTTTGTTCAAGCCGGTTTCGCATGTTCATCTGGCCCAATCTTTCTCCGCCCTCGGGCGGTCCGCGCAACCGCTGCCTGCACAACTGATCATCCTTTCCACTTCCAGTTGCGGATCTCCGGCATGTCCTGGCCGTGCTTCTCGATGTATGCCTTGTGGTCCAGCAGTTTGTCGCGAAGGAACTGTTTGGCGTATGCTGCCCTTGAACCCAGACCGGGCACACGGTCGATCACGTCGCCGGCCAGGTGAAATCGGTCGAGATCGTTCAACACCACCATATCGAAGGGCGTGGTGGTCGTTCCGTTCTCCTTGTACCCGCGTACGTGGAGATTGTCATGATTGGTCCGGCGATATGCAAGGCGATGGATCAGCCAGGGATAGCCGTGGAAGGCGAAGATGATCGGCTTGTCCCTGGTGAAGAGGACATCAAAATCCTTATCGCTCAACCCGTGCGGATGCTCGCTCCGCGGCTGGAGCGTCATCAGGTCCACCACGTTGATGACTCGGATCTTCAGTTCCGGGAAGTGCTGCCGCAGGACCTCGACAGCGGCAAGCGTTTCCAGGGTCGGCACGTCGCCGCAGCAGGCCATCACCACGTCGGGATCGCCGCCCTTGTCGTTGCTGGCCCATTCCCAGATGCCGAGCCCGGCCGTGCAGTGCTTGATGGCTGCATCCATATCCAGCCATTGGAGTTCAGGCTGTTTGCCCGCGACGATAACATTGACGTAATTGCGGCTGCGGAGGCAATGGTCGGTGACCGACAGCAGGGTGTTGGCGTCCGGAGGCAGATACACGCGGATGATCTCCGCCTTCTTGTTCACCACGTGGTCGATGAACCCCGGGTCCTGGTGGCTGAATCCATTGTGGTCCTGCCGCCACACGTGCGACGAGAGCAGGTAGTTCAGGGATGCGATCGGCCTTCGCCACGGGATCTCGCCCGCCACCTTGAGCCACTTTGCGTGCTGGTTGAACATCGAATCGATGATGTGGATGAACGCTTCGTAGCACGAGAAAAAGCCGTGCCTCCCGGTCAGGAGGTAGCCTTCCAGCCAGCCCTCGCACTGGTGCTCGCTCAGCATCTCCATCACCCGGCCGTCAGGCGCGACATGGTCGTCGATCTTAATGATTTCCGCGGTCGAGCTCCGGTCCGTGATCTCGAAGAGGTTGGTCCAGCGGTTCGACGCGGTTTCGTCCGGGCTGAAAACGCGGAAATTGCGCGACTCGGTGTTGAGCTTGAGCACATCACGGATGAACTCTCCCTGGACTCGCGTGCTTTCCGCTTCCAGGCCGCCGGGCTTCGGTACTTTGACCGCGTAGTCGCGGAAATCCGGCATTTTCAGCTCCTTCAGGAGAAGGCCTCCATTGGCATGGGGGTTAGCTCCCATGCGCCGCTCTCCTTTGGGGGCCAGTTCAGCCAGTTCAGGAATGAGCCTGCCGCTCTTGTCAAATAACTCCTCAGCCTTATAACTCTTCATCCATTGTTCAAGGATTTTCAGGTGTTTGGGTTTCGTCGCGAAATCGGTAACCGGCACCTGGTGCGCGCGAAACGTGCCTTCGATGGGCAGTCCATCAACCACCTTCGGGCACGTCCAGCCTTTCGGTGTGCGTAAAATTATCATCGGCCACTGCGGACGCTTCCTGAATCCTTTGGTACGCGCCCTATTCTGAATGTCTTTGATCTCCGCGACGACCGTATCGAGTGTCGCAGCCAGACGCTGATGGACCTTCAGGGGATCGTCTCCCTCAACGAAATAGGGCTTGTAACCGTAACCCCGGAAGAGCTGGTCCAATTCCTCGTGATCGATGCGGCCCAGCACGGTGGGACCGGCGATCTTGTAGCCGTTCAAATGCAGGATCGGCAGCACGGCCCCGTCAATGACGGGATTGAGAAATTTATTCGAGTGCCAACTGGTGGCCAGCGGGCCGGTTTCCGCCTCGCCGTCGCCCACCACACAGGCGACCAGCAGGTCGGGATTATCGAATGCCGCGCCGTAGGCATGGGACAAAGAATAACCGAGTTCGCCGCCTTCATGAATGGACCCTGGTGTTTCGGGCGCCGTGTGGCTGGGGATGCCGCCGGGAAAAGAGAACTGGGTGAAGAGCTTCTTCATGCCCTGTTCGTCTTGGGTTATGTTCGGGTACAACTCGCTGTAGGTGCCTTCCAGATACGTGTTGGCCACCAATCCCGGCCCGCCATGCCCAGGGCCCGTGATATAAATCGTGTTCAGGTCATACTGTTTTATGATCCGGTTGAGATGGACATAAATAAGGTTCAGCCCGGGCGTCGTACCGAAATGGCCCAGCAGTCGCGGCTTCACGTGCTCCCGCTTTAACGGTTTTTTCAGCATCGGATTGTCATAGAGGTATATCTGGCCGATTGACAGGTAATTGGCGGCGCGCCAATAGGCGTTCATCTTTCGCAGCAGATCGGGCGACAATGAATTATCCGGCACCTTCATCTTTTCCGTTTTCGCGGCGATGTTCTCCTCAAACCCCTTTTTTACCTCCCGAACAATGCTCTTTTCAGACATTTTCTTTGTTTTCATGATCATATTCCCTTTCATTTGCCGGAAATGAATATTTCCGTATACTCTGTCACTGTTCTAAGCGTGTATGGCATATTACGTATTTACACCTCCAGCAAATTGAAAAAATGGAGCAGGACGGTGATGTATTGTATGAGCCAGAAGATAAACAGGGCTGCTCCCCAAAGAACCCCCTGATATGCCCATCCTTTCTTATATATTCTTACCGTAATGATTTTACCTCCATACAGAACCAGCCCGAGCGCTCCGGATATCATGTGTATGATAAACCATCCGAGATTTAGCGCATGTGATGGCTGCTCAAGGGGAAAATGAAAATAAATACAGGAAAAAGAGATAAATACATAAACGGAAAACGTGATCCAAACGGAATGCTTGTGAATGCTCAGCATTATTTGTTTGTTGGACAACGGCCAGAGCAGGTTTTTGAGCGAGAGGGCGGACAAAAGCGCCGCGATCGCGAATAAAAATCCGATGGAGGTCGAAACGGTCTGAAAGCGCATGATCTTGATGTTATTGGTGACCTTTATTTTGTGGGCGCTCGGGGCATAAAGCACCGCCCACTTCCGGTCTTCGAAAAGGTCATGACATCTCAGGCAGGCATATTCAACGCTTAAGTATCCGGGATTTATCCTGTGGCCGTTCACCGCTTTATCCGGAAATTCCTTTGCACGCTCGATTTTAAAAATATGGCTCTTGAGGTCGCCTCGATATTTTTTTCTGTCACCCTCCGCTACTACACCGGCAGGTGCCATGTGGCAATCCATACAGGTAACGCCAACCCTGTTCATAAAACTCGTGTTGAAGCTTCTCGCTATCCGTTGATGGCATCCTTCGCACGTCTGTTTTATGGAATGCTCCGCTGAAGGATGGGGATCATGGCAGTCGATGCAGGCGAGATGCCTCATCGTGCTTTTCATCAACTGGTTGACTTCGGAATAGGGTGTCAGAAAGCCGTCCCGAACCCGAACAGTTTCCACCGGCTTTGACTCATGGCACCGGGAACAGACGCTTCGATCCACGTTGATGTCGGCTTTCAACGTTGAAGCAACATGGGCCGAGCCGGGGCCGTGACAAGCCTCGCACTGTATTCCTTCCCCTTTCCATGTTCCAATGATCCCCTTGAGCCCATTCTGTCGGCCTTGAGCCGAATACCCTGTTGTGTGACACCCGCCGCAGTCATAGGGGATCTTCTGACCGGGCAGGTAGTCGACCCATTTTTCATCCTTCAGGTTATATTGGTTTTTCCCGATCCCTTTCGGCGTGGACGTGACAAGATATCCGTCCCGGTCGAGGAACAACGCCTTCCATCTGAAACCGCCGATGACGTATGAAATGTTTTTCCTCGTATAACCCGCCGGCAGCGGAATATTTCTGACCTCGGGATCAGACGCTTTGCGAAGTATCCGGGCGTGTCCGGAATGCTTCCACTCTCCATATTCCTTGGCATGACATGTTCCGCATCGCTTCGCTCCGACATATCGTTTTTCACCTGACGCCGCCCATGCAACAGCGGCGTTAAACAATATCAGCAACAGAAGCAACGAACCTGCCGCCGCCGAATATCGTGAGATAAAACGGATAAAAGCGGTTTTCATCGGATGTATCATGTCATCTACCGGCAATAACCTTATCAAGGGACAGACTCAATGTCATATTGAAATAAGAGCTCTTAATGTCCTCTTCCTTATTGATCATTTTTTGGCTTTAGCCTTAGGCTTGGCCTTTGTTTCAGGTTTAGACTCGTTCTTGGCTTTAGTCTCAGGTTCTGCTTTGACTTCTGCCTTAGGCGCTACTTTAACTTCAGGCTTGGGCACTGTTTTGACCTCTGGCTTAGGCTCGGCCTTGACTTCATCTTTTCGAGTCTCCTGCTCCGACTTATCCCAGGCTTGAACTGCTCGAACATCCTCGCGCCCCAGCTCCTCGTAGAGTTCATGGACTCGCTTGACGAGCTCCGGCGTTAAATCGGACGGTGGCTCTACTTTAACTTTAGGTTTCGACCCGGCTTTGGTCTCAGGATTAGGTTCAGCCTTGACTTCAGCTTTAGGCTTGTCTTTGGCATCAGCCTGAGGTTCGGCTTTCGCTTCGGGCTTAGGCTCTGCTTTGGTTCCGGTTTTAGGCCCCGCTTTGGCTTCAGGCTGAGCCGCAGCTTTGGCTTCAGGTTTAGGTTCGTCCTTGCCTTCAGATTTAGCCTCTGTCTTCAGTCTCAGCAACCGCGCGTTGATGGCCACGATCACCGTGCTCGCGGACATCAGCACCGCTCCCATGGCGGGACTGAGCAGCACGCCCCATGCGTACAGCGCTCCGGCGGCCAGAGGAATGGCGACGACGTTGTAGCCCGTGGCCCAGAGAAGGTTCTGGATCATCTTCCGATACGTGGCGCGGGAAAGCTTTACGATGGCCACGACATCCAGCGGATTACTCCGCACCAGGATCACGTCTGCGGTTTCCACCGCCACATCCGAGCCCGCGCCAATGGCGATGCCCACATCAGCCTGCGCCAGCGCCGGGGCATCGTTCACCCCATCGCCGGTCATGGCCGTCAACACGCCCCGGCCCTGGACCTCTTTCACTTTGGCGGCTTTGTCCTGGGGCAGGACTTCGGCGAAGTATTCATCCAGTCCGATCTGGTCCGAGACCCA